>JBLILN010000013.1:0-42466 GCA_047635695.1 Alphaproteobacteria bacterium
CTGGTACTAAAATTGAGGCTACACCTCTTCAAAGAATTGATGTGAATACAGTGACTGCTGTAAACAAGGCGGATACTGAATTTGTGGATACATCCTTATTTGGTGATACATCAGAAGATGAGGCTTACGAAAATTTAGCTGCACCAAGTTTTGCCGCTATCAAGCCTATTAAAGGGGAGGCTCAATATGTTGGCACCATGCCTAACAATACAAAAGAAAAAGAAAATGCGCAGGCTAACAATTTTGTTAAAGATACAGATGCCCTAGCAAGAGCCTTAGACAAAGTGAGTTCGGCACGTCAAAAAATGAGCAATATAGATATGCCTAAGGTTAAACATAAAAAGTTTGATGTTCAGAAGAAAAGTGATAGTGGGTTTGATGCACTTTTTGGTAGTAATGTGTTTGAGTTAGAAGAGGGTGAAGAGGCAGAGGTTCAAAGCAATCCAGCTTTCACTTTGGTCGAAGAGACGCCAGAGGTAGGAAGTTACGATGAGGCTTCAAAGGTTGCTGGAGAAATTCTAGACGGGACGGGTATACTTGAATCTGACAAAGGTCAGGCGATGCTTGCAAAACTATCGGATATTAATGGAAATGACCCAGACGCTGAATTTTTTATGCCCGACCTAGATCCAACAGAGCCTATTTTTAAAGTTTACGGTAACGGTACAGAAAAAGCCTTTCAGAAATTCCAACACCTTACTTTACAGACTATTGCCAATGCCTCGAGCCAGCTTAAACGCCAACAGTATCGTTTGCGCCTCGCGAAGCTTTATATGTCATATAAACGTGCACATGAAGTGCTTATGGTTATGGATAATATGCCTAAATATGACGATTCAAAACAGTTACGCGATACTTCCGCACGTATTTTAAGTGGTGCAAGTAATCTTATTATGAATCGACCAGAAGAGGCACTGTTTTTCCTGGATAAAACATCAGAAAATTTTGAGGCTGATCGAAAGTTATGGCAGGCTGTAGCTTATGAAATGTCTGATCAAGATGCTAAAGCTTTAGATCAATTCCCTGATTATATCGAACAGGCAAATGACTATCCTGATTATCTTAAAAAAGAAATTTATATTTCTTATGGACGCGTTCTTTTAAGGCAGGAACATTTAAGTGAACTTAAAAAGGTGATGCAGGCACTGGGTGGAAAAATTAAGACACAACAGTTGCCACCTGAAGCCCTTATATTGTTAGCGCGTGCAAGTATATTAGAGCGTAATGATGACCTGGCTGAAACATTGCTGGCACAGGTTGCTGCAAGCGATAACCTTGAAGCTTCTTTTCTTGCACAGTATGAATTCGTTTCTTTCCTTTTACAACGTGGTGACCTTGGCAGGCGCCAAGCTATTGAGCACCTAGAAAACTTACGCTATATGTGGCGTGGTGGATTGGTTGAACAGGAAATTCTTATTAAACTTGGGCATATGTATGTGGCTAAAGGTGATCAGAGAAAAGGCCTAGAACGTCTAAAGTATCATAATATTTACTTCCCTGATTCAGGTAATATTCCCAAAATTACAGGTATTATGACAAGTGCATTTACAGACCTTTACCTAGATGAATCAGCGAACTCTGAGCTCGATGCATTAACGTTACTGGGCCTTTACTATGACTTTAGAGAGCTGACACCATCAGGTAAACGTGGTGACCAATTGATAGCACAAATTGGTGAAAGGCTACGTCGTTTGGGGTTGTATGATGACGCTATTAAAGTATTAGAGCACCAACTTAAATTCCGTGTGAAGGACGAAAGACTTAAGGGTGTTATGGGTCGTAACCTTGCAAGGCTTTATAATTTAAATCGTATGTATGAAGAAAGTTTGGTTGCCCTTAACCGCACAGAGTCTCCTAACTTCGACGAACAATTAAATGCGGAACGCCGTTACATTGAAGTAGAAAATTATATTGGTCTTAAAATGTTTGATAAGGCATTGGCGAATTTAAATGGAATGGACCAAGAAAAGGCGAGTAAACTAAGAGCTAAAATTGGCTGGTTACAAAGTAAATACGCATTGGTTATCAAAAATCATCAAAGTATATTTGACGATAAATATAAGTTGCCAGTGATGTGGGGCGACGAAGAAAAAGTAAACTTTATCCAACTGGCTGTGGCTTATAATAATCTTGGCCAAGTACGTGAATTAGAAAGCCTTAAAAAACGCTTTAAAAAACAGATAGAAAGTGATGAAAAGATAGGGCAGGTACTTGACTTTTTATTGAAGGACCAAGGTTCGGATATGATGTCGAACTATGAGACAAAAGAAGCGCTTTGGTCAAAACTTACAGTGGCTTTATCCGCTTATCATGACTTTGCCGACTACTATGATGACTTTATCTTGGACCGTGAAACCGATAGGCGTGATAAAGACATATTTAATCGTCGTATGCGTCAGATGAGTGCGCCAGCTAGGTACTGATATAAGGTTGCCTTTATAGGTACGCTATTCTGATATTTATCTACATTAACGCACCTATTCCTTTTTTAAAGCCTTTATATGTCATTTGCTTATACGTTATTATGCGTAGCAATGGTCAAGGTTTTTTTGTGAAACCACTGCCGTTTATGCGAAACTTATAATATCGAAGAAAAAAACACCTGCCAAGGGTGTTTTTTTATGTCGTAGCTGTCAATGTTTTGTTAGGGGCCTACACCATTCACACCAAAGGATTGCACAAGGCTTCCTGAAAGGAGGTGCCAACCGTCAACCATAACAAAGAAAATGATTTTAAATGGCAGGGAGACGATTACAGGTGGTAGCATCATCATACCCATGGACATCAGGATAGATGCGACGGTTAAATCAATCACCAAAAATGGCAGAAAGAGTAAAAACCCAATTTCAAAAGCACGTTTAAGCTCACTAATCATAAAGGCTGGTACAAGCGCACGCAGCGGGGCATCCTTCGCGTCTTCAAGTACTTCAGGGCGCTCGGCTTCAGGTAGCATGCCAATGAATAATTCAAGATCAGCACTGTTCACCTGTGTGCCCATAAATTGCTTAAACGGGTTGACTGTAAAGTCAAAGGCCTCTTCTTCTGTGATGTCACCTTCAAGATAAGGGGCAATACCCGTATTGTAAGCGACTTCAAATGTTGGCTGCATAATAAATGCGGTTAAAAAGAGAGCTAAACTTACAAGAACACTGTTCGGTGGTGTGTTTTGCAAGCCTAAGGCGCTTCTTGTAAATGAAAATACAATCACAATACGCGTGAATGATGTGACCATAACCAAAATGGAAGGTGCCAGTGACAAAACGGAGAGCAATATGATCATTTGAAATAGATGTTTGCTCGACAACATGTCATCGCCCACATTAATATTTAAGTCACCAATATTTTGCGCAAAAGCGAGCGCAGGTAAAATAAGGCTACAAAGCGTTAAAAGTAAGACGGCAATGTGTTTACGTTTTATTGTCGGCATTACTGGGCAACTTTCTTGTTTTTACTAGTGCTTTTTGGGTTTGATTCTTTTTCTAAAGGGTTCGCAGTGTTAATAAATCTTTTTAAAAACCCAATACCCTCTAGCTTATGTAAAGGGCCTATGCCTGCTGCTGCGCTATCGCCTTCTGGCTCTTCTTCAGCAATAGGTTTTTCCTGTGTACCTATCATTTCTGTGCCATTGGCGCCTACGGCTAAAATAATTGCAGTTTCATCCATGTCAACAATACAAATTTTATTGCGCGCATCAAGGTGCAGCGTTTCAACTAGTTTTAAGCGTTTACGCTTCATACCAAAGGCCGTTTGCGGTTGCTTATGTGCGACATAACGCACCGCGTAAGCAAAAAGAAAGAGTAGTACAATTAAGACACCGCTTGCAACGATCCATTTACTCAGGTCAATTTCTGTTAAAAACATGGGTATTTACTTTTCTATTATTTTTTTGGCGTGCTGTAGCTGTTTTGCGCTTTAATTTTTCGTACAACATGTATAATGGCTTCTCTTGATTCTGTTTTGGATGCTTCAATTTTGTGTGTGAGGCTATCCATCATGCCCATAATACCTATAAGTTCGTCTTTGTAGGGTATTACTTCTTCGTTGGCTATGTCACCCAAGGTCGTGATGTGCTGGGTTAAGTCTGCCAATGCATTTTCCATAGCACTAAGGGCATTTTTTGTTTGTGCCCCTTTTTGATTGTCAACAACAGCAATAGCATCGCGAATTCTTTGCATTAAAGCATTAGCACGAGACATATTTTTACCCTTTTATTTTTTTTTCTTATTCACTTTATAAATGTAAGCAAAAATTTCTGCAACAATTGTATATACTTCAAGCGGTATTTCTTGTTCAATTTCTACTTTGTCTAAAATTTCGACGAGATCAGCGTCGCTATGAATAGGGACATCATGTTCTTTTGCAATGGCAATAATTTTTGCAGCCAATACCCCACGGCCTTTTGCAGACACATGTGGTGCTGAATTTTGCCCTTTGTCATACTTAATGGCGACGGCTTTTTTATTTTTTTTATCTTCTTCGCTCAAAGTTGGCAACCATTTTGCATCTAATTATTATAAATATTATTAAAACCATTTGCTAGAAAGGTTTATATGGCCATGACTATAACACCAATTTCACAGTTTGGAAATACTTCAACGTCTTCGACAGGTGCTTCTCCAGGTGCCCCTACAGGTGCTGGTGGTTTTGCCGCTTTTTTCGCAGCTTTATTGGGTGGCGGCATAGAAGGTGTGAGTGAAACTGAAGGCCAACCCGAAGGCTTGAGTGGTCTTTTAGGGCTCTTAAGTAGTAAGGGTGGTATTGAGGGTGGTAACTTAGGTGCGGCTTTAAAAACCTTTATGTCAGCAGAAGGCGGTGACTTACCTTTAAACTTTGATGTGGCCTCTTTAGGCGACTTTGATCTGCAAACACAATCATTAGACTCTGCGGGTAATCCGTTTCTTAAAGAAGGCGATGGCAAGTTAAAAGGCCTCCTTAACGCTTTTTCTGAGGGAAAAATTGTCTATGAAGAAATTTTTGCTGAAGTACGTAAAACAGCCGTTAGTTTACAAGCTTCTGTTACGGACTTTAGTGAGATTAAAGGTGTTGATGGTCTTGCCAAAGCTTATGAAATGATGGGGCTTGGCGCTGAGGAAGCTTTAGAAAAGGCAACGAATGTTGTAACAGCTATTGCTGTTATGAAAGAACGTTTTGATATTGAAATTGCTGGTGAAGAAAAGCCTAACCTTATTTCTACCATATTTAATATGGCCTCTGAGCAGGGAGATGTCTTTAGTTCAGAAATGACATTTACGCAAATTAACATGCAAATGAGCCGTTCGGTGATTGCTTTTGAAGCGAGTAGTACGCTTTCTTCGGGTGATATTGGTATGACCGTTTTGAAGGGTGAGCCTCTTCAGTCACTTATACGTGATGCGAAACCTATCGGTGCAGATGTTCCTAAGGACCCTGCGGCCTTGCTTAAGAGTTTGGACTCACAAGCTGAATCTACTCTTGAAGATGGTTTTGTACCTTTGAAAACGAAGGATATTCCAACAATGGCTACGAAAGTGGCCGATTCTATGGCCCAGGTAAAACCTTCTGTTGCTGGTGAAGTTATGGACAAGATGCCGTCCTATGCGCCTGAAGGTATTTTTGCTTCCAGTGTACAAAAAATGGCGGCCGATGAACGTCAGGATACAAAACGTCAAGTGACTCATATCGCGGCTGATAAAGTATTGAAAATAGCCACGGGCGAAAACCTCTTTACAGTTAAACCTCAAACCACTGGTGAGAATAAAGGCTTAGAGCTGGAAACCGCCGCAGGTGAAATTGTGGATATGGAGAATATGAATGAAAACTTTGATGAAGTGATGGATGTGGTGACAAGGCGTACTGCGCTCGACGGCCGCGTTGAAGGGCGTAGTCAACCTGCCATCGTTAAACAGGCAAATATTGCCGGTCAAGCGGATATTCAAATGAAAAATTTGGTTAAACAAGGTGGTGGACAAGTACGTTTTCGCTTAGACCCTGCTGAGCTTGGTGAGTTAGATGTGAAGCTGAATATATCACGCGGTACTGTACGCGGTACAATTATCGTACAAAGTATCGAAGTAGCTGAAAGTTTGGCACGAGACTTGCGTATACTACAACAGAGCTTCGAGGAAGCAGGGCTAGAACTTCATGAAGAAGGTATCAAGTTCAAACTTCAAGAAGACATGAACCAAGGCCAAGAGCAACAAAATGCAGGTCGTGGTGGTAATGGTACAAACGATGATGAAAGCGATGACGGTTTTATCAATGTTGGTAGCGCAGAGGAAGAAGCTGCAAATTGGGTTAAACCAGATTCATTATTAGATGTATCGGTTTAAATATAAAAATTTAGGAAAGACAAGGTTATGGCACTAGATCCTATTGACTATTTCTCTGATAATTCGGCTTACATTGACAGTGTCAATAAATCGAATGACAAAGAAGTAAAAGGTGATGGTACTGCAAGTGCAGCTGCTGACATGAACTTTGAAACTTTCATGACGCTTTTGGTAACACAGCTCCAGAATCAAGACCCTTTAGAGCCTATGGATAACCAACAAATGACAGCCCAGCTTGCGCAATTTTCTAGCTTGGAACAAAATATTACACAGAATGAACACCTAGCGAAAATTGCAGGTCAAGCAGACTACTCACAACAGGGTGTCGCTCTTTCCTATGTCGGTAAAGATGCTTTAGTTCCAGGTGCGATAACAGCCAGTAACGGTACGAATGACGTATCACTTAATTATAAAGTAGAAGATACAGTAACAAACGTTAGTGTTGAAATATTGAATGGTGATGGTGAGGTTGTTCGCACAATGGAAGGCGGCATTGCGCAAGGTCGTAATGAAGCTATCTGGGATAGCAAGGATGATGCCGGCAATGCAGTGGAAGCAGGTTTTTACAGCTTCCGAGTGAGCGGTGTCGACCCTAATGGTGAAGATGTGAATGTAGAAGAGTTTTCTTACGGACACGTTAATTCACTCGAAGGTGATGGTGAGTCTATAAGGTTCACAGCGACAGATGGTAGAACATTCAGCTTAGACGATATTTTACTTGTAAGGGAAGCTATTATTGTCCCTGTAAGTAACGCATCAGCAGGAACGCCTGCAGATGATACGACTGAAGGTGACAGCGAAAGTTCAACTGAAGACGAATTTGCGAGTTAACAAGTTTAATATTTACAGCTACGGCTGAAAAGTTAAAGAAATTTTATAAAGTAGAAAAGGAGACCGAAATATGAGTTTATTTGGATCTATGTCAAGTGGTGTATCAGGGCTATTGAGTCAGTCAGAATCAATTAGTGTTATTTCTG
Source organism: Alphaproteobacteria bacterium (assembly GCA_047635695.1). Taxonomy (GTDB): domain Bacteria; phylum Pseudomonadota; class Alphaproteobacteria; order UBA2136; family UBA2136; genus UBA2136. The sequence goes on from JBLILN010000013.1 coordinate 7,286, forward strand.
ATAACTTAGCAAACGTAAATACAATTGGTTATAAAAACACAAGAACGTTGTTTGACCAACAGGTAACAAGTGCTGGTTTAAGTGGTACATTGTATAATGCCGGTGGTGTGGGCACAAGTTTTGACCGTTTTCAAAACGCACAAGGTTCTCTACTTTCTACGCAAAGCTCAACCGACCTTGCTTTAAGTGGTAGTGGTTTCTTTACAGTCGTTGACAGTGAAGAAATTTCAACAGACACAAGCTTCTTCTACACAAGGGCTGGTTCTTTTACGGAAGATAACAAAGGTTTCCTAACAAACTCATCAGGTCAACACTTACTTGGCTGGAGAACGGAATCTGATGGTGGCATACAAGACATTCAAAACCCAGGCCCTATTGAACTACAGTCTGTAAGTTCATCAGCAAGGCCTTCAACTGAATTGGCGATTGGTTTTAACTTAACAGCCGATGAAGAGATTCACGCTTATGACACATCGCTTACATTGGCGGCTAATTTAGACGCTATTGTTTTAGACCCAACTCAAGCTGACTTTGTGACAGATGTACGATTCTTTGACTCTGAAGGTGGTGCACGTGATGCTTCTTATGTATTTACAAAGCGCTCTAACAACCTTTGGGATTGGTCAGCTTACACGGATGGATCTGAAGTCGTAACAGATTTCTTCAATAACCCTGTACCTGCAGGTACAAATGCAACTATTGCCCGCGGAGAGCTTGTTTTCAACCGTGATGGTGGCCTTAAATTTGCAACAGGAACACAGATGGATGTCTTGTGGTCTGGTGGTGTAGAAGAAGGTATTATCGACGCAAACTTTGGTGACTACACAGGTGGTTTCCTCTTTGATGATACGACAACGACAGGTAACATGGATCATGCTGATGGTGTGATGGATGTTGCGATGAGTGAAGAGCAAAGTAATTCGCCATTTAATGCAGGTCGTTTGGTAAGTGGTACTTATACCATGACAAACTTAGGTGTTGTAGCGGGTGGTTATAATATTCAAGTGGCAGAGCCAGACGGTACAACATTTAGTGCAATTATGCCAACAACAAACATTAACCGTACGCTAGAATTTACAAATGGTGTAACGATGGCCGTAAGTTCAGCCTTTGATGTCACAACATGGGGTGGTGGTACAATTGATATCCCAGCCTTAGCTGAACAGCAGTTTGACGAAGGTCGTGGTACAGATGGCGCGGTGCAATTTACCTCTCCATATAACACACGTTTCGCCAACCAAAACGGTTTCGGTTCAGGTACGCTAGCTTCGGTAGGTGTGGACGATGATGGTTTTGTTATCGGTTCATTTACCAACGGTGAGTCTAAGAAACTATGGCAGCTTGTTGTGTCGGTTTTCCAAGACACAGCCGAACTAGAGCCAGTAGGGAATAACCTATTACGTGAAACAGACGGCTCAGGCCGCCCTCTATATAAAATAGCGGGTGTAGGTGGTACAGCGAAAGTTGTCTCCGGTGCGCTAGAGCAATCAACCGTCGATATCGCGCAAGAGTTTTCCAACATGATCGTATCGCAAAGAGCGTTCCAAGCATCATCGACCATCATTTCGACGGCCGACCAAATGCTGAACGAACTCCTGCAGATTAGATAATTGTTGGAACGTTAACGGCTGGAGATATCTTCTCCCCCCCCCCCTGATAGCACTTCAGCCGGTCCTATAAAACAGGTGTCCTTGGACGCCTGTTTTATTTTTTACACCTCTCATTGGCAGTGGCCAAATTTGCGTTTAGAAAATAAACCATACGCCCAAAGCCACGCTGTTTTATTTCTTAGGTTTTGCATTGATAGTGGTTAATTTTGCGTTTTATTTATGAATAATGTATTAATTACAACTTTTAATTGTAAATGCTTGTTTTTTGCTTTATTTGAGCGGAATTTAAGAGGAATCCAAAGCGAATAGAGTGGGAACAGAAGGGGCATAGATGGCGAATCTTGTGGCATAATAGGCCTATTTTACTACTTTTGATTGGTAAAAAGTGCTTTTTAATTCCCTTTTATGAATGGTTGGTGGAACGGTAAAAACACAACCCTTATTTGTTATTATGACAATAGCGTGTATTATCAGCCGACAGCAAAGGTGTATTTGTATACCTTTTTTTTGTTCGACGCGTTTTTTTTAAGCACAAAAAAAACACCCCTTATGGAGGTGTTTTTGTTCGAGGTGGTTGCTAACTTGCAGGTATGAAGTTAGTTGTGGGCACAGATTTGTTGGGGCCTTTATAGGTTGTGGTTGTTCTCATACTGCCAAATTTCCACATAACACATAATTCATGGTTTTCTAGGCTGGCGCTTAGATACAAACCTTCAGCTTGAGCATTTTCATTTGCGGTATCGCTTAAAAAAATGTTTTCAAACATACTGCTTTTGGAAGAGATTTTGCAAGTACCTCCATCATAGCCAAACATATTGTATTCCGTGTAGGCAAAGAATAAATCAAATGACTTTTCTGAGCCTTTTTCTGAAATGGAGATTTTAAAGAAAAATTCTCGTTCAAGGTCTGCTCTTGTATGAAATGTAGATTTAAGGCCATGCCCTGTAGGGTATTCAGTTATACTACTGTCTATACGTTCAACTTTAACGTCTAAACCTGAGATTTCAACAGTAATTGTAGGTATTTTAGTGAAATCTGTCGGGAAGAATTTGCGTTGAAGTTTTTGTACAAATGTTGGTTGTGGATACATAATTATATTCCTTTTTTCAAGAGAAGGGAGGGTACTGTTAAAATTGAACGGTGACACTCGTGACTTTGCTTTCAACACGGGCTTTCCATGTACCAGCAACATCAGGTTTAAATATAAAATTTAAAATGTCGGCTTTTAATGGTTGGTCAGTATCCGCTAAAATAATAGCGGTGAAAGCTTTATTTTTTTGCATAAGGTTAAAATTACCGTATACGGTATTAACTTCAGTGGCGCTATACATAAGGTGATGTTCATGGATCAGTGCTCCATTTTCATACATACAAACAACATCGTAGTCGTCGTCTATGTTTATTGCTAACTTGTCACCAGAACGCTTATTAAGAGTTCTGAGCAGGAGGCTTCGCCAATGGTCAAAATTATCTTTATGCGCCTGTTGGCTATTGCGTCTCTCGGTTTGAATGGTAAGTTTTGGGTGTAAATTTTTAACTGTAATAGTCATGGACATCTCCTTAAGCCTTACGGCTGTTGTTGGGTATGTGATTTTCATCTCTAGGGTTTAGACAGTCGTCTAATAAAAGAAACATATTAATTTTACCGAGTGGAATCAGGCAATAGGTGACACCGTCATATTTGCCAGTTTCGGCCCATTGCTTTTGCTTGTCAGCCTCTATATTCGACAGATACTTTTCTTTTTCACTATGGGTGAATAAGGTAAGTCTGTTGAAGGTCGATTCTGTTGATAATGCTAAAACCTCTTCTCCTTCACCGTTATATATTGAAATAATATAGTTGCTATCATTGTTATACATATGGTCGTTTGAGTGATGCTCTATGGGTATGTCTTTTTTAGGTGTTGTGCTGTCTATGGTCATAAGTACTGTTTTGGTGCTGTATCCATTTTTATGCACAAATATATCTGGCATTGGAATGACCAGGGTCTCTGTTTTTGCCTTATTAAAAAAGGCTTTTATGAATTGTGGTAGGTACATAGGTTGTCCTTAGCCGAATAGGCTACGAGAAAAAGAAAAGGTAAATTCTTGTATGTATACACACTATAAACATATTTTATCGTCAAGTGAATGACGCTTATAAATAAATTTGTGCGAATGTTATAGAGGTAAGGCGGGTTTAAAAAGGCAAATAAGCTTATTATTTAATCATTTAGCACTTGACGATAACGCTTGATTGGCGTAGAAAAGGCTTGTTCTTCATTGAACGCAATAGGGAAGCTGGCGGCACAGATTGCCATTCACCAGTTTCAGGCGCATGAGTGAGACGTAAAGTTTTGCCCATTTTTTTGGACTTAAATAGCTGTTTATACAGTGGTTTTACCCAAAAACAATATAAATATAAGGATTATAATATGCCTACAATTAACCAGTTGGTACGTAAGCCTCGTCATAACCCAAAGGACAAAACAAATGTCCCTGCGTTAGAAGCTTGCCCACAAAAACGTGGTGTTTGCACACGCGTTTACACGACAACTCCTAAAAAGCCGAACTCGGCGCTACGTAAAGTTGCACGTGTTCGTTTAACGAACGGTTACGAAGTTTCTTCATACATCGGTGGTGAAGGCCACAACCTTCAAGAGCACTCAGTTGTGCTTATCCGCGGTGGACGCGTGAAGGATTTACCTGGTGTTCGTTATCACATCGTCCGCGGTACACTTGATACTCAAGGTGTTACTGAACGTAAACAAGGCCGTTCTAAATACGGTGCTAAACGTCCGAAGTAAGGAGACTAAAATATGTCTAGAAGACACGCAGCAGAAAAACGTGAAGTACTTGGAGATCCTAAGTACAACGACGTAACCGTAACAAAATTCATGAACCTTATGATGCTTGACGGTAAAAAATCAATCGCCGAGAAAATTTTCTACGGTGCAATGGACGGCGTTAAAGCCAAAACTGGTAACGACCCTGTGCCTCTTTTCCTAGAAGCTCTAGAAAAAGTTCAGCCAGAAGTTGAAGTACGCTCTCGCCGTGTTGGTGGTGCTACTTACCAAGTGCCTTGTGAAGTACGTGCTGAACGTGCTCAAGCTCTTGCTATTCGTTGGATCGTACAATACGCTCGTCAGCGTAACGAGAAAACAATGCAAGACCGTCTCATGAACGAACTTCTTGATATTTCAGAAGGTCGTGGTTCTTCAATGAAGAAACGTGAAGACACGCACAAAATGGCTGAAGCTAACCGCGCGTTCGCTCACTACCGCTGGTAAAATTTTTTTAGGAAAGGCGTTAGGTACTTTTTACATTGTCTCATTTAGGTTTACTAAATATGCGTCAATGCTCAAAGCACCTAACGTCTCCCTAAATTAAATTTATAGACCATAAAAGGTGTAAGTTATTTGCACTTAAGGTAAGACTAAATAAAAAACAATTATAAAGAGAAAGAGACTATTCATATGGCTCGTATAACTCCTTTATCGGATTACCGTAACATCGGTATTATGGCGCACGTTGATGCTGGTAAAACCACAACAACTGAGCGTATCCTTTTCTACACAGGTAAATCTCACAAAATTGGTGAAGTACATGATGGTGCTGCCACAATGGACTGGATGGAACAAGAACAAGAACGTGGTATTACGATTACTTCTGCTGCGACAACTTGCCACTGGGATAATCACCTTATTAACATCATTGATACACCAGGACACGTTGACTTCAACATCGAAGTGAAGCGTTCTGTACGTGTACTTGACGGCCTTGTTGCTGTATTTTGTTCTGTAGGTGGTGTTGAACCACAATCAGAAACAAACTGGGGCCACGCCAACGACTATGGTGTGCCACGTATTTGCTTCATTAACAAAATGGACCGTACTGGTGCTAACTTTACACATGGTGTTGAAATGATCCGTGAGCGTCTACACGCAAACGCTGTTCCTATTCAACTACCTATCGGTGCTGAAGGTGACTTCAAAGGTTGTATCGACCTTGTTACAATGAAGGCAGTTATCTGGAATGATGAAACAATGGGCGCTGACTATGCTGTGGAAGAAATTCCAGCTGAATTACTTGACGGTGCTAAAAAAGCACGTGAAGAGCTTATTGAAGCTTCTGTTGAAATGGAAGAAGCGGCTATGGAAGCTTACCTAGAAGGTAACGAGCCAGACGAAGAGACTCTTGTACGTCTTATTCGTAAAGCGACTCTTTCAATGGCTTACTTCCCAGTTATGTGTGGTACAGCCTTTAAAAACAAAGGTATTCAAACACTTCTTGATGCTGTTGTTGCTTACTTACCAGCGCCAAATGAGGTTGCTGAAGCGAAACTTAAAGGTGTAACAGACGCAGGTGAAGATATCCTTCTTACACCATCTGATGACGCTAAAATGTCTTGTCTTGCTTTTAAAATTGCCACTGACCCATTTGTAGGTCGTTTGACTTTTGTACGTGTTTACTCAGGTGTTATTAAATCTGGTTCTTACATTTACAACTCGTCTAAAGGTAAAAAAGAACGTGTCGGTCGTATTGTTATGATGCACGCAAACAAACGTGAAGAAGTAGCCGAGCTACGTACGGGTGATATTGGTGCTGTAGTAGGTCTTAAGGACACAACAACAGGTGATACACTTGTGGACGAAGGTTACGACTGCGTATTAGAGCGTATTATCGCAATGCCAGCCGTTATTTCAATGGCTATCGAACCAAAAACAAAAGATGCTCAAGAGAAAATGGGTATCGCACTTGGTAAACTTGTTGGTGAAGATCCTTCTTTCCGTGTTCACACAGACGAAGAATCAGGCCAAACTATTGTTGCCGGTGTTGGTGAACTTCACCTTGATATTATGATGGACCGACTTAAACGTGAGTTCGGTGTTGAAGTTAACATTGGTGCACCACAAGTTGCCTACCGTGAAACAATTCGTAACACGGCTGAATGTGTTGGTAAACACGTGAAGCAATCTGGTGGACGTGGTCAATATGGTCACTGTATCATCGAATTCGCTCCAAACGAAACTGGTAAAGGTTTTGAGTTTATCTCTAAAATTGTTGGTGGTTCTATTCCACGTGAATACGTTGCATCTGTTGGTGCTGGTATTGAAGAAGCGCTTAAAAACGGTATGGTTGCTGGTTACCCAGTGGTTGACGTTATTGCAACGGCTATTGATGGTTCATACCACGAAGTCGATTCATCTGAGATGGCCTTTAAAATGGCTGGTATTCTTTCTGTTCGTGACGCGATCAGCAAGGTAGGTCCAGTTCTGCTTGAGCCTATCATGAAAGTTGAAGTTGTAACGCCAGAAGACTACATGGGTGACGTTATCGGTGATATCTCATCTCGCCGTGGCCAAATTCAAGGCTCTGAAGAGAAGTTTGGTAAAACTGTTATTGTAGCGAACATTCCTTTAGCGAACATGTTCGGTTATGTAACAAACTTGCGTTCATTAACGCAAGGCCGTGCTGACTACTCTATGACTTTGTCACACTACGATGATGTACCAGCTTCAGTTGCCGAAGAAATTCGCGCTAAAGTTTCTTAAGCTGATTTGTCTATCTAGGCTTCCCCTCGTGTAGGTTAACTACACGGCGGGGTCGCTAATATAAACAACTCAACTTAAGATCTGAGCTATAAAAAAAGCCTCCGTAAGGGGGCTTTTTTATGTGAAGGCTTGTAATTTCGCGTATTGTTTACTATATATAACTTGAAGTTAGAAACACTTTCACGTTTTACAGGGAATTCTCCCTATATCTTTATGAGGATATTATTATGGAAATTGTTACTATTGCAGTTGTTGGCTTTTGTATATTAGCTATTATTTGTGCAGTTATATTAGGATTATGGGTACGAGATAAGCAAAAATTATAAAAGCTCACTTCGGTGGGCTTTTTTTTGTCATACATGCTTAAAAATTATGAGTAGCGTGGGAGAATATTTTATAAAAAATAACGCTTAGCCCTTGTAATGAAAAAAAACACACCTATAACGTATACAACAAGGAACGAAATAGGATGGATACAATGCAAAATTTGACAAAAGTACAGGCACCCGAAACAATCATGACAAATGTTGAAGCTGTTTCAGTTGAAGGCGTTTTATGCAAGATTGTGGCAAGTCAAGAAATGCAAGATATTCTGTCCATGCTCAAGCAAGAGGGACTTGCAAACCAATCCTTGGATATGAAGGTTCAAAACAGAACAGCTAAAGTACATTAAAATAATTCCCGCTATTTAAATACCCTTTGTTGCCCCCTAAATATTTTAGGGGGTCTTTTTTTGACAGTATGTTCAGTGAAAGGTTTATTTATATTGTTTATTTTGCTATTTTATAAGTAAGCCAATAAAAAGAAATATAACCAATGACATCTGAACAAGTAATAGATATGGGGCGCCTGACGATTGAAACCCTTTTGTGGGTAAGTGCACCTATTATGATTGTGGCTTTGGTTATTGGTCTTATCATTGCTCTTTTTCAAGCCTTAACGTCTATTCAAGAAATGACACTGACCTTTGTCCCTAAAATTTTGGTTGTTTTTCTGGCGCTTATTATGGTGATGCCTTGGATGGGTGATAAAATTCATACTTTTGCCCTCGAGATTTTCACGATGATTGCCACAGGCGGAAATGGTGCGGGTTAGGTAGATGCTAAATATCGCATCCTTCGTTGTTTTTCCGATGTTTTTGATATTCGTGCGCCTCGGCACATGTATTATGATCTTCCCTGGTTTAAGTGATATTTCTGTGAATACACGTGTGCGTTTACTGCTCGCTGTATTTTGTACCTTTGCCATGTTCCCGGTGTTAGAACCGACCATTCCGCTTTTACCTGAAAGTATGACAACTATGCTGTCCTTTCTATTTATTGAGCTGGCGATCGGTATTATGATGGGTATCAGTGCCAGACTTTTTGTGACGGCCTTGCACGTGGCGGGTGAACTTATTAGTTTTTCTTCTGGTTTACAGGCGTCCACATTATTTGACCCTTCTATGGGTGGTAACAGTACTGCACCCAGTTTACTTTTAAGTATGATGGCGACGGTGCTTATATTTGTTACAAACCTTCATCATGTGATGTTGTTGGCTATATTAGATAGTTATACGATGTTCCCTGTTGGTATGATGCCCGACCTAGGCGACGCCGCCAAGGCTGTTACCCAAGTGGTAAGCGACCTCTTTTTAATTGGTGTGAAGCTTGCGTCACCCGTTGTAGCGGTTGGTTTTTTGGTTTATGTGGGCTTTGGTATATTTAACCGCCTTATTCCACAGTTACAGGTGTTTTTCGTAGCGATGCCTTTAACCATTGTGATTGGTTTGTTTATGATGGGCATTACACTGGGGGGTATTATTACGCTCTTTACTGAGCAGTTATTTGACCATGCCGTGCTCTTCACGCAGGAAAATGATATTTAACATTGAACTATTTTTGTTTTTGACGGCACAAAAAAAAGCCCTCCATAGCAGAGGGCTTTAAAATATGAGTGTGTTTATTTAAAAGTAGACGGCTGATACTTATCAGAATGTTGCATGGCGTCAACAATTTCAGGCCATGAAATGGTCGCTGTACCTCTTTTAGCAACAACCAAACCACCGGCAATGTTACAAAGTTCGACCGCATCTTCCATACTTAAGCCTGCGGCTGTGCCCGCAGCAAGAATTGAAATAACCGTATCACCCGCACCAGAAACATCGCGCACTTCAAGTTTTTCAAGCGGTTTGAAATGGGTAAATTTGTTATTTTCAAGTAAAGTCATGCCGTCGCCTGCGCGTGTACATAAAATACCGCGCATTTTGAATTTTTCAACAAGTGACGTTGCAATATCTTCCGCTTCCTTGTCTGTATTGGCAGTTGTTTCTGTTTCTGCCAGTTCCATAGCTTCTTTGAGGTTAGGTGTCATCAATGTTGCACCTGTATAGTCAATTGTTTTGCGTACTTTAGGGTCTACAAAAATAAAGCCGTCTGTCCAAATTTCTTTGATGTCATCAAACATCTGTTGGTCAATGACTGACTTGTTGTAGTCTGAAACAATGACAACATTTGTCTGCTTTCTTGCCGCTTTAAGACTGCTTAGAATTTTTTGACGTGTGTCGTCGTCTAAGGCGTCGGTTACATCTTCGTCAATACGGACAATTTGTTGCCCTTGAGAAACAATACGTGTTTTGCTAATGGTCGGCACGTTTGAAACAATAAGATTGTCTGTGTTAACGCCAAGTTTGTTGGCGATAGAAGAAAGTTCTTTATGGGCACTGTCGTTACCGACACGGCCAATCAAAATAGCCTTACCACCAATAGAAACAATATTTGCCGCTACGTTACCCGCACCACCAAGGGTATTAATACGTTTGGAAACGATAACCACAGGGACAGGGGCTTCGGGGGATATACGGTTCGTGTTACCATAAACAAATGTGTCTAGCATAACGTCGCCAATAATCGTCACGGTAGAAGGTGCTAGTTTGTTGCAGTCTTTTGTCATGTTTTGTAAAGACATGGTGTCCCATTCCTGTTATTGAAATAAATGCCATTGTACATAACACAAAGGGCATTGCAATAGCTAATTTAGCCGATATATGGTGCTGTTACAACAGTCATTCACCTGAATAGTTATAATTGGCGCACTTTGTGCAAATAAACTTGAATAATGGACCTATAACCCTTTAAACTGTTTTAATAACCAATGATAAAGAATTGTCTAAATGAAAGTTACAAATACCAAAGGTACCCAAGGGGTTTCAAAAAGTAAAAAGTCATCTAAGTCAAGCGAGGCTTCGGGTGTAAGTTTTGATGCCTTGGTTGAAGCGGCAGGTTCAGTTGAAGCGGCAGAAGCGGCATTAGCTGCCGAAGCTGTGGGTTCTGTTGAATCAGCAAGTGAAGGCCCTAGCCGTGGTATCCCTTCTGACGCTGAAGGGCGTGGCAAATACATGCTCGATCAATTAGAAGATTTAGAAAAAGACATTCTTAGTGGTAATGACACAGGTGCCGTACAGCGTTTGCAAGAAGCGATTGATACAGAGGCCCAAGATATGGACCGCTTAGACCCAGAACTAAAAGAAATTCTCGACGAGATAGAAGCACGCGCTTCCATCGAAATTGCCAAAATGTCCTCAGAAGACTAGGTAAATTAATCTTTACAAGCGCTTATGCACGTCTTTGCAAGTCACTCTTGCGCATAGCATTTTACTTAGTCTTGATAGGTTTTTCGTCTGCACATAGCGTCTTTGAATAAACACCCTATCTCTCCCTGAAATAAAGTGCTTATTATTTTACCAAGCCTTTACGGTGTTACGCTTGTATATGATTTTTTCTATACCATTGATTGTAATTTACTTTTTTATTGACTTTTCTTACTTTAAATCATATAGATAGGCAGTTAAAAAACCTTTTCTTTTTATATTAGCCTTTCTGGCTTAAGGAATTCTTATGATTACTAAATTTATAAATAAATTTCGCATGCGGCATGTTAAATTGCCGGCGTGCCTACATCAAGTTTCACCCGATTTTGAAATGACTGTCCGCCAAATTGATGGTGATATTCGTGAATCTTGCGAATCGGCTAACGAGGAAGCCTTTGATACGTTGATAACTGACCGTTATTTCGTTATAGATATTACAGATAAAGCTCAAAATGAAGTTATTGCGACACTTAATCTAGGCTATGCGCACAAAGGTGAAGGTAATAATATTTCTGCACCTGATTGTTTTATCATTTTTAAAGAATTTGCTATAGATACTATTACTATTATGAGCAATAAATGTAGTGGTGATGGTGAGAAATACTTTTCTCGTAAAGGTAAACTATGTATTTATTACGATAAAGATGAATATGACAGCGGTGGCGACTATGCCTTGAAATTTCATCTCGGCATAGCCCCTGACATGGGCTGCAAAGTGAAAACTGATAAAACGCCCATAGGAAAATACTGTTCACAAACGATTAAAAAATACCCTTTTACCCAAGGGTGTTTTTTTATGCTTTGATATGAATGGGGTTGTCGTTTAAGGTCATGTCTTTGCCAATATAGCGTGTGCGGATAATGGCAATACCTTGGCCGTCTGTGTTCGAAAATATCCAACCGGCATCCATGTTGCCACATTTTATGGCGTCGCCTATTTCAGCTTTACCTGTAAACGTTATTTGAAAAACCTTTTTCTTTGGCTCGGTGCGGAATTTTGTCCGCGCTGTTAATTCTTGGCCAACATAGCAGCCCTTTTCAAAACTTACGCCGTTTAAGGCTTCAAAGCCCATTTCGTTAATGAGGCTGCGTTCTTTTAAACCGTCATAGGCACCGTCAATAATACCAAGCTGTATGCGATTTTTATGATAGTTGTCGACAGTGTCGACAGTTTTCGGCAATGACTTCAGCCAATGGCGGTAGCCTAATTTGTTTGTGCGTGGGTCCATGTATGAAAGGTCGCCTTCAAGCACTTCTGTGCTGGCAACGCATTGGTAGTCGTCGCTTAAATCATGAAAATTTACCTGCTTGCTTATCACGTAACCATGAAAGCTTTTGGCAAGGGGCATGAGTTCACTTTTGTTGCAGTCAATCACGTACATGTCGCCCAATTTGCAAATGAAAAAGTCGTACAAAAATTTCCCCTTAGGGGTAAGGTGTGCCGCATAAATAGCAGGCTGGCTTTCTAACAAGGCCATATCATTGGTGATAACGCTCTGTAAGAACTCTTTTGTGTCTGGGCCGTCAATCCCTAAAAGGGCGCGGTCGCTGAGGTGATATAATTTATTCATAAGGATAAATTGACATAATTTAAGCCGTACCACAAGACGCATATTTATAATTTAAGTTCATTGGCGCTTCATGCGTGTAAATACACGACGTTTATGGTGACTTTTGTATGAAGAAAGTATATAAGTATAGGTGATTTAAATTATAAAAACAGGGGTGCTCAGCTTTTGAGAATTCTATTTATGACACAAACCAATATTGGTGACGTGATTATATCAACCGTTTTACTGGATAGGTTATTATCTACCTACCCTGATGCGGTTGTTGATGTGGTGGCTGGTGGTCGTTCAACTGACCTTTTTTCAGCGATGCCAAACTTAGGTGAACTTATCCCCATTGTGAAGAAAAAACACCACATGCATTACGTTGATTTGTGGAAAAAACTCGTGAAATACAAATACGATATTATTGTCGATTTGCGTGGTACAGGCTTGTCATACTTCTTGCGTGGCAAGAAAAAAATTCGCTTTACATCCAAAAACAAAGATATGCATAAAGCGACCCAAATGGCTAACCTGTGGCCGATGGACAAATCACTTACACAGCGAGTATGGGTAGACGACACGACCAAACAAAAAATTGCACAAGAAGTAAAAGATTTAAATGCTGAGGTACTTATAGGTATTGGCCCTACAGCCAATTGGATAGGTAAAACATGGCCACAACGTTACTTTGCTTTGGTCGCTAATAAGTTGATTAAAATGCCTGGCTTTGAAAATGCAAAATTTGTTGTCTTTGGTGCCGCGCATGAGCGCAAGGGCGTAGCTGATTTTATTGACCATCTACCAGAAAATAGACGCATTGACCTTGTTGGTAAAACGTCGCTGACAGAAGCCTATGCTTGGATGACACATTTAACAGGGTTTTTAGGCAATGACTCGGGCTTGTCACATTTAGCGGCAGCGGCTGATATACCAACCGTCACGCTTTTTGGCCCGACATACGAACATTTGTATGCACCTGTCGCAAGAAGAGGCCATACCATTGTTGCGCCCGCACGCAGTGTGGTAAACTTAGAGTCTGAAGCGCCAAAACGTTTAATTACAGACATTAAACCACATGACGTGCTTCATGAAATTACACGCCTGATTGAAACATTGCGTCAAGAAGAAATAGAAATAGAAACAGAAATAGAAGGACAGAAAAGTGCTTAGAGACGAGAAACAAATGCTATGGAAATTATCGGCAACATGCCTTGGTGCATCGCTTCCTTTGGTTATTTTAGGCCCTGCCGTTATGGCAACTGTCTTAATTTTTGGTATTTTATGTGGCCTATTAGCGACCAAAGGTAACTCGCTTCGAGGGACAGTTAAGTTTTTAGCCAAATCTAAAATTCTATACATTGTGGCGATTCTGTTTACAGCATTATTTGCGTCATCTTATTTCTCGGTGAATCAAGCACACTCTATGGATAAAATGGCCGATTTGGTGGGTATGGGGCTTATGGCCTTGATGCTTTACATTGCCCTGCGTGAAATGCCGACAAGACATACCGATATTATTTATCGTTCACTCACTATTTCGACTGTGACGATTGCCAGTTTTTGCTTGATAGACGCCTTTGCTGAAAGCGACCGCTTTGGTATTGCTTTACATGGTGACCATTACGCAAGCCCTGAACGACTTGAAAAAATGAGCGCTGTTTTTGCTGTGTTGATTCCTTTTGTTTGGGCTTGGTTGTTTAGGCGTTACCGTGAAGGTGAAGTGATGGTTAAATGGTTTTCAGTGCCGATAACAGCGGTGACTCTGCTGGCCTTGTTTGTCAGTGGTGGTTACGTGGGTTGGGCTGCCTTTTTAGTGGCTTTGGTTCTGTTTTTATTCCACACATGGAAATATCATAACTTCCACTTTCATGTAAAACCTGTTTTGGCCTCGATGTTTTTACTTGTCTTTGCCTTGCTTTGCTATGGCTGGTCTAAGGGCTTTAACCAACCAGAAGACTTTGCTTCTATTTTACATGCAGAAGAATTTACACCACGCATTGACCTATGGCAGGTGGCTTGGGCACATATGTTTGACCAACCTTTTACAGGTATTGGTGTGAACACCTTCCGCTTTATGGAAGATTCTAGTGGTGTAGCTGTTACAGCTTCGCACCCACATAACTTTTTACTTCAACTGTTCCTTGAAACAGGCTTTATTGGTGGTGCCATCGCCTTTGGTTTGCTGGTTGTGATGTGGCGCTACTTCATGCGTGCTTCACGCTCAAATTTATATGGTACGGCAGGCCTCGCTTCTATTACAGCATTTTTAGTTGCCGCTTTAACTAGTACATCTATTTTCCACCCATGGTGGCTAACAATGCTTATCTTTAGCGCTATATTTTCGGCACGTGTTGGCTGGGCGATCGAACGTAAGGAATAACCTATATGAACATAGAAAATAAACAACCCGCAGGTATCATTTTAAGTGGCCTTATGGTGGTTCATAACGAAGAGCATATTATTGAAGACGCGCTTAAGTCCTTACATTTTTGTGATGAAATTGTAGTGGTTCTGGACAGGTGTACCGACGGCACACTTGATATTGTTAAAAAATATGCCGACACCATTATTGAAGGCGGTGAGGCTGAGAATTTTCATATAGAAGGTAAGCGTCGCAACACGGGTATTGAAGCCTGTAAAGGCCGTTGGGTTTTAGAGCTTGATGGTGACGAACGTATTAGCCCTGCCTTAGCCGATGAAATTAAAATGGCACTTAAAACACAACATCAAGACGGTTACTTTTTACTGCCTGTGCGTAATTACGTAGGCGACAGGTGGGTAAAGTATGGCTGGGCAGGCTCCTTTGGTACCAATACAGTTGCGCGGTTGTTTGTTAAAGGCTGTAAAACTTGGGGTGCTGGTTTGGTGCATCCGTCTATCACATTACACAATAATTTAGGGCGTTTAACGCAGCCTATTATTCACCTTGTCGATACCGATATTAACGATATGATAGACCGCTTAAAGCGCTACACAGATGCCCGCGCCAAGGACATGGCCGCCGCAGGTGAATTGCCACGTTTTAGAACGTCTGTACGTAAGGGTTTAACAAGGTTTTATAAGTCATATTTAGTCCGAAAAGGCTATAAAGAAGGTCGTATGGGCTTTTTGCTCGCCTTAATGGCTATGATGTTTATTATTTTGTCGCATATTAAAGCGGAAGTGGAACTGGGAGCAAGGCCTAAAAAATGACGGTTAAAAAAATGAGAATAATGCATGTGCTTGGTGCCAAAAACAGTGGTGGTGCCGAACTTTTTTACTTACGACTTGTCATTGCTTTGCAAAAACGCTGCGACGTTCTTTGTGTGGTACGCCGTGGTAGTTGGATGGAAACACAGCTGCAGGAAAATAATATCCCTCATAAGTCGGCACCTTTTGGCGGTTTTTTTGACTTTAAAACAAAGCGCCTCCTTAAAAAATATATCCAAGATTATAAACCACAAGTTATCCAAGGGTGGATGAACCGTGCTTGTAAAGCGTTGCCAAAAACCAATGTCCCAACAGTGGGTCGTTTAGGTGGCTATTACGCCCTTAAAAACTATAAAAATTGTGACTATTTGGTGGGTAATACCATCGGTATTCAAGACTATGTAGTGGCACAAGGTTGGCCAAAAGAAAAGGCGGGTTATTTACCTAATTTTTCACCTTTACCTCATGCTGATTTTCGCGGGCACCGTGCCGCTGTGCGCCGTGAATATAATTTACCCGAAGATGCGAAGGTTCTTTTTATTGCAGGTCGTTTGCATAAAGTGAAGGGCATTGACCTTGCCATTCATGCGTTAAGAGGGCTCGATGATGATGTTCATCTACTCATTGCTGGTGCAGGGACTGAGGAGCTTGCTTTAAAGGAGCTGGCGGCAAGCGAAGGTGTTTCTCATCGAGTTTGTTTTGCGGGTTGGGCGTCACAGCTTAGTGTGGTGGCCTCAGCTATAGACATATGGCTTGTGCCTTCACGTTATGAGCCTTTAGGCAATGTTGTGCTTGACGCCTGGGCGCATGAAATACCCCTTGTGGCAGCAGAAGCCGCAGGGCCAAAATCATTGATTTTAAACGAAATTTCGGGTATGTTAGTGCCGCTTGAAAGCGTAGATGCTTTAGCACAAGCCATTGACCGCATATTGAAAGATAAAAACCTTGCAAAAACCATTGTTGAAGGTGGTGTGTCGGCGTTAGACGCTTCCTTTAGTGAGCGTGTTGTTATCGGTAAATACCTTGAATTTTATCAAGATATCAGTCAATAACTTTCATAATTACGCCATTTTGCTATTTTCATTGTTTAAGAGCGCTTAAAAGGGTTCTTTTACTGCGCCATATTGTGTTATAATAACTCATTATTTACGGAATATAAAAAAGGTGTAAAATGTCAAAGACAGAAGAACTTGCTTTTGAAGAAGCGATGGAACGTTTAGAACAAATTGTCACGCAGTTAGAACGTGGTGACTTACCTTTAGATAAGTCTTTGGAATCCTTTGAAAAAGGGGCGGCTTATGTCAAGCAGTGCCAAGACAAATTAGCCACTGCAGAAATGCGCATTGAAAAAATTATGAAAACAAAAGAAGAGAAATAAACATGGTTGATGTAACGCCCATACATGGTGGTAGAACAAATAATATGCTTCTTGCCACAATGGCCACGGAAGAAATTCGTGAGCTTGAGGAATATGTAACAACAATTTCGGCTTCTGTTGAAGAAGAGATGGATCGCTTGTTGCCACAAGTAAATGAAACAGATGAATCACGTTTGTTTGATGCCATGCGCTATAGTGTTTTTGCAGGTGGTAAACGTTTGCGTCCCGTACTTGTTATGGCGACAAATGACCTTTTGCGTGGTAAACGCCCCCGTGCTTTACGTGTTGCTACAGCCATGGAAATGTTACACACTTATTCTCTCATTCATGACGATTTACCTTGTATGGACGACGATGATTTGCGCCGTGGTAAACCTACAAGCCACATTAAATTTGACGAAGCAACTGCTGTATTAGCGGGTGACGCTTTGTTGACGCAGTGTTTTGAAGTTCTTTCTGACCGTGCGACACACTCTGATAGTACTGTTCGCTGTGAATTGATTTCTCTTTTTGCACAGTCTGCAGGCGCTGCTGGTATGGTGGGTGGCCAAATGATGGACATTATTGCTGAATCACGCCCAACAGAAACATTAGACCAAGGTGCGCTAGCACGCTTGCAACGCAAAAAAACAGGTGCTTTGTTCAGTGCTTGTTGTGAAAGCGCTATTATTTTAAATGGCGCTAGCCGTGAAGAACACCACAGGCTTACGTCTTATGCACGCAACATTGGTCTTGCTTTCCAAATGGTGGACGACGTTTTGGACGAAATTGGTAGTGAAGAAGACATGGGTAAAGCTGTGGGCAAAGACGCAGGGCTTGGTAAAGCCACTTTTGTGAGCTTACTGGGTGTTGAAGGTGCACGTAAGCAAGCCGAGTTTTTATGTTTACAGGCGATACAGTTTATTCAGCCTTTTGGCCGTGACGCACGTATGCTTGAATTACTCGCTCGATTTGTTGTTGCAAGAGGACACTAATGCGTATTGATGCTTACCTTGTTGAACGTGACCTTGTGCGTAGCCGTGTCAGAGCCAAGGCGCTGATTGTCGCAGGTAAGGTTCAGGTTAATGGCAAGGTGGTAAAAAAAGCCTCACATGAAACAGCTGTGGATGCGGAAGTTGTTCTTTTAGAGGAAGATCATCACTACGTTTCTCGCAGTGCCTTTAAGCTAAAAGGTTTGCTCGACGCGGCTGATGTGCGTCTGAAAAATAAAATTATCCTTGATATCGGTTCTTCCACAGGTGGCTTTACGCAGGTTTCCCTT
The DNA here is from genome assembly GCA_047635695.1 of Alphaproteobacteria bacterium. Classification (GTDB taxonomy): domain Bacteria; phylum Pseudomonadota; class Alphaproteobacteria; order UBA2136; family UBA2136; genus UBA2136. Next base: position 25,439 of record JBLILN010000013.1, read on the forward strand.
GAATATGGTGCAGCGCATGTTTACGCCGTTGACGTTGGCACTGACCAACTGCACGAAAGTTTGCGTGGCCATAAACAAATTACATCTATCGAACAAACAGACGCACGTGATTTATCTCCCACTATGTTTCCGCTTGAACCTTCTGTGCTTGTGGTTGACCTTAGTTTTATTAGCCTCGATAAAGTTATCCCTACCGTGATAGCGGAAATTGAAAGTATTTTTGAAATTTGCTGTCTGGTGAAGCCTCAATTTGAAGTGGGTCGTTCTTCTATTGATAAAAAAGGACTGGTCACAGACGAAGGCGAACGTTTACGCGCCCTCTCAAAAGTAGAAGCATGCTTAAACAGCCTTGGCTTTGAAGTGATCCATGATATGGAAGCCGCGCTGCATGGCGGGGATGGAAATATAGAATACATGGTTTACGCCGCCCGTCCTTAATCTTCATCATTAAGCTCTAAATAAGTTGTTTTATTACTCACGTAGGTAGGGTCTACGCGGCGCAATAATTCATACAATTTTTCAGCTTTATATCATGCTTATGGCAAATGTCTTTTTCAACAGTTTTATATATCCCTTTTTTGCATATTTAAGTCGCTTTATGCGCCTAAATTTGTTAGAAGATGTATTCAATTTTAAAGAGGCATAACATACATGGCATTTTGTGGTTTAGATTTTGGGACATCGAATTCAACTTTTGGTTACACAAAAGCAGGGAAGGCGACTTTAGCGGCCTTAGAAAATGGTAAAATCACACTGCCTAGTGCCCTTTTTTATAATTTTGATAGCAATGACGTTTTTTATGGCCGTGAAGGCATTGAAGAATATGTTGATGGGGAATTTGGCCGCCTGATGCGTTCGCTTAAGAGTGTACTCGGTACGCCGCTTATGCATGACAAAACAATGATTCAAGGTAAGTCTGTGGCTTTTACTGATATTATTAGTAACTTCATTGCTGAAATGAAAAAACGTGCCGAGGCTTCTTCTGGCGAAGTATTTGATCAAGTCGTTATGGGGCGCCCTGTCTTTTTTGTAGACGGCGACGCCGCGGCAGACCAATCCGCGCAGGATGCTTTAGAAGCCGCCGCTAAAAAGGCTGGTTTCAAAGATGTTGTCTTTCAATATGAACCTATTGCCGCAGCCCTAGACTATGAACAGTCGGTGACAAAAGAAGAAGTGGCGTTAATTGTCGATTTAGGTGGTGGTACGTCTGACTTTTCTATTGTGCGTATTTCTCCTGAAAAGGCCAAGTCACATGACCGTCGACAAGACATACTTTCCACGGGCGGTGTGCATATTGGTGGTACCGACTTTGACCGTAAACTGAGCTTGCATTCGGTGATGCCTCATTTTGGTTACCGTTCTCCTTATAAGGATGACCCAAAAATGGAAATGCCCATTGCTTACCACCATGACCTTGCTACTTGGCATAAAATTCATTTCCTATACGACAAAGAAACAATTGCAGGGCTTAAAAGCTTAGCCATGCGTATGGAAAAAAGGCCGTTGGTAGAACGTTTGGTACGCTTGATTGAAGAGAAGGAAGGGCATCGGCTTGCCATTGGTGTTGAGCAGGTTAAGATTGACTTAACGGCTGCTGAAAATTCAACCCTTTTGTTAGATTATGTCGATAATGACCTAGCCTTAAATATTGCTCAGGTTGACTTATATAAAGCCATTGAAAAAGATGTGGTACGTATCAGTGATCATTTAAAACGCACAGTGGCCAATGCTGGGATTGAACTTTCTGGCATTACAAAAATATTCATGACAGGGGGGTCGACGGCTATTCCTTTGGTGCGTGAAACGGTGATGAACTTATTCCCCGGTGTTGAAATGGTGGACGGTGACCGTTTTGGTAGTGTGGGTGTTGGTTTGGCTGTGGATGCGAAGCGTCGTTTTTGTTAAAAGCTATTGCACAGGTACAAGGCGTCGGCCAACAGTAGGTATAAAGCCTTCCTTGAGTCTGAGTATCGCGCGCGATTGACCTGTCGCCGTTTCTTCAAACATGGCAACCTGTAGTATTGCTTTAGGTTGGCTTTCGGTCATAAATAAAGCGCCTGGTGTAAGGCCTGTTTCCTTGCTGGCAGCCACAGTAATATGTTGGCCATCTTTTTGGCCGATAACCGTAGTGCTCCAAGGTGTTGTTTTGATATGCGCCTGAACGTCTTTCATGATTTTTTTGGCAAGCCTGTTCAATGTATCTGCGTTAATGTTTTTACTGATACTTAGTTTTGGATAAATACTGCTGGAAATTTCGGTCATCTCTTCAAATGTGCCTTTGGCAATAACGTGACGACTGGTATTTGTGAGTTGGTAGCTTACCTTAAAGTTGACAGGTGTCGATGTTTTTTGCAGGCGGCCCATAAGGAGTGGTTTTGTTTCAAGGTTGTTTATGCGTTGTATTTGCGTGCCGAGAATAATACGGAATTCACTAAAGTCATCGTTGTGTTTAATGATGAAGCTTCTGTCTCTTTGTGCAATTTTTTGTGCGGCGCCCATAAGGCCTTCATGGTTGGAAGCAAATTGAATAATGCGCTTGTAAGGGGCGGCTTTATATTCGGTAGAAATGGTGTTTGGGTTTTGTTGACAAGCAGTAAGCGACAAAAGAAAAAGGCCGGCAAGGGGGGTGATAACAAACTTTGTAAATCTTCCCATTGTACCGACCTTTATTTTATACGCCTAAGGCGTGTTATTTTGTTTCAGGCATCACAACGTCATTTGTTTCGATGTCTGTTTTTGGTTTTGCTTGAGATGCTACAGCTTTTTTTGCTTCAATCATTTTGATTTTAGCACCCTCTTTTAAGCCTTCAAGGTATGCTTGCATTGCTTGATTTGTAAGGTTTTGCTGTAATGGCTGTTTCACCATTTCGTATGCTGCAATGTTGTCTGCTTTTTTATCTTCTACAAGAATAACGTGCCAGCCAAACTGAGTCTTAACAGGTTCTTTTGTATAAGTACCTTTTTCCATTGCAAAAGCGACTTTAGCAAAGCTTGGTACCATGTCATTGGCTTTAAACCAACCGAGGTCACCGCCTGTTTTAGCAGATGGGCCTGTTGATTTTGCTGTTGCAAGTTTAACAAAGTCTTCACCAGCATTTAGTGACTGGATGATGTTTTTCGCTTCTGCTTCAGTTTTTTGCAAAATGTGACGCGCTTTAATTGTTGCGTATTTATAGGTTTCTTTGTTCTTTTCGTATTCTGCTTTAATAGCGTCTTCGGTAACAGCGTCTTTAACAGCTTTGTTTACCGTGTAGTTGTAAGCGAAGTTGCGGCGCATGTTGTCAAAAAGATCTTTAAATTCTTTATCGCTCATTAGGTTTGACTTGTCAGCACTTTGGAAAACAAGTTCTTGCTTAATAAGTTGGTCAACAATGCTTTTTCTAATAGCTTCTTCTTTACCGACGATAAGGTTTGCAGGGATAGTTGCGAAGTTACGTTCAACTTCTTCCTTGGTGATGTTAACGCCATTTACAGTTGCGATGGCTGTGCCAACTTTTGCACTATTTGAAAATGAACTGCCTTCGTTGCAGGCTGTAAGGCTTAAAGCTAAAAGAGCTGGTATAACAAATTTTTTCATAGGATTAATTCAATCTTTTTATTTTATTTCAATAAGTCCGTTAGTCGGACGCAACATATAATTACGTGCTATATATTGCCTCTTAACTTTTAAAAGATCAAGGCTCTTTTAAAAATAATATGTATGAAATATGTGCGAATATTGTATGTAATAGCGCAAGTGTTGTTGACCCTTACTTATTAGCTGTGCTACAAATGTGTAAGCGGAATGTTTTTTGCCCTATTTTTAATGAATGAATTGACTTAATCGTGAAGAGAAGTTTTTTACAGAAGTTTTGGAAACACAAAATATTTGTGTCCATTGCTTTTTCTGAAACAGGTGCCTCACGTGGTTTTTATCTGCGCGTTTCTTTCTGCTTTCTAGTTATTTCTTTTATGTTGGGCTCTAGCCTTTTCCTTTATAAGGCTTATGATACACGTATGCAAATAGCTATGGAAAAAAGCGGCGAAGTGCCAGCTTACATGCAAGCTAAAATTCAACGTTTGAATGAAGAAAAACGTAGCCAAGAAAATAAAATTCACATGTTTGCCCAAGAGCTAGGTATTATTCAGGCAAGACTGGACCGTTTTGACGCCATTGGTGATAAGCTTTTTAATGACCCTTCTATAGGTGGCCATCTCGAGTCTGATGATAACCATATACATGAAGAAGATATAGACGGTAAAGGGGATGTGGAAACACCAGCACTGGACACAACACCGACGCTTGAAAGTTTAAACGATCAATTGGGCAGCCTTGTTGACCGTACAGATGGTATGGATTCTATGATGAATGCCAGTATGAAGCTTTTGGCGACACAAGAAATTGAAAAATCGCAAAAGCCTTATTTGTGGCCATTAATGCACCCTAAGTCTTATACAAGTTCAAGTTTTGGTTACAGGAAAGACCCTTTTGGTGGCCGCAGACGTTTCCACGGTGGGCTTGATTTTGTGGCACCGCGTGGTGCGCCTATTGTTAGTACAGGTGACGGTATTGTCGTCTTTGCAGGTTATCGTTATGGTTATGGTATTACAGTTGAAATTCGCCATGCACATGGTTTTACAAGCCGTTATGCGCATATGCAAGAAACAACAGTTAAAAATGGTAAGTCAGTTAAAGCGGGTGATATGATCGGTAAATTAGGTTCGACGGGGCGCTCGACAGGGCCTCATTTACACTTAGAAATATTGGTTGACGATACAAAAGTTGACCCTTATCCGTTCATTAAAGAATCTAAAAAATACGCTCATAACCGCTCACGTGCTATTTTTTATAAAAATCAGCTTAACAAAAAGCAATTTGTGAACTAAACTCTGCTCCATTATATAAAAAATTATTAAGAAATCCTTGGGGGATTAATAAACACTATGTCATTCATCAAAAAAATATTCGGCAGTCGTAACGACCGCTTCATTAAATCAGTAGAACCTATTGTTATGAAGGTTAATTCTTACGAAGCTCATTTCCAGCAAATGGATGATGAAGAGCTTAAGAGTATGACGGACTCTTTCAAGAACCGCCTTAAGGGTGGTGAAACACTCGACGACCTTCTGCCTGAAGCTTACGCCGTTGTGCGTGAAGCATCTCTTCGAAGCCTAGGCTTGCGCCCTTATGATGTTCAGGTTATTGGTGGCATTATCCAGCACCGCGGTAAAGTGACTGAAATGAAAACAGGTGAAGGTAAAACACTTGTCGCAACCATGCCTGCCTACCTCAATGCGTTAATGGGCAAAGGTGTGCACGTTGTAACAGTCAACGACTACTTGGCAAAACGTGACGCTGAATGGATGGCTGAAGTCTTTAAATTCCTTGGTATGACCTGTGGTTATGTTATTGGTGGTTCTAGTGCTGATGACCGCCGTGCTGCCTATGCAAGTGACATTACTTATGTCACAAACAATGAACTTGGTTTTGACCACCTGCGTGACAACATGGCTTACACCGTTGAACAACGTACAGGCCGCACGCCTTACTTTGCGATTATTGATGAGGTGGATAGTATTCTTATTGATGAAGCGCGTACGCCACTTATTATTTCTGGCCCTGCCGACGATAAAACGGACCTTTATCAGGTGGTTGATAAACTTATCCCACAGCTTGAACTTGAAAAAGATTACGAAGTGGATGAAAAAGGAAAATCTGCCACTCTAACAGACGAAGGTACAGACCGCGCTGAAGAGCTTTTACGTGATATGGACCTTATTAAAGAAGGCGACTCTCTTTATTCGATGGAATATGTGATGTTGGTTCACCACATTAACCAAGCTTTACGCGCACATAATTGCTTCATAAAAGATGTAGATTACCTACTTCATGAAGGTAAAGTTGCTTTGGTAGATGAATTTACAGGCCGTATTATGGCTGGGCGTCGTCTCAGTGACGGTTTACACCAAGCCATTGAAGCAAAAGAAGGTGTGGAAATTCAAACTGAAAACCAAACACTGGCTTCTATTACCTATCAAAACTACTTCAGAATGTATGAAAAATTGGCTGGTATGACTGGTACAGCCGACACAGAAGCGGAAGAGCTTGAATCAATTTATGGGCTTGAGGTACTTGTTGTGCCAACGCATGTTGACGTGGCCCGCATAGACGATGCAGACATCATTTACAGAACTGTTGAAGAAAAAGACAATGCCATTGTCCGTGATATTCGTGAATGTTACGAACGTGGACAGCCTATTCTTGTGGGTACGGCCTCTATCGAGCGCAGTGAACATTACTCAGCACTTCTTAAAAAGCATAAAGTAAAACACGAAATATTAAATGCACGTCACCACGAACGTGAAGCAGAAATTATTGCGCAAGCAGGGCGCTTAGGTGCGGTAACCATTGCCACAAACATGGCAGGGCGTGGGACAGATATTAAGCTTGGTGGTAACTTAGGCTTGTTACAAAAAGACGTGACCAAAGAAATAGAATTACAGTCTATCGCTGAAACCTACGAGCGTGAAAAGCAAGACGTACTAACACTGGGTGGTTTACGCGTACTAGGTACAGAACGTAATGAATCACGCCGTGTAGACAACCAATTACGTGGGCGTAGTGGCCGACAAGGTGACCCTGGTTCTTCTGTTTTCTACATGTCACTACAAGATAACCTCATGCGTATTTTCGGTAAACTTGACGCTATTATGGGGCACCTTGAAATGCCTAAAGATGAAGCGATTCAAAGCCGCCTCGTTGGTAAGGCTATTGAAACGGCCCAGCGTAAAATTGAAACGCGAAACTTCGAAATGCGTAAGTCATTGCTGAAATATGATGACGTTTTAAATGACCAACGCAAGGTTCTTTATGAGCAACGCTTTGAAGTGATGGATTCTGACGCTGTTGATGATATTATCCTTAACTTCCGTGAGGAATCATTAGAAGCTTCGCATGCGCTGAACTTACCGCATGGTACGTATGCTGAACAGTGGAACGTTGACGGCTACAAGGAAGATATTTTACGCTTGTTTGACGTGCAACCTGATATTGATAAATGGGTTAAATCTGGTTCTTCTGCCGATGAAGTTTATATACAAAGTAAAAACTTTGTGGAAAATGTTTGGATCGAAAAAGAAAAACGTTTAGGCAGTGACATTATGCGTCACCTTGAAAAAGCACTTCTTTTACAGGTTCTTGATAACCAGTGGAAAGAGCATCTTCAACGCCTTGACTTCTTACGTCAGGGGATCCACTTGCGTGGCTACGGTCAAAAAGACCCTCTTCAAGAATATAAGAAAGAGGCGTTTTCAATGTTCGACGGTATGTTGAACGGTATCCGCGACCAGGCTGTGACTTTACTTTCACGCGTGGAAGTATCAAAGGATGACCATGAAGCCTTTATCGACGATGCTCAAAAACCAGCTGAATTTTGCGCTGAAGGTGCTGACTATGGCGACATGAATACTGGCCGTAACGAAAAATGCCCTTGTGGTAGCGGTCGTAAATTTAAGCATTGTCACGGTAAATTAAACTCTGAGCAACGTAAGTCAGCTTAATGAGACCAAAGTCAAAAGTAGAAGGTTTGGGCAAAGTGTTCTTGAAAAAGGGCGCTGGGCGTAAGGCTTCTCATAACTTTAAGGCCATTAACAACGACAAGCTTTCTGAGACGGTTTATGTGAGTGCCGCCGCCTTTGTGAACCTTAATGGTGAGGTTTTACTTGCAGAGCGCCCTAAGGGCAAAGATCAGGCTGGTATGTGGGAATTCCCTGGTGGTAAGATAGAAGATGGTGAAACACCTGAAGCTGCCCTTATCCGTGAGCTTGACGAAGAACTTGATGTGCAAGTTTCCCCTGCCAATATAACCCCTTTAACCTTTGTATCCTGTGATGAGAGCATTGAAGGTAAGCATTTGATGATGTATCTATTTAAGGTGAGCAAATGGAAGGGCGTGATTGAACCGTTAGAAGGGCAAAAAATTGCTTGGGTTCACGCTGAAAACTTGGTTGATTATATTGAAATTATGCCGAAAGCTGATATTCCCATGGCGGAATATTTGGTCAAAAATGCTTCGGTATTAAAATAAAAAAAAAGCCCTCAGTTGAGGGCTTTTTAATGCGGTAGGGGTATTATTTAAGTTCTTTGCATAAGCCTTTATCATTGATGATAAAAGTACGCTTTTTTATGGTCAATTGTTTAACACTACCACAAATAATGGTTGCGCTGAGGTGCTTGCCGACTTTCAGGGTTTGTTTGCCACTTTTCACAAAGGGTTCACCCTTGTTGCAGAATTTAAGGTGCTGAATACAGTCAAGGCGGTTGTAATGCTTGCAATAGTTTATAAGGAAGTTTAAGTAATCGTCATTGTTGACAATGCTTTTACCAATGCCGTTCTGTGTGAGGCTTAAGTAAATGATAAAATCAGACCGGCCTGTAGTGAATTTTTTGCGCGTGCTAAGTGCTTTGAGTGTCGCTATAATAGCAGGTTCACCGAGGTGGCTAATAGAGGCGCTGATGGGGCTGTCATATTCTTTCGCGTCTTCAATGTCGCATAAAATGATAGCGGGTAAAATAAGTTCTAGCATGAGTTCATGGCTTAAACGTTTTACCTCATCGTAGCAAATATATTCACCTTTAGGTTTTACGCATTCAGGGTTTTTGGCCAGCCACTTTATTTGCTGAACAAATTGTGCGCCGTTTACATGTAAATTTTTGTGTGCTTCAAGTTTTTTATAGGTTTGAATAATATTTTCTTTAAAATTGGCCAATTTATCGGCACTCATTTCATTTTCAGCATAAGCTTCACTTAGGCGTTCTTCAGCGTAGGCAATCTGTAAAAGGGCATGAGTATATTGGTATTTTTGCCAAAATTGATTAATATCTTCAAGGTTAATATTGCGTTTCGCGATACATTTTTTTACAAGGTGGCTGTGTTCATGTAGGCCATCGAAAACCTCATGTGCTTTGTTCATGTAGGCGGAAATGCGACCTTTATATATACTTGGGCGCGTGAGTCCATCTGTATGATTGTTATTTATTTTGTGATTGGGCATATTATTGTCCTCAAAAGGAGTGGTAACAAGAAAATGTTACAGAAAATGATATAAGATACGTCTTTTTTGTCTAAGACAGAATATAACTTTTGTTGTATACCTCGTCAAGTTTAAAGGGTTAAAACGTGGAATTACAAAGATATATAAATAAAAAAATAAAAAATACGTCATTTTTGCAAAAAAAGGGTTGCGCTTTCCTACTCAGCAGTGTAAATATATCTTCGTTAGTAAGGGCGGTTAGCTCAGTTGGTAGAGCAATTCGTTTACACCGAATAGGTCGGGAGTTCGAGCCTCTCACCGCCCACCATTTACTAACTCCTATGTGCGGAGATGTAGCTCAGTTGGTTAGAGTACCAGCTTGTCACGCTGGGGGTCGCCGGTTCGAGCCCGGTCATTTCCGCCATTTTTTAAAAGAACAGCCCTTGGGCTGGTTTTTTTTGCCTCAATGTTTTTCACAGTCGTTGTATTACCGTTTTGCATTCCTTTAAATTGTGCTGTCTATTCTTGCTAAATATGTCGTTTTGCGCCATAATTCTACATACAAACATTTATTTAACGTTTTCTATTGGAGGTACTTTTTATGGTACACAAAAACTTAGTCAGAGCGGCAAATGCGCATAAAAATGCGCTGGACGGTAATTTTTCTTTCGTGCATAAATATAAAAATGCACTTTCAGCCTTAAAAGCGTCACAAAGCCCTAAGCGTTATATGGTGATGTGTGGTGATAGCCGTTGCATGAAATCGGCTTGTATGGGAAACCAAGAAGACGTCGGCGATACTTTTGGTGGCCCTGGCCCTGTAGGGAACGTTGTCACAAACTTTACTTTAACGGGATTGGCCTTTAATATTGACCACCTTGAAACGCCTTATATGCTTGTTTGTGGCCATACGGGTTGCGCGGCCATTGAAGGCAGTATGGGCGATTTCTCAGGCGAAAGACCTATTGTACAAAAGGCTTTTAAATTGCTTAATCGTGATTATACTTCTGTTCAATATGACCCGCAGCTTGATCATTTAGATGATTGCACGGCCAACGCCTTTAAAAATGTTCAGGCACAGGTTTTAAAAGTGGTTGATACCTTTAAAGAGGAGGTGGCCAGCGGTAAATTTACTGTGCTTGGCGCTATTTATGACAACCAAGGAGTTTTTGGCGACGAAGGCTTAATTCATTACTACAGCTTAAATGGCAATACAAATGTTGATGATTTTATGGCGCATGATATTATGTCTTTGACGCAGGACGACATTTACGCCCAGCAAGTGAGAGGTTGGCGAAAATAGGTTTTTTTTAAGCGATACAAATAGTAAAAGCTCCCCTAGGGGAGCTTTTTTTTTCGTTGTTTTTTTTCGTTAAAATTGTGTGCTTACAATGCTTTGTCCTAGGTACATAAGCATTTTTAGCGTTTCATTGTCACTTTTGAATGCGCCGTCCTTTATCAGAAGTTTGGCTAAATTCACAGCGGCGGCAAGGTCTTCTTGGTTAAGGCGTAAAATGGTTGCCATGTCATCGTCGGTGATAGGGTATTCAAGGTTACTGCCTGTAAAAGTGTGGCCGTCAGGACTTTGAAAGTGATATTGAGTGAAATCACTGGCCTTAATGGCGCAAACGCTACAAAATGATGATCCGCCTTCTAGCTTAATGGCGTTTATACGTGCAAAATAATAGCGGTCTTCATCTATTTGAATGCTAAATCGGAAGGATAATTCCGGCTTTGCGTCTTCATCGGTTGAAGGGCTAAGTATGCGGCAGCTAACAAGTGCATGTACCATAGGTGCCATGAAATTAGCGGCACGGTAAAAGCTAAGTTGTCCTGCACCGTTGGCGCGTACCCAAAAATCTGAGTTGGACGTGGTTTCCATAAATGCGGCAGCAATTTTATTTGTCGGTTTAAGTTCGGCAAATAAGGTGCGCTCTTGTGCCATAATATTTTTTTCATGCTCACCGACAATAACGTCGGTAACTGGAAAATAGTCACTAGGTGACATAGGGGGTTTTTTATCAGACATTGGTATACCTCGCTGGTATGGCTGGAAGTTTAGAATTGACATAAGAATATGCCAGTTTTGTAAAAAGTATAGGTTTTAAATTATGTGTACAGTTTATGCTTTTTTTTGCCTAATGACAAGAAAAGATACTTATTTAAGGGCAATCATGCATCAAACGCTTGATGGAGAAAGCAATATGCGATATACCTAAAGGTCTATATTATTATAAATTTTAAGGTTGAAAAATTATGGTCCGCGTTCGTTTTGCTCCAAGCCCTACAGGTAAATTACACGTTGGTAATGTGCGTACTGCTCTTGCCAATATTTTATATGCACGCAAGCACGGTGGTGCTTTTGTTGTCCGTATGGAAGATACAGACATGGGCAGGGAAGTGGCAAACGCCGAACAACAAATTTTAGATGACCTTGCATGGCTAGGTATGACACCCGACGAAGACCCTATAAAAGGTGGTGACTTTGCCCCTTACCGTACAAATGAACGTACGATACGTGGTGACTACGACAAAGCCTTGGAAAAACTTTTTGCAGACGGCCGTGCGTATGAATGTTTTGTCACAAAAACAGAGCTCGACCTTATGCGTAAGGTGCAAACAAGTTCTGGCCAACCACCACACTATGACAACCGTCACCGTGATTTAAGCCCTGCCGAAAAAGAAGCTTTCCGTGCACAAGGCCTTGAACCTGTGATTCGTTTTAAATTAAATGATGCCACCATTGAATGGCATGACATGGTACGTGGTGACGTACGCTACGAAGCGAAGTTCCTTGGCGGTGACCCTGTTATTATCCGTTCGAACGGCGTGCCTATTTTTGCGCTTGCAGGTGCGGTGGATGACATCAATCAGGAAATTACACATGTGGTGCGTGGTGAAGACCATGTGACAAACACGGCCATTCAAATTCAAATTTTTGAAGCTTTAGGCGGTAAAGTACCCGTTATGGCGCACATGCCAATGCTGCTCGACAGTGACGGTGGTAAACTTTCAAAGCGTTTGGACAGTTTATCTGTTCAACAACTTAAAGCCGACGGTTATTTGCCGAGATCAATTTTAACATATATGTCTAGCCTTGGTTTTAGCGCTGTTCCTGAAGTGGGTACGGTTGATGAACTTGCCGAAAACTTTGACTTCACTAAAATGGGTCGTAGTTCAGTGCGTTTTGACACGATTCAGCTAAACCGCGTCAATGCGATGGAAGTTCGTAGCAGTTCTTACGCCGATATAAATGCGTATCTTGAAGGTTTCTTAAACAGCGATAAGCCAAAAGCTGAACTTTCAACTTTCTGGGACGCTGTGAAAGGCAACATTGAAACACTTTCTGAACTGCAAGGCCAATATGACCTTTGCTACGCACAAGTTGGTGCAGAAATACTTGAAACAGACGACGTTGAATATATTCAAGTGGCTGCCGAAACATTACCTCAAGGCGTTTATTCTGCCGATACTTGGAATGACTGGGTATCTGTCCTTAAAGTTCAAACAGGCCGTAAGGGCAAGCAATTGTTTATGCCTTTGCGTATTGCACTGACAGGTGAAAAATATGGCCCTGAAATGGCTTCTCTTTTATCTGTGATGGGCGAAGAAGTGGCACGTGAACGCTTAAACCACGCACTCGGAAAGTAAAAAGGAGGTTTTGATGATTTATACGTTTGAAAAAGTTGTCTGTTGTTGCTGTTGTTAGTTATTAAGCAATATCCAACATATTTAGAATATAAAATAGACAAGAAAAGTATAAAGTTATGAAAATTTACAACACACTCACCAAGTCAAAAGTTGACTTTAAACCTATCCATGAAGACGAAGTGCGTATGTACGTTTGTGGTGTCACGCCTTATGACTATGCTCATATCGGTAACGCACGCCCAGCCATTGTGTTTGATACACTTTACCGCTTTTTAAAAGCACAGGGTAAAAAAGTAACCTATGTGCGTAACTTCACCGACGTAGACGATAAAATTATTAACCGTGCCAGTGAACAAGGTATGGATTGGCAAACATTAACGCAAAATTTTATGCGTATATACCACGAAGACATAGCGAATCTGAATGTTTACAGCTCGGATGATTTAGAAAAGTTCCCGCACCAAGAAAAAAATAATATGGTTTCAAATGACATTATTGAACCTTTGGTTACGGACCATATCGCTGAAATTATAGACATGATTAAAGTGCTTTTAGATAAAGGCCATGCCTACGTTGCAAAAAGTGGTGACGTGATATATGACACGACAACTTTCCCCGATTACGGCGCGCTTTCGGGTAACACACTTAAAGACCTTATTGCGGGTAGCCGTGTAGAAGTTTCAGACGACAAGAAAAACCCGACGGACTTTGTTTTATGGAAGTCGGTTAAGCCTAACGAACCGATGCAGTGGGACTTTAATTATGAAGGCGTGAACGCAGGTCGCCCTGGTTGGCATATTGAATGTTCAGCTATGAGCAAAAAAAACCTTGGTGAAACGTTTGATATTCACGGCGGTGGCGAAGACCTTAAATTCCCGCACCACGAATGTGAAATTGCCCAAAGCAAAGGGTCACATGATGGTGATTTTGCCAACTACTGGATGCACAATGCCTTTGTGAACATTGATGGCGAAAAAATGAGTAAGTCACTCGGCAATTTTAAAACCATTCACGGTCTTTTAGAAAAATACAGCGGTGAAGCCTTGCGTCTTTGGATGCTTTCAACCCATTACCGCAAACCTGTAGATATGACAGAAGAGGCGTTGGATGAAGCTGAAGAAAAATTAGGTTCAATATATAGAACTTTATTACGTTTTAATAATTCAGCAAAAACTGGTGGAGAAGAAACATATAAAAAATTGCCTGATGCGTTGATTGATACATCTGAAGATGGCGTTTCATTTAAAGATGAGAAGAGATATGGTATAGACGCTCCTTTTATGAATGATTTAAACACACCTGCTGCAATATGTGTTTTATTTGAAGATTTAAAACTTTTAAATAAAGCCTTAGACACTTCTAATTTTACAACAGCAAAGTCACATTTTGATACAGTTCATTATCTACTGAAAATTTTAGGTTTGGGTATGCAAGATCCAGAAGAGTTTTTGCGTGGTGGCGTGGATATTGACGTCGACGCCTTGGTAAAACAACGTGACGAAGCCAAGGCCAATAAGGACTGGGCACTTTCAGATAAAATTCGTGATGACTTAAAAGCTCAAGGCATTGTTCTTGAAGACGGTCCTAATGGCACAACTTGGAGAAAAAAGTAATGTCGACGGATGTTTTTGAAAATATGTTAAGCAGACGTTCTGTCGGTAAGGTCACGCAAGACGCTGTGGCACCTGAACTGATTGAAAAAATTATTGAAGCAGGTACGTATGCACCCGCTCATAAACGCACCGACCCATGGCGTTTTTCTATTTTTACAGGCGATGGACGTAAGGAACTTGCCTGTGCCATGGCAAATGGCTTTGCTGCCAGCCAGCAGGGTTTTGACGGCTACGAACGCAAACTTGAAATGGTGAGCCGTAAGGCTTTTCGTGCCCCTGTTATTATTTTGGTTTGGTGTGCTGCTGCCAGAGGCAAAGTGAACCCTCCCTTATGGGAAGATCACGCAGCGACGTCGGCCTGTTTGCAAAATATGTCACTTGCGGCGCATGCCCTTGGGCTTGGGTCTGTTTGGCGTACAAGTGGCGCCGTCAATTGGCCTGAAGTTCAAGCACTTTGCACATGTGAAAATGACAGCTTTGACGCTAAAAAAGGCGATAAAATTATGGGCATGCTTTACCTTGGCCATAAGGACGAGCAATACCCAGAGCCAACACGTCAGCCCGAAAAACCTCAGATAACATATTACACATAAAAAAAAGCCCTCGTACTGAGGGCTTTGCTATAAATAGCGTCGCTATGCATTTTAAAAAGCACCTAACTCCTCATGATCAAATGTATCCAGAAAATAAGGGTCTGTAATAACAATTTCACCATTTTTTCGGCGTAGTATATTGTCATTAATATTGTCTTTTTGATATTCGCCAATATCTAGATCAATTTCAAATTCATCTAAAATTTGGCTTATACTAAAAAGTGCTTTGGCAAGATGGATGTTTTTATAAACATTGTTATGTAAATGTATTTCTTCAAAGTTATAGATAGACTCCATAATTATTTTATAATCACTCAGGTCATCTTTAGGTTTAAGCTCTGTCAAAACTTCCATTAAAGTTAAACTGATAGAATCTTCGTCTGTATTTCTATGAATAGAATGCACATGCCAGTATATTTTAGGAAAGTAAGGGTTACCTTCATTAAAAATGGCATTGCAGGCATGGTATTCTTGGCAGTCAACCATACCATACTTGTATTTGTAGCCAACGCGTAGGGCATATTTTTTACAGGGTGACCTATAAACCAGTGAGAACGATCCACTATAACTGAGTATTTCCCATTGAAGTTCAGCAAGGGCTTTGTCAATGTCTTCTTCTGGCATATAGCCTTGAAGAAGGGCTTGTGTGAGGCTTTGTTGGTAGGCCTCGATGGTGTTGTGTTCCATAAGGCTTCCTTAAAAAGGTGAGGTAAGTATTAATGTTATTATGGGGCGTTAGATAAAAATTTCAAGTTATATTAATGCTTTGGCTAAGCTTGTTTGTGCGCTGCCTGGTTTTAAAGCTTTTGGTTGGCTTTCATGCGGGCGCCAGCCGTGCAGGTAGATGACTTCGAGTGTGAGGCTTAAGCTACCGTCTTCGAGCGAGAAATTTTTGCGGTATATTTCTTCCATTTTTGCCCATGCCTCTTTGCCTATGGGGGTTGACCTTCTTTGCGGGTTGAGGTTTTTGGCGCCTAAGTTTTGAATGTCGCTATAAATGGCTTTAAAGCTGGGGTATGACAGGGTGATGATGTCTCTATCAATCACAGGTAAAGCGAAGCCTCTGCGCTGTAAAACGTCTCCCACCGACTGAATGTCAGGCAAGGGAATGATATGATTACCCCCAAGGCCTGCTTTTTCAAAAGCATAGCGGAACTCTTTAAAGCTTTCAACGCCAAGGGTAGATGCAAGCAATAAACCGTCTTCCTTTAAAACTTTACCCGACATATGTAGGCATTTAGCGACGTCGTTTACCCAAGGCAACATGAGGTTTGATATAACAAGGTCAAATGTTTGGTTTTTAAAAGGCAATTCGTCTTCTGCATTTAAAAGTATTTTATGTCCATTTGCTTGTTCAAGCATCGGCTTTGAAAAGTCGGCCGATACAAAAAGGCTGGGTTTAAGCTCGGCCATAATTATTTTTTCTAAGGCACCTGTACCTGCACCAAGGTCGACTATTTTATCAAAAGTATGCTTGCTGTCATGTAAGCGGTCGGCAAGGCGCTTGGCAATTTCCACTGTAATGGCGCTATGTGCATTGTAGTTTGGTGCCGCTTTTTTGTAAGAGTTTTGGACGGCAAAAGGAGGGAAGAGAGGTGTTTCCTCTTCTATTTGAATTGAAATGGTTTTCTTTTGCGTCATGTTTGCTATACTTTATATTATGCTTATAGAGAATGAACAGTCCACCACATATTTCAGTAAAATAAAAGCCCTAATGTCTATGGTGGGGTCAATTTTTATGCCGGCGAGTTGCATTTTTTGTCGCCAAATTTTAAGTACTGAAAAAAATATGGGGGTTTGTCCTGCCTGTTTTGGTGCTTTACCTGTATGGGATAAGGCTGACGTTGCCATGCCTAAAATACCTGTAAATGTTGATAGTTTTGATGCGCCTTTTTTGTATGAAGCACCTGTGAAAGGTGCGATCACGCAAATGAAATTTGCCGATAAACCTGAATATGCGGGCGCACTTGCGCGCTTAATGGCCGATATGGTTAGAGGAGTGGGCAAGGATACTGTTTTGATGATACCTGTGCCGATGCATAAAAAACGTTTGTTTAAGCGCCAATATAATCAAGCAACGCTCTTAGCGCAGGGTATTCAACGCACAATTGGTATTGACCTTGATATTTTTTCATTGAAGCGTACAAGAAAAACAGCGC
>JBLILN010000014.1:0-40320 GCA_047635695.1 Alphaproteobacteria bacterium
TGCACTGCCTAATAAGCATGTTGAGTTATTAATTCAAATTATTATAAATAATTCGAAGGGTTTTTAATTTGTTGTACGTATAAAGTACATATATAATTCAAACACACAGTAAGAAAGTTAAAATTATGAAAAAAACAGCATTTACATTGTTTACTGCATTTGCAGTATTAACTGGAGCTGCTTCTTTTGCAGAAGACGAACATACTCAAAAACGTGACCACGGAAAAGGTATGCTTGAAAAAGTTGATTTGGTAAAAAATGGTAAAATATCTCAATCCGAATTTATTGAGAAAAGCAAAAAACGTTTTATAAAAATGGATGGAAATAAAGATGGCTATCTAACACGTGATGAAATGAAAAATGCACGAAAGAAAATGCATAAACATATGAAAAATAGCCGTGATAAGAAAACTAACGAATCTGAGGAATAAACATTGATACCTAAGTAGGTTGACATTGAACTAATGAAGCAAGTGTCTGTTGGTGATCAGCAGGCTTTTGCTACGTTAGTTAAAACGCATACACCAAGCCTTTTACACTTTTGTTATTCATTGGTTCGTGATGAAGAGTTAACAAAAGACATTTTACAAAGTGTGCTTATTGTTTGGTGGCAAAAAGCGTCTTCTTGGGATAATACAAAGGGCGCGTTAATTACATGGCTTCATCGTATTGCGCATAACAAGTGTATTGATAGTTTACGTCGTTTAAAGAACGTACCATTAGCAGAATTTAATGAAGATGTGTATTTTTCTAAGGTAGAATCAGCTTAATCTAAGGTGTCTGCAAACGAATTACGCTTAAAAATAGGTGGTGAAGTACTTGATTTGTCAGAAACAGCGCGTTGCTATGTTATTAACCTATTATGAAGATTATACAAACGCAGAAGCCGCTGAATATATGAATTTAAACATAAAGGCCGTTGAAAGTTTACTTGTACGTGCTAGAAACAAACTAAAGGGAAAGTTGAAAGGATTACAATTATGAGTAAAAAAACATATTCAAATTTCACCAAAAGAATTAACTGAAATGGTAAATATTGCCACAAGTTATCCACAACAGTCTCCATATTTTAAAGCTAAAATTTATAATTTCAAACCAGCTATAGCATTCAGCGCTATAGCTGCTTGCCTTGCTATTATTTTGGTTACAAACATAAGTTACAAAACACCGCCCTTAACACTGGCTGAAGAGGCTGATTTTGTAGAAATAGTGGACTATATGTTCTTGGAGAGCGTTGATGGTGAAATTTCATAGCATTGCGTTTAAATTTGTCGTCATTCATCATTAATTTAGACAGCTTTAATTTCAAAATACAGTTGTATATTTGATATACACCACAAGCCGTTGTTATCCTAATGACATAAATTCGAATACTTCGTTTTTGTTATATCTGATAGTATGTAAATAATATTTATTATAAATGAGAGTTGAAAAACGTTGATAGAAAAAATATTTGATCAGGCACGTTGGGCGCCAAGTGGCGACAATACACAACCTTGGTCTTTCAAAATAAGTGGCAAGCAAGAGTTTGAAATTCATTTTAAAGACGAACAATCAAATTTATTAAACTATAAAGGCTATGCTTTAAAATTGTCTCAAGGCGTTATGCTAGAAACAATAAGGTCTGCGGCGTCTCAGTACAATTACGACATAAAATGGTCTATCAACCCCGCAGATATTTGGCATATAACTGTTAAACTTGTAGAGTCTAACAGTGTTACAAAAGATGAAAACTGTGACTATATTTCACTAAGAAGTGTAAATAGATTTCCTTATAAAAAATATATTCTTACTGAATCTGACAAAATTGAACTTAAACAAAGTTTACCGAAAGATTACGATATAAATTGGTATGATACCATGAAGTCTAAATGGTCCATTTCTCTTATTAACATGAAAGTGAGCGCTATTCGTTTTATTTCAAAAAAACTTTATAAAAACCTGCAGGAAGTTATAGACTTTGATGAACGATATAGTGTTAATAAGTTACCATCAAGATCTTTAGGCTTGTCAGCCATTGTTCTACTTGGTTCTAAAGTTGCAATGAAATAATGGTTATACAGTTGCATTGTTAATTTTGGTTTGGGTGGTAAAATTATTGCTCATTTAGAATTGGATATTGCAGCAGGCATGAACTGTAGTTCACATTACACATTGTATCGCAAAGATAAAAAGAATTTTTCAGACTTAACTCACCTTGAATTAATAGATGCAGGCATTTGCTTACAAAGGTTTTGGCTTACACTTGCAAGAAAAGGCTATGTTATGCAACCTTCGTATGGTCCTATTATTTTTAGTCATGTTGTTAAAATAGAAGATGGCTTTTCTATAGATCCTTCATGTCATAAAAAAGCGATAAGCCTTAGGTTGGTTATGTTGCAACTTAATGAAGACTCTGACAGCGTTTTTTTTGCAGGTAGAGTCGGAAAAGCAAAGGATAAACCTTTACTATCAAGATCTATAAGACTTTCTTTAAAAAAACTCGAACTAAAAAAATAGAATCTATATAATATTTTAGCTGCACTATAAACTGCTTCAAACTAGACCGATCGCCCCATGTGTATAATTATTTACACATTGAAGTTCATTCAGAGTTGAGCACGAACCACCTTTTTGGATCGGTTATTTAATCTGTGACCATATTTAGCATATGTATGTTTAATGCACCTTAGCTATAAATCCCTATACGTTTCAACCCATCATTTCCTAAAAATACCAGTTCAGTCCTATATTATCACGTAATCTCATCTAAAAATTACTGCTGTTTTACGGGAGCGAAATGTTGTGTCTAGTAAAGGCTAGGTGCTAGCCTTTATAGTAAGAGTTATTTAGCTCAACTAATAAGGGGTTCTTTAGTGAAAAAACTTACAGTATTTACACTTTTCATGTGTTTTATTATAACCTTTGGGGCAGCTTTTTATGGAATAAGATATCTCTCTCCTATGGAATCCGAGAGGGCTCGTAATCGTTTTATTTGGAACGATGACAGCTACCTTTGCGACTTATAGTCTAGATTCAGTGTTTGTAGCCATAAAAAGTTATTTAAAGTCTTATAACTACCTCAAAAATTTTAGTAAAATGCAGAAACATGACTTTCCAATAATTTTTAATACACTGTCTCATATTAATAGCGATAATAAAAGGCAAGCAAGTAAGATCGCTAGAACTTTGCAGTGGTATATTACTCGTGAAGGATTTGAAATGTTGATTGATGATATTAATTCATTTAATGAAACTTTAAAATTTATTTCTCATCAAATTAATGTAGTAGATGCAATAGATAAAGCTACTGTTTCAACACTTAAAGGAATGGGAAGTTATGCACCTGCCTTTGGTATGATGGGGACATTGTTTGGTTTGATTTATTTATTAAGTGAAATATCTCCAGATAATATTCATCTCATAACTCATGGATTGGCGATTGCTATGATGACAAACCTATATGGCATAATGCTTTCTAACCTCGTTTTTAAGCCCATGGCAAAAAAAGTAGACGAGGCGTCTAAAATTAAACATGCGCATGCTGAAATTGGCTATCAATTTTTGTTTATTATAAATTAATGAAAATCAGTTTCCAGCGCAAAAGAGCTTGCTCATAAATACTATAAAAAAGAAATGGAAGAACCTGGTCTATAAAAAACCTCGCCAGGAACACATTAGAGATAATGATGATACAGCTGAAAATCTAGAAGAGTGGATGATTTCTTATTTAGACTTAGTAACCCTTTTACTAGTGTTTTTTGTTTCGTTAATAGCATTTGCTAACTTTTCAGCAGCCCCATTGGGTGATCAACTTGAAAAAAAAGTGAAACCTGGCGCTTTGACAGCCACGTTAATGAGGGAAAAATTTGCTGAATTTACTGCACAAGGTAGCTCTAGTCTTGTAGTCCCTTCATATGAAGGGCTTTTATACAAACTTAAGCTGCTTCGTAAAAAAACAACTTAATAGGTAAGTCTAATATATATCTTGATAAAAAAGGAGCCAATATTGAGTTTACCTTTGTTTTGATTAAGAGAAAAGGATTGGGGCATGAGCTAACAGTGGATGGACTCATTGTTTTTAAAAATCTTGTTGATATGATTTATGCATTTGAGGAATATGTTCATATAATTATATATTACGAGTCTGCTGTATCACCGAGTGTTTCAACAAGGAGAGAAGTAAATAACTTAGCTGTTAACACTAAATTTGCATTAATTAAAAACTTTGGAGACTTAATGGTTAGCTCATCGGCTATGTTTATTGACAACCTTAATATAAGGGAACCTGTAATTAAAACTGTTATTCGCTTTTCACCAGAACCTTTGTTGTAAGTTTTGCTTAGAGGCTTAACATATTTAAATTTCGTGTGGAATGCCTCAACCTGAGCCATTCTTAATAAATTGACACTTATGTTATAATGACTCGTACATTGAGGTTTATGTAGTTTTTCACAAAACATTAGTGCCGTACTAACTCTTATTTAATTTCTTTGACTTATGTATTGAGTTTGTATAAACATAGCCCATGATGAGAAAATTTTTAACAGGCATTTTTTTATTTGTTTTAATGTTGGCGCAATTTGCGTCTATCTCTCATGCTGTCGATTATGCATTTGATGATAAGCATAAAAATCTACCACAACATGAATGTGTTTTATGCCATGCTGATATTGGCATTCCATTTGTCGAAGCTGAATCTAACTTCAACATATCAAGTTTTCTTAAAGGAAATCTATTTTTTGTAGATATACATTTTATATATATCAATAAAGCTTATAAACCGTATCAAGGTCGTTCACCCCCATTAAACCTAGCTTCTTAATTTTTGGCTTATAACAGCCACACAAATAATTTATAACTAGGATATTAAAATATGAAAAAATATACATTAGCCCTTGCGGCTACTTCTATGCTGTTGAACGTAAACTACGCAATGGCAAACGATAATGCAGACATTCAAAACCTGCAAGACGAACTTAAAAATTTACGTGCTTTGTATGAGTCACGTCTTACCCTACTGGAAAACAACCTTTCTAAACTTGAGGCAACAAAGAAGATCGAAACTTCTTCTGTACCAGCTATGGAAAAATCGGCAAGGACTGTACGTGATAATAGCTTTAACCCTTCAATCGGTTTAATTTTAAATGGTACAATGAACACGTTTTCATCTAACAGCTCTGAAATGGCAGGCCTTGCCATGGGTGAAGAAGGTGAACGCGGCAAAGAAGGTTTTTCTATTGGTGAATCAGAGTTAAATATATCAGCCAATATTGACGATAAGTTTAAAGCTAGTTCTACCATTGCTATTGTGAATGAAGATGGTTCAGATATTATTGAACTGGAAGAAGCATACATTGAAACTTTAGGTGGTACATTACCATACGGCTTAAATGTTAAGGCTGGCCGCGCGTTATGGACCTTAGGCTACTTAAATGAACACCACGCACATTCTGATGATTTTGCTGATAGACCATTACCATACAGAGCGTTTTTAAATAAAGCTTATAATGACGATGGTATTGAAGCGAGCATGATTTTACCAACGGATCTATACACTGAAATTGGTGGTGGTGTTTTCCGTGGTGATGACTTTCCACATGGTGGTGCTGATAGTGGTGTAGAAGCATGGAGTGCTTTTGCACGTGTTGGTGGTGATATAGGTGATAAGCAAAGCTGGCGTTTAGGTGCATCGACGTTACAAGGTTCTAGCAATGGCCGGGCGAGTAATGAAGACGTTGTGAACTTTACAGGTGATTCAGACCTATATATTGCAGATGTACGCTACACATGGACGCCAACTGGTAATTCAGCCAAAGAAGAGGTTATATTCCAAGGTGAATATTTCTACCGTGATGAAGACGGCAGGTATGAAGATACTGATGCTGCAACAGGGCTGGTTTCAGTAGATGGTGCAAGTTCGGGCTGGTATGCACAAGGTATTTATAAGTGGAGCCCTTCATGGCGTGCAGGTATACGTTATAGCCAGTTAAACCCAATGGATACAGTTGCAGCTCTTGCAGGTTCAGCGTTAGATGCAAAGGGTTATAAACCAAAATCTATCAGCACGATGCTTGACTGGACCAATAGTGAATTTAGCCGCTTACGTTTTCAATATAACCATGAAGAGTTGAGCCGTGATGTAGTTGATAAACAGTTTGTATTGCAATACACAATGAGCTTGGGCGCACATGGCGCTCATAAATTCTAAGTTGTTTAACTTTAAATTTATTGGTGTAGTGGGGTTGCTTTTAGCAACCTCAATACCAGCTTATGCTGTGGTGAATGTATTTGCCTGTGAGCCTGAGTGGGAAGCTTTAGCTATAGAAATTGGTGGTGATCACATAAAAGTGAAAACCGCTACAAATGATAAACAAGACCCGCACTACTTACGTGCGAAGCCAAGTTTGCTGGCTGCTATGCGCCGTGCTGATTTGGTGTTTTGTTCAGGGGCCGATTTAGAAATTGGTTGGTTACCCATTCTATTAAATAAAGCAGGTGGAGTAAACGTACAAGTCGGTAAATCTGGCTATTTAATGGCAGCAGATTATGTGCAGTTGTTAGATAAACCAGTTTTATTAGATCGTTCACAGGGGGATGTCCATGCGATGGGCAATCCTCATGTTCACCTTAATCCACATAATTTGAAACCAATAGCTAAAGAGCTGTCAAAGCGTTTGTCTGTATTAGATGTTCAAAATAAATTGTATTATACGAAACGACTTGACCTGTTTTTAAATAAGCTTTATACGCATATTAAAATATGGGAAGAAAAAGCGGTTATATTAAAAGAACAGAAAATTATTTCTCACCATAAATCATGGTCTTACTTGATTGATTGGCTTGACTTACAACTGCTAGAAACCTTAGAAGATAAATCAGGTGTAACGCCCACACTCACGCATTTGAACAGTGTTTTGAATGTAGCTAAAAAAGAACAACCATTTGTGATAATACGCTCCCCTTATAATGATGCACAGGCATCGCTATGGCTAAGCGATAAGTCTGGGATATCTGCAAAAGAAATTATGTTTACTGTTGATGGATCTTCTTTGTTTGACTTATACGATACCATCATAAATGAGTTAGTGGTTTTGGTTAAATGATAGATTTAATCCCTTTGGTGCTGCCTGCGTTATGTGCAGGCATGATGATTGTTCTCGTACATTCGGTATTGGGTATAGAAGTATTAAAGCGTGGCATTGTCTTTATGGACATTGCCATTGCTCAGCTAGCTGGCTTTGGTTTTGTGCTGTCTCAAAGCTATTTAGGTGATAATTATGAATTTTCACATCAACTAGTTGCTTTGTCTTTCGCTCTTTTAGGTGCTGTTATATTTAGATGGTTTGAAAGGGAAGTTCCACAGTATGTAGAAGCCTTAATTGGTGTTTCCTTTGTGTTCACAGCGTCATTGTCGCTTCTTGTTCTTGCGGATAATCCACACGGTGGTGAAGAAATTCAACATTTACTTTCAGGACACATCCTGTTTGTAACCTGGCAGGACGTGCTCATGCACGCACCCGTTTATTTATGTATATTTGTACTCTGGTTTTTAAAGAATAATTTTAGGTCGGGGCTTATGTTCTATACGTTGTTTGCACTCGCGGTAACATCATCTGTTCAATTGGTAGGTGTTTACGTTGTCTTTATAAGCCTTATTCTTCCAGCTGTTGTTTTAGGGCTTACCCATAATAATAAATATAGGTATGCTTGGGCTTATGGTGTTATATCGTTGTTTGTAGGTATAATGACTTCAATTGTTTGTGACCTCCCTTCTGGGTCTGTTATTGTTGCTTCCTATGTTGTATTGGCGGCCCTGTGGGTTTCGATTAATAAGTTGATGAAACGAGTTTGATACAGTTATTTTTTGACGGATGTTACAAATAATATGGCCGATTGGATTGCTATGAGAATATCAAACACACTGCCAGTCGTGGACATCGTAAATGCATAACATCAACTGTATTTTTTCTCACATCAATATTTATAATTCTTATGCGGAAACAACCAAAGGTTGTGCTTTGATGCATTAAAGTAATTAATATATGTTTTTATTGGGGGCTTATTTTTTAGCGTACAAAATAAACCTTTGTATAATATGTTAAATTTATTTTTTATGATTTTAATGCTTTTAATTTAACGCAAGACACACCATAATTATATTCATGGCACTAAATAAATAAATTCAATAACAACAAGGCTATATAAAATGAAACAAAAATATACGGTACTATTATCAGCATTATTTGCAACAACTGCAATTACGGCTCAATCTCAAGATCTAGACGCATACAAACTTCAAGCTATCTCTGACGCAAAGACTCTAAATCAAAATGCTGTTGTATTAGACGCTATTAAAAAACAAAACGATTTACATGCAACGTTCACTGAAGCTAAAATTCTCGAACTTGATGTTGCTTGGCGTTCTGAAGTAAAAAGTAATGAATATAAAATTGTCAGCAGCGTAAAAACATCTAAAGCCTCCTCAGAGCTTTCAAACATAAAAGAATCAAGCCAAGGTACCTACGGTGAGATTTTCATTATGGATAACAAGGGTCTAAACGTTGCTATGAGTGATGTTACTTCTGACTATTGGCAAGGTGATGAAGCTAAATGGCAAAAAACATACCTAATGGGCGCTGATGCTGTTCATACAAGTGATGTTGAATTTGATGAATCTGTTCAAGCTTACACATCTCAAATTAGTACAGCCCTTACAGATGAAACGGGTGCAGTTATTGGCGCTATCACTTTTGGCGTAATCATGGAATAATACATAGAATAATTTAGAGTAAATAACAATAATGACGCTCAGGGGACTCTATAAAATTCCTTGAGCGTTTTAAAAGGACCCTATTAAAATGTTTAAAAACTTACCTATCACCACTAAGTTAACGTATATATGCACCGCCGTACTGACATTTTTGTTGTTGATCGTGTTTACCATTCAATTCTACATGCAATACAATAGTATATATGCAGAGGTTATCAGTGGTTATGAACGTACAACCACGATGCTTTCAGAAGAAAGTAATGGCGGTATTAAATGGAAAAAAGCAGCTGGCTTAAAGAAAGTATACAATAACTTTTTATCTGTAAATGGTAGTGAACACTTGCTTCATATTGCATTTTTTAATGACCAGGGTACACTTTTAACTCATATTTCTAATGAATCTTATAAAGGCGACAACTCTCAGTTTTATCCTAAATCTACGCCGACAGATGTTTCTTCAAAAGATTCTTCAAATGGTTTAGAGGTTGTTGCACCTAGCCACGATCCAAAAAGTGGAAAAGTTATTGGCTATGTATATACATTTTGGAGCTTAGAAACCCTTCAAAAAATGGTTGTTCAAACAATAATATCTCAAGTAATTTTTGGGCTTTTATTTATTATAATCACCATAACTATTTTATATTATTTATTAAAAACACAGCTTAAAAAGCCGTTGATAGAAATGATATCAAATATTGAATCTGTTATAGAAAATGCTTCAAATAAAACGTCTAAAGTAAGAATTCAAGCTCAAGAAATGCAAGGCATCGCACAAGAATCTATGGGTCGAACGAACGATGCATCAGACAGGTCTAAAACTATTTCAGATGACGTACAACATATTTCAGCTGCAGCGGAAGAGCTAAACGCATCATTACATATCATTGGCCGAAGCATTAACGAAACAAGTGAATCAGTAAAACAAGCAACACTTGCAGTTGGGCAAAGCAGTGAACATATGAATGAAATGAATACTGCAACACAAACAATTGAAGCTTTTACGAGTGATATTTCTTCGATCGCAGATCAAACAAATTTACTTGCGCTAAACGCATCAATTGAAGCTGCTCGTGCAGGTGAAAGTGGGCGTGGATTTAGTGTTGTTGCAGAGGAAATTAAAAAGCTCGCAACACTTACATCTAAAACAACAGCGGATATTACAAACCATGTCTCTAGTATCAGTCAAGCCGTCAATTCAAGCCAAGATGCGTTAATTCTTGTAAAAGATACAATTGAGCGCATAGAAGGCCAGTCATCTGAAATGCTTGCTTCAATCAAAGAACAAGAAATGGCAACATCTGATATTACGCAAAGCATGAGCAATGCAAATGATAGTATTTCAGATATGGATGAGATTGTTCAGGTTATTAGTAAGTACAACAAGGAAACAAGCGATAGTTCGGAGAGTGTTTATAACTCCACCGATGAATTGAAGGAAGGCTCTGATAAATTAAAACTATCTATCCATGAATTTAGTCAGAAGATATAAACTTTACCTCTAAATAAAAAAGTCCTCTTAAGGGGACTTTTTTATTTATTACCTCTCCATACACAGTACACCCCCTACTCGTTAATCATATATTTATACAGAAGTATGAATAAATATAATAATATGACGTCATCTATCACAATTTGTCATACAAATATGTTTTAAACCTTTTTAAAGGTGAACAATTCAATGTTTTGTTATATATAGATCAAGACATTATTTACATTTTTCTTTTTTTTATCTAGAATACTCAATAAGCAAAAATAACAGCCAGCCTTAATTGTAAGTAAAACATATTAAATATATAATATCTATATATTGTACTTATACTTCGTGTTGTATAATAATAAATAAACAGATTAACAACTAAATTATTTAGGAGAGAATATGAGTCAATGTCCAATGTCAGGCACTCCAGCTAAAAATGCTGCTGGAGGTGGTCAAAACAACAAAAACTGGTGGCCAAATCAATTAAACTTAAAAGTTTTACATCAACACTCCAGCCTTTCAAGCCCTATGAAAGCAACTTTTGATTATGCGAAAGAGTTTAAAAAACTTGATTTAAGCGCTGTAAAAAAAGACTTATATACTCTAATGACCGACTCGAAAGACTGGTGGCCTGCTGACTACGGTCATTATGGCCCTTTTATGATACGCATGGCATGGCATAGCGCTGGTACATATCGTACAAGTGACGGTCGCGGTGGCGGCGGAACAGGGTCACAGCGTTTTGCGCCCTTAAACAGCTGGCCCGATAACGGTAACCTAGACAAAGCACGTCGATTACTTTGGCCAATCAAACAAAAATATGGCAAAAAACTTTCGTGGGCCGACCTTATGATCCTTGCAGGTAACTGCGCTATAGAAGACATGGGACTAAAAACTTTCGGCTTTGCCGGTGGTCGAGCTGATATTTGGGAACCAGAAGAAGATATTTACTGGGGCGCAGAAGCTGAATGGTTAGGTGATAAACGCTATGAAGGAAATCGTGAGTTAGAAAAACCACTTGCCGCTGTACAAATGGGTCTTATTTACGTTAATCCAGAAGGACCAAACGGCAACCCCGACCCCATGGAATCAGGTAAAGACATTCGTGAAACATTTGCTCGTATGGCCATGAATGACGAAGAAACTGTCGCCCTTGTTGCTGGTGGTCATACCTTTGGTAAATGCCACGGCGCTGCACCAGATAGTAATTTGGAAAGAGAGCCTGAAGCTGCAAATATTGAAATGCAAGGCTTAGGCTGGAAAAATAATTTTAAAAGCGGAATAGGTGAGCACACTATTACCAGTGGTATTGAAGGTGCGTGGACAGCGACACCAACTAAATGGGACAACAGTTACTTACAAACTCTATTCGGCTATGAATGGAAACTGGTTAAAAGTCCTGCTGGCGCTCATCAGTGGATACCAACAGATGAATCTGCAGCTCACGATGTTATTGATGCTCACAACCCTAACAAACGTCATGCACCTATGATGACAACGGCTGATCTAGCGCTTAGAACTGACCCTATTTATAAAGAAATATCTTTAAGATTTAAAGATGATCACGAAGCCTTTGCTGATGCTTTTGCACGTGCTTGGTTTAAATTAACGCACCGCGACATGGGGCCACGTTCACGTTATTTAGGCGCAGAAGTTCCAAGTGAAGAGCTTGTTTGGCAAGACCCAATACCTACAAATCAAACAGACTTGAGCGATCATGATATTGACATTTTAAAAGACTTAATAGCAGACAGTGCTCTTTCTATTTCTGAAATGGTGTCGACGGCATGGGCATCTGCATCTACCTTCCGTGGGTCTGATATGCGTGGAGGTGCTAACGGCGCCCGTATACGCCTAGCACCGCAAAAAGATTGGGAAGTGAATGAACCTGCAAAACTAGCAAAAGTTTTAAGCACCTTAGAATCTATTCAACACAAGTTTGATAAAGATGTCTCTATAGCTGACCTCATTGTTCTAGCTGGTAATGTAGGTATTGAACAGGCTGCTAAAAAAGCAGGCCATCAAATTAAAGTTCCATTTACTCCAGGCCGAGGTGACGCAACGCAAGAGCAAACAGACATTGAATCCTTTGATGTTCTTGAGCCAGAAGTTGACGGCTTCCGTAACTATCACCCTAAACAATTTAGTGTGAGCGCTGAAGAAATGTTAATTGACAGAGCTCAGCTACTCACGCTGACAGCACCAGAGTTAACAGCTATATTTGGTGGTTTACGTATACTAGGTGTGAACTATATGGCAAGAAAAATAGGTGTATTTAGCGCTAAGGAAGGGACTTTGAATAATGATTTCTTCAAAAACTTACTTGATATGAGCATTGAGTGGAAAGCAACAAGTAATGATGCTCAGGAATTTGTAGGTAACTGTCGTTCAACCGCTACAGAAAAATGGAAAGGCTCTCGCGTTGACTTAATGTTTGGTTCAAACTCACAGTTACGTGCACTTGCAGAAGTTTACGCCTGTGACGACGCTGAAAAAGACTTTGTAGAAGACTTTATTAAGGTATGGACAAAGGTGATGAATTTAGATCGTTTCGACCTTCATAAATAAGTGTGTACTTGATAATACAGATCAAAAAAAAACGCCATTTATATGGCGGTTTTTTTTGAGTCAGCAACCACCACAACTCTGTATATTTATTCACATTGTAGTAACCATTGATAACACTATAAAAAGATAACAAGTTTTTTTTCCATGCTCAGTATTTTTACGTTGGTTGATATTTCCTTAATTTTAGTAAAGTGCAGAAATGTAAAAACAGTCGGAATAACAACATTTCTAATATGGGTACCCGTTATTGGTACCTTTTTATGTTTAATGCTATTAGCAGCACAAATATAATTACAAAATTTATAATAAGTTAGACGAACAAATTTTCTTTGGCTCAATTCCTAGTGTTTTCCATATAAGACAGGCACTTTTCTTTTGTTTTTTTTGTGGCACGATTAAAATAAATTATAGCTTCCGAAGTGGATAGCTTTTATAAAAATTACAAAAGGAATACATATTTATGAGAAGAAATAATTTAACTCTTACAAATAATCAAGAACCTAAATTTGGAGTGGATCGTTTACACAATGAAATTAATAACATGTTTAATTCATTGACTGACCAGCCTTTATATTCACCATTTTTTAACCCGTTATTGACAGCAGCAAACGAACGTAATGTACTTGCTCTAAGCATGGATCTGACAGAGACAGATAAAAACTACGAAATATGTGCAGAACTTCCTGGGCTCAATATAGATGATGTAAAAATTACTTACGATGAAGGTGTTTTGACACTTTCTGGGAAAAAAGAAGCACGCAAGGAAGATCAAAACAAAGATTTCCATATAATTGAAAGATCATTTGGTAAATTTAGACGTCAAGTTAAGTTACCTACAAATGTCGATGACAATAAAATTGAAGCAAAGTTTCATAATGGTATTCTGTCAATCGATTTACCAAAAACAGAAGAAACACAGTTAAAGGCTAAAAAAATTCGTATTTCCAAATGATTACTTAAATTGTTTTTGTCCTGTAGAAAAAAACGACAAGTATAAATATCGGCACAAAAACAAAACCTTGAACTACTCAGACACCAAGCTAAATTCTTATATATCTATATAGAAGCAAACTTGGTGTTTTGTTATTATACTAAACACTCAATAATCCATGCATTTTTCATATTATATTATCATAAAAAAAAGCTCTCACATTGAGAGCTTTTTTTTAAATTAAAACGATCAAAGCTTATCTGCAAATCCATGATTAATATCGCGATGTTTAACTTCATCCGCACGCACGACTAAAATAACATCACGTAAACGTGCATCATCGTCCAAATTCCAATAGTCTTTAGCAATTTGTGGTGCAGAAATATTTTCTTGTCTCCCCTCATCCACTTCTTTTAGATATAGCGTGTAGCTAATAATTGCTTCTTCTTCAAAATACCCGACAACACGGTGTGCCGTTTTAGGTGAGAAAAGGTAAAGGAAAAAATAGAAATTATAAAATATTGCCTGAACAACCATAACAACAAAACGTTCAAAGCTAGATGGTTTGGCAATTTCAATAAATGTCATAAGGTGCATACGTTCGTTTTCAGCTTCATCTAACAATTCACGAATCCAACCTTCGTCATCTCGAATATGGCGCAACGCTTTTAAGTGTTGAAGAAGTCCGCCAACCATACCGGGAACAGCAGCAACTGTTTCTAAAACAATGGCACGGTTACCATAACGTTTAGCAAAAAATGTATCTGCAAAAAAACGTAGCATTTTCACAAAGGTAAATGCAATGCGGTCACTAAGACAGCTTGGCTTTCTGTGACATTCTAGATCTAGAGAACTATTATTTAAATTTTGGGTCAATGTTATGCTTTCGGAATTATTTTTATAGCAAATTATATGCAGATTACTGAAACAACTTCAAATAAAAACAGCTTTTAGATGTATTTTAATGTGGCAGATGTGGCAGAACAACAGACGCACAATGCTTGTATTCTTTTTCCCACCACACAAACAGCTTTATATATCCATATGAATTGTTGACAGCTTTAATTTAATCTTTATTATGCAGTGAGTTTAAATTTTTAAAGGGTACACGTTATGGATATAGATATTGAGATCATACAAGAATATATTTTAACTTTCGGGCTAAACATCGCCATTGCATTGGCTATTTTTATCGTTGGTAAAAAAATTGCAAAACTGGCTGTTGTTTTATCACGTAAAGGCATGAAAAAAAGTAAGATTGACCCAACTCTTATCTCATTTCTATCTAATATAATTTATGGACTTATCATTACCTTTGTTGCTATTTCTGCATTAGACCGCCTAGGTGTTCAAACAGCTTCACTCGCGGCAATACTTGCAGCTGTAGGTTTAGCTGTAGGCCTTGCCCTACAAGGCTCTCTTTCGAACTTTGCAGCAGGTGTTATGGTGATTTTATTCCGTCCCTTTAAAATTGGTGATTTTGTTGAGGTTGCAGGTGTTTCAGGTGTGGTTAAAGATATTAGTATTTTTACGACAACCATTAAAACAGGCGATAACAAAACAATTATTTCACCAAATGCATCCATCACTTCTAAAAACATCATTAACTATTCAACAGAAGAAACAAGACGTGTAGATATGGTTTTTGGTTGTGGTTATGGCGACGACATTAAAAAAGTTAAAGAGCTATTACTAGAAATCGCCTCCAAAGACGACCGCATCCTAAAGACACCTGAAACCTTAGTTGCTGTTGCCGAATTGGCTGATAACAGTGTTAACTTCAATGTACGTGTTTGGGTTAAATCTGCTGACTACTGGGCTGTGTTATATCAAACAAATGAAACCGTTAAATTGACGTTTGACAAACAGGGTTTATCTATACCATATCCTCAACATGATGTGCACCTTCATCAAGTTACAGATAAAACATAAATTAACTAAATAAAATTGGATTATACATTGAAAAAAAAATTATTTGCAGGCCTCGCTATTACGGGTATTTCTTTATCAGGAATATCATCAGCTGATATAAATGAATTATCGCAGGTTGTTTTCACAGGTTGGGGTGGTGATATAGAAGCCGGTGCAAACCTTTCAAGTGGTAACACTGAAAAACAAACATTTCATGCAGCCTTCAGTCTAAACAAAGAAGGCGAGAAAAAAAACTGGGGACACACAATAAAAGGTAGTGCCGATACATCAACAGAAAATGATATTCAAAGTGAAGAGGAATACAGAGTTCTTGGTCAATCTCGTTACAATCTATCTGAAACAGATTATGTCTTTGGTGAGCTTGAATATATAAACGACAGATTCTCAGGGTTTCAATACAGAGTTTCTGAAGGTGTTGGTTATGGACGCAAATTCTACAACACACCAATACTCGCTATTTCAGGTGAAGTAAGTGGTGGTGGCCGTCATACCCAAAACACACAGGATGTAAAAACAAACAGTTTCCTTGCCAAACTTTCTGCTAAAGTTAAGTGGGCAGTAACAAATACAGTTGAACTGAGAGAAGAGTTAAGTATTTCATTTGCTGATTCAACGATTTCTCTTTCAGAAACTTCTCTTAGAAACGCTTTGTCAGAAAACCTTTACCTTAAGGTAGGTCTAAGTATTGAGCACAACTCTGAAGTTCCAGTAGGTACAGAAAAAACAGATACTTTAACTTCAATCAGTATCGGTTATAAGTTCTAACAACTTAGAGCGATATTAGAAAAAACATGCCATTTATGTATTAACATAAGTGGTATGTTTTTTTTCATTTCACTACGTACCGGTAGTCTTTAAAACTAACATTTAAGTCGAAAATGTATCGATGCGGGCATGGCTATCATCTTCATAAGTATCTATTGATTCTTTGACCGTCGCAGAATCTTCAAATGTCGCTATATGAAAAACCGCATCACCTTCATTGACAAGAGGAAGTAGCGTAGCGCCAATAATAATACCTGTATAAGTCGCATACACTTCAAAACGGCACTCACCAAATGGATCAGAAACAACCCCTAAAATCTCATTCTTTTTGACGTGATCACCTATTTTTTTTCGAGGCACTAATGTGCCACTGTGAGGTGAGCGAACCCAGTGGCTTGAGCGTGCAATAAAGCTATCTGTCCCAGACCTTTTAGGTAGTTTTTTAAGTTTTGGAAGCATGTTAATTTCACGCATCACAGATATAACACCTTTTAATCCTGTTTTAATAACGGGTTCGTTAAAACGCAATGCCTCCCCACCTTCAAAAAGTAAAATAGGGATATTACGTTCGCGTGCTGCTGCCCTAAGAGACCCATCTAGCAATTCAGAATTGACAATAACAGGTACATTAAAAGCATGCGCTAAACGGTTCGTTTCTTCATCACTCATAGAGGCTCTAATTTGTGGCAAATTATAGCGGTGTATCGCACCTGTATGTAGGTCAATACCATGCGTAGATTTTGCTATAATCTCATTTATAAAAGTATAAGCAAGTTGCGCAGCTAATGACCCACCCTTTAAGCCTGGGAAAGAACGGTTTAAGTCTCTTCTGTCTGGTAAGTATCTAGACTTGGTATTAAACCCAAACACATTCACAATAGGCACGGCTATAAGCGTCCCCTTCAGCTTTTTAAGCGAGCTGTGTGTAAGCAAGCGTTTGATTATTTCTGTCCCATTAATTTCATCACCATGTATGGCTGCACTCACAAAAAGAACAGGACCATCAAGCTTGCCTCTAATAACTTCAACAGGTATATTCATTTCTGTGAAATCGTATAGTTTGGCAACCGAAATATCAATTTTTTTGCGTTCCCCAAGAGCCACAGTTTCCCCTGCAATTTGAAAGCCCTTCATTATCATTACCCCTTGTTAATTTTGCTTTTATGCGTTGGCTTTGCATGTGCTTCGATATATTCAATAATCATACCTGCAACATCTTTTCCTGTTGCTGTTTCAATACCCTCAAGACCCGGAGAGGAATTTACTTCTAAAATTAAAGGCCCTCTGTCAGAACGTACCATATCAACCCCTGCAACGCGTAAACCCATAGCTTTTGCTGCAGCTACAGACATTTTTCGTTCCTCTGAGGATAATTTAACAATTTTAGCAGATCCACCAAGGTGTAAGTTTGATCGAAACTCGCCTATTTGGGCTGTACGCATCATCGCTGCAACCACTTTATTACCAATGACGAAACAACGAATATCTGAACCCTTAGACTCTTTAATAAATTCCTGCACTAAGAAGAATGCATTTAAGCCTCTAAATGCGCCAATAACACTTTCGGCCGCTTTTTGCGTTTCTGCCAATATAACGCCGTTACCTTGCGTTCCCTCTAAAAGTTTAAGTACAAGAGGTGCCCCGCCAACACGTTTAATAAGAGCACCAGTATTTTTAGGAGAATGTGCAAATCCTGTGATCGGCATACCTATGCCTCTTTTAGAAAAAATTTGGTGGGCGCGTAGTTTGTCTCTCGAGCGTGTGATCGGTATAGACTCATTCAATGCATAAACATCTGCCATTTCAAATTGACGCAAAACAGCAGAACCATAAAATGTGATAGATGCACCAATTCTAGGAATAATAGCATCAAAATTATTAAGGGCTTTGTCGTTAGACCCATAAACCATTGGTTTTCCAGCCTCAATATCTACGTAACACTTCAGCACATCTATTATTTCTACAGTATGCCCGCGTGCTTCAGCCGCTTCTCGTAAGCGCTTTGTAGAAAATAACTTAGAGTTACGTGACAGAATACCTATTTTCATTATTTGTTCTCCAGATGATTTTTATTGTGTTTATAGTGGATAATTTAACATGTTATTTCACCTTGAATGAACAAGGATGTTTTCTTCATAGCAGATTAGTTTGTGAAACAAAACTGATATTATCAATATGCATAAATTAAGGCAACTGAGGTATCGTATTAACGTAAAATTAATTTTTGGCTTTCGTCGGTTTTTCAGAAAAATCAGTGTCTTTAAAACCAACCAATAGGCGAACACAGAATATAAGAAACGGGCTAATAAGCAAAGTTATGGCTATAATCGATATTGTCATTTGATAGCTACGCTCAATAATAATATGACTGTTCAAGCCTATAGTAGCTAAAATAAAGCTAAACTCACCTATTTGTGATAATAAACTGCCTGCATATAGGCTCGCGCGCCATTTATAACCGAACGACTTTAATATAAGCGCATTTATAAAAAAGTTTGTCATAAAAACGGCCATAACCAAAAATGCAATTTCAAAAACATGCGTACTAATAAAACGTAAATCGATCAACATACCTATAGATGAAAAGAAAAGCGCTACAAATAAAACACGTAAAGAGTCGAGGCTATCACCAACCCATGCAGTTTCACGAATACGAGAAACCAATAGCCCTGCAACAAAGGCTCCCAGTGCGGTCGATAATTGCATAAGCCCAGTTAGGAGCGCAAAGCCTGTGCAAATAGACAAAGAAGCAAATACTTGCAGTTCCCTATCTTTCGAAATAGATTCAACCCATTTCCATTCTATTTCTTTTTTGTAGGTTATCCAAACAACACTGACAAGAATTAAAATACCCCCAAAAATTTGTAAAATTAAGTCTGATGTGTTCACACCCTTTTCATCGAATAAACTTAAAATTATAATCATCGGCACAATCGCAATATCTTGCACCAGCAAAATGCTAACATATCTTGACCTATATGTGTGTCAAGCTCCCCCCAATCACGCAGTAACTGAAGTACAATAACCGTACTACTAATACTTATGACAAAACCGATAAGAACAATGCGACTTGTCGGCCAGTCTAAAAACAAACCCAATATCCACACAACAAAAACGCTTAAAAGTATTTGTAAAAGGGTGCCTAAAACTGTTATTTTCCAATTTTTGGCCAACCGCTGGGGTGACACTTCCATACCTATAAAAAACATAAGAATAACAACACCAATAGCACCAAGCTTTGTAATAGCGTCATCATTATTAATGATAGACAGCCCATAAGGCCCCAGAACCATACCAGCGAGTATATAAGCAATAACATAAGGTTGGTTGAAGCGTTTGAGAATAAAGCTCACAATAAAGGCAACAAAAGCGATTGCCGCCAATGCGGGAAGTAATGGGTCAATATGCATTGAATAAAGCCTCTCTTCTAAAACCAGCCATTTTTCTTAAATAGCCATATCTGCAGCGTGACCACAAAAACAAGGAAGGATGTAAATGTCCAAAACGCATGTGGATTTTCGACACCAGGAATCCCCGCTACATTGATACCAAGAAGGCCCGTCAAGAACCCAAGAGGTAAAAATATGGCAGCCACCACAGAAATTCTGTACATATTTTGATTCAGCTGGTCTGATTGTGCGTGTAAAAGCTCGTCCTTCACAACTTGTGCACGCTCTCGAATGGCATCCAAAATTTCAATATAGCGGGTGATATCATTACAGCTTTCTTGTAAATGACGCTTATGTGTATCTTTTAACCATGTATAATCTGAAAGGTATAGCTGTTTAAGTGCTTCCCTTTGCGGTGCAATATAACGACGAAACATAATAGATTTTTTACGTATTTTAATAATATCGTCTCTGGATGTTCTGTCCGAAGATTCTAAAAAACCTCTTCAATTTCGTCCATTTTTTCATCAAGGTCTAAAAGTGTGGCATTAACATATTCTAAAAGCTGTGATGTCAGCATGCAAAGAAATTCACCTGTATTTTTAGGCCCTTTATTATTTTTAACTTTATCTTCAATATCCAGTATTGTTTTTAAACGTCTTCTTTCAGTACTAATAATTTTATTTTTACTGATCCATAAACGTATAGAGACCATATCTTCAGGGTCTTCATTTTTATTTAAATTGACTCCACGTAAAATAAGTAAAGCATCATCATTAACCTGCACAACACGTGGTCGTGTCTCATCTGCAATCAAAGCTTCTATAAGAAAAGAGTCTAAACACTTTTGCTGTTGAAGTATGAATGCTGCGTCTGGGTCATTTATATTTAAATGTAACCACAGTAGGCCGTCTTTGTCTTGCTGCGGCAGTGAAGAGATATCTCTATCTAATTGTTCACCACCACCACGACTGTCTAAATTATATGTAAACAACACAGCTTTATTCATTATTTTTTAACCTCGCCTTTAACATGAACATCCATTTGTGGGAACGGTATTTCAATGTTGTTATTATGAAATTTATCCCATATTGAGAATAATACATCGCTTTTAGGCTGTAGCCTACCCACTAAAATATCATCCACCCAAAAAAGCAACCGGAAATTAACCGAGCTATCCGCAAATTCCGTCAAGTAACAAACAGGCGGGGAATCTATATCAGACGATCCATGCTCCTGCGCTGCCTCTAAAATAAGCGCATGTGCTTTTTTAATATCCGACTTATAGGAAACGCCAATAAAAAGTTCAATCCGACCTTTTTTATTACTATATGTCCAGTTCGTTACCCGTGTTGTGACAAAATCCTCATTGGGGATCATAATTTCTTTACCGTCGAATGTCTCAAGAAGGGTATAGCGTGAAGTTGTCTTTTTAATTGTCCCAAAAATAGCATCAGGTAATTCGATGAGATCATCATTTTGAACAGACTTTTCAAAAAGCAAAATAATACCGCTGATAAAATTTGAAGCTATTTTTTAGGCCTAAACCAATACCAATAACAATAGCACCACCTAAAACAGCAAAGGCCGTTAGGTCAATACCCACAAAATTCAAAGAAAAGAGAAAAGCACCAAAATAAAGAACGGACTGAAATGCATTTAAAATAAGGGCTTTATTACTCGCACCTACGCCCTTTAGTTTTTTAATACGGTTTTCGGCGAAGTCAGATAAAATACTGAGAACCCAAAATATAATAACAACAAAAAAAGCTGCCTTTAAAATTAAATATGTAGAAAATCTCATTTCACCTATTTTAAAAGAGAGGTGGTCCGAATTAAGCAAATCCCTGATTGGTATAAGATAAGTCGACAAACCAGACGTAAAGAAAGCCGCTGTTAAAAGGCTCAATAAAAGTATGGCTACCCAAGCCTTAGGCTTCAATAAATATATATATAAATTTTTCATAACGCTCTTTTTTTTTATGTTGTTTTCAATTATAGTCCAAATAAATTAAACTGATATAATAATTTCATTCAAAAACACCGTCCCTCACCTAAAGTTTACGTTCAACATATACTGTTAAAGGTGTTTACATTGTATCTAATACATATACATTTTATATTTGTATTTTTCTTTGAAAGTCTGTAATTATTGTGCTCTGTTAATTTAATTGAAGGCTTAAGCTATGACAAAAAAAATGGTTCTCGGTTCAGAAGAATGGTGTTCCTTGCCTTCCTTAGGTTTAGAAGCTGTTAAAGCCCGTATTGATAGCGGTGCAACAACATCGAGCCTTCACGCTTACAACCAAGAAGTTATTAAAGAAGACGGCAAGGAGTACGTTTTATTTGATGTGCATCCTATCGTGAACAACCGCTCCATACATAGACGTTGCAAGGCATTGCTTCTTGAGCAACGCATGATCAAAAGCTCAAATGGTCACAAAGACTTAAGATATGTTGTGCAAACAATACTAGAGCTTGATGAACAAACATGGCAGATTGAATTAACATTAACCAACAGAGATTCAATGGGGTTCCGCATGTTGCTTGGCCGAGAAGCCATGGATGGCCGTATAATGGTTGACCCCGAAGGCAAGTGCTTGCTCAAAAACTATACGAAAGAGCAAATATTAAAAGTTTATAAAAAACACACAGTTGAAAAGTCAGGTCTAAAAATTGTACTGCTCGCAAGCAACCCCGACCTTTATTCAAACAAGCGCATAATGGAAGCAGGTGAATCTCGTGGTCATGAGATGATATTTGTAAATGTGCGCCAAACTTATATGCATATTAATGCACGTCGACCAGCTATCCATTACTTAGATGGCACGGACATCACAGACGTGGATGCTGTTATTCCTCGCTTAAAACCAAGTATAACTTTTTATGGTTGCTCTGTAACAAGGCAATTTGAAGCATCAGGTGTTTTATGCCTTAACACGGCTGAGGCGATTACTTGTTCAAGAGACAAGCTAAAAGCATTACAAATCCTTTCTAGCAAAGGTATTGATATGCCTTCCACCGGCTTTGCAAACTCACCGCAAAACACAAAAGATTTAATTAATATTGTGGGTGGTGCACCGTTGGTTATTAAACTATTGGAAGGCACGCAAGGCAGAGGTGTTATATTAGCTGAAACTGCAAAAGCTTCCGAAAATTTAATAAACGGTTTTAAAAGTTTAAATGCCAACTTTTTAGTTCAAGAGTTTATTAAAGAGTCATCGGTCGTCGACTTACGTTGCTTCGTTATAGGAGGGCGTGTTGTAGCGGCAATGGAAAGACGTTCTGCAGATGGTGACTTCCGCGCAAACATTCATCTAGGTGCTCAAGCACTTGAAGCAAAACTTACAAAAGACGAAAAGAAAATGGCTATTGCAGCCACTAAAATACTAGGATTAGATGTCGCAGGCGTTGATATACTGCGCTCCAATTCTGGACCAAAAATTTTAGAGGTTAACTCTTCACCTGGTTTAGAAGGTATAGAGCGTGCCTCGGGTAAAGATATCGCCTCATTAATGATTGATGATATTGAAAAGAATTTTGGTAACATTTTGGCGAAAAAGAATAAAAAGAAAGCGAAGTTGGCTTAAAATCATAATTCTTATCAGAACCCTTATGCCCTACCACGCCATACTTTTAAGGGGCAACGCAAAGTGCTTTTAAAAATAATACGTATAAACCTCAAACAATACGTACAACCTAAAGGTGTAACACGTTGTGTATTATCGCACTACTTTACAAGCAGAGTGGTTGGCAACATCTATTAAACACCAAAGTATTAAATAACATAATCGCCGCACGTCCTATAGATTCTGATAGTTGTATTTAATACAAAACCGTGTAACTACCTCTAAATATTCAACTATATGTGCTTGACAGCCGTCTATAAAGACCATAGCATTTCGGATAGTAAAAAATAAAAAACTAGGGAATTATGTAAATGAACTTATACCAAATAGGCTTTATCTCTGCCTTATCGTTGTTTTCCTATGGGCTAGAAGCTCATGCCGAAACGTCGACACAAGAACTTGGAGCTATTGCCAAAATATTATCTCTTTCTAAAGATATCCCTTCAGGTGACGCAAGCTTTGCAGTTGTTTAT
The DNA here is from genome assembly GCA_047635695.1 of Alphaproteobacteria bacterium. GTDB lineage: Bacteria > Pseudomonadota > Alphaproteobacteria > UBA2136 > UBA2136 > UBA2136. The sequence goes on from JBLILN010000014.1 coordinate 23,917, forward strand.
GATCCAGCATCTAGCGCATCTATGGCAGAACTTAACACCTTAAAAGGTTTAATGGGCGCTAGCTACAAAGCACCAAAACATAACCTTATTATAAAAGAAGTTCCTATTGATAGTATCTCTAGTATCTCTGCTCCTATACTTTTTATGACAGAAGGTCTTTCAGCTTCCGCTCAACAACAGACACTTGATAAAGGTATCGCTAGTAAGTCACTCACAGTCACAACTTCACTCAATTATGTCGAATCTGGTAAATGTGTACTAGGTGTAGACGTAGGTAGCGGCGTAAAAATTATCATGAATAGTGCTTCATTTAACGCATCAAAGCTTAACTTTGATTCAGCATTTAAATTCATGATTAAAGAAATATAAGGACATTACAACATGAAAAAATTAAACTTATTAACGCTATCACTTCTAGTTAGCTCGGCAATCACAAGCGTTGCTCAAGCTCAAACTATTGACTATGGTATGATGGAATCTATATTTAATGAACCGGTAACAGCCTCTGCTACTGGTAAACCACAACGTGCATCTGACGCCCCTGTTTCTATGAGCATTATTGGCTCTGAAGAAATTCGTCGCAGTGGTGCAAAAGACATCCCTCAAATTCTACGTCGTATTGCTGGCGTACAAGTACAAAGCGCCTTTAACGGACAAAAAGATGTATCTATCCGTGGTTACAACAAACCTTTCGCTAATCGTATACTCGTACTCGTAAATGGTCGTCAGGTATTATCTGATGCGTTTGGTTACACTAACTGGAACAGCCTTAGCATCGGCATGGACGAAATTCGTCAAATTGAAGTTGTAAAAGGCCCTAACACATCACTATTCGGTTTTAACGCTGAATCTGGTGTTGTTAACATTATTACCTTTAGCCCTATGGCTGACAACAAGAGCCAAGCTTCAGTAAAAGTTGGTACGCAAGAACACAAAGAAATTAACCTCACTCACACAGCCCGTTTCGATAAACATGCTGTACGTGTTTCTGTCGGTGAACGTGATGCTGATGGTTTTAGCCGCGACAGTATGACTGGTTATGGTACTGCTATTTCTTCAGTTGATAAAGAGCATAGCAATGACTGGGTTGGTCGCCGTGTAAACGTTGATCACGAATGGCAAATAAACGATAGCTCAAGCTTGCGCACTCAAATTGGACATAACGCAAATTTAACTCAAAGACTTATCCCATTTGCAGCTCACAGCAGAAGCGTTAATGATACTGATTTTGTTCAATTATCTTACGCACTACAAAGTGACATAGGCCTATGGAATGCAAACCTGTACAATATTTCAAACGACTCACATGCTGAGACAACAGATAGTGAAAATGATCTGTTAGTTGCTAAAGTTGATAATCTCTTTAAAGTAGGTACAAACCACTCTATCCGTGTTGCAGCTGAATACCGTGATAACCAGATTTCTGGTGGTATTATCGGTGGAGAAGACGCTACTTTTGGTATGTCTTTACTTGCACCAAGTGTAATGTGGGATTGGAAAGTTTCTGATGCATGGAACATAACAAACTCTGTTCGTTATGATCACGCTGACTACGCTCGTAATGCAGATGCTACATTTGGTCCTTACACCTCACAAGATTTGTTTGACCGCACAATTGAAGAGTTTAGCTTTAACTCAGCAATTGCTTACAAACCAACAGCAACTGACACGTTCCGTGCTTCTGTAAGCCGTGGTTTGCACATTCCAAGCTTAATTGAGCTAGGTAGTTCTACACAAGTTGCAACTGTGCCTTTTTCAATTGGTTTTACAGGTAACCCTGGCCTAGAAGCTGAACGTATTATGTCATACGAACTTGCATGGGATAAAAAGTTACCAGCATACAACGCTACTTTTAAATCAGCTGTTTTCATGCAAAAAGCTGAAAACTTGATCGACGACCAAGTATCAATCATTGGTGGCCCAACGTTTTTACTAACGTTTGACAACAAAGGTGACAGTGACACTTGGGGTGTTGAATTAGGTCTTGATGGTGTTCACAATGACTTGTTACGTTGGGGTGCAAACTATACTTACCTTGTAACTGATGATCAGTCTGGTAGCGGCCTTCTTTATGAAGATGCTCAAGCTAGCCATCAACTTTCAGTACTTGCTGGTTTCGATCATAAGAACTGGGAATTTGATACAGACATGCACTTTGTGTCGGGCTACAGATCTTCCCTTAATAACTCTGTAACAACAGTTACAAGTGAAGATATTGAAGGGTACTTTGTAGTAAATGCTCGTGCAGCTTATAACGTAAATGACAACTTAAACATTGCCATTGAAGGTTATAACCTAGTTGAAGAGCACCGTGAGTGGACAAATGGTGGAACTACCACTGGTCCAAATGGTGCTGATACTCTTGGCCGCACAGTACTTGCGAACTTAACTTATAAATTCTAAGTTAAGCATCTGTAAGTTTTGTAGGGAGAGGCCATTAATGCCTTTCCCTATAATTCATTAAGAATTACAAAAAACCACTTTAAAAGAAAGACCTTTTTATATGAATGCACGTAGCTTACTTATTGTTATCGGCGTAATTTTTATTGGTATTGCCACCTTACTTTCACTTCAAATTTTAGAAACAGTTGATAAAGAGCAAGAGCAAACACAATTTATTGCCTTAGCAAACTCAGCGACAGACAATGCTGACAAGCTTTCAGCGCTTATATACAAAGAGCGTATTATTGCCGTTGCAGCTATTGGTGCACAAAACAAAAAAAATAAAATCAAAGAACAAATCATTGAAAATGACAAAGCTTTTAAAGAATTTACGGATATTATCTCCTCCTCAGATATTTACAATACAAGTAACCTCACACAAATTTCGCTAGAAAAACTAAAACAAACTTACAACTCACAAAAAACAGCACGCTCACTTGTTATAGGTAACAACATAGAAGTTAATGCTTGGTTAAATGTTATAGAACAAACTTCCATCGCATTATCACAAGTTAAAAAAGCCTTGTTTACACCACAGTCCCCTATTCAAGAAGGTATCTTTTTAAATACACTCGTAAAACCAATTATTTCAAATATTGAAAATTTAACCAATAAAGAACAAACATTTATCGTTAATCTCCTCGTCCAAGAAACAGAGCTCACAGACGAAGTAAAGGTCACGATTGTAAATATACGTGAACAATATTTAAATGAAATGCAACGCATTGATCAAATAGCTGAGTCAACATTATTACCGACAACTGTGAAAGAAAAAATTACAGCTATGAAAGAAAGCCTTGACGAAATGGAGGGCATTAAACGTAATTTATATACAACGCTTCTATTTGGTTTTGGTGACAAGCCAACAATTGACGACTTTATGCAAATCACTACTTCATTAAATAGTAAAATCCATGAAGTTGCTGCAGCCATAAGTATGCCAACAGCAGAAACAATGAACAATGTTCTCACTACTCAAGATAGTAAAAAACAATTTATGGTAATGTCTGCTATTGCCTTAGCACTGGTATTGGTCGCTATTGCAATACTTGTTAAAATTCGTATTTTAGACCCATTAGGTCGACAAGTTACGTTAAGAAATGGTTTTGAAAGCACTGTCAAAAACCTTATCGATGAGGTTCAACATAAAATTTCTAACGTTAGTGTAGCTACAGAAATGCTTTTAGATTCCGGTAAAATTGTCCGCACAAATATATCTAATGTAGAAAGTGGCGCAAACAATACTGATATTAACGTACAAGCTGTCGCAAGTGCTATCCATGAGTTAAATGCGTCTGTTATTGAAATTAACAATAGCATGGAAAATGCGAATGGTATGATCAACAGTGCAACTTCAAGAGCAAGTGACACTCAAAAATTGATGGCCAACCTTGCAAGTTCAAGTGAACGCATTGGTGATGCTGTTAATATTATTAGCCGTATTGCAGACCAAACTAATTTACTCGCATTAAATGCATCAATCGAAGCAGCCAGAGCAGGTGATGCTGGCCGCGGCTTTGCCGTTGTAGCAGAAGAAGTGAGAAGCCTGGCAGAAGAAACTGCAGGTGCAACACTTAAAATACAATCCTTTGTAGAAGAGATACAAAGAGAAAGTGGTAATGCACAAATATCTATTGATGAAGTTTCAGCACAGATGATTAAAATTAATGATATTTCATCTACCGTTCAAGTTTCAATATCTGAACAATCTTCAGCCATCGAAAATATTGCGCTCAATGCAACAGACGCATCAGATGCAACAAACGAGGTACGTTCAAATATTGAGAGCATTGTTGCACTTATCGACCAAAATGATACAACATGCGGCGAAATGGCTACAACTGTAGGGGATTCTGTAACAACAGTACAAAACCTTTCAGATACAGCTGTAAACTTCCTAGATGAAATGAAAAAAATATAATCAATGTACTTTAGTGTAGGTTATCTTTTAAAAATGCACATATCTGCGCTACACTTAAAAGTGTCATTATATAAAATTGAAACATAATGGATTTTTATTTTAGCGTAATTAAGTGTTATAATTTTATTATAAAATGTCATTATTACTTTAAGATAACTTAACAATAAAAATAAAAGATACGTACGATGAGATGGAAACTAATATTTTTACCAATTATGCTTCTGAGTGCTTGCCAGCAACAAGACAAAAACACTGAAAATGAAGTGGTTAAGTGGGACCTACAATCACAGGCAAACCTTAACAGTATTGATTTTATTGAACTAGAAAAACTGGCTGAAAATATAAAAATAATGTCTAAAGGACGTTTTATTATAACGGTACACTCTGCAGGAAAAATAATTTCAGGATCAGATGTTATTGCATCTGTCGCTAAAGGGCATATACAAATGGGCAATGGCTGGCCTAATTGGTGGGCTGGGCAAGACCCTTCATGGGCAGTTATGAATGGCGGTCCCTTTGACTTTATGAATATTGACTCATCTATCATGTTTTTCTTTGAAGGTGGGGGCACAGAAATGGCCAATGAACTTTCCAACCCAAAAGGTGTTTTATGTCGCCCTGCATGGTGGACAGGTATGGAATTTGGCCTCTTATCAAAAACCCCTATTCGCGGGTTAGATGACCTTAAAAACAAAAAAATACGTGTTTCCCCAGGCTTGGCCAGTGAAGTATTTGCCGAAGCTTCGGGTGCCTACGCTATACCACTGGTACAAAATGAAATTTATCCTTCCTTAAAAGAAGGTGCTATCGACGCTGCTGAATGGACAACCAGCAACGGTGTGTTGAATTTAGGCATTCATGATTTAGCTCCTTATGCTATTGTGCCTGCTGTTTGGCAACCCTCTATCCTTTCTGACTTTCTCATCAACCAAGAAGCCTATAATAAATTAGATGAAGATTTAAAAGTGATGTTTGAAACATCCCTTAAAGCTTATACCCTTACAACAACTATCAAAGGTAAAGTTAAGGATATTGAAGCCATGGAAACACTTCTAAAAGAAGGCCTTAATGTTGACAAATGGAGCCCTAAGGACATTAAAACGTGGAAAACAGCACATGAAACTGTCATTCTTAAATATGAAAAAAACCCTTATACAAAAAAAGTATTAGATGAAAAGAAAAAATTTAAAGAAGCATATCGTAATTATTACAAATACTTTCAGAAGTACGATTAAAGGGTTAATCAGTGAAGCATTCAACGCGCCTTATTATAATATTAATGTTAACAACCATAGGTTTAATGTCTATATTTGTGGGCGTACGTTATATTATAACCGTATCTGATTTTGATAAAAACCTCGTAACAAAAGCCAATACCATTGCCTACCGTGTTGCAAACTCCGTGAAGCCAGCTATTTGGAATATTTATAAAAACACCGTAGAAAAAAAATATTCTCAAGATCTAGTTGGCTCCATTATTGACTCTGAGTTTTTAGACCCGCAGGTTCTAGGTATCGTTATATATGGTGATTTTGGTAATGTATTTGTCGCCCAATATAAAGATGAAAACAATAAAATAAAAAATTATATCCCTCAAATAGGTGACTATGTAGAAAACAATGCAATAAAGCAGAAAACCTTAAAAATCAAAGATGGCCCTATGACAATTGGCAATGTGCGCATCTATTTAACCAACAAACAAAATGAAGAACATATTCGCGGTGTTTTATGGTTCGATATATTACAAACCATATTCGTGTCTATATTTTTTGTTGTCTTTTTATTCTACGCCTTAAGAAGAGCCCTTATTCAGCCTGCCAAAGAATTAGCCATCGCAAATTCAGAGCTAGAAGAGTTCACCTATAGAATTTCGCACGACTTAAGGTCGCCTGTTATTTCCTCTATTTCCTTGCTCAAAGAAGTGGAATTTTCTATTAAAAAGGGTGAGATAGACGAGTCCCTCGAATGCATTTCATACCTGGGGGATTCTCTTGAGCAGTTAGATAAACTTATCCGAGATATTTTGAATATACTTTCCGTAAAAAATAAAAAAGAGACGAGCGAGGTTATCAATTTAGATGAAACAATTGATAATACTATAAGCCTTTTTTCTAGTCTTGATGGTATTAAACATATTAAAATAATTAAAGATCTTCAACATACTTGCACAATCAAATCAAAACCAAGCCGTGTAAGGATGATCATTCAAAACCTTACCTCAAATGCCATTAAATATCAAAATTTCAATATAGACGCATCATATTTAAAATTTAAAACTTATAATGACGATAAAACATTTACGCTTGAGGTAGAGGACAATGGTCTCGGTATCCCAGAAGAGCAAAAATCAAAAATATTTGGTATGTTTACAAGGTTTCATCCCAAAGTATCATTTGGTACGGGGCTAGGGCTTTACCTTATTAAAAAAAGCATCGACTTTATAGGTGCAGAAATAGAATTTGTACCAAAAGAACAAGGTGTCAAATTTATAATAAAAATGAACATTGGAGATAATAAAAGTGCCCGATAAATTAACATTTATGTTCGTTGATGATGATAAAATTTATCAATTTTAATATGCAAGGTTGGTTGAAAAAACAGACTTAGATGTTAAATGTATAGAGGCCTTTGACGGTCAAGAAGCACTCGACATATTACAGCTTGAATCTAAACACCCCGACATTATATTTCTCGACATTAATATGCCACGTATGAATGGCTATGAATTTTTAGAAGCTTACAATAACAAATATGCTGCTACTCATAATAACACCTCCGTTATTATCATTGTCACCTCATCACTACTAAAAAGTGACAAAGAAAAGTGTGAGCAATATAATTTTGTTAAGGGTTTTGTGGACAAGCCATTAGATCTAGAACTTTTTAAGGAAATTATAGCGCTGCATAAATAAAATTTAAAGGAGCTTTGAAAACTCTTTTTCGCTCATAACCTTAACACCTAAGTCTATGGCTTTTTGAAGCTTAGAGCCAGCGGCTTCACCAGCAATAACAAAATCAGTTTTAGCTGAAACACTGCTAGAGATTTTACCACCTAACTGCTGGATGCGTTCTTTTGCTTCACTGCGCCCCATTGTTATTAACGTGCCTGTTAGCACACATGTTTTTCCTGCAAGTAAACTATCCAATGCGTGTGGTTTTTTGTATGCTTGCGGTATAACACCTGCGTCGAATACCTTATTAAGCAATTTTAAATTATCTTCATAGGCAAAAAGATGCTGAATGTTTGATGCTATTTTTTCACCAACACCATCAATTTCTATAAGTCTTTCTGCTTCATCCATTGCAACTTTTTTAAAGTTTTCGAAGGTTTCAAATTGCTCTGCCAATAACAAGGCCACTTGCACACCTACCATTTCAATACCAAGTGCAGCAATAAATTTTGGTAATGTAACATGTTTCGCATTTTCGATAGACGTTAAAATATTTTCAACAGATTTTTCTTTAAAACCTTTAATTTCAAGAATATCCATCCGATAATTTTTTAATGTAAAAATATCGGCCCAGTCCTTAATAAATCCCTGTTCGATAAAAATATCTATTTGCTTTGGCCCAAGACCGTCAATATTTAAAATATTCTTACTCACTACATGTGACATTTGTTCACGTTGCTGAGCTGGACAAGATAGATGGTTGACACATTTGTATGCTGCCTCCCCCTCTTCTCGCACAAGCACTTGTTTGCATGACGGACATGTATGCGGGAAGTCAAAAATCTTTGTGCCGCCTGGCCTTTTAGATAAGACAACACTCACAACCTTTGGAATAACGTCGCCTGCACGTTCAACAAAAACAGTATCTCCAATACGTATATCACGACCAGATACATAATCTGCGTTGTGCAATGTCGCATTAGAAACAACAACACCACCAACAGCAACCGGTGTCAGACGTGCTACAGGTGTAATCGTACCAGTACGACCAACTTGGACATCAATACCTTCCAGTAGCGTTGTAACCTGCTCTGCAGGGAATTTATGGGCAATAGCCCATCGCGGTGCCCTTGCAACAAAACCAAGACGTTTTTGTAAGGATAAATCATTTACTTTATAAACAATGCCATCTATCGGGTAACCAAGTTCAAGGCGTTTATTATTTAAAGATTCATAGTTTTTCATAATATCATCAACCGAAGAAACTGTTGCGACTTCCTCCACAACATGAAAACCCCACTTATGCATATATTTTAATTCATTTTCATGAGTTTTATAGTCAATATCTTTTGAAGCATCACCAAATGCATAAGCAAAAAATTTAAGTGGTCGCGACGCCGCCACTGAAGAGTCTAATTGTCGGATAGTCCCAGCAGTAGCATTACGGCTGTTTGCAAAAACTTTACTTCCTTTTACCACCTGCTCTTCATTTAATTTATCAAAGCCCAGGGCATCCATATAAATTTCACCACGCACTTCAATAACAGCGGGAATTTCATGGCCAATAAGATTATGAGGGACATTGGCAATGGTTTTGACATTTGACGTAATATCTTCACCTATTTTACCGTCACCGCGCGTCAGCGCTTGCACTAAAATACCATCTTCATAACGGATAGAACATGAAACGCCGTCAATTTTAGGCTCAGCAACAAGCGTTGTTATATTGTTTGTGTTTAAAAAACGTGATATGCGGCTGATAAAATCAGCAACATCGTCTTTAGAAAAACAATTTCCTAATGAAAGCATAGAAACTTTATGAGGCACACTTGTAAAAGTATTTTTAACAGCGCCACCTACTTGAGTTGTAGGTGAGTTTTTTGTTTTTAGATGAGGGTATTTATCTTCCAAATTCTTAAGTCTATGAAATAAGATATCATATTCGCTATCAGCAATTTCAGGCGTATCTTTTTCATGATAAAGCTTATTATGGCGCTCTACATCACGCCTAAGGTCTGTCATTTCTTTGATGATTTTTTCGTCTGTGCCGAAGAGATCCATTTTTACCTCGTTATTTTCCGTAAGAATACAGGAAAAGTTACTCAATTTCTAGCAAATAACTATCTTCACACAGAGTAAAAATAACGCCACCCAAAGTGAAGCGTTTTTCACTATTTTTCATAGCCTGTAAAGCACGGTAACGTTTAGATGTTCTAGGTGCTAGCCCGTCACCCGTCACAGATAAAATGGACTTTTCAAGCACACGCAAACAAATTTCACTCGGCTCTGTTAAAAAACATGTGTTCAATAAAAGTTTATCACCCTTTGTTTCACAATTCAGTTTAAATGATTTTTCGCTATAAAATTCGAGCGCATCATCAGCACGTCGAAGCGAGAGTGCACTTTCACGTATATTTTGATAAGTAAGACCACTGTCATGAAGTATTTTCTTCAACTTTCGAATACGAATACGGAAAAATTTTGGATTATCATTTGATGGATCAGAAATATATTTAATCTGCTTATTTACAAGATAACTTTGCAGTACTTCACGACCAATATGTAAAAGAGGGCGTACAACCTTAACACCTAAGGCATCTGATTGTACCTGCATAGAACTTAAGCCACGCAAACCACTACCACGTGCGAGCCTCATTAAAAAAGTTTCCGCTACGTCATCCATTGAATGCGCCACCATAACGTAATCAAGGTTATGCTTTAAACACATTTTTTTAAAAAAAGCATAGCGTGCCAATCGTGCAGCCTGCTGAAGGTTTCCTTCTGTCACAGGTGACTGCCATTTGGCTGAAATAAATGAAATACTTAAGGATTCCACATAAGTTCTTAACCTATTCGCCTCTGATTCGCTTTCAGTTCGTAAATTATGATCAAAGTGCAAAACGGTTATTTGCTCACTAAAACCTTGATCTATAAGTAAATGCAGTAAAGCCATAGAGTCACTACCACCAGATACGGCGACAGCAATTTGAGTGTTTTTTTGAATATTAAAAGAGATTTCCATAAATACTACCTAAAATAAACCCCTGCTTTAAGTGTATGAATTAAAAGAAATAAGCTAGCCTTTAACCTTCATTTCCTCTAAAGCTTTTTCAGCTTTATCAGCCTCAGGGCTACCTTCAAAGTCTTTAATCAACTTTTTCCATGAACTTTCAGCAAAATCTTTTTTACCCATTTGTTTAAAAGCACTTCCCATTTTTAATAGGTTGGCTGGAGCCTTAGCACCTTTTGGAAATTTCGATAAACCTGTTGAAAATGAGACAACTGCTTTTTGTGGTTGTTCTTGCACTAAGTAAATTTCACCAAGCCAGTAATGTGCATTATCTGCTAAATCATGTGATGGGTGACGCTTGATAAACTCCTTCATCCATTTTTCTGAGTCTGTGTAGGATGTTGCAACTAAGAAGTTATAAGCCTTCCCATATAAATCTTCAGCAGAAATAGCCGTTGGGATTATAGAAGGAGATGACTTCGCACTTTTTTTATTTTTACTTGAAGTCTTTTTATCAGCGGACTCTAGCTTAGCTTTAACTGCTTTATTTTCACTATGCTTAACAGCAGGTGCTACAAAACTTTGTTTTTTTAATTTTTCAATTGAACCTTCTAGATCTGTAAGGCGTAAGTCAAAGTCTTTTGCAATAAGGTCCATTTTCTTGGCAAATTCATCAACTGAATAACCAAGTTCTTCAACCGCACCATAAACTTTTTGTGACTCCTCTTCAAGGCCACCCATACGTGCTTCAAGATCTGCAAGCATAGTACCGCCTGATGATGTGCTACTGCTATAAATCTTTTGTTCAAGCGCCATTAAACGCTGTTTGAGTTTACCAACTTCTGTGTCTTCTTGACCATACGCTAGTACAGGTGCTGTTAGCACCGTTAGAATTGTCATACCTAGAACAATTAGCTTCATTTTTTTCATTCGCCTTATGATTTACCCATATAAATTAAACAGGCTCACGATACCAGAAATATCGTGAACCTGAAAGCGTAAAAAGACTTTTGTTAAGTTATTATTAAAACTTAACTACACCGCGACGGTTTTTTTCCCACGCATGTGCATTGTGTGCAGAGTCCATTGGACGTTCTTTACCGTATGAAATTGTGCGGATTTTACTTGAATCTACACCAAGACCAACAAGGTATTTTTTAGCTGATACAGCACGACGATCGCCAAGTGCAAGGTTATATTCCCTTGTACCACGCTCATCAGCGTGACCTTCAACAACAACACTACTTGGGTTTTGCTCTTCAATACGTTTTGCAATAGCTTTTAAACGAGCTTGTGATTCTACATTAAGTGCCGCACTATCAAAACCAAAGTGTACTTTATTACCAGTATACATCGCAGCAACTTTGTTTAATTCAGTTTTTGTAGGTGCAGTCTTAACTGGAGCTTCATAGCTTGCATCAGCAGCATCTGTGCTTGAACCGTCGCTTGGCATTGTTGAACATGCTGAACATGCTGACAACAAGGCGAGTGACGCAACTGATAATGACAATTTTTTAAACATTTTTCTCAACTTTCTTCTTATTACTCTTAGCGATTTGCGAAAAAACACAAGCCAAGAAATTACTTATTACCATAACAACCATACAACGTAAAAAATGATTAAGCAATAAATACAGTAAGGGTTTTCTTATTACACCCCCTATTTAATGCTTGCATATCATTGTATTTTAATCACAGACCGTCGTTATTCTCCTTGGCATAATGAAAAACCACGTATACCATCATATGTATAAAGGTTTTCAATCTTTACCCACTCAAGGCCTTTAGCTTCCATTCCTTCCAATATTTTATAAATATCAGCAGAAGAAACCTCCTGACCATAAAACCGACAACGCCAAAAGTCAGAACCAAAGGGTACTTTAACAGAAGCACCTGGATAAACCTTGATACCCCGACTTGATATCAATTCAAATTTTAAATTGTCCCCGCCCAAACCTTCTAAAAGCGCACCCATTTCAGGTATATCCTTATTGACAACATCGATAAACACATCAACGCCCACTAATTTTTTAACAGCTGTATTTAACTGACAATTCTTTGCTTGAGGCATTTTTATCTGCACCTTACCCGCACAACTCGCAGCTGGCAATTTCTCAGGCTTTTTACCTAAACGTTCAATAACAGCACTTGCAAATTCAGACGTAGAAAGAGCCTTATTACCCTTTACTGCAATGTCTGCTGTATGACAACCATCTTCAATTGTACGTGCCCAGGCATTATAAATATTAGCAGCGGCGTCATGTTGACCAAGGTGACCGAGCATCATAATAGCACCATTCAATAAGCCCGAAGGGTTGGCGATACCTTGACCTGAAATATCTGGAGCACTGCCGTGAATAGCTTCAAACATTGCATATTCTTCACCAACGTTCATTGAACCCGCAAGACCAACTGAACCTGCAACGAGAGATGCGATATCAGACACAATATCACCATATAAGTTTAAAGTAACAATAACATCAAATCGTTCTGGATGCGCCGCAACCATCGCCATACCAATATCTACAATATAGTTATCAGTTTCAATTTCTGGATATTCTTTTGCTACCTCTTTAAAGACTTTATGAAACATACCATCACTGATCTTCATAATATTATCTTTAATCATACAAGTTATTTTTTTACGGCCATTGGCGCGCGCATATTCAAAAGCATAACGTATTATACGCTCACTACCAGTCCTTGTAAGTAATTTAATACTTTGAAATGCATTGTTTGTTGTTTGATATTCAATACCTGCATAAAGATCTTCTTCATTTTCACGCACAATTACCAAGTCAACGCCTGCATGTTTCGAAGCAACATAGGGTTCAAACGTCTGCGTTGGACGCACATTTGAAAACAAGCCAAGTGACTTACGGATAGTTACATTTACACTTTTAAAACCACCACCTTGTGGCGTTGTTAAAGGCGCTTTTAAAATAATTTTATTTTTGTGAATAGATTCCCAAGCTTCATACGTCACACCAGTAGATATGCCTTCTTCATAAGCCTTTAAGCCCAATGTCACAAATTCAGGCTTTATACGTGCATTCGCTGCACTTAAAATACGTAGTGTTGCATCCATAATTTCAGGGCCGATCCCGTCACCTGTCGCAACTGTAATTGGAACTAATTCACTCATAACTCTTCCTTTTATTTTTAAGTTACTTAATTAACGCTTTTTACTCTTAAAACTCACCTTATGTAGGTGGTAAGGCTCTGGCGTATTTTGATAATAATCAGTGGTATGTTTAATCTTCAGGTATTCCGTATAAAAAGTATAGTTATTTAAGCTAGAAGCAAACCCTAGCATGGTCAACCTATTGTTTAAGGCAAAGCGGTCTGACAAACGCCCCAAAGCAATCTCAGCATCTTCACGATTTTTTGAAAAGAATGAGTTATCGTCGTACTCTTTCCATAGTAAAACAGACTCATCAATCTTATCATCAACCTCATCACCTTCATAAAGTGCGTAGGTCACTGAGCCCCATTCAGCCATATTACAAAGAAAGCTGTGGTCATTCCTGTCCCAAAACTGACTTTGACCGATCGATTTACATGGTAAACGAAGAAGTGTGTCCACCTCTTCATCTTGAACACGCTTCAAGTCATCGCCAATATAGCTACATGCAGAAAGTGCCAAGCAAGCAACAGCCACAAAACATTTAAACTTTAACATTTATAGTTCCCCTTAAAGATATTGTTAAGTCTAATGATATTTTTATAAATTACAAAGTTGTTACACTTGTTTATTACTATGACTGTGGCATATTTTCACAGCACAGCTAAAATAAAAAAATAAACAAGAGTACTATTTTCCACTTAAAAAACAACAAACAACCTAATAATTTAGAGACGATGAAAAAAAAACAGTCTAAATATGAAATAAACCCATTGACAAAAAAATAAAGAAGCGCTATTTTTCCAAACAAATCGGATGGAGGAATGTCCGAGTGGTTAAAGGAGACGGACTGTAAATCCGTTGCGCAAGCTACGTAGGTTCAAATCCTACTTCCTCCACCATTTTAATCTATTCAGATCAAAAAAAAATTCACCGCACATATACAAATTTATAGATACACGTTACTAACTATCTAAAAAACAATGAGCATACCCTCTTCAAGGCTACCCAATACAACAAACTATATTAATATTGAAAACATTGTATCAAAACAAGGGAATACAAAAATTAACAAAACCTTATACATCACACTATTATCTACAGCAATCGCATTTTCACCAACAGCTCAGGCATTTGATCTAGGTGGAATGATTACAAGCAAAGCAGAAGAATCTGCCGCTGCTAGTGTTAAAGAACAAAAGAAAGATATGATTAAGGGTGTAGCCAAAGACACTGCCCATAAAGCAGGTGTTACAGAAGCAGACCCATACATTGATGTCGCTGTAGACAGCGCAGATGTAGTCATTGACAGCGTTAAAGACGTACACAAGGTTCACACTGAAGCCTCTAAGGCCCCTCAACATGCCAAGCCAGTACCCACAACTAAAGAAGAAACATCCGTCCTAGACAGTATCGGAAATTTCTTTAAATAATACATTTTAAACAAAAGGCCTCTGCGTTAATCACAGGGGCCTTTTTTTATGCTTTAAACAACAACAAAAAAAGCATCAAACCTTTTTGACAAACTTTGTTTTAAGCCAAATAGAACCAATACCAGGTACCTTACATTCAATATCGTGGCCATTAGCTCCCTCAGTAAGACGTATACCTTTAACTTTGGTGCCCACCTTAACCACAGAAGAAGTACCCTTAACCTTCAAATCCTTAAGAACAGTCACAGTATCACCGTCAACAAGAACATTACCATTTACATCCTTATAAACCTTTTCAACGTCAACTGCCTCAACAACATCACCCTTAGGCCATTCGTGCCCACATTCAGGACAAGCATAGTTATCACCCATCTCGTAAGTATATTCAGATGCACATTGCACGCATTTTGGTAATTCACTCATTATATAATTCTCTTTCACCATCGTTTTTAACTTGAAACAAAGTTAGTTCAATTAAAAGTTTTAATCCACCTATATTTTAAACAAATAAAAAACCCGCCTTAAAGGCGGGTTTAGAAGAAAATTTGCTACCTAGATTAGGAAACAAGTATTCTTAAAGTAGGTTAGTCAATCAGTTTGATTTCTTCAGCTGATTCTTTACCTTTGTTCGCAACGATTTCGTAGCTAACTTTTTGTCCGTCGTCAAGTTGACGTAGACCAGCTTTTTCAAGAGCTGTAATGTGAACAAAAACGTCTTTCGCGCCATCATCTGGTGCAATAAATCCGTAACCTTTAGTTGTGTTAAACCATTTAACGATACCTGTAGCCATAAGTAGTATTCCTTAATATATTCATTATAAAATTCTCGATCCATATCGAGATCTCCAATTTAGTCAAAATCCTTCATTTACGTTTTATCTTTCAAAAGCCAACAGAAATGATCTGTCTTATGCCTTTAAAGCCAAACCATCAAATGGAGCATTAACATAAACCCACCTAAACTTTATGCTTAGGTACTAACCTATATAGTACATACAGAGACCTTTGTCAATGACCTACTGTTTTTTTTATTACGATATTTTATAAAAAGATGGTCCAGAAAACCTACAACATAAAAAACACCCTAAAAAGGGTGCTTTGAATTTACTGGCGGAGGCGGTAGGATTCGAACCCACGAAGGGCGTTAACCCTTGCCAGTTTTCAAGACTGGTGCATTCAACCGCTCTGCCACGCCTCCATGCCTGCCATAGAAAATACCCGCTTACAAAAATATTGCAAGTAAAAAATGAATTTCTTTTATTTTCTTTTTTCAAACGGGCGGAAACCAAACCAAAAAGCTAATATACCGCCTACGATTGCATAATCTTCTTGTTGAAGAGGAATTTCATTTATACGGGCATAAACATACCACCACAAGGCCAAAAATGTGCAAACAGGACGAACAACTGAACGAAACCTATTTGCCAATATATCGTCCTTATTAAATGTTGCTATATCATGCGCCCTCGCCTCTTGCATATATGCCATCGTCATTTGCAATGCCTTCTCATCTTTTGTAACAAAATCCGTCAATACATCTGTTATCTTTGACATAACATCCTCTGAAACGCCTGCTTTTTTGG
>JBLILN010000015.1:0-39716 GCA_047635695.1 Alphaproteobacteria bacterium
GTTGTACTTCGTTTGCTGCACAGTTATAAGGTTCTTGTTGTGTGTGCGCCTTAGCAGAAGGGTCAATTTCTGGATTAAATGAGTTCTCGCAACCGGTTGATGTGTAAAGCTTGCCTTGTTTATGACAGTCAGTCATTTTACCGAGATCATTTGCTTTTGCTTTTAATTGGGTTTTAACGACCTGAAGCTCATTTAAATACATTGAGTAGGTACCTTTACTAAGCTCATCTTGTTGGTTATATACACTGCCTTCAACAGCAATAGCCTGTGAAACCACCATAATAGAAAGGCAGAAAACACCACAAATAAATAAATTAGATAAAAACTTCATCTAGCACACCCCAAATTTAAAAATATTAATTTCACTTAAGTAAGTTATGGTGACTAATATGGCTAATTGCAAGGTAAATAGTGGATAGTTTTGCTTTGAATTTTATAAGTCTTTGTTGTTTATATAACTGTTTTTTTTGATATTACGTTATACATTTTTATAAAAAAAGCCCCACGAATGGGGCTGTGATCGTTAATGAAAAAGGGCTGTTTGTAAGGATGTTATAGATTCAATCTCTTGATTTAAATAGATTTTGAAGCCTTGACCGCTGGTTTTAAGCCAATGATTAAGATGTTCTGGCACTGTGCTTTCTGCAATATTAAAATAAATATAAGCATTTGCGTAGTTTTGTGCCGTATGCGTACCACTGTAATAACAACAGGCAAGGTCATGCGATGCTGGTTTGTAGCCAGTGTTGGCGGCTTCTATAAGCCTGTTTATACCTATGGTACTTTCTTTGTTTTTAAAGGCATAGAGAGCAAGGCTGTGTTGGGCACCTGTATGTCCATTATCAGCGGCTTTCTTGAATAATTGCACTGCTTTTATTTTGTTTTTTGTGGCGCCAATGCCTTTTTGATAGCAAATGGCGAGATTGTAGGTTGCCTTACTTGAACCCTGTTCATGAGCTAAAATTGTTAATTCTAAACCTTTTTTGATATCTATAGAATAAGTATGCCCTTTAATATAAAGACTGCCTATATACGCCATGGCGTCAACTTGACCAGCCATTGCTGCAAGCTCTATCAGTTTTAACCCTTGCGATTTGTTGCTTTTTACAAAGTTGCCTTGTATATAAAGTAAGCCAAGGCTAAAACGTGCATGAGCATGGCGGTTATGAGCTGCTTGCTCAAGGAGTTGAAGCGCTTTTTGTTTGTCACAAAGAGTATGAATACCTTTTAGGTGGCATAGCGCCAGATAATATAAAGCGTCTAACCGTTCTTCTGGCGTGATACTTTTGGTGGATCTGTTTGTGAGTGTGCGAATGGATCTGTTTGAGCCTTTGGCAATCTCACTTACCAATGTAAAATTTGTTTTTTTCATGAGAATGACCTCGAGGGTGTATTTCTCAACGACTGAGAAAGTTTAGAAAAGAATAAGTGTTTGATGGTCGTTATTATATATCTTTCTTTGCATTAATGTCAAAAAAAGAACCTACTTGTCGTAGGTTCCTTGTTGGATTGATTTTTTGAATCCTGCTTTTCTTCGCCATTAGTGGTTGCTTAAGGCAGGTTTTCAATGGAAAAAGTGAATGTGTTTTGAGCTGTTAAACATAATTTAAATAGCTTGTGCGAACTATAAACAAGTTGTTTATGTTTATTTTTTAGGCAGGGTACTATAGTTTTTCTTGAAACTGTAGAAAGGAGGTGTTAGATTGTGGTTCTACTTATGCGGGATTAGCATAGTGGTAATGCTCTAGCCTTCCAAGCTATCTAGAGGGGTTCGATTCCCCTATCCCGCTCCAATTCACCAAACTCACCAAAAATACTGTCATTGAACCTTCTTAATTTTAGGCGTTTTTAAAGGTACATTTATATTGTGCATTAAAAAAAGCCCCTTCGTTAAAAGGAGCCTTTTGTTTTATTGCCTGTGTTTTAGTCTATATCTAAAACGCGAATCATGTTTGTTGTGCCTGCAACTCCAAATGGTAGACCGGCTGTAAGAACGATTTGATCACCTTTTTTGACGATATCAGCGTCTCTTGCGCCTTTTTCTGCAAGCGTTATCAATGTTTCTGTGCTTGTAGGGTTTTCTTTCACTTGGCAATGTAAGCCCCAGGCAAGGTTAATGCGTCTGGCTGTTTTTAAGTGGGACGTTAGCGCTAAAATAGGCTGTATAGGGCGTTGGCGGGACATGCGTAATGCCGTTGAGCCATATTCTGTAAACGTGACAATAGCCTTCGCTTCAAGAACCTCAGCCGTTCTGGCTGCTGCATGTGTAATAGCGTCACCTGTATTGGCTTCTGTTTTTGTGTAGCGTGCATCCACCAGTGGGCGCCAAGCACTTGACTGCTCCGCACGTTTGATGACGCGGTCCATTGTCTCCACGGCTTTTTCTGGGTATTTACCAGCGGCGGATTCAGCGCTGAGCATTAATGCGTCGGCACCTTCAAATGTTGCATTGGCAACGTCGGATACTTCGGCTCTTGTTGGGCTTGCATTTTCGATCATGCTTTCAAGCATTTGCGTCGCAACAATGACAGGGATACCTGCTGTACGGCACTTACGTATAAGGCGTTTTTGAATAGAAGGGACGTCTTCAATAGGACATTCAACACCAAGGTCACCACGGGCAACCATAATGCCATCGGAGGCTGCAATGATGGCATCGATACGTTTAACAGCGTTAGGCATTTCAATTTTAGCAATGATGGCAGCTCTGTGGCCGACCTTCTTTTTGACGTCTAAAATGTCGTCTTCTTTTTGCACAAATGAAATGGCAACCCAGTCGACATCCATTTTGAGCCCGAAATCTAAATCGGCCCAGTCTTTTTGAGTAATAGATGAAATGGGCAAGTCAACGCCTGGCAAGTTTATGCCTTTACGGCTTGAAACAGTACCTGCTTCAAAGACCCCACATGTTAGGCTGTTATCGTTTTTAGCTACAATACGTAAGCGCACAATACCGTCATTAATGAAAATATTATCACCAACTTTAAGAACGTCGAGTATTTCAGGGTGTGGTAAGTGGCAACGGTTCTTGTCACCAGGTGTTTTATCGCCATCTATGTGGAATGTGTCACCAACATTTAAGTTGTATGATTTGCCGTCTGCAAATTCACCAAGGCGAATTTTAGGCCCTTGAAGGTCTTGCAGAATGGTGATCGGTCTGCCAATCTTTGCTTCAAGCGCACGGATGTTTTTTATATTTTCTTCGTGAATCGTATAGTCACCATGAGAAAAGTTGAGACGAAAAGCGTCTACACCTGCGTTTACTAGTTTTTCAAGCATCTCGGGGCTTGATGAAGAAGGGCCTACAGTTGCTAATATTTTAGCATGGCGGTCACGCAAATTTGACACAGGTGAATTCCTTTATTTGTTTAAAATGACCACTTGAAAGAAAAAACACTTACAAGACATCATGTTTATTAGTTATACTCATAAGGGTATAGGTGTTTTTTTTGAAGATGCAAACTAAATAATAAAAAAAAGATGGAGCATAAATGCTAAAGCTTGCAATTTTAATGGTTGAAATTTGGAACTATCGTTTCCAAGTTATTTTACCTCTTATTTTATTACCGTTGATGGTTATGGCATGGAGCTTTGCTTATAGCCCGATGTATGAGGCAACCACCACGCTAAGTGTTGACCGCGTCAAGGCGAGTTCGCCTGTATTAATGAATGCATCTGACCCAGGTAATAGCCTTATTTTAGAACGCCGCTTAAAAAGCGAAGGCGTGATTCGTGACACTATTTTAGATACAGGTGCCATTGTTGGTTTTGACCTTTATTCTAAAAGTGCGAAAGAAGAAGCTGTACGTGAATTTTCCAGCCGCATTAAATTACATATCTTTAGTGATGATATGTTGCGTATTAATTTTAAAGCTAAAACGCCTGAAAAAGCTGAACAAGTACTTGAATATCTTTCAGGTAACTTTATTGACGAAATTTTAGCGCCAGAGCGTGTTAGAGTAGGCGACCTGCTTTCTTCGCTTGGTAACCAAGTTCAACTTTATAGTGAACAAGAAAAGCGTACGGTAGATAAGCTGAATATATTACAAGAGCAACTTGCAAACACAAGAAAAAGCTCTGAAAAAGAAATTTTGCTAAAACAGGTGGTTGCGGTTGAATTTAATGCACAAAAAGCCGAAGCACAAAAAGACCTTGCGCAAAACGAATATGAAGATTTACTATTACAGTCACGCTCACTGATGGGTGGTCAATTTTATAATGAACCTAATGCCATTATGTGGATTGTTGATCCAGCGATTTCATTATCACCAAAACGTGATATGTATTATCACCTGAATTTACTATTTATAGCCTTTCAGGCGGCCGTTGTTTTGGCGCTCATTCTTGTTTTGAACCGCAGGTTTACAGATAAGACTTTGAGAAAAGATGACGAGATTTATGAGCTACTAGGCCTTAAAATACTTGGACATATACCTAATATTGGTTCAGTTGAAACGGATAACGGTAGGCTTATTATTAATACACAATCAAAAATACTCTAAGAAGGAACTTAGTTATGACAGATAAACAGGACGATCAAGCACCTTCAAAAGCAAAACAAAAACGTAAAAGCCGTGCAAGTGGCTCTATGGGGACACCTACAATTCACCCAACATCCTTTGCTGAAGTAAGCCGTATTCACCGTGGTGCATTGTCTACATTAAAAGGTAGTATGGTTGTCACTTCTTCCATGGACGGTGAGGGGACAACATTACTTTCACACCTTATGGCACAACGCAGTGCAGAAGGTGGCCGTCGTACATTATTGATTGATCTAAATATGCGCAACACGAGCCTTTCAAACGATTTAGTGCCAGACCGTATGGCTTGGAACTTACCAGGTCGTGACTTTAAACATTCTTTTGGTGATCTTATTCATGCTGTTGATGGGGTCGAAAATCTATTCTTCCTACCAGCACCACTTGATAGTGTGAGTGTACAGTTTTTAAAAGATATTCAACATGCGGCTTCTTTCTTTGAGGCACTTGAAAAAGAATTTGAACATGTTGTGGTTGATACAACGCCCGTTGGTGCTTTAAACCGTTATAATATTGATCCTGTTATACTTTCAGCCGCGGCACGCCGTAGCGTTTTGGTGATGATGGGTAATCGCACACATAAGGACAAAATTTTACGCAGCATAAAACAATTGCGTGAAGCAGGGGCTAATATTGAAGGACTTGTTGTGAATGACAGGGAAAACCCTTCACTTAAATCGCAATTGTTTAAATTTGCGGACGCCTTTAAGTCTATTGCACCAGGTTTCACAAATTGGATGCGTGAAAAAATAATAAAGGCAGGCAACCTCGATTAAGACGATGAAAATACTTGTTGTAACGCTATTGTTGTCGTTTACTTGGGTACAGGCCTATGCGTCTAGTTATAGTACCTGTATTGTCATGGGTGTTGTTGAAGATGTTTATTATAATAAAATCCATTTTCGTCCGTTAAAGTCGACAAGTACTGTTGAAATTTATGACCCTAAATACGACAACTGTGCTCAAATGAACGAAACGGTTATCGCTCTTTATGATAATGGTGATGAGGCTGCCAATGAACCTTGTCAGCTGAAAATTATAGCTGATTTCAAAAAGAATAAAATTCGTAATCGCTGGAAAGACAACGTACAAAAGGGTGATATGATTACCTTTGATTATACGTTCTATCAGTCTATGACACCGAGTGGTGGTATGTGCGCTAAAGATTGGGCGATACAAGAACATGTGCCTATTAACCCGCATTCACGCTGATATAAATATATTCAAGTCGTATATTGATATGAATATTTGTTGAAAGTACATTATCTCTTTTACGCAGGCTTTTATAATGATATATTCTTAATCCTTGTCAAAAATAATAGGTTAATTCACTTAAAATGAACGTTTCTCACACATTGCTTGTTTGTACCGATGATACTAGCGGTAAAATAGTTAAAGCAACAGGGCAATTAGCTTTGGCTTTGCTGCGCCGTGGGTTGAAGGTTTCTATTTTAACCTCCGCTGAGTGTGAGAGTGCGCTTGACATGGCATCGTCTGATATTATTGTTTATCATGCACCAAAAATGAAGCTTAACCTGCCGGGTCACAGTGCTTTATCTGCGGCGCTTAAAAAAGCGCTTAAAAAAGACAGTACAATCGATATTGTTCATGTTATTGGTTTGAATACAGTGTCACAAACACTTGCTAGAGTTTGTGAGCATTTTAAAGTACCGAGTATTGCCACAGTCATGGCCAGTGATAGCTTTAAATTGAGCAAATTACCGTTTTGGAAACGTAAGGGCTATTTAAGATATCTCGATAGCTTTAATCATGTGGTTGTCAATTCACAGCTAGTGCTTGAGCAGGCGAATATTTTGCATCTTGATAATGTTTATCTCATTAAAGAGGGTGTGGAGGTTGACCGTTTTAAGCCTGTGCTGTCTAAGCGCCCCGTTAGGCGTGAGCTTGACTTACCAGAAGGCAGTACAATTGTTTGTTGTATGGCCGATATTTGCCCTGAAAACAAACAATTAGATGTTTTAAAAATTTGCCAGCCATTGAGTGATATTATACAAGTGCTTCTTATTGGTAAGGTGACAGATGTTGCTTATATGGAAAAAATTCGTGCAGAGTTACGCCGTACGGCAACGGAACCTTTTGTGATTATGCGTGACGCCGTGAACAACCCAGAAGATTATTTAAAGGCTTGCGATGTCTTTATGTTACTTGGCGGGGTGGAAGAACGCCAAAGTACGGTGTTGGAAGCGCAAAGCTGTGGATTGCCTGTGGTATTAGAGGCTTCGAATAGTGCCCTAACACTTACAAATGGTAATAAAACAGGTATCGTTTTATACCCTCATAATACGCTCGCTAAAAATGCGGTTGAAAAATTGATTTCTGACCCTAATTTCCGCCAGGGCCGCTCATTATATGCGCGCCCATTCGTTAAAAAAGAGCATGGCTTTAATGATATGATGAATGCTTATACGACGCTTTACGTTAATCTCTAAGATGTTACGGTTATCGGTCATTTCTTTGAAGGCTGTTTAAGTTATAAAAAAAGCAGCCGTTGGCTGCTTTAAAACTTTTAAAGGCTTAGCTTCCTGGTTTTTCGCTGAAGAGCGTTTCTTTTTCTTCTGCAGGTTTTTCGCTCCAAGTATCCGCGTCTGCAAGAGGTTCTTTTGTCGATGTAATATTTGGCCATAAAGCACTAAATTTTGTGTTAACATCGGCCCATTTTTGTTCACCAGAAGTCAATTCTTCGTCAGATTTGATAGCTTCAATAGGGCATTCTGGTTCGCATACACCGCAGTCAATGCACTCATCGGGGTTAATAACAAGCATGTTTTCACCTTCGTAAAAACAATCAACTGGACATACTTCTACACAGTCCGTATAACGGCATTTTATGCACTTACTGGTTACGACAAATGGCATTATTTTTCTTTCTCTATAATGTAATTATTTTATATATACATTATGGGTGTATAACATGCAACAGGTGAAGCTTATTATTGCATTCTTTTGTATGTTTTTTGCTTGTTGTTTTATACTTTTTTGCCCGCTTGGGGTACACTATATAAGAGTATAATAAATTTTTATTATAAGGTGGAAGAAAATAAGCTTGAATAGTCAAAATAAAGCAATGGGCCTTCTTTCGGTATTTGTGTTTACATTTGCCGCTTTTTTGCTATTGTTTGTGGGTTTTTCTGAGGCGCAAAGCCTTATGGGTGCTGGCCGTGCGCCGAAAATTAAAATTGGTGGTAAAGAGGTTTTAACAAACGCAGAAATAAAATATCATGCCTTTGATGATGAGCTGCCAGCAGAACTAAAGTCAAATCGTGCACGCCTCGCTATCGAAAACCGTCACCGTATTCAGGCCTGGAATCATAATGCCGTGCGCGGCCCTGAAGGTGCACCTGTCACTCTATTAGAAATAACAGATTTTAGCTGTCTTTATTGTCAAGACCTATCGAAAGCCGTTGATAAAGTTTATAACGATGCAGCTTATAAAAACAAAATACGCCATATTGTTATGCATGTGCCTGTTGATAAATATAATATGACAAATGCTGCCGCATTTTATAGCCGCTTAGCTTTTGATGCCGATCGTTTTTGGGAATACCGCGAGAAGCTTTATGAAGCATCGTCCATATCAGATAATGTATTTATAGATAAATTATTATCCGTCGGTGTTGAAGAGAAAAACTTACGCCGTATGACGCGTGAAAATGCCAGACGTTATTACCGAGAACTAGACGCGGATACGAAGGCTGCACGTAATATGAATGAAACTAAACCTCCTGTGCTTTATGTCAATGGTATTAAAATGGGTGGAGGTATTTCTCTGGATAATTTAAGTGATTTAATCGCTTATGAAATTAAGCTTTATGAAAAGAGACAATAATTTAAATGGATAAGTTTAGGTCTAAAATTGAGCAAGTGAGAGCGGCTGTTATTGATATTAAAAACCAGCGCGAAGCGAGCGTTTACGATAAAGATACCTTACCTAAAATACCCCCTTTCCCAACCTATACCCTCACGCCAGAGGTTTCCGATATTTTTAAAGATGCAAGGGCGGTTACTTATAAAGAGTTAAATGTTTATAATCCTGTCGGTGGTGATGATCATGACGAGACGTTGCAACAACCTGATAATTCAACAACTGTAGATCATAGCTATATTGATTCGTTTAAAAACAATCTGATTTTCTTTTCATTGTATGACTTTCCCGAGGCCTCTTTAGGGCATTACGATGTAATTAATATGACGGCACCTGAGCTAAACCTTTATAAAGTTGTCAGTGCAGAGTTAGGCTTTGCCTATGAAAATATGGCAAGACTTGGTTATAGTATTGCGACATTGCAAAAAATTAAAACGGCTGTGAGTTCTATTGGCTTAAAGCGCGTTAAAGACGCAATTACAATGCTTAAAAATGCGAAAGAAAGTGATCCTAATAACAGGTCTATTGCCTTTATATTAAGTCAGATTTTGTATTTTAGAGTCCAAAATGGTTCGAGTGAGTCGTTACCTGAAGCACGCTCTGAAGCGAAGAGATCTTGTTTGTATTCAGAAAATTGTGACGAACATCAGTTGAGGCAGTATCGTTATATCTATGTTTTGCAGGAATGTAATCACTCTCCTAAAAAAGCTGTAAATTTAATGCGCGAATTTTACCTCTTGAATCCTGAAAGTATGACAGAGGGTAACGGTATTGGCGCACATGAAGGTGTTCATCTTAAGACGTGGATATTGTTATCAACGTTATCCCCTGAGCTGTTCACAAGCTTTGAAATAGATAGTTTATTTACCATTACAAGTATGGCACCAGGTGGCGTATGTTTTTATTTAAATGTCATGCGTTCCACTGTTTTACAACGCCTTGGTAATGATAATGATGTTTCTATTCGAAAGTTAATGAAAATTGAAGAAATGCTTTATATGTCTCATGAGAATTACACGAGCATTATCTCAACGATAGAGCAAAACTACGATGGCGAAGGTAATTTAACGCCAGCGAGTAAATTTATATGGACGATAGAACAACGTTACACGTCACTCTTATTAAAGGCTGCCAACATACCTAAGTTTGATGAGATATACCTCTACACAAGTCTCGATGCAAAGCGTTGTAGTACAGAGGCTTACCCAAACAGAGCCATGGCGGCGCAGGGCCTTGCAAATGTCAACTATTGGCAGGTGTGGTCTATTGCAATTACATCAGCAGAAGGTAAGGGGTCGTCGCGTACATTACCTGTGAAGCGTATGGCATTACATACTGAAGTTTTTAGCAAATTTGACAGCATGCTGACAGACTTGGAAGTGCTCGAAAAGGAACTTATCCCTCAGGAAAAATGGGACATTATTAAAAAATACATGCCCAATTATGAATATGAAGTTTTTCCGCATGTTGCAGCAGGGGCGGATGCTTTTAAATCGCCAACAAATCCTTACTACCTAAACTTTTATAGAGCCTGGGTGAAAGATCGCCCCAAAGGGTTACTGCCATCGGGGATTATAAGAACCTATGCAGAAAGAGGTCATTTTATTGATGCAGAAGAGGTTGTCGCTGCATTTGAAGGTATTTCTCGCGTTATTGTTGATGAGGTTCATGGATTAAAGTCGCGTGCAAAAGAAGCCTTGGTGCTTTGTTTGAAGGATACGAAGAGCGATCAGTCTGAAAAGGCAAAGGATTTACTGCGTCAAAGTCATTTCAATGATTATTGGTGGCTTTACATTATTGTTATTCCATTGGCGGCTCTATCATTTTACGTCATGTCCAGTTCAGACGATAGCGGCGGTAGCATGATAACACTGCTTGTTATTATATTATTTGCGGGGGGATTAGGTTTTGGCTTGTACAGCCTTGCCAAGAGTTCTGATGTTGATGAAGGGGATGACCCGACAAAAGATGTTGAAAATGACAAGGGGCTTTAATTGTTTATACAAAAATGAGACTTCAACAGAAAATTAAACGTGCTATTTAGCGCGTTTTTTTTTAAGTTATTATACTTTTTATACCAGTCCGCGTTCGTGGGCGTAAATGGCTGCTTGTGTGCGGTTGTTCATGTCCAATTTCTTCAAAATAGCTTTGATGTGAACTTTAATCGTACCTTCCGTCACACCTAAATTGCGGGCAATGCCTTTGTTTGACTCACCATGTGCAATATGACGCAAAATTTCTTCTTCTCTTGGTGTGAGGCCCATTTCTTGTGTTTGGTGACGGCTGTTCATACCACGCATCAGTGCTTCAGAAGGGAAAACAGATTCACCTGCCATCACAAGGCTTAGTGCATGGTTAAGGGCATCGCTATTAGATGTTTTTAATAGATAGCCTTTTATAGAGAGGTCAACGGCTCTCATAAGCTCAGCCTCTGTGAGATCCACGCTGAGCATAACAATTTTAGCGTCAGGGTGTTTTTCCAAAATGGCTTTAGACGCGTCAAGTCCTGACATTTCAGGCATTTGCATATCCATTAAAACAATTTCGGGTGAAAGTTCGTCGTATTGTGTGATGGCCTCTTTACCGTCAGAGGCTTCGCCTATAACGCTAAACTGCTCTTTATCGAGTAAGGAAACTATACCTTCTCTAATGAGTACGTGGTCGTCGACTACCAATATATTATGCGTCATTTTTCCCTCGAGGATTGTTTGTTTGTATGAATGCAACTTTATTTATGACAGGTTTTGAATATAAAATCTATAAAAAGGGCAATAAATCACAATTAAATTTTTATTAAAATATCACATAAATATGCTATTTTAACGAAAGTTACTGATTTTACTTAATATTGGTTATTTTATAGCTGAATTTGTATCATAATTCAATGTTAGACAAACTTTTTCTTGATCTAGTTATTGACAAGATGTGCAAACTCACGTATATAACTGTTCGGTCAGCTCTTTTTATGAGGGCAAGTAATTTATTAAACATTGAGAAAAAGGACAGGAAAATGGCGAATCGTAACAGCATCTACATCAAGCTAGAATCCACAGCCATTAACCCTAAAACGGGTCGTAAAACAGGTTACTATTACGTAACAATGAAGAACCCTAAAAGTGTTAATACTACAGAGAAAATGCTTTTTAATAAGTATGACCCTGTTGTGCGCAAGCATGTTGAATTCAAAGAAGTTAAATTAAAGTAATTTTAGTTTAATATTTACCACGGTTAATGTGGTGAAAAGCAGATGCCGTAGGCGTCTGCTTTCGCATGTTTAATGCATAGACAAATAGTTTTTTATCTTACAAAATAAAAGACAATGCCTTTAATGTCTCTTATGTTAAAGCCTTGCTTTATAAAGTTGTTTATAATGTCGGCCGTCGCCTTCTCACCAATAATTGGTGTGTTTATTGTTATGATAATCTTATTGATGGGTGTCAGGTCTACCTTTTGAAATGCCAATCTCTGCACCAACAGCATCGACAATTATGGCTGTTGGCATTTTTTCGTCAATGAGTGTCTGTAACGGAATACTGGCTATTTTAATGGTTTTGATTCTTTTTTCTATGTTTATTTGATGTTTGAAGAGCGATGAATATGCGTCGTGCATAATGTGGAAATCTGTTTCACTGGCACAATTCTCAGGCGTTATGCAGGCTGCAATAGTATGTGCCTGAATATGGTTAAGTTTAGCATTGCCTAGAATAAGGCGTGTAGTTCTTTGTTGGGTTCAACAGCAGTGATGGCATTTTCAGATTTGATAGCTGCAAGGGTTGTTGTGAGTCCGAGACCAGCACCAATATCAAGAACGCTGTCACTCGGTGCAATGTAACTATGAATCATATCGAGGCTTTGTTGTATATAGTCGCCACAGCTAATCAGGTAGCCTAGTCGTGCGCCAACCATTTTATTGAGTATAATTTGCATAGGGCAGAGCGGATGTTGAATAATAATGTCATTTTTTGATTGATTCAGTATCGTTGCAAACCCTTGAATCAATATCTCTTCATCTATCAATGGCTCTGGTGGAGAATTTAACCCTTTGTGATTACGAGAGAGTTCTTGTCTATTAATGCGATCATTGAATACTTTAGTGCTTAGATGTGTATCGCCATCAATGAGTTGTGGTTTTAATCGTTTTATATTTTTTGCATTCACAAGTGAGTTTCCCTGATATTGTCGTTACATTACATATTGTATTGTATACAAACAATATTTTGTTACATTACTGACAGTGAGGATAAATTATAGTTTATAAGGGAAATGTGCCAAGGCTTGATACTTCAAGCCTTGGCAAGTTGCAGATGTATTAAACTTTAAACACGGTAAAGACGGGAACATGGTCAGAAGGGCGCTCTAAGGCGCGTGGGCTTTCTTCTACACCTACCTCTACTGCTTTGGCTGTTAACGCCTTGCTTGTGAGTACATGGTCAATACGCATGCCGCGGTTGCGTTTGTATGAGTTCATGCGGTAATCCCACCAGCTAAACTGTTCAGTTTCTGGGTTAAAGATGCGGTAACTGTCATCAAAGCCCCAGTCCATCAGTTTTTCAAGCCATGTCACTTCTTCAGGCAAGTAGCCACATTTTTTTGAACACTTTTCGGCGTCGTGTACGTCAATATCGGCAGGGGCAATGTTAAAGTCACCACAAATAAGAACGTCATCTTCAGGCGTGTACTTTTCTTCTACCCAGCTACGCAAGCGCTTGTAGAATTCGCCCTTCATCTCGTATTTAGGGCTATCGGGGTTGTCGCCTTGAGGTATGTAAACGTTGATAATACGCACACCATTAAGCGTGCATGAAATAACGCGTTTTTGGTCATTCATGTCACCTTCGGGGAAGCCACGCTCGATATCTTCAAGCTTATGTGGTGAAATAAGTGCAACGCCATTGTATGCTGGTTGACCATGGGTATAGACGTTTAAACCCATTTTTTCAAATACCTCATGTGGGAATTGATCATCTCGTACTTTTGTTTCTTGTAGGCAGAGAACATCTGGATTGTGTTCTTTTATCCAGTTTTCAACATGTTCTAACCTTGCTCTAATGGAGTTTAAATTCCAGCTTACGACTTTCATGCATTATTCCTTGGTCTTTAATTGAGTGTTTTAAATATATTTGATAGACTTTATACTATGAATCATAAAAATCTCGAAGATAAATTACAAAATGCTTTAAATCCAAGTTGGATAGAAGTCATTGATGAATCCAGTTTACATGCGGGTCACGCAGGTGTGCAGGAGCGTGGCGGTAGTCATTTTAACGTCGTTATTGTTTCAGAACAATTTCAATGTAAAAACAAAGTTGCCAGGCAACGCATGGTTTTTAATGCTTTGAAAGATGAAATGAAGAATGAAAATAGGGATGGTTTACACGCATTACGCATGCAAACATGGACCGCTGAAGAATGGAAACAGAACAAATGAAAGAAAAGCTAGATATTTTCATTATTGATGATGATGCGCATTTGGCTGAAATGTTACAGCTTAATTTTGACGATATTGGCTATTCTTGCCAGTCTGCACAAACAGGTAAATCCGCGAAGGAAAAACTTCAAGTTTTGCAGCCTAAATTAATTTTGCTCGATCAACACTTACCAGACACGCTTGGTATTAAGCTCTTGGCCGAGCTAAAAGACATGCTTCCCAATGTGCCTGTCTTAATGATTACGGGTAAACATGACATGCAATTGGCTATTCAGGCTATTAAAGGTGGCGCTATGGATTATATCCATAAGCCTATCGATATTAATGAATTGAATACGGCCGCTGAAAAAGCACTTAAACCAAAAGCGAAGAAAAAAGATTTAGATATTGAAGTGGCAAGCGAAGAGATCAGTCAAGAGCCTGTCATTATTGGCAGTAGTCGTAAAATGATAGAGGTCGTTAAAACCATTGCCCTCGCTTCACAAAATGACGCTATTGTATTGATCCAAGGTGAAACG
Organism: Alphaproteobacteria bacterium; assembly: GCA_047635695.1. Classification (GTDB taxonomy): domain Bacteria; phylum Pseudomonadota; class Alphaproteobacteria; order UBA2136; family UBA2136; genus UBA2136. The sequence goes on from JBLILN010000015.1 coordinate 14,368, forward strand.
GGTACGGGTAAAGAACTGGTCGCCAAGTCGGTGCATTACCATAGCAATAAAGAAGGGCCGTTTTTGGCGGTTAACTGTAGTGCTATTGTTGAAAATTTACTGGAAAGTGAGATGTTTGGCCACGATAAAGGTGCCTTTACAGGCGCAGTTGAACGTAAGGACGGTAAATTTACCTTGGCAAATAATGGAACCCTTTTCTTAGATGAAATTGGTGAGTTATCACCAAAGTTACAGGCAAAATTGCTACGTGTACTACAAGAAGGTACTTTTGAACGCGTGGGTGGCTCTGAAACTCTAAAAACAAATGCCCATATTGTGGCAGCAACGCACAGAAATCTGAATCAAATGATTGAAGCGGGTATGTTTAGGGAAGATCTTATGTACCGCCTCAAAATTTTAACAATTGCTGTGCCACCACTAAGGGAGCGCCTTGAAGATATTAAATTACTGATTCCTTATTTACTGAGTAGTATTAATAAAAAACTTGGTAAAAATATTAAAGGTATGACAGACGATGCTTATTTCAAACTTGAAATGCATAACTGGCCTGGTAATGTACGCGAGTTAGAAAATACCCTAACAAGAGCCTGTGCTCTAAATAGGACCGAAGTAATCACCGCAGACCAAATTGTTATTGATAAAAAAAATGATATTACAGCCGATGCTATAGGTCAGACAGTCTTAATGAGCCTTGAAGATGCAGAGCATAAGCATGTTTTAAAAGCCTTAGAGGTAACACACGGTCATAAGGGCAAGGCTTGCGATATTTTGGGTATTTCACGTCCTGCCTTAGATAGAAAAATTAAGAAGTTTTCTATTAAGCTATAGGTATTCGGGAAAGTTGTTCTTTAAAGTGGTTTGAATTTCTTCAAATAAAATAGGAACCTGTTGCGCTTTTTCAGGAATGTTATCCATACTGCCGCAGGCCGCTAACAATTCAATTTTTTTCGTAACTTCTTGAATGTCCTCAAACCCTAAAGTAGCAGATGAGCCTTTAATGCGGTGTGCCCAGAAAGCGGTTTCCTTAACGTCTGCGTTTGCAACGGCAGTCGAAAGTTCACCGATAGCTTCGTTGGTAGACTTGAGGTATATGCTTATAAGTAGGCGGGTATCTTCAAGGCCGAGGGCATCAAGAAGGGCTGTTATTGTGACTTTGTTTAGTACCATTTTAAAATTTAATTTTCTTCAATAATTTATGTCTATTGTAAAGTAAAATAACCTTTGATGCACAGTAAAAAATGTAATTTATTCTTTAACGGTCTGTCCTTTTTTTTTGTTATATAGTATACTTACGACAATATATTGAATTACTTAATCTTTTTTTTACACACCCTACATCTAAAACGTCTTGACTGACGTCTATCCTAAAAAGGAGGTCACTATTATGAAGACCTTACTCATAACAATCTTACTTGTTTTTGCGCCTTGCGTTTTTGCAGGTCAAACATTTGCTGAATTTATAGCTCAAATCAAAATAGAAGCTGAACAACAAGGTATTCGTCCAACAGTTGTTGACGAACTCTTTGGCACAAAACCGAAAGCGAACGCTTTTATAGTTGATCGTTATCGACCGCGCACTACCGATGAATTGTATATTGGTCGTGCACCCTGCAGAGGTTTTAAACCTCAAAAAAATGCCGATAAATTTTTAGAAAATCAATGTCGTTATCTTAGTAAAAAAAGGCTTACTAAAGCTAAAAAATTAATGAAAGATCCACTTATTCTTGCGGCTTTAATTAAAGTTGAGTCTGAATATGACGTTGATAAAGAAGCTATCGTTGCTTTGTGGAGTATTGAATCTTACTTTGGTTTATTTCAAGGTAAGCATAATATACCACATGTGTTGGCAACCCTTGCTTGGCACCCTAAAGAACGTCGAAATTCTTTATTTAAACGTGAATTATTTGCAGCACTTAAAATTTATGCTGCAGGCCATGTTACTAAAGAAAATTTCAAAGGCTCTTGGGCAGGCGCCATGGGACAAATTCAATTTATGCCTACAGCTTTTCTTACCTTCGCTCAAGATGGTGACGGTGATGGTAAAGCTGATATTTGGAATAATGAAGCCGACGCATTTGCATCTGCCGCTTGTTATTTAAAACATTTAGGCTGGCAAAAAGGTGCTAAATGGAAAGACGATTTTAAGCTGACGCAAAAAATCAACAAAGGTCTTTTTTATGAAACAGGTTTGAGTAAGGGAAAGGTCTACAAGCGTAATAAAAAAGGTAAGGTTGTTTACAACGAAGGTAAACCTGTTATTAGGAAGCATAAACCTTTCAGATTACCTATATATGCTTTTAAAGCGCGTGGTGTGCCTGTTCCTAAAGGTGTTAACCCTAATAATTTTGCTTATTTGTATTTGCCAAATGGCAATAAAGCGCAGAAGAGCGGTTATTTTCTTTATGAAAACTTTCACGCAGTATTAAGCTGGAACCTTTCAAGTTATTTTGCGTTTGGCATACTTTCTATTATGGATGAATTGAAGGAAGACCCCTAAATGTATATAAATTATACGCTATTTATGTTGTTGCGTTATCGAATTTAAAAGACCTCCGTTTGGAGGTCTTTTTATCTGTGGGTACTATTTGGTATTTCTCTTAAATACTCGGCTTGCTCCATTGCTTTGTCTTGTAGACAGATACTCATTTTACCACTTTCATGTGCTTTTTTGAAAAGCTGAAGCGAAAAATCAGCGCCATTTGTTATCTGGTAATAACATTTGAAGGCTGCAGGGCCATATGTTTCTGCTATGAATTTAACTTCACGCATTTTTTTTGCGTTAAAAAAATGTAAAAATGGCGTCGCCACTGCGCTTGAAATGATTGTGGTAGATATAAAAAGGGTGAGTATAAGTTTTATCATAACCTATTAAATGGTGTTTCAAATGTTAATTTCAAGCCTTAGTATGAGTTTGCAACTATCAATGTAAATCATTTTTATTATTTGTGATGACGAGGTTGTTCATCTGTTAATTGTTGTTTACACGTTTTAATCTATTGCATTAACAATGACGATGGACTTGATAAGAGTTTATGGCATAACCGCCTTTTTTTATACATAAATAATAAAAAAGTGGTCATAGTGGTTGAAATAGGCTACAAACCTCATTATATACACTAATACATTAAATTATTAAAGGCTTTAACAAATATGCAAGAGATTAGAAATATCGCGATTATCGCTCACGTTGACCACGGGAAAACAACCCTTGTGGATGCAATGCTTAAGCAATCAGGAACATTCGACAACCAACACAAAGATGTTGATGAACGCGCAATGGATACTGATGACATTGAAAAAGAGCGTGGTATTACCATTCTTGCTAAGCCAACAGCTATTATTTACAAAGACACAGTGATTAACATTGTTGATACACCAGGTCACGCCGATTTCGGTGCTGAAGTTGAACGTATCCTTGGTATGGTTGACGGTGTTGTCCTTCTTATTGACGCCGCTGAAGGCCCAATGCCTCAAACTAAGTTTGTACTTGGTAAAGCGCTTAAACTTGGTCTGAAGCCTATTCTTGTTGTAAACAAAGTTGACCGTGGCGATGCGCGTCCAGAAGAAGTTGTTGATGAAGCCTTCGACCTATTCGATAGCTTAGGTGCGACTGAAGAACAACTTGATTTCCCAATTTTGTACGCTGTAGGCCGTGATGGCTGGGTAGACGTTGACTACAAGGAACATGGTGATACTGTACTTCCTTTACTTGACCTTGTGTTGACACACGTACCAGAACCAGTTTCAAATATTGATGCACCATTTTCTATGCTTGCAACAACTGTCTCACGTGATCTTTACGTTGGTCGTATTATTACAGGCCGTATCGAAACAGGTATTGCTAAAGTTAACATGCAAGTTAAAGACTTTGACCGTGACGGTAAAGTTATCGAAAAAGCTAAAATTACGAAGCTTTACAAATACCGCGGTTTAGAGCGTGTAGAAGTTGAAGAAGCTTTTGCAGGTGATATTATCGCCATTGCAGGTGTTTCAAAAGCCTTTGTATCTCACACAATTTGTGCGCCAGAAGTGAATGAGCCTCTAGATTCAATCGAAATTGACCCGCCAACAATTGGTATGACTTTTTCTGTGAATGATTCACCACTTAAAGGTGAAGATGGTAAAAAGCTGACATCACGTGAAATTGGTGACCGCCTTTACCGTGAAGCAGAAGTTTCTGTTGGTTTAACAATTGAAGAAGGTGCAACTGCTGATTCATTTGAAGTAATGGGTCGTGGTGAACTACAACTTTCAATTTTGATTGAAAACATGCGCCGTGAAGGTTTTGAACTTTCAATTTCACGTCCACAAGTTATTTTTAAAGAAGTTGATGGCGTTAAACAAGAGCCTTATGAGGAAATTGTTGTAGACGTAGACGCTGAATATGCGGGTGCTGTTATGGAAAAAATGGGCTTACGCCGTGCGGAATGCACAAACATGATCGCTGATCATGGTGGTAAGCAACGTTTAGTATTTGAAGCGCCAAGCCGTGGTATGATCGGTTACCGTAGTGAATTCTTAACGGATACAAAGGGTACAGGTATCCTAACACGCCAATTTAAAGAATATGGTCCTGTTAAATCAACGCCTGCTGGTCGCCGTAGTGGTGTGCTTGTTTCTATGGTTTCTGGTACAACAACACCGTTTTCATTGTTTAACCTAGAAGACCGTGGTTTCATGTTCATTCACCCGGGTACGCCTGCTTATGACGGCATGATCATTGGTGAAAATGCTAAAACAGGTGACCTAGAAGTGAACCCTGTTAAAGGTAAGCAGCTTACAAACATGCGTGCATCTGGTAAAGATGAAGCCGTTAAGCCAACGACACCAAAAATTATGTCACTAGAAGAAGCGTTAACATACATTCAAGACGATGAGCTTGTTGAGGTAACACCACAGTTCTTGCGTTTACGTAAGAAGGGCCTCGACAGTAACTCACGTAAGAAGATGATGCGTGCGATGCAGTCTATGCAGACTTAATATTTGCGAATTTATAAAAAAGCACTATTTATAGTGCTTTTTTTTATGCCTGATGAGGGCTATATGCTAAGCTATACATAGTTAAATTTAATATATTTATAAGGAAGTATCATATGTCTAACGAAGGCTACCACGAACCTGTAGAAGAATTATCAGATGCAACAAAAGACATGCATAAAGCGATTGTTTCATTGATGGAAGAACTTGAAGCTGTTGATTGGTATAACCAGCGTGTCGATGCTTGTAAGGACGAAGATTTGAAGGCTATACTTATACATAACCGCGATGAAGAAAAAGAACATGCGGCGATGGTGTTAGAATGGATCCGCCGAAAAGACCCTGTTATGGATAAAGAACTTAAAGATTTTTTATTCACAGATAAACCCATTGCACATAAGTAAAAAACTGACATAAAGCCATTTTTTCACATAATTACGTCAGCTAAATGATAGGAATTGAAACGGAATTAAGGTGGTACTATAGCCGAATAAGTATGGTATTTAGGCGGTATTGAAATGGTTATGAGAATAAATACTTAAAATATGTCATGAAGCACAAAAAAAGACCTCCAAATGGAGTTCTTTTAGTTCGGTGGTGGTAGGTTGTTAGTTTAAGTCAAACTCCAAATATTCGGACATTTTGTATGTTGCGCTGCTAGCTATAATAGCTGTATGCAGAGAAGAGTTTACTTTTTGAGCGCACATGCCACTGTTGTGCTTCAAAGAGACTGGCAACAACATCCACACTGTTATTGTCCATATCATTGCGCCTAATTACCACTCTTGTTGCACCTTTTTTTGCTTTTTCAATTTCTTTAAAACAACGGTTTAACAAAATGTCTTGTCGGCTTGGCTCTACAATGTTTATCGGCACATTTTGAAACTTTACACCTTGTTTGAATTCATATGGAGTAGGGATAAAAAGTTCATCTTTATGACGATATGAAATAGAAATACCATCGGTGCGCTGTTCTTTTCTACCCGTGGCAGAGCTTGAGGTGAATCCATCATATATTTTGCAATCCTTGATGATAAAGCCCTGTGAATTAAGTTCATTTTTAATAATAGCTTTGACTTTATCGTTCGCTTGTAAGGGGATTTCCAATGGTTTGTCATCTGTTATGATGCCCATTATAATATAACGGGCACATAAGTCCCGTATTTCTGCAACCTCTGCATCAAAATTAGCTTTTTCATTATCAAGCAATATTTGCTTTAAGGCTTCAGCGTGGTTTTTATGATCATCCGCAGATGGGATTTTTGTAAGTAGTACTTTTTTCATAAGGTTTTACCTCAAAAAATGAGTAAAAAAGGAAGCGACCCAAAAGGCCGTATGTGTAGTTATGCTTTATATATATAGGTGATTGGTGCTGAAATTCAAGTGTTTAAGCGTAAAAAGTATAGGCACTGAATCGTGTTGTCTTTGTGCCTTCGGACTTGTGCGCATTTAAACCTGTAATAACAGGACTAGCTCACCTCGTTGAACCTACTGTCTCAGCATGATAGAATTTGTAATGATTGGTGTTTAAGGTTAAAACGCAACGAACCGCTGCCGAAAAGCATTAAAAAACAAAACAACAACGCTGATGGGGTTAAGCCGCCATTCGTGGCTAATTCCCCATGCGGACCTTTACACTGGCGGCATTAAGCGCGTCTTCAATAGCGCGCATGTTGACGGCATAAACATGTTCGGGCGTGCCTTTAAGGGCAAGGTTGCCAAAGTTAAGGCCGACAATTTCACCCTTACAGTTGAAGAAGGGGCCACCACTGTCGCCTGCAAAGGCCCAGTCACTTAAAAGGGCATTGAAGTAAAGGAGGCGGGTATCACTTTTAAAGCGTGCCATATTGTTAAAGCGGGCTTGTACAGCACCGAGGCGATGCTTTTCGCCAAAGGGGAAGCTGACCAGTTTAAGATTTTCACGTTTAATGGCACGGCGTGCAAGGGTAAGGGGTTTAACACCTTCAACGGGTTTGTTCAGCTTAAGGACAGCAATGTCTGGTTTGGGTGAAGAATAAAGAACCGTGGCTTGTACTTGCTTATTTGTTTTTGGAATATGTACCCAAATTTGAGTGATATCGGCAATAACATGGTGGTTGGTGAGGACGATATCATCTTCATATAAAACACCACTCCCCTTACCATTACCCTCTTTTAAAATAAGGGCGGCGCTCGACATTAGTTCTGCGTCATGTAGGCAGGTTTGTGCGGCTTGTGCCGTGTTGGTAAAAGCAAGGATGGCTAAACATGTTGTTATAAACTTCATTTACAATATCTTCTTCATTTATATTAATGTTACCAATTCTTGAAGCGAGAAGCAATTAGGTATTCTCTGCCAGTGTTGCTGCGTCTACCCTTGAGTCGTTGTTTTTAAGTGCCTCGCGTTGCTCTAGCAATGTGACTGTGTCTTTCGCCATTTTACGGCTATGGTAAAAGGCACGCTGTAGTTTGTCGATAATATCCATCTCAATAGTATAGGTGTCGAGGCGGTCGGCTGAATCGGCCACGAGGCGTTTGGTTTGGTGTTTAATGGATTTATCAAGCAGTACTTTAAATTCTGCATTATCAATAGGGGTTGCGTCCTTTGCCAGTTTCACTTCTAGGGAAGTGATAGCCTTACTGCTGTACTTAAGCGCTTTTTCAGCCTTCAAAGCTAAGGCTTCAATGTTATTTGATGTGGCTTTGCTAACCTTGATGTTTTTGTTTTGACGCTTCATGCCAACGTCATAAAGCTCGTCACCGAAGAGGTCACTTATATTCTCAAGGCGATTGACGTTATTCATAAGCCACATAAGTTGTAAGCTTTCGTCAGCTGTTAAGTTTTGTGTACTAATTTGCCCAAGGTATGAAATGATTTGACCATAAAGTTCGTCAACGTCTCGTTCTTGTTTTTTCAGTTTACCAAGGGTGTCAATGTCACCCGTTAATACACTGGGTGTTGTTGCACGCATGAGTTTCAGCACGCGCGCTGCCATGTTGGCTGTTTCACTTCTTGCAGCGTTGATGGCCAATGAGGGTGTAGACAATAAGAAATTGTCGAGTAAAGTTGCCTCCACACGCCATTTTTTGCGTTTTGTTTTAATGAGCTTCGTTAAAATAGCGGCGATTTTATCGGTAAATGGTAAGTAAATAAGGGCGAGTGCAATGTTAAATACCGTATGCATGTGGGCAATTTGCCTTGGTACGGCACGGTCGGACGTTGAAAGCCCACTGGCGTCCATTAAAATAATGTTGTTCGTAAACCAGTCGGTGAATATAAAGAATGCGACAAAGAACATTAAGGCGCCGCTGGTTTTGAAGAAAGCATGAGCAACGGCTGCACGCTGACCGTCTTGTGAGCTTTTTAGGCTGGCAATGGCTGCTGTAAGGCAAGTACCAACGTTACAACCAAGCACCAGATAAAAAGCACCTGCGATAGACAAGAGCCCTTGATCTGTAAAGGCAATAACAATAGCAAGCGAAGCGGCGCTTGACTGCATGAGTGCTGTTATTACAAAACCAACGAGTACGCCGAGTAACGGTGACGAAATATGCGAAATGGTTTGTTTAACGATAGGAAGCGTTTGCAATAAGGACATGCTTTCACCAATAAGGAAAATACCGAAGAAGACAATACCAATGGCCATGATGACACGACCAAGGTGCCAATAGCTTTCCTTTTTTGAAAGGCTTTTAATAAAGAAGCCAATAATCACAAAAATAAGGGCGTATTGATTTAATTTAAAGGCAATGAGCTGCACAGTTAGCGTTGTACCAATGTCAGAACCTAAAATAACACCGAGTGATTGTGGTAGTGTCATGAGTTTGGCAGAAATAAAACCAACCACCATGACTGTTGTGGCCGCGCTCGATTGAACAATAGCCGTGACAGTTGCCCCTGTCATAAGGGCGGAAATTTTGTTTTTTGTCAGTGTGCCTAATATGTATTTAAGGCGTTCACCTGCTAGTGACTTGAAGGCTGATGTCATTTTGTCGAGGCCATAAAGTAAAAATGTAATACCACCCAATAACCCCATGATGGCGTGTGGCCACGTAAGTGCGGTCACTTTAAAGTTTGAAGCAAACGCAGGCGCACCTATGAGTAATAGGGCCGCGAATAGGATGAATATCATTAAGTATTTATTTTTTTGCATTTTTTAAAGTAGCACTGTAACCATTGAAATAGCTAGAATATAGTCATGAAATGAGGGTGTTGGCAGTAAAACAGCTAAAAAGATATTGTATTTTTATCTCAATTTATACTGTTTAAGGCAGTCGTTTAAACCAAGAAATGTACACATTGTTGAAAATAGGGACGAAAAATGTATTTTTTGTATTTAAAGCTCTTTTATCGTCGTTTTAGGCTGTTTAAAATGTTATACTTTGAAAAACAACAGATTAAAATGAATATTTTGGGGAATAATAATGACAAAGAAGACACAAACAGCGCAAGAACCTAAAGCAGGTTTTTATCAAGAACCAATGATGCTGAACTCAGAAGCGCATAAAGATTTAAAATTTACACCGCTAACAGATTATTCACATGCAAAAAACGTGGGTAGCGCTTTGCTACTTGGGCATGAATTTATGATGGTTGCGAAAGAATACCCAATCGTCTTTGTTAAAGACGCTGAAGATAACTGGGACAGTGTTGTCCTTCTTTCATTAAAGACAGACAGTAACCTATACGTTGGTAAAAAAGGCGAATGGTTGGGTCATTATGTACCAGCTGTTTACCGCCGTTACCCATTCATCCTTTCTACAGGTGCAGAACAAACGGACTTTACCGTATGCTTTGACAACAAGAGCAAATGTTTCTCGACTAAAAAAGGTGAAGCTTTATTTACTGAAAAAGGCGAAAAAACAACAACATTAGAAAATATCATTAAGTTTTTAAACGACTTCCAGCTTAACCTAGAAGTAACAAAACAGTTTATGGCTAAAATGGTTGAACTCGACTTGCTGAAAAGCATCGAAGGTACATTCACGATGAAAGATGGTGAGAAATTCACTATGCGTGGCATGTGGGTGATTGACGAAGAAAAACTAGCAAGCCTTGATGAGAAGACAGTCGCAGTACTTTTCAAATCGGGTATGCTTGCTTGGATGCAGTTCCATGTGATGTCACTTTCAAACCTTGTGCCATTGGCCGATAAGTTTGCAGAGACACAGCAGGGTATTAAAGCAGCTTAATTTTTATCTTTTAAAAATTAGGAACAGGCGCTCTCGGGCGCCTGTTTTTATTTCACCAAATATCAGTGCCTATGTGGCAATTTCTATTCGGCTCATCAATAACATGTATCCCGATATCACCTATTACCAGTGGCGTGCTGCCACTGTCCCTTCGGGCTCGCTCACCCTTAAACCCACAGATGTGGGGCAGGTTCGTCTTGCTAAACTACGGCTACTTCCTGCGCTTTCTAGCGGTGCATCCTGTGCACGAGGTTTTCGGTAATTTAATCAGCGTTGTTCCTTGTAATTTATGTTTAATCGCATCTATATATATTAACAAATTACTTAAACGTTTTTATAAGCCTGTTTCTTTGGGTTTTAAATTATTCATTTTGGGGGTGTTTTACCCCTTACACTTTGGAGGCATTCATATGTCGAAATTAAAAGAGTTAAACAGCGCCATTGCGGCAGCTTGTAAATGTAAACCTGAAAATGCTGCTAAGGCCATTATATACATTTACTTATTTTTACTTCTTGTGGTGATTGCTTCTGCGGTTGTCTGGGGCTTTGAAGGCTTATTTTGGCCCTGTGGTTTATTGTTATGCTGGTAAAGTTATATACCGAATGATAGTGAAGGTTAAAGGCACTATAGACGACGCTTCTGCAAGCTTTGCGGTTACGGATAAAAAGATAAATAACAAAACTATCGATGATTAAAACCTCAGTCGTTATGCTGGGGTTTTTTCTTGGCCTGTTTCGCCTAGCTCTAGCTCAGTTTCTGCAACAGCTTTTGATGCGGCAACCTTCTTTTCTATAGCATCTAAGGCCTGTTGTTCAAATTTAGCTATGTTTTGGGCGCTTTGTCGCTCTTTAAGCATGTCAGGGAATGTATCTGCAAAATGTTCACGTTGTTTTTTACTCATTTTAAGGCCACATTTTGTACGGCGCCATAAAATAGCCTCGGCAGTGGTCGCCCATTCAATGTCGATGAGGTACTCAATTTCTTTGTTATAAAGTCCTGCGCCATAATGTTTGCCAAGATCAGTCATCTGAGTACAGTCTTTTAAAATGTATGCACTATTAAGGCCATAAATTTGTGCATAACGGCTGACAATGGTGGCGTCGAGCCATGTATATTTAGACATGAGGCTATGAGTGATATTTGTGATTGTGCCTGCCGTGTTTAATGCTGTGTCACCGCTCCATGCTTTGTCTTGGCCAATATAGGGTGCAAGCATGGTTAAAACGTCTTCGGCTAAAACACGGTAAGTTGTGAGCTTGCCACCCCAAACGTTTACAAAGGGTAAGTTTTGCGATTGGTTCAGCTCTATACTGTAATCTCTGCTTGCTTGGCGGGCGGTTGCGTCTCCTTCTTTGATGAGGGGGCGCACGCCTGAAAAATGCCAAATAATATCTTCATCCTTTAAGGGGGTCTCAAAATACTCATTCATGACACTTGTTAAATAGGCACGTTCTTGTGTATTAATTTCGGCGTCACTGGGGTTGCCATCAAATTCTTCTTCTGTTGTGCCAATGAGGGTGTAACCGTCTTGATAGGGAACGGTAAAGACCACGCGGCCTTGCTTGTCTTGAAATGTATAGGCTTGGTTACCATTGTACAGCTTCTTGGTGACAATATGGCTGCCCTTTACCAAGCGCAGTGATTTGTTAGGGGTGAATTTCAGTTCTTTCATAATAAAGTCTTCAACCCAAGGGCCTGTGGCATTAACAAGGGTTTTGGCATAAATATAGGAGCCTTTTCCATGGCTGTCTTTCACCAGCAATTGCCAGTAGCCTTTTATGACATTGGCGCGTGTACATATTGTGTAAGGGTTGATAGAGGCGCCATTGTTTTGGGCGTCAAGTGCATTGGCAATGACAAGGCGGTGGTCGTCTGTGACACAGTCAGAATAAGTAAAACCATGTTTGAAGGTATCTTTCAGTGGGCTGTCATGTAACGATAAGGCATGGCTCCCCTGTAAATATTTTGACCAATGTAAGTTGTCATAAAGGAAAAGCCCTAAACGAATAAGCCAGCGGGGTCTTAAATGTGTGTTGTGAGGAATAACAAAACGTTGCTCTTTCACTAAATGCGGTGCGATAGACATGAGTGTGTCACGTTCTTTAAGTGCCTTGCGAACCAGGCTAAATTCATAAAATTCAAGGTAACGCAAACCGCCATGAATTAACTTTGAACTGTAACAAGAGGTTTCACCGCCCAGGTCACCTTTGTCGCACAGGTAAGTTTTAAGCCCACGGCCTGCGGCGTCACGGGCAATGCCACAGCCGTTAATACCACCGCCAACAATGGCTATGTCATATAGTAGAGGTGTTTTTTTGGTTTTATCGCTCATAATGGCCTAAACTAATTCATCTATAATAATGCTATCTAATATTCCGTCGTCTGCATATTTTTTTGTCAACGTGTTGAACGAATTTATGTCGAGGTTGTTATATTCACCACATGTCCAAACAATTAGCCGCGCCTTAGGTACCCATTTTTTAATCAAATTCACTTGGATATCCGTGAGCTCAGTATGCGGTACAACAATAAAATCAGGCTTTATCTGATGTATAATGTCACGTTTAAAATGATCTTCGCTGAAAGGGAAATAGTAACTTTCTGCACCTTTACTGGTTGGTAATAGTGGTTTTAATTTATCTTTATGCCCCATAAATAGGGCACCAATTTTAATATATGGTAGGGCTTTGCGTACTTGTAAAAGGGCCGGGTGGTTAAAGGACGAAACAAGGATTTGATTTGGCTGAATAATATGTTCATCTATCGCCTGCTTAAGTTTGTTTATAACAGCAGGTGCGGCATGCTCGCCCTTAATTTCAATGTTAAATACTTTGTTTGGTTGGTCTGTGAATAGGGCGATTGTCTCGCTCCATTGGGGTATCGGTTGGCCGTCTTTTAGCTTTAAGGCCTGAACTTCTAAGGTTGAAAGCATGGACAAGTGTTTGTCACCAACGGCTTGAATAGATTTTTGTTCTATATGTTGCGGTAATTGCGAACCTTGGATGTTAATTTCTTCATGTATAAAGAATATATCACCGTTCTTCGACACACAGGCGTCTGTTTCAAAGCCATCACCATGTTGTATGGCGAGCTTAAAAGCCTCCATTGAATTTTGATAAGGGGCGTTTTTTTTAATGCAGCCACGGTGGCCAAGCTTTTTCATGATGCGAGCTTTCTTATTCTTTTTATTATTATGCTAACAATTGCCATTCACTACAATGAATTATTTTAGCACTCTTGACATGTGAGTGCTAGTGGAACATAATAAAAGAATAAAGATTGTAAAATAAAGTAATGTTTATTATTTTAATAGATAGGGAGAAAATGCATGAATATTGAAAAATTAACAGAAAAGTCCATTCAGCTTATACAATCGGCACAAACAAAGGCGCTTCAAGAAGAACATCAAAAGCTGGTGCCTATCCATTTGCTTTATGCTTACTTGAATGACATGGAAGGCTACGGCCTGCGCTTATTGCGTAAATTGAAAATTGATACAGGTGAAGTGAAACTGGCTGTTGATAGAGCCATTGAAAAAGAACTTTGGGTTGAAGGTGCTGCAGCAGAGCTATATATAGACAAGGGCCTGGCTAAAGTTTTAGCCAATGCAGAACTAGTGGCGGAGCGTTGGGGCGATAAATTTGTGGCGGCGGACTGTTTGTTTTACACATTAGCGAGTGAAAAAAGCACCGCAAAGGAATTGCTAGAGCAGTATGGTGTGAAGCCAAAAGAATTAGAACGTGCCATTAAAGAAGAGCGTGGCTCAAAAACAGCGGATAGTAAATCGGCTGAAGACGCACAAGGTGCGCTCGCTAAATATACCAAAGACATTACAGCGCTTGCGCGTGCAGGTAAGTTAGACCCTATTATTGGCCGTGAAGACGAAATTCGTCGTACGGTGCAGGTTTTGTCCCGTCGTATTAAAAACAACCCTGTTATTATAGGTGAGCCTGGTGTGGGTAAAACGGCAATTGTTGAAGGTCTCGCACAGCGTATTATTAATAAAGACGTGCCAGAGTCATTGCAGGGCAACAAAATACTCGAACTCGACATGGGGCAATTGATGGCTGGTGCCAAATTTAGAGGTGAGTTTGAAGAGCGTTTAAAGGCTGTTTTAAATGAAGTGACCGAAAAATCTGGTGAAATAATCCTCTTTATTGATGAAATACATACCCTTGTGGGTGCCGGTTCAACGGGTGAAGGCGCGATGGATGCTTCGAACTTGCTTAAGCCAGCGCTTGCACGTGGTGAACTACACTGTATTGGTGCGACCACCTTAGGTGAATATCGCAAATATTTTGAAAAAGATCCTGCCTTGGTGAGACGTTTCCAAAGTGTCTATGTAGAAGAGTCGAGCGTGGCAGAAACCATCTCAATTTTACGGGGTATTAAACATAAATATGAAGTGCACCATGGTGTACGCATTGGTGACGCGGCTATTGTGGCAGCGGCTAAACTTTCAGACCGCTATATTAATGACCGTTTCCTGCCAGATAAGGCTATTGACCTTATGGATGAAGCTGCGGCGAATATTCGTATGGAAATGGATAGTAAACCTAAAAATATTGACGACATTGATAGGCGCTTACAGCATTTAAAAATTGAAGAAGCCGCGCTTATTAAAGAAGAAGATGACGCTTCAGCGAAGCGCTTGGGCGAAATTCGTAGTGAAATAAAAGAATTACAAACACAGTCAGACACACTCAATAAAGCGTGGCAAGAAGCAAAACGCTTAGCGCAGGGCAGTAAAAGCATTAAATCTGAAATTGAAGATATTAAACGTGATATGGATATTTGCCGTCGTGGTGGTGACCTTGAGCGGGTGGCAGAGCTTCAATATAGTATATTGCCAAAATTAGAAGCGGAGCTACAGGCTGTAGAAATGACAGACGCTTCTAAGGGAACTTCAATTGTGCGTGAAGGTGTGACAGCGAATGATATTGCTAAAATTGTGAGTATATGGACGGGTGTCCCTGTCGATAAAATGGTGGAAGGTGCCAAGGACAGGCTTTTAAATATGGAAAAATACCTGTCAGAGCGTGTTATTGGTCAAGAAACAGCTGTTACCGCTGTGAGCGAAGCCGTACGACGTGCACAAGCAGGCTTACAAGATGCCAGCAGACCCATTGGCTCATTCCTCTTCCTTGGACCAACAGGTGTCGGTAAAACAGAGCTTTGTAAAGCACTGGCCGAATTTGTTTTTGACGATGAAAGTGCAATGATACGTATTGATATGAGCGAATATATGGAAAAACACGCCGTGTCCCGCTTGGTGGGTGCGCCTCCAGGTTATGTTGGTTACGACCAAGGTGGCGTATTAACAGAAGCTGTACGTCGCAGGCCTTATAACGTTATTTTGTTCGATGAGATTGAAAAGGCACATCCTGATGTCTTTAATATTCTGCTTCAAGTGTTAGATGATGGGCGCTTAACCGACGGCCAAGGCCATACGGTTGACTTTACCAATACGGTTATTATTCTCACATCCAACTTAGGTGCTGAATATCTCGCAAACTTAAAAGACGGTCAAGCCAGTGATTCTGTCCGTGGTCAGGTGATGGACGTTGTGCGTCAGTCATTTAAACCTGAATTTTTAAATCGTCTCGACGATATCACGCTTTTCAACAGGCTTGATAAAAATGTAATGGAAGGTATTGTGGAAGTTCAATTGAAAGAACTTGAAGCCTTGCTTGCAGATAGAGAGATGTCTATAGAGGTGACCAAAAAAGCGAAGGCTTGGCTTTCAGAAGAAGGTTACGACCCTGTATATGGTGCAAGGCCTCTGAAGCGTGTGCTGCAAAAAGAAGTGCAAAATAATATAGCGACACTTATTTTGAAAGATGAGCTAAAAGCGGGGGATACCATATTGGTTGACGCTATTGGCAAACATATTTCAGTGCGCTTAAAAGGTTTGCATGAACCTGAAAAAGTTGTACCGCTTAACGCATAAGCACTTCAAATAAATGGAAATGGCCACCTATGGGTGGCTTTTTTCTTGCGTCATGGGTATGTGTTTGTGTATAAAATACGCATACAAAACCTTTAAGTTCTATCTTACTTTCCTTTTTAGGAGTCAATTATGACAATCACAACACATGATTTATGGGCAATGATACAGCCCTATACATCTACACACGCTATTCATAACGCACCAAGTGATACGTTGATGGATTTGGTTCATAGCCGTTCATTGGTGATGTTTTTAAGCAATGAAAAAAGAAAACCGTCTATTCACATTAATATGTTCGTACACAGATATATGGGGCTTAACCGCCGTCTGCCACAACACAATGAACTTATTTCAACAAAAGAAGTGCGTGAGCTTGCGGGTTCATCATTAGCAATGGGTCACGGGCGTAAGCCTTACCATACTTATTTAACCTTTTTTAAAAGGTTTGCCAATATTCGGGAGAATGAAAGGCCAAACGGCCATATGTTGCCTGACCTTAAAGACTGTCTGGCAGTGCCCTTTTATAGCCAGTGTTTGATTTATATATGGGATCATCGCATGGTTCAACATTACAACTGCAAAATTTTAAGTGCGTCTTTATATAAAGATTACACACATTGCTTAAATATAGTTGAAGCTTTACGCACTATTGAAATGAATCCTGAAATTAAAGCAATCGTTGATTCTATAGATACCTTCTTATTGCAAGGGGTTTAGCTTATATCGAAAAAAAAGAGCACCGTTTAAGGTGCTCTTTTTTATGCGCGCTATTGAAATGTTTTGTTTACAAGTTGAATGATCTCCTGAAGGGGGGTGGCACTGGCATACAGAGGGAGTCCCTCTAAATTTAAGGCATGAGATTCCAACGACGGTACTATTTCGCCCTTATGGCGATAAATGTAAATACGTTGGGGGTTATTATTGTCTGCAAATGTAGCTTCGCCAGATTTTGTGAGTAAACCTACAATTTCAGCGTTTTTATTCAGTAGTGCAGCACCTGATTGCCCAGCATAAGACTTTTCATAACCTTTGCTTAGATAAAGTGCTTTATTGCTAGGATGTGCAGAAAGGCATTTCTCTATGGGGTGTAAGCCAAAAATATTGGGTTTTGACGTATATCCTTTTAAAAATACGGCCTCTTTTTTGCTTTGTTGTGCAAGTTTATGTTTACTGGCAACGAAGTTTTGAGGCAATGGCTTGATTGACCTTAAAATGGCAATGTCCGCTATTTGTTCGTCTATGTCTACGTCACCAGAGTTTGTGTAACCAATAACTTCAGCTTCAACTTTGACACGGTTTTTGTCTATGATAGTGATGCGTTTATAGAGACGTTCTTTCCAATATGTATGCTTAGACGTGTTTTGCATTGTAACGACATGTGCATTTGTTAAGAATATATTATCGCCATAATCGGTATCGAGGCGAATGCCTGAGCCGTAGCTGCCAGAACCGTTGGCACCTGTTACATCAATTAAGACAGGTGAAACATCTGTCGTTGGTTTACATGTTTCATTGTCGATTGTTTTTTGTACAGTCGAGCGAATGGTTATGCTTTCGTTAGTTTGTAATATTGTTGAATAACAAGCCGTTAAAGTTATAATAACCAAGGCTGTATATATCATTTTTTTGCACATAGTAATAACCTCGTGAGGCGTAAAGGGCCAGTCATGGCCAAAAATAGGATATGAGGAAAAACCTCAATTTTGGATTTTAGGGGGTGTTATTTAGAAAGTTGTTCTAAATATAAAAATGTTTAGGTTTGTTCTAAGTATTTATAATATAGGGATTTGAAAGGGCTATTACAAGCTATTAGGCAAAAAATAAAAGCCTACATATAAATAATGAAGGCTTCTAAATTTTAATCGTTATTGTTGTTTTTAAAGGTTTCATGTAAGAGTTTTCTTATCTCGTGATGGTTGGTGCCAATGGCGTAAAGTTTGAGTTGGGGTATATTACTTGCCTTATTGGCGAAGCTTATATAAATGGAGCCATCTTTATTTTGATGAACATGGTTCCGTTCCCCTTCTTGGGAATTGTTGCCTACAGTGACTAAACCTTGAATATAGCCGTCATCGTCTATAATAGCCGTACCAGAAGAGCCGTTATAGGCACCATGCATATTTTCATGCAGGTATATGGCCGTTTTGTCGTGTAGGCTATAGGTACAGTGCTGTACGCGCGTATTTTTGCTTTTGTATTTAGTTAAATCGTCTTTAGAGAGTGATGAAAAGCCGCCTAAGTAGGCGTTGGTGTTTTTAGACTTTATAGCTAAGCGATGTTTGCTTGCTTTAAAGTTTACAGGTATTTCATCCACAGCAACCAGTATTGCAATATCGGCCATTTTATGGACGGTAAAGCTATAATTTTCAAGGTTGTTCTTTGTCTGCATTAACTGCCTATGAGCTATAACTTTGACCTGCACCTTCATACCTTGACTATCTATAACATAAATTTTTTTATAGATTTTGCGGCTTTTAACGGTGCCGTTGCTGTTCATAATGGTGTTTTTGATAAGATGTGCATTGGTAATGAATATGTTGTCACCATAGGGTGTGTCGAGCCAAATACCTGAACCCTTTGACACCATACCGTCTACAGAGTCGCTTGCGTTTATGCGAACGGGTTCGACTGTTTCCGCTGTGCAAACGGCTGTTGTGTTAAGGTCTTGGTGAATGGTGGTTTCTTTTTTTGTACTTGCACAAGAAGCGACAAGCAGCATAACAATGATGGTTTTTAGGATTGATGTGTACATAAGACACCTCCGTCTACGCCGTAAAGGGGTAGTATTGGATAGTTTTGTCAATTTTTGACGTTTTAGAGTTGATGCTCTATAAAAAGGTGATGTGTTGTTATTATTTTTTATTTATATCATTAAAAATATTGAAAATCAAATGGTTGTTGGTTGTTTAGGTGTTTTAAAGTGGCGCATTCTCTAATTTTGTCCACATCGCCTTGTATTGAGCAACCTGAGCGTTGAAGGCTTTAATGCCTTTTGTCTTCACTTTTTTACCAGTAGGTAGTTTGACGCGCATGGCGTTGACTTGTTTGCCGTAGCGTAGCACCTCATAATGCAGGTGGGGGCCAGTTGAGCGCCCTGTTGTGCCGACATAGCCTATAGTTTGTCCTTGTTTGATGCGTTTGCCTGTTTTAATACCACGGGCAAAGCGGGTTAGGTGCGCATAGGCTGTTTTGAACTGCTTATCATGACGAATGCGAATGTAACGACCATAACTACCATACCAACTCGCTTTTTCAATCACACCATCACCAGCGGCTTTAACAGGCGTGCCGCGTGGGGCAGCAAAGTCGGTGCCTTTGTGCGCACGGGTATAACCAAGCACAGGGTGTTTGCGCTTTCTATTATAATGAGATGAAATACGTGTAAACTCTAAAGGTGTGCGTAATAGAGTACGTTTTTTATTAAAACCCTTGGAACTGAAGTATTCTGTCCAGCCATTGTTATTACTTCTATAGGCATCATAGGTTTTCCTCTTTGTAGTAAGTTCAGCGGCTAAAACATTGCCACTGCGCAGGAAGATACCATTTTCATCGAGTATCTTTTCATAAACCACACGAAAACGCGCACCTGGTCGAATATCACGGGTAAAGTCAATTTCCCAAGCAAATAAGTTAGCGAAGGCAGGTACCAAGGCCGCTGGTAGGCCTGCTTTTTTGGCTGATGCATATAAAGAGTCATCAATTGTACCTGTTACTGCCACTGTTTCTTTGTTGAGCTTGCGTTTTTGTACATCTATAGTAAAGGAGCGGTCTGCATTGCGACTGACGCGCACATCTTTATCGTCAGGGCTATAAAATGAAATTTGATCAAGTGAGGCACTTCCTTCGCTGATCTCTTTAAAGGAAAGGGTTATGTGTTGCCCGGGGCGCAGCTGCTTAACATTGTATTGACGTTGCAGTTTATGTAGCGCCTTTGCTGTGAGCCTTTGAGGAACGGCATTTGTTGTAAGGAGGCTTGAAAGCGTTTGCCTCTTTTTTAAAGTAACTTCCTTTTCTATATATATAGGAGGTAGAACTGTATCGTTCAGTTTTTGTATAACTTCCTGAATAGGGTCTTGTTCCATTGAAGGGGTTTCCTTGCTTGTAGGTGCAAAGAAAAGGACGCCTAAAAGGACCGCGCCTACTGTAGCTGAGGAAATTAAAATACGTTTTTTCATATATACTATAAGAAGGGGTCGTCTGTGAGCTGTCAAACAAAAGCTGATTTGGTGCCTATATAGTATAAATATAGAAATATAGGGCCGTGGCTATTCTGCATATGTCAGGCATTATCACTCAGGCGTGCATTTATTATATTATAGACTTTTCATTAAATAGCGCTGTCGAGATATATAACAAATATACAGACCTGCTTATATAGATATACTTTAAAGGCAGGTTAATATCTATAAAGCATAGGTGATACGATTCATATAATTTGACCTCAAGTGAGTTTATAGAGGTGGTTTTTAATCCTTAAACGATAAAAAGCATAAAAAAACATTCCTATATAGGGAGGTTTTTTCATAGATATAAGCAAATATGATTAAAATAGACCGCTCAAATGTATTTTTCAGATGTTTTTTTATATAAAAATTAATTAATTTATGGGGAGAAGTGGGCAAAAACCATAAAATTATAGAATGATCGTAAAAAAGTTCAAAAAAAGTTAAAGGGAAAATTCCTTGTATTATATAGCCTTAGAGGGTGTTGACAGATAAAAGTGAAAAAAAAGTGAAAAAAAGTGAAAAAGGTTGTTGACACCATGGGGCGTTCGGACTATATTCCGCCTTGTTGAAACGGACAACACACCGAAACAAAACAAACGGCCTCGGCCAAGAGTTAAGTTTCACGGGTTACCAGACAACACGCTCTTTGAAAATTGAATAAGAATTTTTGTTCTAATTATTTAGTCATTATCTACCAAGGTGGTGACACATTAAATAATTAGACGAGTCAAAATAAAATAAATTTCAATATTTATATACTTATATAAAGAACCGAAATTTTACTTCTTGAAGTAAGATTTCAGCATTAGTCTTTTTAGTTAAATAAAAAGCTAAGGGTAAATATAATAAGTTAGTTTTTGATGGTATACTCAAATATATATGAATATTCCTGGGAGCCTCATCGTGTGAGGTAGGAATATTCAAATGAACATAGTTATAAACTGTCTATATAAATTTCAAACGTTGTTTGTAATCTGTATATGATAATTTTAAGTATGATAAGAGCATACGGTGAATGCCTTGGTATTAGGAGGCGATGAAGGACGTGATACGCTGCGATAAGCGTCGGTGAGCTGCGAATAGGCTTTGACCCGACGATTTCCGAATGGGGCAACCCAATAGAATTTATTCTATTATCTCTACATGAATACATAGTGTAGCGAAGCGAACGTGGGGAACTGAAACATCTAAGTACCCATAGGAAAAGAAATCAACCGAGATTCCGCTAGTAGTGGCGAGCGAACGCGGATCAGGCCAGTGGCTAATAAGTAAAAACGTGAATGAACTGGGAAGTTCAACCATAGACGGTGATAGTCCGGTAACGGTAAAAAGCTTATTAGTCCTCGAGTAGGGCGGGACACGTGAAACCCTGTCTGAACATGGGAGGACCATCTTCCAAGCCTAAATACTACCTAATGACCGATAGTGAACAAGTACCGTAAGGGAAAGGTGAAAAGTACCCCGATAAGGGGGGTGAAATAGTTCCTGAAACCGTATGCTTACAAGCAGTGGGAGCACCCTTGAGGTGTGACCGCGTACCTTTTGTATAATGGGTCAGCGAGTTATATTATGCAGCAAGCTTAAGTCGACAGATGTAGGCGCAGCGAAAGCGAGTCTTAATAGGGCGTGTAGTTGCATGGTATAGACCCGAAACGAAGTGATCTAGTTATGGACAGGTTGAAGGTAAGGTAACACTTACTGGAGGACCGAACCCACGTATGTTGAAAAATGCGGGGATGATCTGTGACTAGGGGTGAAAGGCCAATCAAACTTCGAAATAGCTGGTTCTCTCCGAAAAGTATTTAGGTACTGCGTCGTATGATTACCACCGGGGGTAGAGCACTGGATGGGCTAGGGGGGCGTATAGCCTTACCAAACCTAACCAAACTCCGAATACCGGTGAGTACAGTACGGCAGACAGACTATGGGTGCTAAGGTCCATAGTCGAAAGGGAAACAGCCCAGACCGCCAGCTAAGGTCCCCAAGTTTATGTTAAGTGTGAAAGCAAGTGAAATTACTTAGACAACCAGGAGGTTGGCTTAGAAGCAGCCACCCTTTAAAGAAAGCGTAACAGCTCACTGGTCAAGTGATTTTGCGGCGAAGATGTATCGGGGCTAAAACATAACACCGAAGCTGCGGACTTGAGATTTATCTCAAGTGGTAGGAGAGCGTTCCGTAAGCGGATGAAGGTCAACCGACGAGGTTGGCTGGACGTATCGGAAGTGAGAATGCTGACACGAGTAGCGATTAGACGAGTGAGAACCTCGTCCGCCGAAATCCCAAGGTTTCCTACGCAATGCCAATCAGCGTAGGGTTAGCCGGCACCTAAGGCGAGGCCGAAAGGCGTAGTCGATGGAAATCAGGTTAATATTCCTGAGCCAGTTGGAGGTTGACGGATCACGTAAATTGTACTTCCTCATTGGATTGGAAGTGCCGTGAAGTGGTTCCAGGAAATAGCACCAACATGAAGGCCGTACCCCAAACCGACACAGGTGGGAAGGTTGAGTATACCAAGGCGTTGAGAGAACTATGGTTAAGGAACTCGGCAAAATGCTCCCGTAACTTCGGAATAAGGGAGACCCTCACTTAGGCAACTAGGTGAGGGTGGCACAGAATAGGGGGTAGCGACTGTTTATTAAAAACACAGCACTTTGCTAAATCGTAAGATGAAGTATAAGGTGTGACGCCTGCCCGGTGCCGGAAGGTTAATTGATGGGGTGCAAGCTCTTGATCGAAGCCCCGGTAAACGGCGGCCGTAACTATAACGGTCCTAAGGTAGCGAAATTCCTTGTCGGGTAAGTTCCGACCCGCACGAATGGCGTAACGACTTCCCCACTGTCTCAACCATAGACTCAGCGAAACTGACTTCTCTGTTAAGATGCAGAGTACCCGCGGCCAGACGGAAAGACCCCGTGCACCTTTACTACAGCTTTGCAGTGGATTTAGATCTAACATGTGCAGGATAGGTGGGAGGCTTTGATGATAGAACGCTAGTTCTATCGGAGCCATCCTTGAGATACCACCCTTGTTATATTTGAATTCTAACCACGTCCCCTTATCGGGGACTGGGACCCTGCATGGTGGGTAGTTTGACTGGGGCGGTCGCCTCCTAAAGAGTAACGGAGGCGCGCGATGGTAGGCTCAGAACGGTTGGGAATCGTTCGATGAGTGTAATGGCAAAAGCCTGCCTGACTGTAAGAGGGACACCTCGAGCAGAGACGAAAGTCGGTCATAGTGATCCGGTGGTTCCACATGGAAGGGCCATCGCAAACGGATAAAAGGTACGCCGGGGATAACAGGCTGATAACGCCCAAGCGTCCACAGCGACGGCGTTGTTTGGCACCTCGATGTCGGCTCATCACATCCTGGGGCTGTAGCAGGTCCCAAGGGTTCGGCTGTTCGCCGATTAAAGTGGTACGTGAGCTGGGTTTAGAACGTCGTGAGACAGTTCGGTCCCTATCTACCGTGGGTGTAGGAATATTGAGAAGAGTTGCTCCTAGTACGAGAGGACCGGAGTGAACGTACCCCTGGTGTACCAGTTGTTCTGCCAAGAGCATCGCTGGGTAGCTATGTACGGACGGGATAACCGCTGAAAGCATCTAAGCGGGAAGCCTCCTTCAAAACCAGTATTCCCTTGAGAGACGTTGTAGACCACGACGTTGATAGGCAGGGTGTGGAAGCACAGTAATGTGTGAAGCTAACCTGTACTAATTTCTCGATAGGCTTAATATTATCATGTGCAGTTTACAGACAATGTTCAGATATTAAGATTATACCATTAAACACTAATTGATATTTATTTTACAAGATTCGCATGCAAGGTATTTTCTAATAAGTAAGTATTTTGTGGTGTCCATAGCGAGAGTTAAAAACCCGTTCTCATTCCGAACACGGACGTGAAGCCTCTCAGCGCCGATTGTACTGCATCTTAAGGTGTGGGAGAGTAGGTCAATGCCACATTTTACTTACTTTTTAGAAAGTATCTCGTAATAAAAACGAAGATTCTTATTTCAAAGAGACATTAAAAAGCACCTTCGGGTGCTTTTTGCGTTGGAATCTGGTAAGTTACTACATGTGGCTAATTTATAGATGGATTTTAGATTGAAATACACAAAAGTTTTTTTAATATCAATTTTTATGGGGGCTTTAACCTGGTTTATTCAGCCTTTTTTGGGCGATATACGAGAGCCTTTTGATAATGAAACAGGGTTTTATGCCGCTCAATTAATTATGGTTATTTATATGTTGTCTATAGGATGGAAAACTGACTTTAAACGCATATTTTTAGCTTTGTTTGGTTTGTATGTGGGTCAAGTTACCTATGCTATTTTCCAACCCTTTTTCATGACGTCATCTGGTTCTGAAGCGAGAGTATGGTCTTACATATCTATTTTTTCAGTATTATTACTTTGTGTTTATCCTTTGTTTGCAGGTTTTTTATCTCGATTTTTAAAGCTAAGCTACGCATATTTAAAAAAATAAATGAGGTTGTTACGCACAATTTTTGCATAAAAAAAAGAGCCAAAGGCTCTTTTTTAATCATTATTCGTTAATCTTTAAAATCTTTTTTGCTGTTTATATAAGCTCCAGCGCCAGCTGATGCTCCAACACCAGCACATATTGCAATGTGCAAGTCGGTAAATGCGAATAGTCCACCAGCAACTATAATATTTGCTAGTAAGCAAGCGAGAGTAGGTTTCATGTAATTCTCCAGTAAAAAGTAGTTACATATCCAACATTTCAGTTGGTGTTATTTCTGCATTTTCTTGCAGGAATGATGCTGCTATTGCTAAAATTAGCAGTGTAGCAAAGAGGCTTTTCCCTATAGGTACATTAAAATAAAACATGAGTGTGGATGGTAGTGCGAATATAATAAGTAAAAGTATTAAAGTTCTAATAAATGTTTCCTAAATAAAAAGGCGCTTGCCCATGAATAAATTCTCGAAGTTCGAGATTTTTGAAACGTTAAAGCCTAAAGGCTGATTTGTACTTCTATTATAAATATAGGTGAGGGGCTGGATAT
>JBLILN010000016.1:0-38233 GCA_047635695.1 Alphaproteobacteria bacterium
AACTTAAAAAAAGAAAAATAAAAAATGAAATTATTAAATGTCGGTATTTTAGGCCTGACAAAAACAGCTAAAATATTTGCAAAGCAGTTATTACAAGCATCCAAAGAAAAAGATAGTTTTTTAAAGTTGGTGGCCATGGCCGACAGCTATGCCGAGCCTTATAAAATTGAAGGTGCCATTTGGAGTGATCGCGAAGAGCAAGTGTTACGCGCTTCAAATATTGATATTGTTATTGTTTGTACAGAAGGTTTAAACAATGCTTTTCTTCAGGCACGAACAGCCTTAGAGGCAGGTAAGCATGTTGTCACGAATAATCAAACTTTAATGGCTGTTCACGGGCAAAAACTTTGGCGTTTAGCTGAAGATAAAGCCGTTAATCTACGTTTTGAAGGTGCACTTTTAGGCGGTGTCCCTATTATCAGTTCTCTCTTTAATAGCTATGGTGGTTCCCATATTAGCCGCGTTTATGGCGTTTTAAATGGCACCTGTAATTATGTTTTAATGCGCATGAAAGACACAGGCTGCACATTGGCCGAGGCTATTAGCGATGCGATAGAGCTCAATTATACAGAAGAAGACTCTGATCATGATATCACAGGAAAAGATAGCCTTTATAAACTGGCTATTCTCAAAGCCACAGCCTTTGGTGAATGGGGCGATATTACCAAAACAAAAATTACGGGTATCAAAGGTGTTGAACCTATTGACATTCAATTGGCGCAAAAATTTGGCTGTAATATAAAGCTCGTGGCATCGGCCACGGCCAACACAATTTCTGTGGCCCCAACTCTATTAGAAGAATTCTCTCAACTAGGTAACACAAACGGTACACTCACAGGTGTTATTGTTGAAAGTGAACATGCAGGGCCAGTATTTATGGCGGGTCATGGCAATGATAAAGATGCTGTTGCCAGTGCCTTAATGTCTGACGCTGTTTCTATTTCACTGGGTAAACGTTTGCTTAAATTACGCCCGAAAGCACCTGCCATCATTGAAGATAAGCTTTCACGTTTTTATTTGAGGTTACCAGTAGAAGGACGTGATAAAATTGTGAAGGCCAGTCATGTGCGCATTATAGAAGAAAAGTACCACGAATCTCATAATGGTTCGTACATTGCTTACTTCGTCGAAACGGGTATGAAACGACATGAGCTAGCAGAGTTCGCTTCTGGAGACGACTATGTCACAAACACCTGTGTCTTAAATATAGAAAGATAATATGTATGACCGCCCTAAATAAAACAGCAGAAAATAAAATAGACGTCATGATGGCATCGAAGGAAGCCGTTATTAACCGCCATGTGGTTATTGATCTTGTACGTGTGACAGAGGCTGCCGCACTCGCCTCTGTAAAACATTTAGGTCGTGGCGATAAAATTGCTGTGGATGCCGCCGCCGTTGAAGCGATGC
Organism: Alphaproteobacteria bacterium; assembly: GCA_047635695.1. Lineage (GTDB taxonomy): Bacteria > Pseudomonadota > Alphaproteobacteria > UBA2136 > UBA2136 > UBA2136. The sequence continues at coordinate 1,411 of JBLILN010000016.1, forward strand.
GCACTGTTTTAAACACCATGGACATCAATGCCACCGTTGTGATAGGTGAAGGCGAAAAAGACGAAGCGCCTATGTTATATGAAGGTGAGATCGTCGGTTCCAAGCGCGGACGTCAAGACGGTATAGCCCTTGATATTGCTGTAGACCCTGTTGACGGTACAACCATTGTTGCCGAAGGTGGTGAAAACGCCATTAGTGTGATAGCCATAAGTGAAGGTGGTCAGTTTTTAAAAGCCCCGTCGGCTTGGTATATGGAAAAGTTGGCGATGGGCCCCATGTTCGACATTACAAAATTTAACCTTGATATGTCGACAGCAGCTATCATTCAATTGGCAGCCGAACAAAAAGGCGTGAAGCCACAAGATATCGTTGTTTGTGTGCTTAAGCGTGAGCGTCACCAAAAACTTATTCGTGAAATTCGCGCAGTTGGCGCACGCCTTAAGCTCATTACAGACGGTGATGTTGCGGGTGCTATTGCCACCAGTACAGAAGGCAGTGGTGTTGATTTATTAATGGGGCAGGGCGGTTCACCAGAAGGTGTCATCGCAGCCGCTGCACTTAAGTGTCTCGGTGGTCATATTTTAGGCCGTTTACACTTTAATGATGAAGCCGCACGCAAAAAATGTTTGGCCTCAGGGGTTGAAAATCCAGAAAAAGTTCATACAACTGAAGAACTGGCTGGTGGTGAGGTTATTTTTGCGGCCACAGGTATAACAGACGGCACGATGCTGCAAGGCATTCATAATGTGAGCGGCGGCACAAAAAGCCACAGCGTTGTTATGCGCTCGAAAACAGGAACAATTAGATGGGTTGAAACCCTTCATAAGGATAAATAAAGAAATGACGAAAACTTATATTTATAATGCTTTTATTGCCCCAAAAGAAGAGGTAGGTGGCAACCCCGCAACGGTTGTTTTAAATGCAGACGGTCTTTCTGATGCAGAAAAGAAAAAAATTGTTGCCGGTGCTCAAACAGATGACACTGTTTTTGTCCTAAAACCAACAAAAGACCGTGCCGACTTTCGTTTACAATACTTCATTAACGGCGAAGAAATGCTTTTAAGTGGTCATGCAACGGTGGCTGCGGTCACTTGTATGAAAGAATGTGGCAGCTTGGAATCGGGTCGTTACACGCTAGAATTAATGAATGGGCGCTTTATCCACCTTTCAAGTAAGGCAGAAAAAGTATTCTTAGAGCAAGAACATCCTATTTACGAAGAGCCTTCCATGGATGATATTATGGCTGTATTAACGGCAGCGGGTGTACCCATGCCAAGTGTATTGCCAGGTTATATGCCTATGGTGGTTTGTGCAACAAACCGTTCATTCGTGATTGGTGTCAAAGACCTTGAAACACTCAAAAGCATTAAGCCAGATTTTGATAAATTGGCAGAGATTAGCGAAGGCCTTGATATTGTCGGATTCCTCTTCTTCTCTCCAGAAACAGTACATGAAGAAAATGACTTTTGTATCCGTGTTTTTGCACCGGCTGTTGGTGTCAATGAAGACAGTGCGTCAGGTACACTTGCAGGTGCATTAGGTTGCTACGTTTATGACTTACAAGAATCGGAACAAGAACGTTTTAACATTGAGCAAGGTTACTTTATGGAACCAGAACGCCCAAGTTTTGTGACAGTTTATGTGGAAACGGAAGGGCGTAAGTTTCTTGGCCCTCGTGTCGGCGGTACAGCCAAAAAAGCGTAGCGAAAAATAACGTCGATTAAGCGTTTTTTAAATTTCTAATGCCTAAGTCACCAGGCGTTAGAAAAGCTCATGACTTATTTATGATAAGCATAAAAAAAGAACCCTTACTGGGTTCTTTTTAATACTAGGTGTCGTTATATTATTTATTTACGACAAGCTCTTTATTATAGGTCTTCAAGTTGCTTGCGCATGTCTTCTATTTCTTCACGGCTTTCAAAATACGGATCTTTTTCTTCTGGGTCTGGTTTTGTCGTAACAAACTTAGCAATGTTTGGCCTTAAGTCGGGTTTATGAACGATAATGGGCTGTTTACCTTCTTTGATACGTCTTAAAAATCGGCCAAGGTCGGCACGTGTTTTAATGGGTTTTGAAATAATAAGGCCTGAATCAATGCTTTGTCGGATAATACCTTCTTGGATGGTTTCACCGTCTTCAGTTTTGATAGATAATTTTTTACCTTTATTGAGCGATGTCAGTGTGTAAAAATATTCTCTGGCACTGTCTTTTAGTTGAATATGAATTTGGTCTTCTGACGTTGTCATTTTTTCAATTTTTTCAGGGCGTACTATATAAATAAGTGATTCATTCGTAACCTGAACATCACCTGTACCTGTTTTTTCTGGTGCATAAACACGTTGCGCTTCGGCGTTTTGCACCGCACATAAAAGTAAAAGTAAAAATAAAGTTTTCTGCATGTTATTCAACCGTCACTGATTTTGCTAAATTACGTGGTTGGTCAACATCTGTCCCTTTAAGAACGGCTGTATGGTAAGCTAATAGTTGCATCGGTAAGCTATACATAATGGGTGCGACAAACTCAGGTACGTCAGGCAGTGTAATCACTTTTCTTGTAGCACTTTCGCCTGCCTTTTCTTTGCCTTTTGCGTCGGTGAAAAGAATAACCTCACCTTTACGTGCTTCAACTTCTTTTAAGTTGGATAATGTCTTTTCAAACAATGCATCATAAGGGGAAATAACAACAACGGGCACGTCTTGGTCAATTAAGGCAATGGGACCGTGCTTCATTTCACCCGCAGCAAGGCCTTCGGCATGAATGTATGAAATTTCCTTCAGTTTAAGTGCACCTTCAAGTGCCAGTGGGAACATGATATCGCGCCCTAAATACAAGCTACTCTGTGCCGTTGTTAGGCTGCCTGCAAGTTCTTTAATTTCTGTACTTAAGCCGTCAAGCACATTCATGCGGTTTGGCAATTCCTTAAGGCCAGCCAAAAGTTCTATTTTTTCTTGCTGACTGATAATGCCTTTTTGTTCTGACACTTTAAGTGTTAACAAAGCAAGAACTGTCAGTTGTGTTGTAAATGCTTTGGTAGAAGCTACGCTAATTTCAGGGCCTGCCTGTGTGTAGAATGAAACGTCAGATTCTCGGTCAATAGAACTACCCGCTATATTGACAATTGAAATGACATGCTGGCCATTTTTTTTGATATGCTCGAGTGCCGCTAATGAATCGGCTGTTTCGCCACTTTGCGAAATAAGTAATGTAACGCCGCCTTTTGTTAGCGGTGGGTTGCGGTATCTAAATTCAGATGCCACATCGACATTGACAGGTATTCTTGTATAACGTTCAAGCCAATATTTACCAACCAGAGCCGCGTGCCAACTTGTACCGCAGGCAATAATGGTAATTTGTGGTACTGTTGCAAGATTAATCGGTAAATCAGGAATAACAATGTCTGTTAAGTCGTCGCTTAAGTAAGCACTAAGTGTTTTTGAAATAACGTCGGGTTGTTCGTAAATTTCCTTCAGCATGAAGTGAGGGTACTGCCCTTTAGACACAGTATCGCTGTTCACGTCGAGGGTTTTTACTTCTCTACTTACCTTGTGGCCGTCAATGTCATAAATGGTAATATCGTCGGCGGTTAAAACGGCAATATCATTATTTTCAAGGAATATAAATTTATTTGTGTAACTTGCAAGGGCGATAGGGTCACTGCCTAAGTAGTTTTTACCTTCACCAAGGCCCACCACAAGGGGGGCACTGCGCCTTGTACCTATCAAAATCTCTTGATTACTATTAAAAATAGCGCCAAAAGCAAAGGCGCCTTCCGCTTCTTTTATGGTGTTGATAACAGCGTCAAGTTCACTTGCACCATTTTTTTGGTGTTTGGCGATGAGTGCTGGTAGTGTTTCACTGTCAGTATCTGAATAGAAAGAAGCGCCTTTATGGGCAAGATCTGCTTTTAAATCAAGATAATTTTCAATGATACCATTATGAACAACAGCCACAGTATCGGCAGTGTGTGGGTGCGCATTATTTTCTGTTGGTTCGCCGTGTGTTGCCCACCTTGTGTGGCCAATGGCAATGTTTTTTGTCTCTGCAAAGGGGTTTTTATTTAAAACACTTTCGAGATTTTTAATTTTACCAACAGATTTACGTAAAACAACCCCTTGGCTATTTAAGGAGGCAATACCCGCACTGTCGTAACCACGATACTCAAGGCGTTTTAAGCCCTCAAGCACGTCATTTATTGCAGTGGTTGAACCAATAACACCAACAATTCCACACATATTTTATAAACCTTCTTAATTTTGTTTTATTTAGTCGTTACCTTAAGTTTTGTCAGTATAAAATGACATTGTTTATAGGCGTACTGTGGTCAAACTGACTTAGCTTGTTTGCTGGGGCGTTTAAAGTCACTGCGTTCAGTGCGCATAACTTTACTCACAACCAATGTGTTTTCGGCCACGTCCTTTGTAATAATGCTATTGGCCGCTGTTGTGGCACCCGCATGCACGGTTACCGGTGCGACAAGTGTACTGCCCGCACCAATAAAGACATTATCACCGATAATTGTTTTATGTTTCACTGCGCCATCATAATTAGCCGTAATAGATCCTGCACCAAAATTAACATGGTTGCCAACCGTTGCGTCACCAACATAGGTCAGGTGACCGACAGCCGAATGGCGGCCGATGGTTGAATTTTTAATTTCAACAAATGATCCTGCTTTGGCATTATCAGCCAATGTAGCGCCTGGGCGCAACCTTGTAAAAGGGCCCACACTTGCTTGGAAACCAACTTCCGCACCTTCAAGGTGACAAAATGACTTAACAAAAGCACCTTCATTGAAGTGCGTATCTTTAAAGAAGCCATTGCCTTCAATAGTTACATTGCTTTCCACACGTACGCCTGTGTCAAATTGAACGTTGGGGCCAATTTCAACATCTGTGCCAATGTTTGTGTCATAAGCAAAGAAGACGCTTTGAGGGTCAATAAAAGTGACACCGTTGTCCATGTAATGTTCACGCTTTGCATTTTGGAACATGTCTTCCATGCAGGCCAGCTGTAGCCTTGAATTAACACCACTTAAGGCTTCGGCATCTTCTGCTGTATATGTACCAACAAGGTGGTTATATTTGAGAGCTAAAGAAACGATGTCTGTAATATAATATTCACCTTGGGCATTTTTGTTATCCACTTTATGGAGAAGATCAAAAAGAACATCTTTTTTGGCAATGTAAATACCGGTGTTAATTTCGTCAATTTTCTTTTGTGCGTCTGTGGCGTCTTTGTGTTCAACAATCGCTAATACATCGTCGTTGTCGTCACGGATAACACGGCCAAGGCCTGTTGGGTCTTCTGCAAACACACTCATAAATGTGACGTCATGTTGCTGTGTTTCGTGGGATATAATAAAGCGTTCTATGGTTTTACGGTTTAATAAGGGCACGTCACCACATAATATAAGGACGTTGCCAGTTATGTTTTTCAGTTCAGCTTCAGCGGCAAGAACGGCATGTGCTGTGCCGAGTTGTTTTTCTTGTTGAATGCAAATACTGTTGTGAGGGAATGCCTTGCCGACATATTCTGCCACTTGATTTTGAGAAATAACAACCACGGTTTTTGCGGGTTCAGCGCCAAGGCCAGCGTCAATAACATGGCCAAGCATGGGGCGCTTTGCCACGCAGTGTAAAACTTTTGGTAATTTTGACTTCATGCGTGTGCCTTTGCCAGCGGCAAGAACGATAACAGCGGTTTGACTCATGCAAGAGCACTCCCTTATTTTTATAATCAATTTAGGGGTCGATTATATAAAAAAACGGGCGTTTTGTATAGTTTTTTAAAAGGTTAAAAAGTCTAGAAACTTCTTGCCTTTAACGGTTGTTTGTTCAATATACGCAATAGCGAACATTATTTGTATAATGAATAAGGTCCACATAGGTAAAATAAACTTACGGCTTGTGGTTTTATGTTTAAAAAATTTACGACCAATTAAAATGGCTGGGAAGGCGCCCAATAAGCCCATAATAAGGAACGTGCTTTCAGGTGTACGGCTCCAACCTTGCTTGGCACGTAGTTTGTCTTTACCGAAGAATAAAAATTCGAAAATATTAATGACAATAAACCACCAGCCAATAAAAGGGATACCCGATATATTTTCTAACGCGTAAGCGACAAGGGCACAAAACATGAAATGTAGTATAAGAGAGCGTGCTCTTTTGGAGTAAGTGAATATATTTATCATTTTGTCGGCACACACTCTCTTGAATTATTTTTTATTTTTACGCTTATTGCCTATTGTTATAGGCCACGTGGCTAGAAAATTAAAACATATATTTAATATATCACATTCTTGTGGCGCTGTTTTAGTAATTCTAGCGACATGTCGTTTTTTAAATCTGATCTTAACTGCTTGTAAAGCCAAAGGCCTCTTAATTAAATGCTTGTATAGGGCTTGTTTTATTGTTTTTATTCACAATAATTTAAATATTAGTAAATATCTTTAAACGCTTTATAACTCTTTTCGGAGAAAACCTATGTCTAAGAAAATCGGTGTTAAAATTGAAAGTAGTAATGTAGTTTTTATTTTAACGGCAATATTTTTGGGAATTGCTTATGCCACAGGTATTATTGATTTAATATCAAGCTGGCCTGGAATTGCATTATTAGCAGTTCTTTCTATTATATGTAGTTTAGCTATACTCGTTAAACTTCCTTGCTCAGCAGAAACTGGTAAAGTTTTTATTGGTGTTAAGTAACTGTATATCGAATTAAAAGGTGGCATTTACCACCTTTTTTGTTTTTCACAGTGAAGCGTTATTAGCGTAATATTTATCTTGTAAGTGATAATATTAGTGGGCTAAGTAAGATCAAGTATCGTACATTTTTTACTCATCCTCACGCGGTGCATAGCCACGGCGCATTGTATTTTCCGTGACGACGCGCGGCTCTAGGAAATTCAGGAGGTAGTCAGGTCCACCAGCTTTTGTCCCTGTACCGCTTAAACCACCGCCACCAAAAGGCTGTCTGCCAACGAGTGCGCCCGTTGAACCACGGTTTATATATAAGTTACCAACCTTAAAGTGTTTTCTTGCGTAGTCAATGGTTTCAGGGTTACGGCTAAATACAGCCCCTGTGAGGGCATATTCGCTATCCATGGCCATTTCAATAGCTTCGTTGATACTTTCGGCTTTATAAACAGCAAGGACAGGACCGAAAACTTCATCGGTTGTGAGTTTTGAACCCTCCTTGAGATCAGTAAACACGCTCGGTGCCACAAAGTTACCTTTAAGGTTTTTGCTTAAAGGTGCTTGAGCTAATAGTTTGCCGTCTTTTTCGCCTATTTTGATGTAGCTTTGTGTTTTCTTCTTCGCGGTGGCATCAATTACGGCATTGACGTCAAATGTAGGGTCGTCTGATGTACCCACACGTATGCCTTCAACCATTTCTTTAAGGCGTTCTATAAATGGTTTATAGGCACTGCCAACAACAATAACACGTGAACAGGCCGAACATTTTTGCCCTTGGAATGCAAAGGCACTATGAACTGTCCCCGGCACTGCTTCGTCTAAATCGGCACTGCTATCAACGATAATGGCGTTCTTACCACCCATTTCAATGACGCATTTTTTAACATGAGTTTGTCCTGGTGCAAGCTTGCCTGCTTGTTCTAGTATTTGTAGGCCCACACCTCTTGAGCCTGTAAAGGCAATCACATCTGTTTCCTTGCTTTTAACAATTTCAGCACCTACCACATCACCTTTACCCGGTAAAAAGTGTAAAACGTCCTTTGGTACGCCTGCTTCATGGAATATTTGCACCATTTTTTCGCCATTGGCAGATGTTTGTTCGGCGGGCTTGTATAAAACGGCGTTACCAGTCACAAGAGCGGCAGCTGTCATGCCCACGCTGATAGCAAAAGGAAAGTTCCAAGGAGCAATGACAGTGGCAATACCTTTGGCTTCATAGTGGGTATGGTTGCTTTCTCCCCAAAGTGAATGCGGTTGAAGGTCTGCTTCTAAGGTTCTTATTTGATCGGCGTAATAACGCATAAAATCAATGGCTTCACAAATATCTGCATCGGCACTTATCCAGTCTTTGCCTGCTTCATACACCTGTAAAGCGAAGAGGCTGTCCCATTCACGTACACAAATATCGGCGGCTTTATCCATAATATCAGCGCGGGCATTGTGGCCAAGGTCAGACCATGCCTCTTGGGCGTCTTTGGCTTGCTGAATAGCATTTTTTGTTTGTGTTGCACTTAAACAATTTAATTTTGTAACAATAAGGTCTGTTTGCCAAGGGCAAGGGAGTTTTATGATGTTTTTTGTCGTTTTCCCTACGGTTACAGGTAGTTTTATTTTGAATTGTTCGAGCGCATTTTCAGCTCTTTTGCGGTTTTCAGTAATAGAAAAATCTTGTTCTGGGTGGTTTGCAAATCCTTTGCTCTCTTGGGCAGATTTTTCTGAAAATATAGGTTTTTGAAGGAGTTCACCATAGTTCGCTTCGCCCTTATCCTGCATACGTAAAAATGATTGATTTGCTGTATTTTCAAGGAGGCGGCGCACTAAATAGCTCATGCCTGGGATAAATTCACCGACGGGGCAATATTGACGTACACGGTAACCTTTGCTTTTAAGGGCGTCCCTAAAATTATCGGCCATGCCATAAAGTGCTTGAAATTCGAGGTCTTCAGGCTTTAAATTATAATGTTCTGCAACATTAATGGAATTGGCAATTGATCTTGCGTTGTGGCTGCCAATGCAAGGGCGTACAAATGGAAAGGCTTTGATAAAGATACCTGTTAATTTTTCATAATTGGCATCAGTGTCCTCTTTGATGTCAAACACAGGACATGGCCAATTTTTTTGTTCGGCTTGTGCTTGTTCAAAGTCCCAATAAGCGCCTTTAACAAGGCGGATACTAAAAGCTGTGCCGCGTTTTTTGGCAAATGAAATTAAGAGGTTTAAAACAGCTTCACTTTCACGCAGGTATGCTTGGCAAACAATACCAATATGTGGATAGTGCCTATATTTTTCGTCCATTAAGACTGTTTGGAAAACGTCGAGTGTGAGTGGTAAAAGCTCAAACTGCTCAACATCAACATTAATAAAGGCACGGTGTGCCATGGCCGTGTCGAGCAATTCACTAAATCGCTTGCATAATGCTTCCTTGCTGTCTTTATGTGCGGTCGCTGAAGTGTGTTCATATAAAGCGCTTAATTTTATAGAAACGTTCGCACGGGCAATTCTGCCAATGTTGTCTGCTTCAGAATAGGTTGTTTTTTCCCATGTATGTGAAGCAAGCGAAATTTCACGGATGGCATTATGGTAGCCCGTCATGAAGCCTTGCGCCTCTGATTCTGTGATAACGGCCTCGCCCAATAAATCAATAGAGCAAGCAATACCCCTTTCATGTAGTTTGGCGAATGTTTTAATACCTTCTTGTAAGGTTTCACCTGCAATAAAAGTTTTAGCCATGCTTTTAATATTATGACGACCGAGAGGTGCGATAACTTTACCAAGCAACCCTTGTCCTGGCAGGTGGGTACCAAGGAAGTTTTTAACACCTTCAACGTCTTTAAAGTAAGCGTTAAGATGTGTCATAAATTCATCGTCCGTACGTAACGAAGGGGCCACGTCGGTAAAACGTAATGACGCTAGACGGAAGTTTTCATGCTCCATCATTTTATCAATCAGTGCAGATGTCCAACTTTTTAGGCTGAATGCAGAAAACTTATTTTCTTTGAAATTGAGAATTTCTTCACCAACTTGGTGGATCTTTGTTTCGGAAATGTGCATGAATGCCCCTATATTTTTACTTTTTTATTAAGTGTGGCTATATTGCCGATGCACTTATGGTGATTTCCATGGTAATGGATAGATATAGGCTGGTCAAGATTGCTTCACTATAAAGATATGAGTTACCTTTATGACTAAGCATTAATGTATCAGAGTATATAAATGAAATTATTGAATTTAAAAGTTACAACTTTATTGGTGGCCCTTGTATTGGCCCCTTCAGCTATGGCGCAAAACGTTATGATGTCTGAAGATGCAGCCATGAAAAACTTCAAAGAAGCTGCAAAGTTGTTTCGTGAAGGTGAAGTGGATACCACTGAGCCAGTAAATAAAGTTGACGCCGAAAAAAATACAGCTGAAAAAGTGAAGTCTAAATCTAAGGTTTCGATTATCAAACAACAAGAAATAGATCTTTACGAACAAGGATTTGGTACTGAGTACCAATCTATTGAAGATATTGACGTTTCCATCAACATTGAAAATGAAACAATTGAAAATGTTGTAAAACGTATTATAGAAGGTTCACGCGAAAAGTCTGGTAAATGGATTGTTAAATGGCGCGTGAGTTCAGAAAGTAGCTACGTTCTATCGGAACGAGTGAACCTAACAGCAGAAACAAACTTAAGTAATTTTATGTCGTATCTTGTTGACCGCGTGAACAACATGACAGGTGTAAAATTGTTTGTAACTGTATTTGATAAATCACGTATTATTTTAATTTCGGATACTTACTATTGATGAGAAACATGAAAAACAAATTTTTAGCATTCACAGCGGCGCTTTTAGTAAGCGCTTGTGGTACATATTATGAAGAAGAAGTTCAACCTCTTTCTGACAGGGAAGTGGAAGAATATAAGCAGTTTCAACCAACAAGCTCTATGCGTAATGGTGTTTTCCATATGCAGCGCATTGGTGAACAAAATTCAGTACGTGTATCAGACGTTATTATGTTGAAACGCCCTGATTTGCCACCGTTCGACGTGGCATATATTTCTCGTAATGTTGAAACAGTTATTCTAGAGCTGGCAAACGCAGCGGGCGAATCTATCGTTATTCCTCAAGGCGTACGTAACCGTACGGTGACTGTTGTACATTCAGGCGGTGACTTCCAAGACATGCTTGAAATTATTTTGTCTAAAGTGGGTTATCACTATAACTACATTGATGGCGTTTGGTATGTAACACGTTTCCCTGTACGTACTTATAACCTAGAAATTGGCCAGAGTGATCGTGCTGGTAGTATTGTTTCTATGAATGAGTTTTCTCCAGAAGTGGCTGAAAATTCAGCAAGCAAATTTACATCAGAAGAACTTGATACTAAATATACTGATAATATTTGGGAACAAGTAGAAGAAGCTATTGTTGAGCTGGCTCAGGTTGGTAATGTAGCCCCTGCAGAAGGTAATGCCTCTGGTGGTATAAGCCCTTCAGGGCGCTTTTTAAGAACAAATGACACTTCAGGTAATGACTTATTTGGTGATTTGACTGAATCAGGTGGTTTAGCACCAATAGAAGTTGAAAATGTTGCAAGCAGTGACCACCTTCAGCCAGAAGAAAAAGCTGAGCCTTGGTATCAAGTAACAAGAAGTGCTGGTTTAATAACAGTACGTGCAGCACCGGAAGCACACAGATTAATCGAAGAATACCTATCACAAGTACAAGAAAACTCATTGAAGCAAATATTTGTTGAATTGCGTATTATTGCCGTTGTTAAAGACAAGAAAACAGACCGTGGTGCTGACTGGGACAAAAGCGGCATAGATCTAGACGATGCACTTTCATCTGTTGGTTTTTCACCATCCACAGCGCTTAACGTGGGTAATGCGGCAGGTGCGGTATTTAGTGCTGCAACGCCTAGTGGTGACCTAGGTTTTGTTTATCAAGCCCTATCAAATGTGGGTAGTGTACATACAGTAACAAGCCCAAGTGTTGTTGCCCGTAATAACCAATTGTCACGCGTTAGCTTAACAAAACAACTGGGTTACGCAGAAACTGAAGTTGAGCAAAACACCACATCAGGCGGTGACGTTGTTATTGGTACCAGAACAGATAAACCTAAATACAAAAATGCAGGTACAGTCCTTAGTGTCTTCCCTTACATTGGTAAGCGTAAAGTGCAAATGCGTGTACGTTTGAGTATTTCTAACAAATCGGGCGACACAGCAATTACTACACGTGTTGGTGACGATGATGCAATTACAAACCAAGTGCCAGAGTTGACAACAAATGTTATTGACCAAGATATGGTGGTAGAATATGGCCGTGTGTACCTTATTTCTAAAATTGTTGAAGCAACAACAAGTGCAGATAAAGACTACATACCAGGTTTAGCCGATATTCCAGGTTTAGGTGAAATTATGCAGCGTAACGTAAACTCTAAAGAAGACACTGAATTTATTGTTCTTCTGCGCGTTTCACGCAGCTAAAAATAACTGATTAGCATAGGCTATTTACTAAAAATGAACGCCTTTTACGAGGCGTTTATTTTTTAGAGCAAGTATTCAGGCTATTAATGAACAATATATTTTATAAATAAGGATTGTCTGATGACAACGAGACCATTATTAAAACAAGGCGGCACAGTATTAATTGTTTCACCTTCTTGGTTTCGTGGTGAAGAGCGAACCTATGCAATGGAATCACTCCTGAACACATATGGTTTTGAAGCGGAAACACATGTGCAGTGTCATGTGCAGTTTGGACAATTTGCAGGTTCTGTTGAAGAACGCGCTTTTGCCATAAACGAAGCTTTTATGGATGAAAGTATTGACGCTGTTATTTGCGCGGCTGGCGGTTATGGTGCTTTACAATTGCTAGACGGTATCAATTATGAACTTATTAAAAAAAACCCTAAGCCCTTCGTTGGTTACAGTGACGCAACAGCCCTTTTAAACGCTATTTATGCCAAGACAGGTTTAGTGACCTACCACGGCCCTATGGGTTGTTGTATGAGCTATAAGCAGCACCCTGAAACGACTCAAAGTTTTTTAGATGTAGTCGTCGCTGGTGAAGGGCAAGTCAAATTAGCAGGTAACTGTTTAAAGTCAGGTGAAGCGGCAGGTATACTTTTAGGCGGTAATATGACCGTTTTTGATCAACTTATCGGTACTAGCTACATGCCAAATGCTGATAATATCATTCTATTCCTTGAGGATACAACTGATGAAAAAATAAATGAGCTCGATAAAAAACTCCTTCACCTCAGACATAGTGGTGTTTTGAAAAATGTACGCGGTGTAATTTTGGGTGAAATGGATAAATTAAGCGATAACGAAACACCGTTTGGCAAAAACACAAAACAGCTTGTAGAAGAATACTTACCAAATATTCCAGCTGTTATGAACGTTAAGTGCGGGCATGATGATAGCTTGCTGACATTTCCTGTGGGCGCACATATTCAACTAACGGTTAACGATATATCCTCCAAATTAGAATTTTAAGCAAAAAAAAGAGCCCTAAGGCTCATTTTATATTCGTTTTGATGCTTATAACTGTTTTAATGATTCTGTAAAGTATTCGGACATATCGGTGTAAATACGAACCAAAGTATCGGCTTTTTTAGTGGCTTTGTTACCAGCACGTACATGTCGTTGCTGATTCTCGTTTACATAGACATATAAATTTGCTGCAGCATGCTGTTTTTGAGCGATGTCGTTATACATTTCTGTTGCATCAATAATGCTTGTACGCCCCTTCATTAAAGAATGTGCATAAGCAAAGGAATTTAATTTTACAACTAAAGACTCAATTTTATCATTTTTAACTTTAATTTGAGCCTTTAAAGGAATGGATGCAGCTTTTTTTTTGCCCCATAAACCTATAAAACCTAGTGCGGATTTATCTTTTTGAATGTTAGCAACCTGATCTTCTAATTGTGATATTTCATGATTGATATGATGGGTAATAAGGTTGAATTGTTCTAAATGGTTTGCCTGCATAAAGGTATTTAAGAGCTTTTTTTTCGCTTTTAAATGCTTAAATTCATCACTGGGTGACTTAGCAGAGCTTTCACTGTCACAAAATTGATCACACTTGCGTTGCATACTGTTGTTGTTCATCGAAAACATTAGTTTTCTCCTTAGTTTTTATAAAACTGGTCAAGAATAAAAATATATTGCTCCCATTCCTCACGTTTTAAGTCGGCAATGAATGAGTAATAAAATTTATTAAAGGGGCGCCATGCTTTATAGGCTGTTTTTTGAGTAAAGGTTATTTCAGCCTTTGCTTTTATAAGCAGGGCTTCATTTATTTCAGGGCATTGTTGTTTATTTTGTTTTTCACGTAAATGGTGGATAGGCGCCATAAATATTGAAAAAAGAACAATAAGAACAATGGGGGTGATTACATAAATAATGGCAAGAATGCCTAATATATAAATTATGTTTTCTGTCATAGGAGGTTCCTCAAAAGATTGAGAATTAAAAGTAAATAAAAGGATGTTTCGAATTTCTAGCCTTTAATATAAGCACTTGTTGATGTAATTTCAAGTTATTTCGTATACAAACCGTCTGTTTTTGCGGTTATAAAATTTGTGCTTTGCAATATAAGTAACTTGTAGGGTAAAATACTCTAAATATTTTTGTTTAAAAGAGGACAGCTTGTTGGTAAATAAAACAAACGTTATTCAGTTAGAAGTGGATGGTACATTCGAAAGCTTTGATGGCTTCGATGGTACTCAAACCATTGATGTGTCGCCAGAGCAGGTACATGTCGAAACAAAATCTCAACGTGAGACAGTGCAGCCCGAAAAGCATACTTATGCACACCATGGCTATTATAACGACGGTTATGCGTCTCCCGAACTGCCTGAAATGGCAAAGCACTATAGTTCAAATAAGGCCAAAAGCTTTATGTTTCTTTTTTCACTAGCGCTCATTGCTGTCACAGCGAGTGTGGTCCAAACAACGCAAAATAAAATTGACTATGTGGCACAAGAACGTGAAAAATTGACAGATTTTAAATACCGTAGCGAAAATCAAAAAATAGCCTCTACAATGGACATGATGCAGCTTAATACAGTTGCACTGGAAGAGTCCGTTACTAAAATGGGTCAAATTGTTAATAACCGCAAAGCCTTGGTTGAGATGGAAACAGCTTTACGTAAGCAAAAAGCTGGTGAAGGTGGTATTGTATCTGACGCACAAGCGCGAGACATGCTATTACGTGCTGGTTATCAACCTGCACAAATTGATGAAAAACAAATGACTTCTTATAAACAAAAATATGCAGGCGTTGAAGGAGATGTTGATTTTGCTCGTGACGTTGCAGGTGATATTGTTCAAGAAGAAGTTGAATCATTTGTGCATAAAATGAAACTTATTTCCAGTGTAGGTGAATATATTTATAACCGTTCTCAATAGGCAGCGCATAAAAAAGCCTCTAGCAGCGAGGCCTTTGTGGTCTTAGCCTTTATAAAGCTCTGATGTCGGCTCTGCTAAGTGGTATCCTTGAACATGGTGCACACCGACCTTCTTACAAAAGCGTAATGTGCGTTCGTCTTCAATCTTTTCGACGACAATTTCAAGGTTTATAGACTCGGCCGTTTTAATCAGCTTCACAAAGTCTTTTTGCCCTTTTTCACTTTCAATGTCGAATTGTAAAATATCAATTTTTACATAGTCAAATTTCAAAGTTTTAGCCGCTTTGAGTGTTTGTGGCCCACCACCAAAGTAATCAACAGAGAACCTAAAGCCCATCTCACGACATTCTTTAATAAAGCTCATAGCGCGACTGTCTTCAATAATCTCTTTTGAGTGTAATTCAAATATGGTGTTTTCCGCAATCGGGTAATCACTGGACGATGAAGTCATGAGGCGTTGTAAAAATTCAAGGCTACTAAAAGTATTACCTGAAATATTAAAAGCAAGTGGCGTTTTAAGTGGCTTTGCTTTGAGAAAGAATTTTTCAACTGCAACGGTTACAACGGTTTCATCTATCAATGAGAAAAGGTCTTCACTTTTGGCCACAGGTAACCACAAAGAAGGCTGCATAATTTTACCTTCATCATCAATGATGCGTAAGTAGACTTCATGCATATCGATAGCATTTGTTTGAGCGTTGAATATAGGCTGGTATAGTAACTTGATGCGCTTGTTTTTCATACCTGTACGAATGTTATAAGCAATGACAGAGTCGCTGGGGCGGTAATCATCCTTTGGTTTCACCTTAGCATTTTCGTTACTTATTTTATTTTGTAAAAGTTCAGAGTCTGAAAGGGATCCTAAAGGCGGTGGCGCGGCATAACGCATACGATCAAGAGAGTCGTTATCAATAAAGGGTGTTGATCGGCGGGGTTTGATGAGGCCTATTTTGGCATAAACACCTTTAAGTGCGTTGGTGTAAGGCCCTGAAATTGGCAATAAAAACAGAGTGATCACACCAAATATAAGCGCTAAAAATAACATAAAGCGTTTTTCATCTGAAGCGTTGTTCACTTCTTTCATGTCAATTTCTGTTGTCACTTTCCATTTAGGCATGTCAGACAAAAACCCACCAACAGCCAATAAATCTGTGCCGTCTAACTTTGTGAATTTTTGTGGCTTGAAGTGCGAATGAAATACAGGAAATATAGTTTTTCCCTTATTTATTATGCGCATGGTTGAGGCACCGATGGTGAAGTTTTCAATAGAAATTGCGCTGTCTTGTTCTAACATATAAGCATTAAAGGACACTTTAGGGTAGGCTGTTAATGCAGGCACAATGTCCCTGAAGAAACTCCTGCTTGAGTCTGTATAGATAGCATAACCAATAATTTTACCTGTAGGACTACGCACGGAGCTTGCAAATATAATATAAGTTTGCGCACCAATAATTGCGATATTGGTAAGCCTGTCAACCTTGTTTTTGGCTGCATTATAAAAAGGTTCAAGCGTTCTATTGGGTAGATCAGGCGAGCCGGCCGAGGAAAGGAGGACTTCACCATAAACAGTGTTAAATATATAAGCATGGTCAACATCGTTGACATATTTAAATTCATAAATAGCACGTCGAGAGATTTTTGGAGGTTTATCGCCAACAATAAAGTCTTCGGCAAAGAGCGGTAATAACCGAGAGTCACGTGCGAATTTTTGCGAGGTTTCTAAACGCATGTCAATTGTTTTACCAAATACTGATAGCGCCTTTGTATTTGCTGTATTTAATCGGGACAACCACTTGTCTTGGTCACTTTGATTAATAAAACTCAAAGCTATCCACGCAGTGACAGCCAGTAGCGCAACACCAAGGGCCCTTGGAAAGAGATCTTTTGCCATAGTTTTATCTGATTTGTGGCCTGTGTTCATGTGTATAATTAAGCTCTTTTTCTTATTGTTTCTAATAAAGGTCTCAGTACCTTAAGTCCTAAACCACCCCTGAATGTACAGTAAGCATCGTATGCTGAAAGCGGTATTAGTATGTAACAAAGCAAGAACCATGCCTGATTCATAGGGCTGATTTTTCCTGTCATTAAAAAGATATAAATGCAGGTTGCCACAATAAGGCTTATATGTAAATAGTAACGCTTTAAAGCAAAGTTAAATGCAGTCTGTGTGAAGGGTGTTTTTCTTTTATATTCAATGGCTAATACAACGGCCGCAGGAACAATCCCTGCAATAGGATATAACTGCGTAAAAATAAAAACCCAGTTGATCGTAAGGGATATATGAAATATTGCCAACAAGGCACGTGAAGAGGACGACGCTTCAGGGAGCGCTAACTTATTGTGTAAATTGATATATATTTTATTTTTTTTCATATTCATTCTATACTTTGCCTGAATTAGAATGAAACGTCACTAATAAAATGAAGGATGTTTTATTTGAATGTGTAACGGAGTGTTACAAACCGATGTTTTCGTTGTATTGCATTGTATATATATATATATCCTTTAACATTAACTCGTTGATTTTTTTGTAGTATTTTTATGGCATGGGGTTTGCATATATAAAGTTAAGAGTTTTTAAGGCACAACTTAAAATCCCTTGCACACACACAAAAAAAACCTCGTTGCCCGCGAGGTTTTTTGTTTTTTATATCATGTTTAAAATAATGAAACTGGCTGATTTCTTTGCTTTTTTTGATAAAATCAGCCAAATACTAGCTTTTGCCAATGTTTTTTCTAACTTGTGTGGTACAATCTGCCTCCGATTTTGATAAAAAATGAAAGAAGCTTTTTTGGAACGTAAGTATTTTGGTACAGATGGTATAAGGGGGCGCGCTAATAGCAACCCTATGACGATTGAAATTGCCATGAAAGTAGGGCAGGCTGCCGGCCAACTTTTCCGTGAAAAATCGCCTCATGCTAGGCCAACCGTTGTCATTGGTAAGGACACACGTGTCAGTGGTTACATGGTTGAATCTGCCTTACAGGCTGGTTTTACATCTGTTGGTTTTTACACGCTGCTCGTAGGGCCATTGCCAACGCCCGCTGTTTCTTTCCTCACACGCTCATTGCGTGCCGACTTAGGGGTGATGATCAGCGCCTCTCATAATGAATTTGCTGATAATGGTATTAAGCTTTTTGGCCCCGATGGCTTTAAACTTCCCGATAGTATGGAACATGAAATTGAGTCTTTAATGGACGGCGTAGATGGCCGAAAGATTGACTTAATGGACGCCGCTAAAATTGGTAAGGCTGTGCGTATTGAAGATGCTGTCGGCCGTTACATAGAGTCATGTAAAATGGCTTTTTCAAATGATTTTCGCCTCGATGGTATGCGTATTGTTATTGACTGTGCCAATGGTGCCGCTTATAAAATTGCACCTAAAATTCTTTGGGAATTAGGGGCGCAGGTTATCCGTATAGGTGCTGAACCAGACGGTTACAATATCAACCGAAAATGCGGTGCACTTCATACAAAAGGCCTTAAAAAGGCTGTTTTAAACCATGGAGCTGATATTGGTATTGCTTTAGATGGTGACGCTGACCGACTGATTATATGCGATGAGCTTGGTAATATTATTGATGGTGACCAAATTATGGCGACCGTGGCTTCTTATTTGAATAGTAAGGGTTTGCTTAAAGGTAAGGGCGTTGTGGCGACACAAATGTCTAATATGGGGCTCGAAAAATATTTAGAAGGTGAAGGTATGCACCTTGTGCGTACGAATGTAGGTGACCGTTATGTCATGGAAGGTATGATCAAAGGCGGCTATAACTTCGGTGGTGAGGCTTCAGGCCATATGATATTGCTTGACCATGCCACAACGGGGGACGGTCTTTTAGCAGCGCTTAAATTCCTTGAAGTTTTACGAGCAGAAAGCACGAGAGCTTCCGTGCTTGGTAAACGATTTACACCATTCCCACAAAGGCTGGAAAATGTAACGCTGCCCAGCAAAGACCTTGCAAATCAAGTGATCAATGCACCCGCTGTACAGGATATGATTGCCCAAGTAGAAGAAGAAATGGCAGATGAAGGGCGTGTGCTTATCCGTAAGTCGGGTACCGAGCCATTGGTACGTGTGATGGTAGAAGGTGCAGACGCTGAAAAGGTAGATGATGCAGTGGAACGTATCGCCGCAAAAATGCGTGCATCTCTATGAATTAATATATGTTTGACCCTTGACAACCCTCGTTGACGATATTATATATATAAGGCATACAAAAGTTTTGAAACACTTTTATTGAAACACCACAAACTTTATTGTTTGTTTTCTTTTATATATACCTGCCATACGGCATAAGGTTGTTATTATGAATCCTATAGAAACAAAATTGTTAGCGACTATCCAAAAGGGTGGTCATCCAACAAAAACTGAATTTTTACATGTGGCGGCTATAGCTAAAAATGTGGTCGCACCCAGAACAGAAGTTGCAATTTTAGCGGCTGTTCAAGGTATGGATGTTGCGACATATGAAGGGAAAGGTCCTAGCAATGGTCTGAATATGCCACTATATACACAGTCAGTTGTTTGCGAGGTATTGCTAAGCGCACATGATGGTGATGATGATGGTGAACATGCGACTATTTTTCACCATGACGTTGCTACTGATGTTGAGTATTATACCCTCGGTGAAAACTTTGATGAAATTGTTGCGTTTATTGCCGACCAACTGCCCGCATAAAGTATAGCGTACAAAAAAAGCCCTCAAATGAGGGCTTTTTTTTCGTTGTGTTTGTTATTGAAGTTCTATGCGTACGGGCTTGGTTTTATCTTTATGATATTCGCCGAAGTCATACATTATACCCACATAACAGCTAGCTAGAATGCTTTCGGATGTGGTGTCATTCGCTTTGGCTAATGTCGCCTGTTACCAGTGATTGTACAATGGCACATTCAATTATTTGGCTTTGTAAACTAAATGTATTGATATCCACCGCTTGGTTAAAAGTGAGGTCGTATTCACACTTGTTTCAAACTCTGCCGCTGTTTGTGGTAGTTTTACTTTATGGATGGGCATAATAGTTGCCTCCCTGCTGGGAAAAAAGGGAATAAATTCTTCACAAAAGGTTATTTAAACGTAGGTATATCCCAAATAATTTTAGACATACCTACTTGTAACCTTGCAGCGTCGATCACATTGGTAAGCAGTGACGCAACTGTCATCGGGCCGACACCGCCAGGTACAGGCGTAATCATGCTTGCAATGCCATCACAAGCGGCTGTATTGACGTCGCCAATTATTTTTTTCGGTGATTCAGAGCTTTGTGAAATACCAACATCAATCACAACAGCGCCTTCTTTGAGGTGGTCCGCACCAATCAGGTGAGGCACGCCTGTTGCCACGACAATAAGGTCAGCCGTTTTTGTAAATTTTTTCAAATCTTTGGTTTCTTTGTGGCAAACCATAACCGTGGCTTCTCGGGCACCCAGCATGTCTGCTGTGGGGCGACCAACAAGGTTGCTGCGGCCAATCATTACGGCGTCTTTGCCTTTGGCGTCAAATTTTATCCAGTCTAAAATACGCATAATCCCAAGTGGCGTTGCGGGGTATATTGTTTTTTTGCCAAGGCCAAGGCTTGCGCGGCCACTGTTTGTTGGCCCAAGGCCATCAACATCTTTGGCATTGCTTATAAGGTCAAGCGCCTCTAAGCGGTCAAGGTGTGCTGGTAGAGGTAGCTGTAAAATAATACCCGTCACAGTATCATCTTTATTCAATTTTTTGATGGTATTATGAAGCGTTTCTTGTGACGTGTTGTCATCTAAATGAATGAGGGTAAACCCTAGGCCATATTCTAAACACGATTTTTGCTTATTTTTAACATAGACTTGTGAAGGATTATTGTCACCCACCATTACAACAGCCATATGAGGTGTAACGCCTTGTTTTAATAGCTTTAAAGATTCAACCTTTACTTGTTTAAGTAAATGGTCATGTAAGGGTTTTGTTTTAAGTATTTGTGTTTGAATGAAAGTTTGATCCTTTTATAGCGTTGTTACCTAGTGAAAATATAAAAACGTTTGTTTCTTATGTCAAGCAGAAGTATGATGTAAGTGTTATTAAAAGGGATGAAAATGACAGAAAAAGTAGATGTTTGTATTGTTGGTGGCGGTGTCGTCGGCCTTTTTTGTGCCCTAGAGCAAGCGAAGAACGGCAAAGTCGTGCGCTTGATCGATAAACTTTATTCTGGTTCTTCACGTTATAATATGGGTGAAATTGTCCTTAAAGGCTTGCCTGAATCTATGAGCGAATTTGCTAAATATAGCCATGAGCAGTGGTCACACGCGGCGGCTGACTTTGGTAAAAACTTGGGCTATGAACAACTAGGTTGCGCACGTTTTAGTTTAAAAGGCAGTAACGTTGAAAATTTGAAAGCCGAAGTAGAAAAAGAAAAAGAGCTTGGCTTTGAAAATGTTGAATTTATCGATGACGATAAAAAAATTCATGAAAAATTGGGCTTAACAAATTTCTCAGAAGTAATTAACGCGATTAAATATTCAGAAGACGAAAGCGCGATCGACACGTCGAAAGCCTTAGACGGATTACGCAAAATGATTATTCAATCAGGCGTACGTATTTGGGGTAGTGACGTTGTTGAACAAGTCATAACAAAAGACGGTAGCGTCCAAAAAGTAATCACCGATACAGGTGAAGAATGTGAAGCAAAAAACTTTATATTTGCAACGGGGGTGTGGAGCAGTACGTTACTTGCGAAAGTAGGTGAATCCTTGCCTATCCGCCCTGCACGCGTGCATATACTACAGCTTATTCCAACGGGTAAAATGCCAACATGCATACTCAATAGCGGTGAAAAATATGGCAACATTTTAATTAAGTCACAAATCAATGGCCGTGCCTTGGTTATGTACACGGCATCCATGGACCCCGCGCAAGCAACATGGTCAACAGAAGAAGATGTTGAGCTTATTGCTTGGTTGCGCCGCCGTGCGGGGCAAATGGTAAAAACGCTCGAGAATGCAGAATTACGCGGCGTTAATGTTGTTTTAACGGCTATTACGCCCGATAAAAACCCTTACATTGGCGCAATAGAAAAATTAGATAATTTATATCTTGCCGCTGGCATGAATGGTAAAAGTTATGCTTACGCTGCTGGTGTTGCTAAATATTTAGGATTGCTTTTGCGTGGCGAAGAATCACCTTTTACGGCTGAAACACAAAAAGCCATTTCACCTTCTGTGAAGCGCTTTAAATAAAAAATATTTACGGCATGCATATTTAAACTTAAAATCATTTTCGTTCCTATTGGTTCTCTTTTTGCCGTTTTAATGCCGTTTGTATTCCATAGCTATTCCACTTTGATTCGCTTTTGGTTCCGCTCTCGTTCGCTTTTGATTCGCCTTAAAACTGACATTTACCGTATAAGGTTGAAAATAAAAATGTTAGATGAGCGGGATAAATGTGGTCAAGCTTACACAGCTTGTGGCATAGTGAAAGTCAAATTTATGGGGGAAATAAAATGAACGCCAAACAACAGTTTTCACTGACGAACAAACAATGGAATATGCGCAATAGCAATATGCGTTTAGGCTTAAAACTGGCTCAAACGCTAGGTGTTAGCCCTATTATTGGCCATATTTTATCGTCGCGTGGTTTCAGTGATGTGGACATGGCGCTGTCATTTTTAACGCCCAAACTTTCTGAATTGCCCGACCCAAACCACTTGCTTGATATGGAAGTAGCAGTTGAACGCCTGATAACCGCCATTGAAAATGACGAAAAAATTGCTATTTTTGGTGACTATGACGTAGACGGTGGCTGTGCGACAGCCCTTTTAATCCGCTATTTCCGCTCAATTGGTGTGGAGGCTTTACTTTATATCCCTGACCGCATGACAGAAGGTTATGGCCCGAACAATGACGCCATGGACAGCATTAAAAAAATGGGTGCCGATGTGGTGATAACAGTGGACTGTGGCTCGGTGGCTTTTGAGCCGATGGCACATGCCAAGTCCATTGGCCTCGATATGATTATTACCGACCATCACCAAACGTTGCCAACAAGGCCTGAATGTGTGGCGTTAATAAACCCTAACCGTGTGGACGAAACTTCACCTTGTACCATGCTTTGTGGCGCAGGTGTTGCTTTTTATGTAGCGCTTTCATTAACCCGTGCTCTGCGTGAAAAAGGTTTCTTTAAAGGAGATATTAAAGAGCCCGATAACCGCTTTTTACTCGACCTTGTTTCCGTGGCGACGGTATGCGACATGGTGCCACTTTTAGGGCCAAACCGTGTGCTTGTAGGTATGGGTTTAAAGGCTATGTCGTCACGCCAAAACCTTGGTCTTGCTGCACTTGCTGACATTTCGGGTGTAGATGAAAAGCCAAATACCTACCATGCAGGCTTTATGATAGGCCCGCGTATTAACGCAGGTGGACGCATTAGTGACTGTGATATGGGGGCTAAATTACTGTCAACAACCAGCTTTGATGAAGCACAAGATATCGCTGAAAAACTCCATGTGTTAAACGAAGAACGTAAAGAAATTGAAGTGAATGTTTTAGCCGAAGCAATGGTGGAAGCAGAAAAGCAAATGGCTAAAAACCCTGAAGCCTTAGTGGTTGCGGGTAAAGGTTGGCATGAAGGTGTGATTGGAATTATCGCTTCACGCGTGAAGGAAAAATTCCATCGTCCTACCGTTATTATTTCCATTAATGGTGACGAGGCCAAAGGTTCAGGGCGTAGTATTTCTGGCATTGATTTAGGCAAAGCTATTATTGATAGTAAAGACATCATTATTAAAGGTGGTGGCCATAAAATGGCAGCTGGTTTGAGTATTAAGAGTGAGCGTATTGAGGAATTTCGTACGGCATTATGTGACTTGGTTAAGGTGCAAGTGGGCAATGACGAGAATGATATTTTCACCCCCAAATTAACCATTGATGACTGTATCGCTGTCGATGGTGTGAACCTTAAACTCATGGACGAACTCGATAAGCTTGAACCTTATGGTAACGGCCATTATGAGCCTAAGTTTGTCTTGAGTGGTGTGACGGTGAACTTTGCAAAAGCAGTGGGCGCCGACGGATCTCACGTGACATTAGGTGTGAGTGGTTCTAGCGGTAAACAGCTGCGTGGTATTGCCTTTAGAGCGATGGAAAGTGACATTGGCCCTTACTTATTGGCGGCGCAAAAAAATAAAAAACCTCTTTCAATCTTAGGGACACTCAAGCGTAATTCATGGCAGGGTGTGGATTCGGTTCAACTACATGTTATGGATATTTTTGACGGTCACTGGAAGCCTTCAAATTAATCTAAATCGTTTTCAATGTTCTGTTTAGTTAATGACATTTTTATATGTCATACCTATTCTGGTGTCAGGTTTTATAGAGAATTAGACCGGAATTAAGGCGAACGAAAAGCGAATTGAATGCGAATCGAAACGGAATTACAGAGGAATCAGAGGAGAATTAAAATGGTAAAATACGAATTAACAAGCCTTGGCGTAAAATAATGCTGTATGCAAAATTATGCAAAAAAATTTTTTTTTGAGTCAGATGCACACAACTTTTTTCAAAAATAATTCTCTACATTTTTTTGATGTTTATGAATGCTTTAAATACTGTAAAAATCATTGTTTTACAAACGCGCAATAATAGCACTTGCATCGTCTATATGTTTAAAACGTGAATATTTTAAATTTTTAAAATCAATATCCGTATCATATATTTTTTTCATCGTTTTATAGTAATCATCAATATCATTTATTAGCATGAGTTTACTCGCTTGAATATAGCTTTGATTCACAGGAAATTCAGGGTGGGCCATACCATCAGACATAAGGGTAAGGTTTAAACTTTTTTCTATAGGGCGTTTGCCATGGGTAATGAAAGTATCCATACATGGGTCACCATTAAAACAGCCTGTGGTTACATTGCTTTGTAAGCGGTGGTTAATAATGTCCTGTATTATTTCTTGGCTTTGACGAATCTCTAAAATAGATTTGTTTTGCTCCTTGGCCATTTTCCATGCTTTTTGAATATACATTTGGTCATCATCATGGCGATTATCTTTTGTTAATTCAGAGTATTGACCATCGTTTTCTTCAATCAGCATGCAGTCGCCCACTTGCGCAAAGGTGTAAAAGTTATCATTTGTGAATTTGACGAGTACAGCTGACGCTGTGGGGCCATTTTTACCAAGGGCATGAACGGTTGGGTGATCGTTTTTTAAGTGCTGGCCAAATTCTCTATTAATTTGAGATAAAATATCTTTGGCCGTGCTTTCGTTGTCTGTAAAATCATTCAATCTACGCACAAAATATTCAGCAATATAAGCGCCATCGGTTAAACCATTTATTTTAATACCTGTGGTTGACGTGGCACCGTCAATGACGGCTATCATATTTTTACCACTAAAAAGGCGATCTTCGCACATTATAGGGGGTGTTTTAGGTGATTTTTCACCAATATGTGTAAATTTTTCGAGTTTCATGGCTTTTTCTTTTGTTGTTCGGCAAAAATCTTGTAAAATAAGAATATGAGTATATTACAAAATACAGACAATTGCCATAAGACTGAACTTGCCGATATGGCAGGGCGTCCTGATTTGGACATTCGTATGGTGAGCGCCCTTGCTGGTGACCGCACCCTTAATGAACGTGAAAAGCAAACGCTTTTACGTTTAAAGCAAGACCGTGGCGATGGTATTTATAGTGATTTACTTTATGCACTTACTTACCGTTCGTTCCCTTCAAAGCAGGCTAAGCACCTATGGAATGAAATTACAGACCACCGTGCTTCTATGAAGAATTTACTCGGACGTGATGTGGGTATTAGCGTCGCTGCACATGACTATTTAACAAATGTTTCGGGCCTTTTAAAGGGCGTTGCCGTTATTGAAGAAACGAAAATGTCTTCCTTTGCCAACACGGCAAGCAAGGACGGTTTAACGGGTCTTTATGACCAAACAACGTTTAAACATCGCCTTAAAGAGGAGATGGAACGCCAAATTCGCTACGGCAGCCCGTTTACATTGGTGATGTTTGACCTAGACCACTTTAAAATGATTAATGATACTTACGGCCATGCTGAAGGTGACGTTGTTTTGAAGAGAATTTCAGATATTTTATTGGCTCAAGCCCGTAAAATGGATACGGCTGCCCGCTATGGTGGCGAAGAGTTTGCCGTTATTTTGCCCGAAGTTGAAGAGGCGAGTGCCTTCATTTTTGCAGAACGTTTACGCCAAAATATTGAAGATAATTTTAAAGATGGTGAATTTGCCGTGACCGTGAGTATTGGCCTAGCCGCCACGCAGGCAAATGTTGACGAAACACCCGATAACCTTATTCGCCGTGCAGATGCACAGCTTTATCGTGCTAAAAATGCAGGTCGTAATCGTGTTTGCGCACAAAATTTATAACTTTGTAAGCGAAGACTTGTTTTTTGTTTGTGGGGCTTGATTTCCGGCTCCTTTTTTCTTTACTTGATATCCCTGCTTATAAACTGTTATACTTAACTTATTAATAAGAGCCTTTTGGCTTTCATCTTTAATTTTTTTTTATTGAAATAACCCTTCCATTTTTTATACCGATAAGCTTGCTCTTGCGAGGTAAACCCTATGAATCAACTTAATATAAAGCAACTCGACTATATGACAGTCGTTGGTGCAAACCCCAGTAATAATTACAGCCCCACTGAGCACCACAATGGTGATGCTTTTATCAATTGGGGTAATGGACAAGGTATCCGTTTTTTTGGCGTGATTGATGGTGCGAAAGCGCCTTATGATTACACGATAAATGGCCAACCTAATGACGCCTTTGCGGCGCAACTATTTGCAGAACTCATTAAAACAAATTTTTCTTTAATGACCCATATTAACCAATGGGAAAACGCCTTAACAGCCTGTATTTTAAATTTTCAAAATACTTTTGATATTATACGTGATAACCACCCCATTCATAACCGTGAAGATTTTCGTTTATTTAATGGGTCTTGTGCTTTTACCTTGGCTATTATTGATGAAAAAACGGCTGATTGCATAGTTTTAAGTGCGACAGATTGCTATATGTGCATACGCAAAAATGGCAAGGTTGTTAACTTATCAAATTATAGTGAGACTGATTTAAAGGCTTCGGGCAGATTGATCGAAGGTCGCATGTTGAGTGACTTAATAGACGATGGTATGACCCTTGATGAAGCCCATGCCCATGAATTTAAACGGGTGCGTGGCAACCGTTGTCGTATTTACAATAAATGCGCAACGCGTAACCATATGGGTATGCCTGTGATGAATGGTGATATTAATTTACTTGATTGCATTCAAGTGGATACGTTCAATGTGAAGCATGAAAAAATTGATGCCTTTATTGCTATGAGCGACGGTTATGCTGCTAAACACGGTGATATTATCACTTGTGCAGAAGGTGCCTTAAAACAGGGTTGTGACTATTTTCATTTTCACAATATTCGCCCTTTATGGCAGCACCCCACCAGAGGCAATGTTATTATGAGCGACGTCACCTGTGCCGTTTTAACATATCAATAAAGTGCTATATAATTTTTGACTGTTTTCGTGTAGGCAGAGCCTACACGTCGTCCTTGAAAAACCATCCAACACATTTTCGAATAAAAACGCCTTCGGGCGTTTTTTTATGTCTGTAATAAAGAGTAGGGGGCGAATATATGAAAAACACCTAAAACTGCTTAAAGGTTTTAGCCATAAAAAAAGCCTCCATATAGGAGGCTTTTCTCTAAATGATCGTAACCAATTATCGAGAGTAAAACTCGACTACAAGGTTAGGGTTCATTTGCACTGGGTATGGAACCTCTTCCATTACTGGAAGGCGGTTGAATGTACCTTTGTGTGCAGTAGGTTCGAATGTTAGGTAAGATGGAACTTCGCGTTCAACCTTCTCAACAGCTTCGATAACCATAGGAACCGTACGGCTCTTTTCACGTACTTCAATAACGTCACCTGGGCGGCAGCGGTATGAAGGAATGTTAACAACTTTACCGTTCACAGTAACGTGCTTGTGGTTTACAAGCTGACGTGAAGCGAATACAGTTGGTACAAAGTTTAGACGGTAAACAATAGCGTCTAGACGTGATTCTAGTAGAGCAATAAGGTTTTCTGAAGTATCACCCTTACGACGCACAGCTTCTTTAAAGATTGTGCGGAACTGACCTTCTTTAAGATCACCGTAGTAACCTTTAAGTTTTTGCTTTTCACGAAGCTGGATACCGTAATCAGTAATCTTCTTACGACGGGCACCGTGTTGACCTGGACCAGTTGGGTTTGTGTTTGTTGGGCATTTGTCGCGACCCCATAGGTTTTCACCTAGGCGACGACAGATTTTGTACTTCGGTACTTGACGTACGTTTGACATAATAATATCTTCCTTATCTACTTATATTTGAGCTAAAAGCCCGCTAACACTGCAATGTTTAATGTACCGCCTTTGTCGAAAAGTTAGGTTTTTGCAAACAAAACTCCACAAAGTGGATCACAGATGCCTAACTTTTAGGCTTTTTCGCCAGTAAAGTCAAGGGGAATCATCATCTTTTAGTATCTATCTACGCTTCATCAAATGTCATTGCCATAGTGGCAACTTTCAATTGATTTATCGCAAATATCTAACTAAAATTTAATAATTCTTACGGGTGACGCTTTTTATTGATATATTTACCGTAAATCAGTGGCTATAAAATACTATTATTGTTGGGGTTAATGCGGTTAAACGTGCGACGTTTATAACAAAGAAAAACACCAACTTTTAAAGGTTGATGTTTTTAAGGGTCGATAATTAGGTAATACAACTACATTCACTCCGTAAGTAACGTAATATAATAGTGGGGCTAAAAAAAATGTTGGCCGAAGGACAAGCCGTCATTTCTCTATAAAGCTTTAACGCTTTTTTTTTAGCGTCTCGGAAGCTTTTTGTATAGGCGCCTATACGCGGGTTACCGCCTTTTGCTTTTTTAGCCTGTGCCTGTAAAAAATTACTACGTGCATGGTGTACATTCAGCAAAGTTTGCGCTTCATCTTTTAAATTGTGATTATTTAATGTGTTTATGAAGTTACACAACTGTATTGCGGCTTCAGGGGTTTTGGGTTGATATATAACGCCTTTTAATATGACTTCTTTCATGTGGATCATCTCCAAAGAAAATGGCACCCTAAAAAAGGGCGCCAGATATGTCGAAATTTATGATTACGCTGCTTCATCTTTGTCAACAATGAATACCGTATCTTTTGATTTATGAGCTTCTCTTGCCGTGATTTCCTCATATAAATGAGGGTAATCAATGGGGTTGAAAAGGTCTTCATCATCAAGGTCAGAGTAAACTTCTTCATTGACGTGAATGTGACGTGTTGCACGCTTTTCACGGCGTTCTTCATCAAAGCGACGTACCGAACTGTTGTTAAACTCTTGAGGATCAATCTCTTTTTGTATATTTGATTTATTAATGCGTGCTGACCAATGGTTTAAATATTCTTCAACCATGTTATCAAAGCTTGATAATTCACAAGATTGTTCAAGGCGATTTTTTAAGAGGCTCCATGTGTTGCGAACTCTATCAAAATTTTTGCTTTGACGCATGAATATTTTAGTTTTTTGATATTTAGTTGCACCAATTTTCTGCTTACGTAAATGACGTGAATCAGCTGCGTCAGAAAGCAATGTTTCAATTTCGCCTCTATGTTCTAGGTCAATATCTAATGAACTTTTTTCAAGTTCAATAATGATATTTGTGCGAAGCGTATGTTCTGTCTCAGACCATTTTTTCATGAAAGCACTCATGGTAGACTCCTTAAGCGGGCTTGGCAAAACAGAAGCGTTTTGTCTTGGCTGCTTGGGTTAGTTGAATAGGATAAAAGTTTTAAAACGCAAAGGAATTATGCGCCGTGTGTATATAAAAAACGTTTAGGTTAATAATTTCTAATACATTATATGTGCATGCGGGGGGTGTTTGTCAATGGCAGACCCGAAAAAAATATATTTTAAATCTCTTTTTTTTGTTACTTGATTTTTACAGTAGAAATAGGTGATTATACATTTATGAAATTTCAATTTAATAGCCCCTTCAAACCTGCAGGGGACCAGCCAAAAGCCATTCAAAAATTGGTCGAAGGTTTAAACGTGAACGCACGCGACCAAGTTCTTTTGGGTGTGACAGGTTCTGGTAAAACTTACACCATGGCCAAAGTCATTGCGGAAACCAAGCGTCCAGCGCTCATTTTAGCGCATAACAAAATTTTAGCAGCACAGCTTTACGAAGAGTTTAAAGAATTTTTCCCCAATAATGCAGTTGAATACTTTGTTTCATACTATGACTATTACCAGCCAGAAGCTTACGTGCCCCGTAGTGATACTTATATTGAAAAAACAGCTTCGGTTAACGAACAGATTGACCGCATGCGCCACAGTGCTACAAGGTCACTTTTTGAACGTGACGACGTAATTATCGTTTCGTCGGTTTCTTGTATTTATGGTATTGGTGACCCCGAAAGCTATAGCGAAATGGTGATACCCGTTGAAGTGGGAGATACCCTAGACCGTGACGCCTTTATGAAGCGCTTAATAGAATTGCAATATACCAGAAATGACCATGCTTTTGCCCGTGGTAGCTTTCGCACCAAGGGTGACACCCTTGACCTTTACCCATCACACCTTGAAGACAGCGCTTGGCGTTTAATGTTCTTCGATGATGAAATTGAAGAAATATACGCATTTGACCCTTTAACGGGTAAAAGACAAGAAAAACTTGAAAATATTAAAATTTACGCCAACAGCCACTATGTTGTGCCTAAGCCAACAGTAACAAGGGCGATGGGGCGAATTAAAGAAGAATTAAGAGAGCATTTGCCTATACTCGAGGCCAATAGTAGGCTTGTAGAAGCGCAGCGCTTAAATGAACGCACGACCTATGACCTTGAAATGATGTCGGCTACAGGTTTTTGTAACGGTATTGAAAACTATTCTCGTCATTTAACAGGGCGTGAACCAGGTGCGGCACCGCCAACCCTTTTTGACTATTTACCAAGCGACGCTATTTTGTTTGTCGATGAATCTCATGTGACCGTCTCACAAATTGGTGGCATGAGTAAAGGGGACGCGGCACGTAAACAAACGTTGGTCGACTTTGGTTTTAGGTTACCGTCAGCGCGTGATAATAGGCCACTTAAATTTGAAGAATGGGACGTACGCCGCCCGCAAACAGTTTATGTCAGTGCGACACCCAAAGAATATGAATGTGAGCTTGCAGGTGAGCATATCGCCGAGATGATTGTCCGCCCGACAGGTTTAGTAGACCCTGAAATGGAAATGCGCCCCGTGGACGGGCAAGTCGACGACCTGATGGCCGAAATACACAAAACAAATAAGCAGGGCTACCGCACATTGGTGACGACGCTCACCAAGCGTATGGCGGAGCAATTGACAGAATATCTCCATGAAAATGGCATTAGAGTACGCTACATGCATAGCGATATTCCCACCATTGAACGTAGTGAAATTGTGCGTGACTTACGTATGGGGCTTTTTGACGTTTTAATTGGTATTAACTTACTGCGTGAAGGGTTAGATATTCCCGAAATTGCGTTGGTGGCCATTTTAGATGCCGATAAAGAAGGCTTTTTACGTTGTACAACGTCGCTTATTCAAACGGCAGGGCGTGCCGCCCGTAATGTGGACGGCCGTGTGATTTTTTACGCAGATAAAAAAACGAAATCGCTTATTGCCACGTTTGCAGAATGTGATAGAAGGCGTGCTATTCAGGAAGCTTATAATAAAGAACATGGCATTACGCCGCAGTCGGTTAAGCGTGATATTAGAAACGGTTTAGACGATGAAAAAGCGTCGAAAGAAAACCGTATGATAGACCTTGCGCACAAAGAAGCGCAGCAATTTGGTACAGTAGATATTGAACGTGACATTAAAGCCTTGAAAAAGGACATGCTTGTTGCGGCTGAGAACCTTGACTTTGAGGTGGCGGCAGAATTACGTGACCGTGTGCGTGAGCTTGAAGAGATGCACCTAAAATTAGGCAATTAATTTAAAATATATTTGGAACGATTCGGGCTTAATCGAGCGCTATATAACTTTCCTTCATCCTCGTGTAGGCAGTGTCTACACATCGAACTTGAATAAGTATTTATTATCCTCATACTCTTTGCGCTTGAAATTAGGCAATTAAAATAAAAAAAAGCCTCTGCTTAGAGACTTTTTTTATCGTTTTTAAGTTATTGCCACATGCGATTTATATTACCGTCTTTATCCATGCGGTAATGTGGGTTGTTGGCGTCGTATATTTTTTCAAAAGATTCACAAATATTGCACAAATTTTCAGGTGTTTTTTCTACAATGGCATTGAGCCAGCGTAAATAATAACCTTGCTTATATAAATACTCATTTTTTCTAAGATTTTCTCCATTTTGTTGATTTCTATGGATAAGAGTCAGAAATTGAGGGTCTAAACTAAGCATACTAGGCTGATTAAACATGTTCATTCTTGTAACAGGTAAGGCAGTGCCTTTTACAGCGGCTTTTAAATAAATTGAAGTAAGTTTTAAAATGTTTTTCTGTGTAATGTTTCCTTCTTTGATGTCATTGCCATTAATTGCAATGTTAAAGGAAGGTCCGGAAACTGTTCCAGCGCTTGTGTTGTAGCTGTAGGTTGAAGGGTTCATAAATCCTCTCATAAAAGGTAAGTAAGGTGGGTTTCCTTATATAAATAGTATCGTATACCTTAAATTACAAGAGGGTAGACAAAAAAGGAGCCGAAAGGCTCCTTTTTTTATGTCGTGGTGGGTGGTTATTTCAATAACTCTATAAATGGTTTTTGGTTGCTCATATGCGCAATGTTTTGCTGGAATTTGTGATAATTTTCAGCCTCGTACTTATGCCAGCTTGGCAGCGATAAATTGAAGTTTTTACTTATAAATACACGTAAATTATAGCAAATGGGCTTTTTAAGCTGTTCTATGCGTTCACTTGAGTTCAAGTTAACCTTTTTATAAGGCAATAAAAATTCACTTTCAATGGTTTCATAAAAAGCTGATATGTCATCGTTAGCTAATAGCTTAGATGCTCTTTCTTTAACATCCTCACTTTCTGCTAAGGCCAAAATAGGCTCTAGTATGAGTTTAGTGAATTGCTGTAATAACTGGCCTTCGTCATGCGGTGCAACTGAATAGCCTTCAACATTAATTGAGGAGCCTAATTTAGTGCCATACGTTTGTAAGGCATGGTAAAGTCCTTCTAGGTGATACTTAAGAGTATACTCAGGATCTCCCATGTAAGTATATCTTATATGAGCCGAGTAAACCGAAACTAAGTTTCTGTTTTGGTCGTGTTCGAACAATACGGGTTTTTGGTCGTATTTTAAAATTTGAAAAGACATGAATGTCTCCTTGGTTGAGTATGAATAAAATTCATTTTTGAAAAGAAAATGTGTTTGTTATTTATTTATGTAGGGTGAAAAATTGAAATTTCAAGGCATTTTTTCATAAAAAAGGAGCTGTGAGGCTCTTTTTTATGATCGTTATTTACCAGTGGCTTGTTGTTTGATGCCATTGGGGTAAAGGGAGGTTGAAATTTTCAGCAATAAATTGACGCAAACAATAGCAAGCGCTTTGTTTAAATATCTCACGTTGTTTGAGTTTTATTTTAATAAGCTTTTTATGAGTGCCTTGCCATTGTGTAAGATATTCTTTTTCAGCCGTTTCATAAAACTGCTGGCCTGCATAGTCGTCTAAATAAAATTTAGCGCGTTGTTTTTCAATACTGTCGGGTATTTGCTTCATAATAGGTGTAATCACAGTTTCATAAAAGTTGCCGCAAAGTGTTGGGTCATCTTTCACGGATTCCAGTAATTGCCCTGTCCACTGTGCTTCATGGTTATCGATCCGTGCAGTAAATACAAAGTTTTCTATATTTTCAGCTGTTATGTTTTGGTTTTTATCAATATTGAGTAATAAGTCTTGTTCATTATATTTGACAGCTTTAAAAGGCATAAAGCCCTCCTGTGGGTGTGAATAAAAATTCATAAGAAAAAGTTAAGATGTTTCGATTTGTATGATTCTTTGTCTGTATAGGCTCTTTTGAAGCAAAACTCAAGGGTGGTGTCAAAAAAAAGTGCTTGCTCGGCAAAAATTGCCTGTTAAGTGCTTTTATTATCTATAAATCGTTATAATTCAATCATCCAATAAACGGTGGTGCGGGCATTTCTATGCAATTTTTGCCTGTGATTATCCACAAAAACTGTATGCAAGCTTTTTTTATAGGGCTGATTATCATACAAACCCTTGTTTTTACATACAACATACTGAAATGTATGAGTATATTTATATGCACAAAATTTGTGCAATGTGCAGAAGTTGTGAGGGGGTGGGGGATTATTACAACATAACACCTACTTACCCACAAAGTTATCCACAGATTTCGGGGATAAGATTATTTGTCTGACATGGCTATTCTTAGTATACAGATGAACTGTGCTCTTTAAGGTTTTGAAAAGTGGTAAATTTTGCCTTTTATCGGCTTATAAGCAGCGCTGTTTTCAATAAAACACTTTATCTGTGGAATGATGGCGGGCAAACGTGCTACTTTCATCTTTATGAAAATGGATGGCATTCACATATTAAAAGAAAAAGTATCACTGGCACCCCACACGCCTGGTGTTTACCGTATGCTGAACGTCAAAGGTGACCTTTTATATGTAGGTAAGGCTAAAAACTTAAAAAAACGCCTCGCCAGCTATGTAAAAGAAGAGGGTATGGTTAACCGTATCCGTAAAATGGTTTTTGAAACGGCAGACCTGGTGATTGTTGAAACCGCCAATGAAGCCGAAGCCTTGCTATTAGAAATTAGCCTGATAAAAAGCTTAAAACCTAAATATAATATTATGTTTAGAGACGACACGACTTATCCTTACATATTACTTACAGCGGGGGAAATACCGCGTTTAACTTCTCACCGTGGGGCTAAAAAGGACAAAGGGCACTATTATGGGCCATACCCTGACGCTAAAGCGATGTATCGCACCATGGACATGTTGGAGCGATCGTTTTTATTGCGTACTTGTAGCGACAGTGAGTTTGCTAACAGAAGCCGACCTTGCTTAAAATATCATATCAAGCGTTGCAGTGCGCCTTGTGTCCATAAAATTGAAGCGCAAAATTATCAAAATCTTGTACAAGACGCAGACGATTTTTTAAATGGTAAGGGCAATAACGTACAAAAATCTTTACAGAAAAAAATGCTAGATGCCTCCTCAGAAATGGCTTTTGAAACCGCCGCTGTTTACCGTGACCGTTTGAGTACCATTGCATCAGTGCTGTCATCGCAGTCTACCTTTGACGCAGGTTTAAATGACGCGGATGTTTTAGGCCTTTACTTACATGGCGCAAAGGCTTGCGTGCAAATGTATAGCTATCGTAATGGTCAGCATGTAGGGAATGCACAGTTTTTTCCAAGAGAAGTGCAGGGGCTTGATGCGGGGGAAGTATTGCGTTTGTTCATTGCCTTGCATTACACAGGCAAGGTTTTACCGAAACAGATCATCACTTCCGATACAGTCGCCGATGTTGACACGTTGTCTGAAGCCCTCTCAGAGACGCGTAAGGTGCAAATTATCACGCCTGTGCGCGGTGAGAAGAAGGATATAACAAAACAAGCCAGTGACAATGCCAAGAAAGCCTTGTTGCGTCAACAGTCTGAGCAGAGCTCATGGAAGAAACAACTTGAAGCACTGGCGCACATTCTACAAACTGAAAAACAAATAACACGCATTGAAACATTTGATATTTCAAATATTCAAGGCAAACATTCTGTAGCTTCTATGGTTGTTGCGGGGGATGTGGGCATGCTAAAAAGTGATTATCGCAAGTTTTCTATCAAGGGCAAAGACACGCCCGACGATTACGCCATGATGGAAGAAACCTTAACGAGGCGTTATGGCCGTTTACTTAAAGAAAGTGACGCAGCTTTAAAGTCGGGGCATGAAAGCCCTATATGGCCAGACGTTATTATGGTCGATGGCGGTAAAGGGCATTTAACATCTCTTGAAAAGGTGATGGAAACTTTGGGACTTAAAAATGAGCAAGGGCCCATTCTTTTAGCCATCGCCAAGGGTGAATATCGTGATAAGGGGCTTGAAACGATATACTTAAGTGGCCGAGCTGAACCTTTAAAAATTGACTATAATTCACCTTTGAAGTTTTTGTTGCAAATTGTACGTGATGAATCGCACCGTTTTGCCATTGGTTATCACCGTCATAAAAGGGCGAAGTCTGTGATAAAGTCGGCGCTGGACGCCATTGAAGGTGTGGGAGCAAAACGTAAAAAAGCACTTTTACTCACATTTGGCAGTGTGGATGGTATTAAAAAGGCATCGATAAAAGACCTGCAAGTTGTTGAAGGTATTAATAAAAACATAGCGGCGGCTATTTATGGCCATTTTCATGAAAAATAAATGCTTTTCGTGCACTTGACATAGGGTGAGTGGAAGCGTATACAAAGTATAGTATTTGCCCGTAAGGGTTATCTATTTGCCCTTTTTTACAAAAGTATTTTCTTCTACTTTAAAACTTAAAAAATAAATTTTTTCACAAATTTTTCTAACTATTTTACCTGTACATTTCTGTCAGGTATTTCTAACTTAAGGTGACTTTATGAGTTCAAATCAAGCTTGTTTAAATCAGGATTCAAGTACATTACGCAAACTGATTCGTGGTGAATCTGTGGGAGGTCTG
>JBLILN010000017.1:0-37635 GCA_047635695.1 Alphaproteobacteria bacterium
TCGTCATTTAAAGCATGACGATCGAATAATTGGCCTGTATCAGCATCGCGATATTCCTGATCTTGAATCCAAAAATCAGCATAAGTAACATAATGATCAAAAATGTTTTGACCATAATCACTGTACGACTCTAGGTATGCCATTTGAATTTCTTTACCGATAAATTCAATATAGTTAGGCACTAAATAGCCTTTAATGAATTCAAGTAAACGCTCTGTCACATCTTTAGGTAATTGCTCACGTTCAATAACTTGCTCTAAAACATAGAACAAATGAACAGGGTTTGCAGCAACTTCTTCAATGTCATAGTTCATAACACGAGAGATGATTTTAAAAGCAAAACGCGTAGACATACCACTCATACCTTCATCAATACCCGCATAATCGCGATATTCTTGATAAGACTTCGCTTTAGGATCTGTATCTTTTAGTGATTCACCATCATACACACGCATTTTTGAATAAACACTTGAGTTTTCAGGATCTTTAAGACGTGATAATACACTAAATTGTGCAAGACACTCAAGAGTATCAGGTGCAACTTTTTCGTCACTTAATGTACTATGTGCTAGAAGTTTTTTATAAATTTCAACTTCTTCAGTAACACGTAAACAATAAGGTACTTTAACCGTACAAACACGGTCTAAGAACGCTTCGTTGTTTTTGTTGTTACGGAAAGTTACCCACTCGCTTTCATTTGAGTGAGCTAGCAAAATACCAGTATATGGTAAAGTCGTACCTTCAGTTGAGTTGTAGTTACCTTCTTGCGTTGCCGTTAATAACGGATGCAAAACTTTAATAGGTGCTTTAAACATTTCCACGAATTCCATCAAACCTTGGTTTGCTCTGTTGAGCGCGCCACTGTAACAATAGGCATCCGGATCGTTTATTGCGTAATGCTCTAACTGTCGAATATCTACTTTACCAACTAAGGCTGAGATATCTTGGTTATTGTCATCACCTGGTTCAGTTTTTGCGATAGCAATTTGCTCATTAATTGAAGGATAAATTTCTTCAACATAAAACTTACTAATATCACCACCAAATTCATTTAGGCGTTTAGTTGCCCAAGGTGAAATTGTTGAATGCTTAGAGTTTTGATAAGGCGTTACACCATATTCAGCGAGCATATTAAGGTCATGTTCAGTGCTATCAAACAAACAGAGTGGATGATCATTAATAGGCGACGGTAACCAGTTTTCTTTATCGTCATCACTAACATCTTCGTCTACTTTAACAACTAAACGGTATATAGGTGCTTTTTCCATTAACGCTTTTAAATTTTCTGCAAGAGATGACTTACCGCCACCTACAGGGCCAAGCAAATATAAAATTTGTTTTGACTCTTCTAGTCCTTGTTCAGAATGTTTTAAATAAGATGCAATTTGTTCTATTGCGTCTTCCATGCCCCAAAAGTTTTTGAAAGCAGGGTAGCGTGCAATAACACGATTTGAAAAAATGCGGCTCATACGTGGGTCAGTAGCTGTATCAAACATTTCTTTTTCACCGAAAGCACGTAGCAATTTGCCAGCAGGTGATTCAACGCATACAGGGTTATTTTTTATATTTTGCATGAAATCAATTAAAGTCATGCGTTTTGCTTGGCTAGCAACGAATAGTTCCGTTTTACTACCAAAGGGATTAATTTTACTAGACATATTATTTACCTCCAACAGGTAAGTTTAGAATAATGCAGTGATACTGCAATGGGTAGAAATAGAGCTTAAAAAAAGCTGGTTTCTGAGTAGGATACTCAGTTAAAAAGTTAAGGTTTCCTTTGCAGGAAAGGTTATGTATGCCGAGGCATACGTTAGCTCTAAATTCATGGTATACATAGTCTATTAAAATTGCAAATAAAAAGTGCATTTTACATAGAATAAGATTCAAAAAAAAAGACAGCCGAGGCTGTCTTTTTACCGATGGGGTTATTTAAATTATTCACGTCCATTGTCTTTGCTAAATAACTTTCTAAAGACGGGATAAACTTCGCTTTCAGCTGTAATATGGCCAATACCCATACCTGTCATTTCATCAGATATTTTTTGATATTCGTTCCATAATGACTGATGCGCACGCTCTGTAATTTCAATGTAAGTGAAATAACGGACATCTTCACGGATCATATCGCGGACCATTTTCCCACATAGTGGCGTATCGTCTGCCCAGTTATCACCATCTGAAGCTTGCGCTATAAAAATGTTAAATTGACTAGGCGGGTAACGGTCTTTAATGATTTCGTCAATACACGTTAAACCAGAGCTGACAATTGTACCACCAGTTTCTCTACCATAGAAAAATTCTTCCTCATCACATTCTTTTGCTTGAGTATGATGACGAATGAAAACCAATTCAACATTGTCTTTTTTGCCGCCATCATTGTAGATACGCATTAAGAAGTGACATAGTAAAATGTAAAAACGTTTAGCAATGTCTTTTGTGCGCTGGTCCATAGAACCAGAAACATCCATAAGGCAAAACATAACGGCTTTTTCTGCAGGTTGTGGGACTTGCTGAAAATTAGCAAAAACACCATCCAGTTTATCGTCCATAACCGTGATAGGTGATTTACTTTTAAGCATACCATCAATTTTTTCCATAAGACCTATTAAGGTTTTGTGGTTTTCTGATAGTTTTGCCTTAGTCAGGCTTTTAGCAGCCATTATTTCACTAATCGTGTTTAAACATAACGATGTTAACTGCGATGTGCTAGATTTTAAGGCGTTGCGTTTATCGGCAGCTGACATTTTATTGTTCAGCGTAACTTCTGCTGCTATTAATTTAAGTACACTTGCCTTTAATGGTTCAGCAGCTTTAACTGCCGTACCTTCTAAGCGCGCGTTTAAATAAACACATGTTGCTTCAATCATCGCCTTAGCACGCTGTAAGCGTGGTACACCAAATGCAGCACGACGGGCAATATGCTTTTTCTTGGTGCGGGCATAATCCATATTACTGGGCATACCGCTACCAGAAAGGCCAAGGCGTTTTAGTTTATATTTTATGCTATCTAAAATTTCTTTTTCTTCCATGTTGAGTTCACAACCTTCGAATAAAAGATCTAGATATTCATCTTGAGAAATAGCGAACGAAAAATCGTCCTCACCTTCACCAGAGTTGCTTGCTTCACCTTCACCAGAACCACCGCCTCCTTCACCGTCTTTGCGTTTCATGCGGTCGCCTTGTCTATACTGGTCATTGCCAGGGTGAACCACGTCTTTATCGCCGCCTTTACCTTTGAAGAATCTATATTCATCTGGGGTTTCGTAGGGGATATCAACAGCTTTACCTTCGGCAAGGTCTTTTATGTTACCATCCTCAAAAGTTTCACGTATTTTTTTGGCGATGGTGCTTTTATAAAGTTTTTTAAGTCTTTCTTCAGCCGTACTGCTTGTAGACCCTTTACTACGATGGTCTTCAACTTCGCCAAGGCGAAGCACAGGGGCGTCATTTGGATCATTGGTATTTTTCATGGGGGTGTCCCTCCAAGTTGAGTAAAATAGAATGAATTTCTATGTAAAAGAATGTCTATTCGCAAAGATTTGCGTAACAGTAAAAAGTTAAAAGTGGTATTAAATTTCTTCAAAGAATAAACCTTTCACGTACAATGTGCAAGTTTATTGCATACATTTTTTTAGGGAATATCAAATTTATGCTATCTTTAAGCTCTATCAAGTGATTCAAATAGAATAATATGTTATTGTTTTAATGAGAATTAACAAAGGACGCATGTTTTTGTATCAGTTTATATGGACGCTTATATTTTTTTTAACTTTCCCCATGCTTGCAAGTGCAGAGCAGGGCGCTTTTAAAAAAACCTTACATAATGGTTTAATGAAATATGATTACCAGTGGCAAGACAGAAAAGGCGATGTATTTAATACTTCTTTTCAACTTTTTGCATCTGACATTAAACGCGGCATGACAGAATTTAAAAAATTTGATGAACATGAATTAAATGCCTTAATGAATCAAAAAATTAAAAACTTTATCAAGTTCAATTCACCTTCAGGCATTAAGGTTCATTATAACGAACATACTGAACAAATGTCTTTCACATCAGGCCGCCAAACAAAAATAGATCGTTTTATGAAACGTCTAGAAGGCGAACAAGAAAAGGTTAATGCCGCATACTTTAAAAAGCGTTACTACAATTACAATGCAAAAAACAATAGCATTCGACCCGCACATGGAAAAATTGCAAAACGTTATGTCATTGCAATGCGCCCCGTAGCAAAGGCTTTATTAGACGAGGTAAGAGGGCGCAGTTCGAGAGAAATTACAAACCATGTACTTCACTTCATTCAGTCTATCCCATACGACACACTAGAAGATGCACGTAGTTCAAATGGTGCAGGGTTTCAAACACCTTATGGGCTTATTCACGGCAACAAAGGGGACTGCGATTCTAAAAGTGTAATGTTTGCAGCGATTATGCGTAATATTTACCCTTATGCACGTATCGTTGTTATTTATGTACCAGGTCATGCACTTGTTGGCTTTGACTATAGTAAGGGCAAAAATGATTATGCACTTCAAATAGAGGACACAACTTTCGTACTGGCTGAACCTGTAGGCCCCCGTATGATAAGCCTTGGTCAAGTCACTCCGCGAGCTCTGAGTGTAATGCGTCAGAGGAAGTATAGTTATGAAGAAATTCCTTACTAGCCTTACCATCTCTATAATTAATATGTACCAAAGTTAAGTCATCCTTCAAAGGCATTTGAGCAGTAGCATTATGAACATCTAAAATATCTTGAAGTTTAGAAGTTTTATTATTCAAATTCAATTTATTCAATTCTTTTTGCAGCCCTTTTTCACACCACATTTCCTGCGTGTTTGCGTGTACAGTTTCGATAAGGGCGTCACTAAAGAGAAAGAGACTTTCACCTTTTGTAATTTTATCATGTTTAATGTTTAATTCTAATACATCGTTATCAACAAGGCCCAAAGGTATCCCCATGCATGACAAGTAACGACATTTTTTTAAACTGTCGTTCGGTAGTATGGCAATAGGTGGGTTACCGCAGCCAATATATGTGAGGTCACCTGTATAAGTATCAAATATGACATAAACAAAAGTTGCAAAAGATTCCAAAGAAATGAGTTTTTTTAACTTAGTGTTGATATAAAATATAAACTGCTCGGGGTTATTATATAATTTTGATGCGCCTTGTACTAATGCATGCAAACGCACTGTATTGAGAGAAGCCGCAATGCCGTGCCCTGCAAAGTCAGCAAGGATGATACCCAATTTGCCGCAACCAATGTCAAAAACCGTCCAATAATCTCCTGCAAGCTCTTCGCAGGTGCAAAAACAAGAATTTATATCAAGTTTATATTTCACCTGCAACATTTCAATGTCGTCCTTACTTGGCAACAAGTCCAACTGAGAAACCTTCGCACGGTTTAGGTCTTTTTGAATTCTATCGAGGCTTTTATTCAATGACTTAAGCATGACGCTATATTGAACATGCACATTAGCTCTGGCAACAAGCTCATTGGGTTGAATGGGTTTTGTTACATAATCAACAGCACCTAAACGGTAACCTTTTACTCTGTTTTTCACATCATCTAAACCTGTAAAAAATAAAATTGGTATGTTGGCACAACGCTCTAATTGTTTTATTTTTCTAAAGGTTTTAAAGCCGTTAATGCCAGGCATTATAATATCTAAAATTATGAGGTCTGGTATAATTTCACCTGCTATTTTTAAGGCTTCCTCGCCTGATATTGCTAAATGAATATTCTTGTAACCAGCTGATTTTAGATGAAACTCTGCAATTTTTAAATTGGAAGGCTCATCATCAACAATTAAAATTTTGGTTGAATATTGTAAAGATTCAATATGTAACTTTTGGCTGAATGCATGATTTTCAGTAAATTTTGCTAATAGTTTAAATTCCATGCAATTCCCACAACCTTTAAAGGAAAGCTCATCCGCGATATTTTTAACCAGCTCTAGCCCTCTGCCATGTGGTAAATTTTCTGTATTTTTCAAATTACATTT
This sequence comes from Alphaproteobacteria bacterium, assembly GCA_047635695.1. GTDB lineage: Bacteria > Pseudomonadota > Alphaproteobacteria > UBA2136 > UBA2136 > UBA2136. The sequence goes on from JBLILN010000017.1 coordinate 6,008, forward strand.
CTTAAATGCAAAGCCTTCACCTTCATCAACAATATGGCTAACAATATGACTTTCATTTAGGTAACACTGAAATACAATTAATTTCCCACCAAAAGATTTATTGTTTAAGACGTTCTTGGATAAGCCATGGTATGTATCAAACCAGTTATTTTGTTGTATGCTTTCTGTCTTTTTACGGCTTAAACCAAGGTTTCCATGTTCGATTGCATTCAACAGGCCTTCCTGTACCGCAGTAAAGTACCGTTGCGATTGTGATTTTGACAAATACGCTTCAGAATATAAAAACTGACTTATCATTAAAGAAAATTTAGACGAATAAAGCAATTTACTTTCACCAACAATGGTTAGAATATGCTCTCCCTCTGGTGAGGGCAGATCCAATAATTTAGCCATACTTGTAAATAGATTACTGGCAATAATATATAATCCATAGCTAGGAGATAAATTTTCTATACCTTCAAGGCTATCAATGTATTTCAGTGTGAATTCCGGGTTTATATTTCCATCTGGCACACAAAATTTATCTTTGTATTGCGCAAGTTTCTCTACAACCTGCGCATTACATTCTGCATCATAATCAAAATGCATTATTTCCATATTTTATATTTCGCAAATTGTAAATATTTGATTAAACTTAACAAGGTTAAGCACATCCTTCGCATGGCCGTTTTTTACATTTGAAAGTTGAAGTTCACAATTATGTTGATCTGTTTCATGCTTTGCAAGCATCAACATACCAAGGGCTGATGAGTCTATATATTCTACATCTTGAAAATTAATAGAAAGCTTCTTTGCATCCGCATCAATAATTTTTTTGACATAAAACCTAAAGTCTCCGTGGTTTTCAAAATCAAACGATTTCTCAAGTTTAATTTCATAATTATCATCACTTTGTTTATTGAGTTCAATCATCTTTATACAATCCTTTATTTACTAGATTAATTGTATAAGATTTAAAAGGATATAAGAAAGATACAAACAAAATATATTTTATACACCTTGCAACAAATCAAGCATTTACACCATTTAATCATTATTAAATCTAAACTTTGTTATACAAATTACATCTTAAAAAACTTTACTGTTATACTTGTTAATAAGCATTATAAATGCTAATATTCTTATGTAATTTTAATGCTGAAACAAAAGGTGACCATAATGAATAAACAACAAGCACTTGACGCTGCTATTAGCCAAATTGAAAAACAGTTTGGTAAAGGTACCGTAATGAACATGAAGGACGGTGCAGCCGTTTCAAATATTGAAGCTGTTTCTACTGGTTCACTTGGCCTAGATATCGCCCTTGGTATAGGTGGTTTACCGAAAGGTCGTATTGTTGAAATTTATGGTCCTGAATCGTCAGGTAAAACAACACTCACACTTCACGCTATTGCTGAATGTCAAAAAGCTGGTGGCACATGCGCCTTTGTTGATGCCGAGCACGCACTTGACACAACTTACGCTGCAAACCTTGGTGTCGTTGTTGAAGACCTTATTGTTTCTCAGCCTGACAATGGTGAACAAGCACTCGAGATTGTTGATACCCTTGTACGTAGTGGTGCTATTGACCTTGTTGTTATTGACTCTGTTGCCGCTCTTACACCTAAAGCAGAAATTGAAGGCGACATGGGTGATTCACACATGGGCTTGCAAGCACGTTTAATGTCACAAGCATTACGTAAGCTAACAGGTACAATTAACCGCACAAATTGCATGGTTATATTCATTAACCAAATTCGTATGAAAATTGGTGTTATGTTTGGTAACCCAGAAACGACAACAGGTGGTAACGCCTTGAAGTTTTACTCTTCAGTACGCCTTGACATTCGTCGTATTGGTGCCATTAAAAACAAAGATGAAATTGTTGGTAACGCCACACGTGTTAAAGTTGTTAAAAACAAAGTAGCACCGCCATTCAAACAAGTTGAGTTTGAAATTATGTACGGTGAAGGTATTTCTAAAACGGGTGAGCTTATTGACATGGGTGTTAAATACGACCTTGTTGAAAAAGCCGGTGCTTGGTTTAGCTACGGCGGCGAACGTATTGGTCAAGGTAAAGAGAACTCTAAAAACTGGCTACTAGAAAACCCAGAAAAAGCTGAAGCGCTTGAAGTGCAAATTAAAGCGGCAGTGGCTGGTGAAGCGGCAGCAAAAATCAAACCTAAAGCTAAAGCAAAAGAAAAAGAAAAAGAAAAAGCATCTTAGTACTTTTAAGTTAAAAGTCACAAGTGACAAAAAGCCTCCGCAAGGAGGCTTTTTACTTTCGATATTTCAAATTAATCGTCATTTTTTTTACTTGCTAGGTACATACAGTGGCGAGCGTAAATTGTAAAAAAACTCATTACAACAAAAAGCCTTGGCGTTATAGCCTCCCAAACAGCAAGGGTAAAATCAACCTTAAATATAGGTAGAATAATTAACGCTATAATCGTTAATATTGTGGCAATTCCGCCAAGGTTTTGTGTAAAAGCTGAACGCTTTTTCCAGCGTTCAAGCATTTGATCATAGCTCCCTGCAAAGGTTACTGGTAATACTTGGATAGCTACCCAAATAGATGAAAGTGCCGCAAAGATATATAAAAACATATTAATGTTTGAGATAATATTACCTCCAAAAGGTAAATATGAATGTAAAAAGCTTAGGTTTTCTATTTCAATTCAAAGGTATACATTAAAAAGAGGTTGGTGTAAAGAATGAAGGCCATGAATGGCAAAAAGCCCCGCTAAAAGCGAGGCTCTTTAAGTTAGCTAGAAGTTAAGCTTCAGTTGGTTCTTCTATTTCAGCAGAAGTTTCGGTAGCTTCGCCACTAGTGGCATCAGCAATAACGCTTTCACTTACTTCACCTTCAGTTGTTTGGATAGGGTTACCGTCTTCGTCCATAAGAACACCTTCTTCAACTTCGTCTTCGATCATGCTTTCAGCAGAAATACGAGACACTGAAGAAACTTTAGCACCATCTGTTTTAAACAGCGTCACACCTTGGGTGTTACGGCTAATGATACTAATATCGTCCATTGTCATACGGATAACTTGCCCGTCGGTTGTTGCAATCATCACGTGATCACCTTCACCAACTGGTAGCGAAGCAATAACAGGGCCATTACGGTCACTTGTTTTAATTGCAATTACACCCATCGTACCGCGGCTCTTCGCAGGGAAGTCTTCACAACGTGTACGCTTACCATAACCGTTTTCTGTTACCGTTAGAATGTATGGCAAGTCTTCACCGTGGATAACGTCAGCGCTTACAAGTTTGTCATCATCTTTAAGTGTAATACCCTTCACACCAAACGCCGTACGGCTCGCAATTGTACGTAATGAATTGTTAGCAAAACGTACCGCTTTACCATTTGCACTGTTAATAAGGATATCGCCCTCATTTTCGTCTGCAAGGCAAACGTTAATCAGTGAATCACCTTCGTTTAATGAAATACCGCGGATACCATTTTGGTAAACGTTGTTGAAAGCTGTAAGTGGTGTTTTACGGATAAGTCCACGTTCAGTCGCAAACATCAACACTTGGCCTTCCCATTCGTCCATATCACGTGGGATACGAACAACCTTCATTACTTTTTCGTCTTTTTCTAATGGTAGTAAGTTTACAAAGGCTTTACCACGGGCACCACGAGATGCGATAGGTAATGTGTAAACCTTCAATTTATAAACTTTACCAGATGTCGTAAAGAACAATAATGGTGAGTGTGTGTTGGCAATGAAGAAGTCTTGAATTTGTTCTTCATCTTTCATGTTAGCAGCTGACTTACCTTTACCGCCACGGCGTTGTGCGCGGTAGTCGTCCATTGGTTGGCGTTTAACGTAACCGTCAGTAGAAATTGTCACAACCATGTCTTCTGGCTTGATAAGGTCTTCAATATCAACATCGGCGCTACCTTCCATAATCACAGTACGACGAGGAGTATCAAACATTTCTTTCGCTTCAAGTAGTTCTTCTTTCAGAATACTTAGAAGACGCAAGCGGTTTGAAAGAATTTCAACCAATTCACTGATAATAGCTGCAATTTCGTTTGCTTCAGCTTGGATCTTATCACGTTCTAATCCTGTAAGGCGGTGTAGGCGAAGGTCCAAAATAGCTTGTGCTTGAATATCACTCATGCTGCAAGTGCTATCGTCACGTATAGGTTCACCTAAAAGCTCCATCAAAGGCATCACTTCTTTAGCGTCCCATGATTTACCCATGAGCTCAATTTTAGCTTCAGCTGGGTTAAGAGAGTTACGTACAATTTTGATAATTTCATCAATGTTTGCAACAGCAGTCGCTAGACCAACTAAAATATGTGCGCGGGCGCGGGCTTTGTTAAGTTCAAAGCGTGTACGACGGCGAATAACTTCTTCGCGGTGGTTAATGAAGCAACGTAAAATTTGGCGCATACCCATTAAAACAGGGCGACCGTTATCAATAGCCAGCATGTTGTATGAGAATGATGTTTGCATTGACGTGTGCTTTAGAAGTTGAGAAAGAACAACTTCAGCATTGGCGTCACGTTTTAGTTCAACAACAACACGTACACCGTCACGGTCAGACTCGTCACGTAGGTCACTAATACCTTCAATGGCTTTTTCTTGAACCATCTCAGCGATACGTTTAACCATAGTCGCTTTGTTAACTTGGTAAGGCATTTCGTCAACTACAATAGTTTGACGGCTTGTTTGTGCGTCCGTTTCAATGTGTGTTTTAGCACGGATAACAACAGAACCACGACCGTCAGCAATGGCTGTTTTAATACCAGCCATACCAAGGCAAGTACCACCAGTTGGGAAGTCAGGCCCTAGAATAAATTGTGCGATATCGTCATCGTCAGCGCTAGGGTTATCAACCATGTGAATTGTTGCGTCAACAACTTCACCCAGGTTGTGCGTCGGAATATTTGTAGCCATACCAACCGCAATACCAGACGTACCGTTTACAAGTAGGTTAGGGAAACGGGCAGGGAGCACAGTCGGCTCTTGGTCGTTACCATCATAGTTAGGGGCAAAATCAACCGTGTCTTTGTCGATATCTTGTAACATAGAGTGCGCTGACTTAGCCATACGTACTTCTGTATAACGCATTGCGGCAGCTTTATCGCCATCCATAGAACCAAAGTTACCTTGGCCGTCTGCAAGTGGTAAGCGCATGGAAAAGTCTTGAGCCATACGTACAAGTGAATCATAAATAGCTTGGTCACCGTGTGGGTGATATTTACCCATAACGTCACCGACAACACGTGCAGATTTTTTGTAAGGGCGGTTCCAGTAGTTGTTCAGTTCATGCTGAGCAAATAGAATACGGCGGTGAACAGGCTTTAAACCGTCACGTACGTCGGGTAGTGCACGTGCAACAATAACGCTCATTGCATATTCCATATAGGAATTTTTCATCTCATCAACGATGGAGATATGTTCTACGCCTTTTTCTTGGATAAACTCAGCCATTTATAAACCTTACTATATAATTCATTAATTTTTTATAACAGAGGAACTATAGCACAAAATTTATGCAATTTTTAACGAAAACGCTTTAAATGGCGTTTTAGATGCCTTAATTTTAATCTCAGGCTTTTTAAAGCGGTGTGTAAAAATATTAAAAATGCTTTAAATAGAGTTTTAGGCGAGGGTGATCATAAAAAAAAAACCGGAAGAGTGCTTTAAATTCGATACGATGGCTATGAAGGTAAACAGATATCTAATGTAGAATAAAGTACACTGTGGTCTACAAACCAACCCATGCGCTCTAGCGCTAACATAACAGGAACGTAAATATCAGTTTTACCTTGACTATCCACAAGCTTAATTTGAATACCGCGCTTCATTTGATCTAAACTGCTTTCTTTTATCGCCTTAAAGCACTTTTGTTGAAGCTCTCTTGCAAGGTCTTCAAGTGTTTTAGGTGTTTTAAGTGTTTGCCAATATATTGCCATTTCAGCTGGCGTTGGGGTTTTATCAAGTAACATAGTAATGTCCTCAAGTGATGGTGAACCATCATAAGTTCACATAAAAACGGTAAGAAAAATAATATTCTTAGACTTAGTTATAGGGAAATATTTATATATTACAAGGGTTGGTGTTTATTTTTGCGCATCTACCATCATAAATAAACCAAAATTTGGGAAGACGGCTTTTATAAGCCCGCGTGGCCACACTTTTTTGGCAAAGCTTAAAAGGCCGCCACGATGACGCTGCCCAGCGGCTGATTCCAAAAGGTCCGCATGGGTTAGCACTGTTTCTATTTTTATATCTTTAAAACCAGCATTTGTAAAAATAGCTTTCGCTTCCGTTTTAGAATAAGCTTTTGTGCCAGGGCTTTCTAAGTAATCGGCGTAAATCTTTTCAAGTGTTGTGAGTGGTTTACCTTTTAAGAGGCCGTATCTTGCCCATAGCATTAAACCAACAAATGAATACTTGTAGTAAATCATTATTTTTGTTTTGCCACCTGCTTTTAAAACACGATAAACTTCTTTTATACATTGCGGCGTATTAGGGCTGTGATGCAGAACACCCCATGAATAGACAAGGTCAAAGCTTTCATCTTTTATATTTAAAGCTTCAGCATTACCTTGCTCAACTGTTGAATTTAACCCCATGAGTTCCATACGTTTTTGAGTATGCTTAACAGAACGCTCTGTCAGGTCAATACCTGTAAGTTTCGCACCTGCTTCGGCAAAGTTTTGGTGATCGGCACCAAGGCCAAGGCCAATTTCTAAAACCTTCTTACCTTCATAGCCTCTAAAATTAGCAAAATCTAAAATATAAGGTTCAAGGCGGTAACGTTCTCTTGACTGCGCAAGGTAACCTTCCTTCGTTTGTTCTGCTAAGTATAGATCCTCGCCGCAGGATGCTTCGTTCCAGAACTCTTTAACACACTCAATTTCGCTCATCATTTACTTCTTATATTTTTACCATAATTTAAGCCGAATGCTATCACATTTAAGGCAAATAAAAAAGCCAGTCGTAACGCAGTACCCGTTAGGGCATTACATCACAAATGACTTTTGTTCGTTATTTATTCTTAACCTAAAATTAAGTAACTGTTAAGTTAATGTAAGTTGTCCATTCTTCTGACCCTCTAGAATCACACATAAAATTAGCCTTAATTTCAACATTAAAACCTTTACGATTTAAATTTTTTGTTACGATAACTGTTGTTTCTGGTGCAATTGCGCAATTGTTTAAACGTACGTGAATTTTATCACCACTTTCAAACTTGGTCATTGTAGCCAATTCGGCTTCTATAGAAGTTACTACGTATGAAATTTGCCTAGGTAGCCAATCCATATTTGGCTCTACAGGGGTAGAATTAACCGCGTTTATATTTTCAAAAAATTCTGAGAAGTTCGGCATAATAGTCTCCTTAATATAAATCGTGATACTTAGAATAAGTCCACGGAAAAGATAAGAGATATTTTATTAATGACAACATTTATCTCATATACCTGTATACATATCAAGGCAAAAGCGTTAATCAAATAAAAAAGCCCCACCGAAGCGGGGTTAAAATCACGACTTAGTAAGAGAAATTAATATTTAAATATAAACATCAGTCAGGCTACCACGTTTTTCTTCATGGCCTTCACTTTGGTCTTTAGCGCTACGCTCTTCATCGCGTGGCTTCGCTTGTACCTTGTCGGTTTCTTTAACCACCTTCGTAGATTCAGACCTTTTGGCCGAAACAGCTGCCTCATCTTCCGTTACAGTAGCGCTCACAACTTTAGACTGAGACACATCGTCACGCCTACCAACCGTTGTTTGAACGACACTAGATGCCGCAGCTGCGTTGTTTATAGGAATCATCAATTCCCCTCCCTTATATGATATTATGGGGGTAGGCGTGTATAATATCAATGATTTAAGTATAAAAAAGCGCGTAAATACGCAAATTTTGGCTATTTTTATAAGAAAACCTTTGGTAATAAGGCTGAAGATGCTAAAATCATATATAATAAGAAAACAATAAGGTAAATGCATTACCGTGAAAAAGACAAGTAGGTCTAGATTATTACCTTGGACTATCATTGCTGGTTTTACGCTACTTTTAGTAGTTAGCTTAGCGATGTGGAGCGGGGTTATACTTTCTCATACCGACCGGGATACCGGCGTTTTAGTGCTTTCTGTAACTTTATTTCTAACAACTTGTGCTATTTGGGTTTTCTTTAGACAACGTAATGTTTCAAGAATTGTCCATGAACAAGTTATTATACGCACAAACGAGCTTGAACAAGCGAGTCGACGTTTTCGTGTTATCACCGATAATGCCTATGACCTTATCACCATTTTAACGTTAGATGGCAAACTTGACTATACGAATAGCGCTTATCACCGCATTTTGGGTTATTCGAGAGAAGAACTTAAAGGTAAGTCATTCCTTGAATATATTCACGAAAATGATATAGCGGCTTACGCGTCGTCCATTCAAAAAATCATTGAAAATGCAGGCAGCGATGAAATTACTTTCCGTCTGCGTCATAAAAATGGCAAGTGGGTTTACATAGAAGCTGTCACAAAAGGTTTTTATAGTGCCGACTGGAACTTGACAGGTATTGTCATTCATTGCCGTGATATTTCACGCCGTAAAGAATATGCCGATGAACTGGCTAAAAGTGAACAACGTTTCAGAGACTTTGCCGATTCATCTGCTGATTGGCTATGGGAAGTAGATGACAAATTTGAATTTAGTTATATCTCACCTGGCATCAAACAAACACTCGGCTACAGCGCTGAAGAGATGATTGGGCGCATGAAATTAGACGCTTTATTTAGTAAAAATAGTGACATGACACGAGAACTTATTGAAAGTCGTGTCGCCAGACGCCAGCCATATAGAGACATTGAATTTTGGACGAATTCAAAAGACGGTGAGCGCATTTGCTTACGTATTTCTGCCGTACCTATTTTTGATGAAAAGCAAAATTTTGTCGGCTATAGGGGTGCTTCAACAAATATAACCACAAGTAAAATTGACCGTGAAAACATGTTCCGCCTGGCAACAACCGACCACCTTACTGGCTTGTTAAACCGTGCACGTTTCACCGAAGAACTAGAGCGCACACTAAGTCTTGCTAAGCGCCATAAAACACAAGGCGTTCTACTATTTATTGACCTTGACCAATTTAAGAGTGTTAACGATACTTATGGTCACGATGCGGGTGATGCCCTCATTCGCGCTGTTGCCGAAGTTTTGAGTGAAAACGTACGATCTACAGATATTTGCGCGCGCTTAGGTGGTGATGAATTTGGTATTATTATGCATAATATTGACATCAATAGATCTAAAATCAAAGTGCAGAAAATTATTGATAAACTAGATTCTTTACGCGTCCCTTATGAAGGGTCAACTATACACTGTACCATGAGTATCGGTATGATTACTTATCCACAAGAAGATAGAGACTGTAATAGCCTCCTTATGAGTGCCGATCTGGCAATGTACCGAGCGAAAGAGCTGGGAAGAAACAGGCTATATATTTACGGTGAAGGTCAGGATACTGGTGATAAGGGGTCTAATAGTGTTGTTGATCGCAAAGACACCATTAAAGCACATTTAAAATCTGTTGAACGTTTACGTAATGTGCTCGAAAGTGATGATTTTGAAATGTTTTACCAACCTATTATCCCTAAAAAGGGTGACGAAGGCATACCTTATTTTGAAGCTCTTATTCGCATACGTGATGAAGAGGGCAACCTTGTACCACCAGGTTTATTCATTGAAGCCGCAGAAAAATATGGGCTTATTAAAAAGCTTGATATCTGTGTTGTCGAAAGATGTATGAAAGAATTCGTCAAACATAAAAAAGAAGGGCTTATCTATCACCTTTCTATAAACCTTTCCGGTATGTCTATTGGTGATCATGAAATAGTCGTTGCACTTGAAAAACTCGTTAACAAATACAAGAAAAAAGGTTTCGACCCTGAATCAATAACCTTTGAAATAACTGAAACCGCTGTCATGCACGACCCTTCAGAAATTAAAGAGTTGGAGAAAATTCAAGCCTTCATCGAAACATTAAAAAACATGGGCTTCAAATTCTCACTCGATGATTTCGGTACAGGATACTCTTCGTTTAATTACATCAAACACCTTAATGTTGACTGCATTAAAATTGATGGGAGCTTTATTTTACCACTAGAAAATTCTGAAAAAGACCGTGTATTTGTTAAAGCAATTGTAGACCTTGCACGTGGCCTTGGCCTAAAAACCGTTGCGGAGTTTGTTGAAAATGAAAATATACTTCAAATACTTGATGAATTAGGCATTGATATGGCTCAGGGCTATCACATCTCTAAACCAGAAGCCAACATTAAGGCGCTCTGCGAAGCTATGACGAACAAGAGTATGAACGACTTTAAAAGTACAAAGTGAGTAGGGAGGTTTAAATAATATGAAAAAAACTACAAGCTTTACCCAAGGTCAGCAAATTATACTTAAAGATATATTAAAAAATATTAATAAAAGTGCGTTGTTCAAACATTTAAATATCCAACATTTACTGTATGAATCTCAGTGGAGTATACTTTATGATGATTTTGTAGAAAATGTGCCTGTCGGTAACATTATGAGTTATCTTAATATGTTGCGTGCAATTACAGGTGATATCCGCGCCAGTGATGTAAGTGTTTTAAGTTACCCGCAAATTATATGCAATAAGTCAGACCTGCGTGTTGCAATTCACCAAGACACTGCGTTCCCTGCGTCTAAGGATATGTTGGTCAATTCATTTATGATTGAAGAAAAATTAGCAAAAGGTGAAATTGCAGGGCTTGAAAAAGTACGCGGTAAAATTTTCCATGTTTTTGATGATGTAAAATTTGGCACACAATCCGACATGGTTGTTGGTAGTTTCCATTTAATAAGGCAAGGGTTTGCAAGCCGTAAAATCAAAAAAATGATGGAACCTAAACTAAGTAAATTCAACGCTATTGGTAATAGTAATTACCAAAAAGTACATGCGTTTCTAAATAGCTTAGAAGACTTAGGCGATAAGGTTGAAGTGCTTTTTGTACGTCCACAAATACTTTCTGAAATGTCTCTTATTTTAGCGCAAAGGGAAGGGCACTTTATACCGCTGCGTAAAATTTGCCCTAATATAAAAGTTATTGCCCATTACGGTGAAAATATAGCACCTTACAAACAATCCATCTCTACATTTTTAGAGGGGATGGCTTGCAAACAAATGGAGATACTCGCTCACCCATCAGGCTTAATGGCTTATCAAGCTAATTTATATGAAAAAGGCCTTTTAACTCTAAGCGATAGAGAAGGTGTGTTTTATGAATTTATACCTGTAGAAGATTTAAAATCTAATGGTACTCTCAAACGACATTTCCGTCGAAAATATGCAGGACAGGTAAAAGCTGATAAAGAATATGTCGTAGCAATATCTAACAAATCTGGTTTGCTCGGCTTTAATACAGAAATTATTATAAAAGTGCATTCAATTGAGCCATTTGTCTTTGTTTACAAAGGCCATACCATGAATTTAGATTATTTTTCCGAACATATAAACCCACATTTAATGGAAAAACTTATTGAAAGTATCAATAAAACATTAGTAAATTATAATTTTCATATCCGTGAGTACTTAATCGGTGATCACGTGGAAAACGGCAAATCTTACTGGTTGTTTGAATTGAATACAGATTTAAAATATACGCGAGACGAATACTTGCAAAGTGCGGCCAATACTATTCACAACGAAATGAGCCTACAAAATAATAATTACCGTCAGACCATTATGGATGGCACAATGGAACCACCTGAAATATATTTCTTACCAGTGGGGTCCATTTCTAATGTCATTAACAACATTCACATGACACATGTTGATTTTGATGAAGAGGTTACAACGATTATGTCTATTTTAAATAATTCGGCAGAAAAAAAGGCATTTACACCTAATAGCCTTTAAACCATATAACATTAAATTATTTATTCAAACCCACACTCAGCTTCGCATAATTAATATTATGTTAAGTGTTGGTTTGTATGTGAAGTGTGCGTATTCCCCCTTAATTATTTTACTTGATACTCAAAGTCAAACTTTGGTCAAATTCGATATCATCAATATTATTTATTTTCGGGTTATTATCGTCTATATCTATATCCATATTACCTAATGAAGGCATTTGTTTTTCTTCACTGTTTGTCTGCGTCAATATTTCGGCCATCAGGTTTTGGTCCATATCAAATTGCTGAGGATGAATGCGCTCAGATAATTCTTTTGCTACAGTCATAAATTCCTGTGATTCAACTTTTTGTGATTCGGGGCTTTCTGACATATAAATATCGACATCATCATGCTGTTGTATAGAAACTTTTAGTAAATCATCACTCATATGAACAGACAAAACATCACCACCCTCTTTTCCCTCATGCTGTACTTCTGTATACGCCTTTGTGACTGTACCATGCAATAATTCATTGGTTGTGAATGATTTTTCAGCTTGTGGCTCAACGCCTGCCACAACAACTTCATTGTTATCATCTAATGTGGTTGCACGCTTTTGAACTGTATCAAATTTTTTATCTGCAAGGGCTTCCATGGTATCTTCATTTAACGCAAAAATATCACCACTCTTTAAATTGTCGGCCAAGCCAGGATATGCAGAAATAACATTGTCTTTAATATTATTCAAAGTTTGAAAGTCTTCCACAGACACATGGTCAAGTATACGACTTTTTATATCATTTAACTGTGTCATGACTTCATCTTTATTGATGTTTTTTGATGTCACTAAATGGGATAATTTTTCGACCATTTTAAAAGCAGCTTCAGGCCTAATTTCTGCCAATTTTTCTTTAAGTTCAATAGAATTATCCGCAATATTTTGATTGATGTCTTCAAAATTAGGTGCGTTTTTTTGTTGAAATGAGGACTCGGCAATATCTTGATGTAAGGCAAGGACCTCGTCTTTAAGACGTACTTTCACCCCTTGAGCTTCAAAAAACTTTTTTTGCTCGTTAGCTTTTGTGAGTATTTCTTTTTTTTCATCTAAAGCAATATAACCCTGCTTTGTATCAGAAAGCGTTTGTTTGTGTTCATGAATCGAACTTTTAAGTTTTGTAACTTTTTGAATTTTAGCTGCAAAAGATTGTTTATTTTTATTAAAACTTCTTGCTGCCTTCGCAAGCTTTTTAGCCTTTGAAAAAACTTTATGAAAGCCTTTATTACCGCCCTGTGCATTCATTAATGTTCTAAAAAGATCCATAAAAGCCCTTATTTCTGTTTATTATTACTTATATGTGGTTATGAATGGAGTAATTACAAGGGCCGCTATGCATTTTCTGCATCATTTTCTGTATATTCTCTGGCAACATTAATGGTTACAGTGGCCGTGTCAAAGCCACCTCGTCCATCTGTGACTGTATATATAAATTTATCAGACCCTATAAAACCTTCCTTGGGCGTGTAAATTAATAGTCTATGGTCACGGTCAAAGTAAATATTACCCACCAATGCATAGTCATTTATTTCTTTAATAAAGAGCTCATCACCGTCTTCATCAACATCATTATCAAGAAGCTTTTCTTCTGTCATTGTAAGTGTTGGATTCATTGCTGTTGGTGTAAAATCAAATTCATCGTCCCCAGCTTCAGGGTCTGAATTAAATAACTTATTGAAGTTAATAGACATTTGTTTAATAAAGGCATTTGGCTCTATTTTAAACATGTCGGCTGCATATGTAATTGTTTCATTGATATATTTAGGAGAGTTCCAGCGTCCAAAATACTTTTTAGGCGGGCTAATTTCCACACCACTTGCAAGCAATAACTTTTCTATAGGTAGTTCTTTTAAACACTCTCTGTAGAGATCTTCGTTATCATGTGTAATTTCTGGCCTTAACAGTAAATGGAAACCGTGATCAAGTACCATTTGGAACATTTCAACCGTGCGGACAATAGGTACGATAATACCTTGTACTTTCACGCCGTCATTACGTAATTTATTTAACAATTGATAAACTTCTGCATCTGCCTTTTTAGACGAAATAAAGAGAGGCATATTTTTTTCTACAGAAAGCATAGCCTGTTCAATAAACATCTCTTTTTGTATTGCAATTGTGTGTGGCGAAAAATGTAAATCGAGCATAATTTCACCTATAGCAATAAATTTTTTCTTTTTATTAAGCAGAGATTTAAGTTCATTTATATCTGGTTTTTTTCCATTTTGAATACTTTTAGGCGTAAAAGCTGTTGCCGCAAAAATATGTTCTTTTTCTTTTATAATAACTTGAAGGTCTCTTATAATTTTTGTTTCAGAAGCCTCTACTGAAAGAATATGGATACTGCCCTTCCCATTAAAAAGATAGTCCTTACAAGTATTGAGCCCTTCTTGACTTTCAACCCTAAAATAGCTGTCGGCAATAATTTTTTTAGTTAAAGAAATACCTTGTTCTTGTTCTTTAAGTAATTGGTCAATTTGCGCCAAGGCTTCAAAATCAATAGATTCATCATGCTCTTCATCATCGACAGTAATTTGGCTTATTGTTGATGTCAAAGGCGTAGCGATGTCATTATCATTACTTTTAAGTAGGTCATCTAACGACTGTTCGCTGTCTATATGTTCTTCAACAAGCAATTCTGTATGTTGACTTTCTCTCTCAGAATTTTCGCGTAAAATAGACAACTCTTGCTTTGTTACAGTTGCCAACTCATGCAGAGAATCCATTTGATTTCTTAATGTATCCACATCTTTTTTAACAGAAGAAACCATCGCCTCTTCCACGCGTGAGTCAGATACAGGCCCTTGCGTGCCTGAAGGTGAAGCCTTTTTATTTCCTTCACTTTTACTATCACTCTGCTCGCTGGATGATGCGCCAGAAAAAGAGCCAGATGTTGGACCTCCACCACCAAAGGTGCTTGATTCATCTGCCACTGCTTCCGATAAATCATCTTTTTTAGCTTGCGTTTTAGCTGCAACGTGTCCGGGCATACCACCAGATTTTGTGCGCTGATGAGACTGTTTATTCATCACCTGTCTTAAGTTTTTACCCCCACCGCCACAGTTTGGGCAAATTTTAGAAAAACCACCTTTAAGGTGTTTGTTACATGTAAAAAAACCACATTGTAAACATTGTATAAGCTTGGTAACAGGTGTTTTTAGACTGCCTGGAAAACCGCCGCATTTGTGACAACCTTGAGTGTGATCACCAGAATAAGTTTTCATTAATTTAGCCTTCGTTTTTCAATGTTATTATGCCACTTTCACCTACACATGTAAGAGGTTCAAGCATCTCGACTGATGCACCTTCTTCTTTATATATGTGTGTCACAGTACAAATAGCTAAGTGCGTATTCGCATATTCAATATCTATTATATCATAAAACTCACAAAAGAGCGCCACAGGGCAATCTTTAATACGTGGCGGATAATTATCCAGCTCTCTTGTTAAATTTTCATCATCTAGAACAAAAGCACCTTTTACTGCACTTTTTTGAAGGCTATCTAAATGCTTGTTCGTTGTTAAGTGAAGTACAGCTTTACCTGTTTTACTCAGTGTTTTAAGCGTACCACTTAATTCTGTTTCGTTTGTTTTACGGCCAAAGGCTATTGATATAAAAGGTGGTTCTGTTGAAACGATATTTACAAAAGAATAAGGGGCCACCGTACAGCCTTTCTCACCTTCGGTAAGTATCCACATAAGTGGACGTGGTAAAACAGCCCCTGTGAGCGCTTTATAATTTTCTATAGGTGTTGAATTTTGTAAACTTATTAACATAAGTACAATTATCTATCTTACAGCCTTGCTAAACAAGTTAAAAAAGTTATTTGTTGTCGCATCAGCAACTTCAGATGGGGTTAACCCTTTAATTTCAGAAAGCTTTTCCAGAACATTGCGTGTGAATGCCGGTTCGTTTCTTTTGCCCCTATGTGGCACAGGTGCAAGATAAGGAGCATCTGTTTCAACCAACACTTGATCAAGCGGCACTTTTCTAAAACAATCTTGAATACCTTCTGTTTTTTTGAAGGTAATAATGCCTGAAGCAGATAGATAAATTCCTTTTTCAATAGCATAGTCACCAAGCTTTGTATTCGAGCTGAAACAATGAAAAAGGAGACGCATTGGCCCCTTAGAAAGCGCTTCGTTTAATATTTCAATGGTATCTTCTTCTGCTTCACGGCTGTGGATAATCACAGGTAAATCAAGCTGCCTTGCGGCTTCAAGGTGTATTTTAAAGCTTTTAATTTGCAAGTCTCTTGGGGCATTATCGTAAAAATAGTCCAGCCCTGTTTCACCAATGGCAATTACCTTTTTACGTTTCGCCTGTTTTAAAATTTCTTCTAGTTCAACAAAATCAGTTTCAACATTGTGTGGGTGAATACCGTAGGAGCAAAATAAATTTTTATGTTTTTCAGCAAGTGGTTGAATAATTTCAAAATCGGCCTTTGTGGTACCAATACTTTGGATATATTTAACACCTACGTCAGACGCACGCTTAAGAATTTCTTCAATAGGTTCGTCTTTAAATCTATCATCGTCAAGGTGACAGTGTGAATCAACAATTGTAAGTTCTTCTAGATTTAACATTAAGCTGCCACCTCGTCTTGAATGCGCATAAAGACACCTGTTGGTTTATCAATAGCGCCACCTTCAGGTAGTTTAAAGAAACCACCCTCTTCCACTTCAGCGTATGATGAAAACGACCAATTAAGTTGCTGTTCAAACTTCTCAGCCGATTCAGGCATAAACGGCTTAATCAGCGCTGTAATATATCTAAAGCTTTCCATCAAAATACGTAATACATGTGCCATTTGTTCAGGGTTTTCTTTTTTCAGCATCCAAGGTTGCATTGCGTCCATATACTTATTTGCTTCATGAATTAAAAACCATGTTTTTTCAAGTGCTTTGTGGAAGGCAAGTACTTCAATATCCGCACGCACCTTTTCAACAATGCCTTCAAAATGAGCCATGTAAGCTTTGTCTTCTGCACTCAGATCATTATATTTTGGTACGGTTCCATCACAGTTTTTAGCCACCATAGAAAGTACACGCTGGAATAAATTACCCAGGCTGTTTGCAAGGTCACTATTAATGCGTTCTATAAGGCGTTTCTTAGAAAAGTCACCGTCACTGCCGAATGATATCTCACGCATAATAAAGTAACGCACTTGGTCACGGCCGTAAGCTTCAGTAATTTCTTTCGGGTCAATCACATTACCAAATGACTTCGACATTTTTTTACCTTCACTTGTCCACCAGCCATGTGCAAATATCATTTTAGGCAATTCAACACCTGCTGCAATAAGCATTGCCGGCCAAATAATGGCGTGGAAACGTAAAATATCTTTACCCACAACATGAACCGCAGGCCAATATTTCATATTTTCACTGTCAGGCCAGCCAATACCACTCAAATAGTTTGTTAAAGCATCAACCCACACATACATAATGTGTTTATCGTCACCCGGAACGGGGATACCCCAGTCAAACGTTGTGCGTGAAATACACACATCTTGTAAACCTGATTTAACAAAAGAAACAACTTCGCTACGCTTACCTGCAGGCTGAATAAATTCAGGCCTTTCAGCATAAAGAGCCAAAAGTTTGTCTTCTAAGGCACTCATTTTAAAGAAGTAGCTTTCTTCTTCTACCCATTCAACAGGGTGGCCACTGTCGGGGCTTTTACCGTCAACAAGCTGTTCTTCTGTGTAATAAGTTTCGTCACTCACACTATACCAACCAGCGTAAGTGTCCTTATAAATGTAACCTGCTTCTGAAAGTTTATTCCACATTTTAATGGCCGTGTCTTTGTGGCGTTTTTCAGTTGTACGGATAAAGTCGTCATTGCTCAGGTTCATAATTGGCGTGATTTCACGAAATTTTTCATTGATACCGTCAAGGTAGTCAATGGTGCTCATGCCTGCTTTTTCGGCACTACGCTGAATTTTTAACCCATGTTCGTCTGTTCCTGTTAAGAATTTGGTGTCAAAACCGTCGAGGCGTTTAAACCTTGCCCATACATCACAAGCTGTAGATGTGTAAGCACTACCAAGGTGCGGGTTACCACTTGGGTAATAAATAGGTGTTGTGATGTAAGCTGTTTTTTTCATTTTTTCTGTCCAATTTATTAACTATTTAGTAGATATAATATCCATTAGGCAAGTTTCAAGTACCAACTGCGGGCTAAGGTTATAAATTTCCATATCGCGGCGTCGATTATCAACTTTTTGATAAACCTCAGCCCATTTATGCGCATTTTCCGACGATTTAGCACGCATTGCAATGCGCTTTAAAAGAAGCTCAAGCGCTAGTGGAGAAACTTTTTTTTGCTGAAACTTTTCCGTTAAGTTAATCGCCGCTAGTGTATGGCTGTTTTTCAGGTAACTATCCAACATTGATAATATCTCTTCACCGTTTTTACCAAGGCGCAAAGCTTCGCCAGGGCAACCGTTTGCAAGTTCCACCAGCTTATCAATTTCCACAGCTGATTTATCTGCATCTTCTACCTTAAGAACACTTGATACTTCGTTGTTTTTTAAATTACTTACCCTAAACTGTCGGCAACGTGAAATAATGGTCGGTAAAAGCTTGGCAAGGCTATGTGCAATTAAAATAATATGCACACCCTCACCTGGTTCTTCCAGCGTTTTAAGCAACGCGTTGGCTGAATTGGCGTTCATTTCATCGGCGGCATCCACAATAATAATACGGCGACCATCAGAAGAAAGGCTTAGCTTTTTAAGCGCTTCACGCACAATTTTAACCGATATTTCTTTCTTACCTTCTTCAGGATCTATCACCAAATAATCAGGCGTAGAGGCCGCTTCAATTTGTGGGTAAAGTTCATGATTCTCGTCAAAAGACAGTCGATCACCACCGCTTAAAAGGTCTTTACTTGCACCGCAAAGCAAACGCCTTGCAAAGGCTTCTGCAATAAGCCGTTTACCTATACCTTTGGCACCATGGAGCATAATAGCATGTGGTACACGCCCCGTTTTAAATAGTTGATTCAGTTGTTTTTGTACGTCTTCATGGCCAATTAAATGCTTCATGCGGCGGCACTTTCTAAGTAGCTTTGAATTGTTTTAATAATGCGCGCGTGAACGTCAGCTGGCTGACCCTCTGCGTCAATCACTTTACATCTATCTGTATTTTCTGCAGCGACCTTTAAAAACCCTGCACGTACACGTTGATGAAATGACATATCAAGGCTTTCAAACCTTGTTTCTTTATTCACTTCGCCCCCTTCATGTACATTGGCTTTTGAGCGTGCGATGCCAATTTCAGGATCAACATCTAATATCAAAGTCAGATCAGGCCATGTTTCTGCCACAACAAGGTTATGCAATTGCAATAAAGCTGTGCGTTCAATGCCGCGCCCTTCCCCTTGATAGACAGTGGTCGAGTCTGCAAAGCGGTCACAAATAACCCATGTACCCTTTGCCAGTGCGGGACGAATTGTTTTTCTAAGATGTTCGTTTCTGGCTGTACTATAAAGCAGTGCTTCGCTTAAACCATCCCATTTATCGTCTTCACCTTCAACAACAAGGCTACGTAAAAGCTCTGCCGTTTCACAGCCACCAGGTTCCCTTGTGATAATAAACTGAATGAATTGCGTATTAAGCCAGTCGGTCAGCATTTTTATTTGCGTACCCTTGCCCGCGCCGTCGCCACCTTCCACTGATATAAATAAAGGCTTCTGCATATGTTTATAGCCCTGCTGCATGTAAAATGTAACGCCATGCCTTAGAAGTAAAGCCAGCCTCATCAACACTTTCAGCCGCCAAAAGTGGGATATCCATTTGTGTACCCGACGTTGGGTTAACAATACGCAAAATACCAACCTGTTGGTTCAGTGAAATAGGTGCCTGTAAGGGTGCCTGATAAATTACCTCTGATTTAATTTTTTTCTTATCTTTATTGGCAACATACAAAGAAACGTCTTCACCTGCTTTAAGTGTAATATGTTCTTTTACACCCATCCAAGTAGGTGCTTTGTCGTCGACTACAGTGCCCTTACGTACAGCTTCAACCATACCATGTGTACGGAAGGCATAGGACAGGCCAGTCAACGTTTCGTCTTCACGTGATTTCATATTTTTTGCGCCCATAACAACAGACACAAGACGTATATTTTTACGTTCAGCGGAAGAAACAAGGTGGTAACCAGCGTCTTCAATATGTCCTGTTTTCATACCATCAACACCCACATTACGGTTTAGAAGACCATTACGGTTAGGTTGAGAAATATCATTATATGTAAAACGCTTAATGCCGAAATAGTGGTAATACTGTTGGAAGTTTTTAATCAAAGCACGTGCAAGCAATGTCATATCTTTTGCCGTTGAAACTTGCTCTGGGTTTGGCCACCCACTTGAATTTTTAAACGTGGTGTTAAACATTTTAAGGGCAATTGCTTTTTCGTTCATCATTTCAGCAAAGGCGTCTTCTGTGCCACCTAAAAATTCGGAAGCAACGATACAAGCGTCATTACCAGAAGCCACAACAATACCTTTTATCAAGTCTTCAACGCCGACAGTTTTACCTACTTCAAGGAACATTTTTGAACCACCTTTACGCCATGCTTTTTCACTGATTTTAATTTCAGAGTCCAGCGTAAGTTCACTCAATTCAAGAGCTTCGAATAAAAGGTAAGTGGTCATCAGCTTTGTTAAGCTTGCAGGCCCCATTTGTTTGTCTGCATTTTTTTCTAAAATAACTGTCCCTGTTTCAGGTTCAACAAAATAGTAGCTTTCTGCATTAAGTTCAATTGCCTGTGCATTGACTGCACATAACACTGTGGCTACTGCCGTTAAAAAACCTTTTTTAAACACTTTATATTTCCCTCTGTTTATTCTTTAAATTAATTATTTATTAATCACAAGCCTAGTCAACAACAATACGTGCCCTTGTCCAGCCTTCGTCAATAATTTTAGCCAATACATAGTCCGCGTCACTCACATTTTTAAGAGGACCAATACGGACACGGTGCAACTGTTGCCCGCCTTTATTAAAGGTCATTAATTTTGTGTTGGCGTAGACGTTTGCCACATTTATTTGTTCACGTACAGCATTTTGTTTATTAGAAAAAGCGCCCGTTTGTACGTAAACATGCGCATTACCAATAGAGATGCTTTCGTCAGGTGATATATTTTCTACATCTGCCATAGGTGTTTTAATTGCGCTAATGCGGTTGGTAAAGCTGCCACCTAAGTTTTTAGAACTGTATTTAATGGGCACTTGCCTTGCTACAGGTTTACTTTCATAGCGCTTGTAATCATTGTTATTCGATTGATTTGCCAATTGTGTGTAACGATCTCTCACATGTAAAACCGAACCGTCCGTTGGTAACGCTTCAAGCAACACAGGTGCGGTACCTTTATTGGCCATATCAAGCGTGATAGCCGCTTTATATGAAAGGTCAATGGCGCGGCCGCGTAAAAATGGCCCGCGGTCATTCACCCTGACAATAGCGCTTAAACCATTATCTAAGTTGGTCACACGGACATAAGTTGGAATGGGTAGCGTTGGGTGTGCAGCGGTCATGTCGTACATATTGTACGTTTCACCGTTGGCTGTTTTCTTCGCGTGAAAGTCTTTGCCATACCATGAAGCGATACCCTTACGGCGATAACCTTCGCTGCTATCAAGTGGGTAATACATTGAACCCAAAATTTTGTAAGGCTTACCTATTTTACGTTTTCCTGTAATGGCAGGGGCAACATAAGGCGCTGGTTTATTTAAGCTTTTTTTATACATTGTGGGCGCAAAGGTATGGTCAATCATACTGCACGACGTTAAGACAAAAACAGCCGCCGCCGCCATATATGTATTTTTTAAAAGACTCATAGAGCCGCCCTGCCCGCAATTTTATCAGCCAGTGTTAAAACACTAAAGGCGAAGTAGCTAGAGCGGTTCCACTTCATAATCACGCCAAAGTTATTGTAAACCAAGTAGGCACGTTTGCTTGGACCATCGGGCATAAATAAGTAAGCTTTTTGGTCTTTGCTGATCTTGTTTTTTGTATTGCTCTTTTTATGAGCAACACCAAGCTTGTACCACTCTTCAACTGTTTTCTTTTTACTTAAGCCACGAGAAGAAATTTCAAGTTTTGGCAAGATTTTTGTCAGTGTAATGGCTTCGCCCCAAGGCTCGTCAAAGTTCCAACCGCTTCTTGTGATGTAGTTTGAAGCGGATGCAAAAACGTCGGCCTCGGTTTGCCAAATATCAATACGGCCGTCGCTGTTGCCGTCTTTTGCGTAGCTATAAAAGCTTGAAGGCATAAATTGGCATTGACCCATGGCGCCAGCCCATGAACCTTCCATATCGTCTAATGTAATGTGACCATCTTGGACAATTTTAACGGCTTTTATAAGTTCGCCATTGAAAAATGTACGGCGGTGTGATTCATAAGCCAGTGACGCTAAGCTTGGAATAATTTTATGTTTACCTGGTAATTTACCGTAAGCACTTTCAACACCCCAAAGAGCGAGGACAATTTCTTGTGGAAGTTTGTATTGTTCTTGAATGCGGTCAAGGTCTGCATTATGTTCAGCTTGCATTTTTTGACCATTTGCAATACGCAAAGGTGAAGCCAAGCGCCCTAAATACCCTTCAAACGTAAAGGTTGACTCAGGCTGTTTTTTAAGCTTTTTGTAAACAGATTTATCGGGCCTTGTAATACCCTTCATTGCGTCATTGAAAATATCAACGCTGATGTTTTGCTGTGTTAACTCAGTGCGCACACCGTCAAGGAATTCGGCAAATGTTTCTGCCTGTGCTGAAGTTGCATTTAAGCCAAATAAGGCAACTGCGGATAATATAAAAAACTGCTTCATAAATAGGTGGTCCTTCATCAAAAATTCATAGACATATAAAATAACAAATTATGCCCTATGAAGCCAGTAGAACAATAACAATTTTCGCCCTTTATAGGCATGAAAGTCACGCTTGGTTTGCTCAGGTACTTGTAATTTATACTGAACATGCTTATTTTAAAGTACAGAAGTATAAAATCGCTCTTTTTTGGGCCTACCTTTTTTTAATATAAGAGCCTTCGTTAGTCTAATAAACAGAAGGTAATAAAATATGAAACCGTCTAAAAATGCTGAGGATCGCCTCCATCTTATAAAGCGATTCTCTATGCTCACGGCAAACACCATAAAAGGTGATTATCAAGAACAACCTCTACAGTTATCTGAAGAGCTTCGCCTGCAAAAAGGTTTTTCCT
The DNA here is from genome assembly GCA_047635695.1 of Alphaproteobacteria bacterium. Lineage (GTDB taxonomy): Bacteria > Pseudomonadota > Alphaproteobacteria > UBA2136 > UBA2136 > UBA2136. Next base: position 29,172 of record JBLILN010000017.1, read on the forward strand.
ATGAAGATGTTGGTACGACAAAACCTGAAGTTGAAAATGCAGTACTGGCAAACCGCTACCAAGTAGCAATGGTTTTACTTACAGAGTTACGCTATGCACCTTATGCTGACCTAGACATGTATTACGCATTGCTTTCAATTATGAAGAAATATAATATTACCCATCAAAACCTAGATATAGCCCCTGAAGCGTTTGAAAAGTTGAAAAAGAAAATGACTGGCAGATGGCATTCAGCTAAACGTTGGTATTGGTGTAATTTTTCACAATTCAAGTAAAAGGATCGAAACAAAAACCCCAGTTTATGCTGGGGTTTTTTGTTGTTTAATAGCCATGTGTTATGTATGGTAAAGCTATATAAAAAAAGGAAGCTTATAAAATGCCAGCCATCGAAACACTCGGAAACATCGTTAACACAACTCAAACGGCAACACTTTGGGGGATATTTATTATCGTCACAACCGTGGCTGTACAGTCCATTGTTGCAAGTTTTGTCAAAGCGTCTAGCAAGGGGCATATCCCTGGTAAAATTGATAGTGCACTTAGCCATGACTCGCTTATTTTTAGAACCTACCGCACATTTCAGAATTCACTTGAAAATGTGCCGATTATGCTTGCCACTTGCTTCCTTGCAATTTTTGCAAACGCTGACACTTCGGCTATGTGTACGATTGTTTGGGTATATGCCATTGCACGCATTATGCATATGGCGCTTTACTACCTCATCGCGACTGAAAAGAACCCAAGCCCACGATCTATTTTCTTCATGATAGGTTTATTTGCCAACATTGCGTTGTTAATTCACATTGCTACAACACTTGCGGCATAAAATACAAATATTCTAGAGGGCGTTAAACTTTGAAATGTCCTCTGGTTTTAAACGCACCTTAATTTGCCATGTTTCGCCGTTTAGCTCCTGCTCTAAAATGTTACCGTTACTGTGTAACCAAGCAAGTTTACGTCCTTCGGCTGCGCCAAGTTCAATATTAATGGTTTTCTCGCCTTTACTTAAAGCCTCTTCAATAGCGTCTTTAAGCTCGTCAATACCTGTACCGACAACGGCACTCACTTGTAATGCATGGTCAAGACATACAGGTAAGTCACCTTCTAAAAGGTCAGCCTTGTTAGCGATATCAATCGTGTCGATCTTATCAGCATTAATAGATTTTAAAACGTCAATTACGTCTTCATGTTGCGCACTCACGTCGTCGCTTGCACCGTCATGAACGTGGACGATAAGATCACTTAGTGTCACCTCTTCAAGTGTTGAAGAAAATGCTTCAATAAGTTCGTGTGGCAATTCACTTACAAAACCTACCGTATCACTTAAAATAATTTCACGCCCTGATGGTAATTTAATTTTACGCATCAACGGGTCTAGTGTAGCGAATAACATATCCTTCACAAAGGCGTCGTCTGTTTCCGTTTGACGGTCTTCGCTTAGCAATGCGTTAAATAGGGTTGATTTACCAGCGTTGGTATAACCAACAAGTGAAACCACTGGAATTTCAGTTTTTTCACGTGCACGGCGTTGAAGTTCACGTTCTTTTTTAACGGCTTCAAGGTCGGCTTTAATAAGTTGGATACGGTCACGGATCATACGTTTATCAAGTTCGATCTGGCGTTCACCAGGCCCACCTGTTTTACTCATACCACCACGTTGGCGTTCTAGGTGAGTCCAAGCACGTACAAGGCGTCCTTGTAGATATTTTTGGTGCGCAAGAGCTACCTGAAGGCGACCAGCTTTTGTTTTTGCACGTGCCGCAAAGATTTCGAGAATCAGGTGCGTACGGTCAATAACTTTAACGAGCAATGTTTCTTCTAGATTTTTTTGGTGCCTTGGGCTAAGTGTCGTATTAAGGATAACAACGTCAGCGCCGTCACTAGAGTCGAGGGCTTTATCAACTTCTTCTAGCTTACCCTTACCGATAAGAGTTTTAGGGTTAATTGAACGCAGCTGGATAATTTCTTTGTGAACAACATTAAGGCCTAGCGCTTCAGCCAAATTAACGGCCTCGTCTAGTTTTGCGTTCAAAGAACGCAGTGACATTTTGTTACTGCTATTGAAATTATCTGGCAGTTCAACATGCACAACCACAGCGCGTTGCTGAGGCTTGGCTGTTGGGTTTGATTTTTCTATCATTTAAATACAGAATTCTATTGTTTTTATAAAGTTGCACCATAACGCCTAAAGCGAATATTAGATAGCTTTATTAGCAATTTCCGTCGTTGTCAAAACCTGCAAGATCAGAAATATCAAATGTATCACCTGGCATCACAGTAGAAATACCGTGCTTGTAAACAAGTTGCGTTACACCGTCTCTGGTAAGGGTCAGACAAAAATTATCAAACCATGTCAACTTACCTTGAAGTTTAACACCATTTGTAAGGAAAACTGTAATAGGTTGCTTTGACTTCCTTAAATGGTTAAGGAAAGCTTCTTGTACGTTAGGTTGTGTGTCTTTTGACATGGGCTTTAATCCGTTTTTTTATTTTGTTATTGTCATTATATTAACAGCCAAGAGGCGTTAATACTACCTTAAACTATATATGGTGAATTTAATTTCACATTACAAGCTTAGGAGGTACATTTTTTTAGTAAAAAACATTGTATCAGCACTTGAAATTCCACTGCAAAGTAGTTATAAATTTACACATACAAGAAAAACCTAACCTTTTTACATTCATACACGTTCTTTTAAGGAGAGCTTTATATGTTTAGAAAAACATTGATAGGATCAACGCTTACGGCGGCTATCTCTATGGTCCTTACAGCTACCGCAAGCATCAATAGCGCTGCATTTGCATCAGACATTATTTTTAACGCCCTCTATGCGAAAAAAATTCCATACAAGCAAATACCTTACAAACAAGGCCATAAGCAACACTTTGGTGCCTCATCTTTAAATTTAAAAAAATTCAACACGAAGGTTCGCCCCTTTGCGCGCATTTATAAACATTTAAAGCCACGCTCTACCTGTTAAGGAAAACCTATGACTAAAATATTAATTTTAGAAGACGATGAAATTAAATTACAAGCCATAAAAAAAGCGCTTGAAAATATTGATGACATTGAAATTGTAACAAGAGAAGATATGTGGCAAGGTACAAATATGGGTGATGTTTTAACATCCGACTTATCCATTCAAGCCATTGCACGTTTATGTGCAAAGATTGAAAGAACGCCCCTTGTTGCCCCTACACCTGCGTTAAACGTGCGTGTACTTGGCTTTGATGATTGCTGCTATATATCGCGCGCTGAAATACAAGCCTTGGCCCAGCGTCATATATATCTATTAACAGCACCGCCCCTTCACACCTTTGAATATGTATTACAGTTTGATGAATTTGAGGAAGAATTGCCCTCACAACAGTCACAACCTTTTACAGCAGCTTCATTAAACTTAAGAAAATTCAACACCAGTTCAAGGCACCATCAAATGCCTTGGTTTCATAGCCACCGACCTGGTTGTTAATAAATTGTTAGCGAAATAAAAAGCCTCCATTTTGGAGGCTTTTTTGTGTCTTTGGTTTTTTAACCGTCAAGCCTTGTCAGCTCAATAAATTTTTGCCTACGGCTTTCTTTGCTTGCTCCAACAGCCTCCACTTCGCTTAAAGCCTTTGCTATGGCCTCGCTCACACGTTTCATTGTTAATTCAACGTCGCGCTGTGCACCACCTACAGGTTCTTTAATAATGGCGTCAATAACATTCAGCTTTTCAAGATCTTTAGTTGTCATCTTCAAGGCTTCTGCCGCTAATTCAGCTTTTCTGGCATCACGCCACAAAATAGAGGCGCAGCCTTCAGGTGAAATAACGGAATAAACACTATATTCAAGCATGAGAACTTTATCGGCAACGGCAATAGCAAGCGCCCCGCCTGATCCACCCTCACCTGTAATGACGCTAATAACTGGTACATTCAAGCTTAAAAGTTTTTCGATAGATGACGCAATAGCTTCACTTTGTCCACGTTCTTCGGCTTCAATTCCTGGAAATGCACCGGGTGTATCTACAAATGTAATCAATGGTAATTTGAACTTTTCAGCCATGTCCATCAAGCGCTGAGCCTTACGGTAACCTTCTGGCTTTGGCATACCAAAATTGTGTTTTACACGTTCCTGAGTGTTTTTACCTTTTTCAATACCAAGCACAACAACGCTTTTACCTAAAAAGCGGCCAATACCGCTTAGCATTGCCTTGTCTTCGCCATAAAGCCTGTCGCCTGCTAAAGGCGTAAAGTCGGTAATTAATTCTTTAATATAATCTTTGGCATGTGGGCGGTTGGGGTGTCTAGCTACTTGAACTTTTTGCCATGCAGTGAGATTACGGTATAAACGGCGTGTGATAGATTTTTCTTTAATGTACAGACGCTCAATTTCTTCTGCTAAGTCCTTAACAGGCAGTTCATTTTCAGTCCCTTTTAAAGCATTAAGCTCACCTAAGCGTTTATGTAAGTCCGCTAAAGGCGTTTCAAATTCTAAAAAATGTTGTTTGGTCATGTACTTTAAACCTATATTTCCTAAATTATATTCAGGTTCTTTATGATATGTATCGTGCAAAATGTCAACCTAATCATGTGTTATACCACCTCTCGCTTGACTTTGCATACAGTTTTATATATGGTGCGGGTAATAACACACCTTCTTTACGTTTTTTTACCCTTTTTAAAAGGAGATACACTATGAAATGTTTATACTTACATGGTTTTGCATCGGCCTTCGACCCAGACGGCGGAAAAGTTCAAACCTTAAAAAAGAACTTCGACGTTATTCATTTTAGTTACGACACAACCATGCCATACCCTCAAAATATGGCACGCATGAGCAATATTATAAAAGCACATGATGTGAAAATTGTCGTTGGGTGCTCACTCGGTGGTTTTTATGCCCTTGAAGCATCAAAGGCAACAGGCGTATTCGCTGTGGCTTTAAACCCCAGCTACGACCCTAAAAATTCTATGAAAAATCATATTGGTAGCAACAAAAATTACAAAACAGGTAAAATGGAAGCGCTTACAGCCCAAGCTGTTGAAAGTTATCCATTAACTGTGAATACCGAAGCAAATGGCATTGTTCTTATTGAAAAAGGTGACGCGGTTATAAACCCTAATCAATCATTCAAATTTTTTGAAAAAAAATACGCAACAAAGCTTGTTGCTGGGGGTTCACACCGCTTTGAAAGCTTAGAAGATAATATTGATTATGTTCTAACTGAATTTGAAAAATTTACAAAATAATACACGCAACCATGAGTACTGTTATTATCCGCAATAAGTTAAAGGATCTAACTTACCGTTTAAAAAAGGAATACATTTTTTACATCACATTCTTTTAGGAGAATATTTATGAAATTGTTCAAATCTTTATTTATAGCTTTCGCCACATCTGCCATTTTAATTTCTGCATCAGCTTCTGCCACAACTGTTCATGGCGTCAATGTTTATTATTCAAACAATGGCCCTGGTATGGCTGGTACATATGCACAAAATAGCATGATACGTTTTTATAACAACACGACATCAAATATAAATTGTCGTGTAACAAGTGCAAATGGTTCTTTCAAACAAACAGGTTGGATTGCGCAGGGTAATTATAAAAATTTAAATTTACCACAGGGCAGATACTCTTGGTACTGTTGGTATATCTAACCCTTGTTTCAAAAAATCGATCTATATTAAACACTCTTTTAGGGTGTTTTTTTATGTCTTAGCTTTAAAATAAAATAAAGCGAATTGAATTCTTTTAATACCATTCAAATTCCGCCTCTATTCCACCACTATTCGCTTTTGATTCTCTTTTTTAGCTTTAAAAATGGCATTTAATTCGCTTATTATTCAGAATCTAGACCAAAATCGTCCATACAGAGAGGGTGGTTTTCTTCCACGGTTTTACGTTTTTGTTTATCAACCACAGCTGTATAAACTTCCGTTGTCGACATATCACTGTGGCCAAGCATAACCTGTACAGCCCGCAGATTTGCTTTGTTTTCAAGTAAATGCGTGGCAAAGCTATGACGAAAACCATGTGGCGAAATTTCAATACCAAGCGGCGTAGAAACTTCCTTTAAAAGCTGAAAAATACGCTGCCTTGTCAATCCTTTATCTTTGCTGCGTGGCGACGGAAAAAGCATACTCGATTTCAATGGGTTAAGGTCATTTCTAGCATTTTTTATATAATCTAAAACAGCTTTTTTTGCCTCTTGCCCTATCGGCACTAGGCGTGTTTTATTCCCCTTACCAGTGATACGTAAAAAGCCTTCGTCGCTTTGCTGGATATCACTCATACTAAGGCCTGCAAGCTCACTCACACGCATGCCCGTTGCATATAAAAGTAGAAACATCGCACGTAGCCTCACATCCTTTGCCTTGCTACCTTTACAGCTATTTAACAAGCGCATCATTTCTGACTCTTCAATAAATTTCGGTAACCTTTTCCCTACTTTTGGCAGGTCAATCTGCGCACATGGATTAACCTCTATAGCCTTTTTTAAAAGCAAAAAATTATAGAAAGTTTTGAGCGTAGAAATGTGATGTTTTTGTGTGGATGCTTTCAGGTTTTTATCATGCATATCACGCAGATAAAACTCTATGTCTGCCTGCTGAACAGATAGTAATTCAGGGATAGTATCAGCAAAGTTTTGCAATACAAGGTCATAGCTTTCAACCGTATTTAAAGCCACACCTTTAACAGCAACAAGATACTCTTTATAAGCTTCGAGCAGGAGGCTTGATTGTGTTGATACCATGTGCTATTTCAGAGAAATAATAGCTTCGAGTATAAGCTTGTTTGCTGTTTCATTCATACCAAGAAACCTAAACCCAGTAACGATATTACCCGCTGTTTGTTCACTTAAATCATTCATATTCGCCTTAAGTAAAGGGTCTGTCAGAAGTATGAATGAGCCTGCAACATTTTGTGATTCAAGATTTGAACCCAGTAAGCGTAACCACAAAGGACTTGCGTCTTTACCTTGCTCTGTAAAGCTTTCGTCCATTGTTTCATGAAGTTTCTGCCAAATATCACTTGGGAAATCAATTTCAGAGGCTTCTAAAAACGTGAGTGTTCTTTGTAATTCGGTTCTGTCATTTTCGTCAAAAAGGCTTTTACTTTCTATCCATTTTTCAAAGACCGTTTCAGGTAATTCACCATCTATAAAAGCAAAGACAATTTCTAAACTGTCACGGCGCACCATCAAATCTCTGGAAAGAGACCTATTTTTCTGGAGGGTTTTCCACCATTTTTGAGCTGTTTCAATATTACCATATTTAAGGCTACGGTTAATCACTTCTGGTGATAACCACGCAAGGTTTGAATCTGCTGAAATTTGACGCAAGTTTGGCGTAAGCCTTGCTGCAAGCCTAAATAAGTTGTCTCGGTCGGCACGTTCCCATAGTGCTTTTAATGTTAAAGCTCTTGTTGACGGTAAGCCTGAAGTTTTTGAACCTTGCCATAACAAAGCACGTGCAAGACTGCCATCAACTTCTTCATCTGCGTAACGGTCAACACCTGGAGATGCAATAATTTCTTCATCAAACTCAGCTTTTTCATAAAGTAACCCTAGCAATGCAATATCATTCATTTCGCTAAAATTATTCACCAATATTTCTGCCGCTTGTAAGCGCACAGTTAATGGTAACGCTACATTTTTAGCCACACGTCGCAGTATAGCATCTGGCAATAGGGGTATAACATTTGGTGTTAAAAGCAATGGTGATTCAGCGTAAATAACACTATGTAATGGGTTTAGTTTTTGAATAGGTGAGAGCATTGGCGCGTCTGCCAAACCTTGAATTGTATCAAACAATGAGAAAAGAAGCGGGTCAGTGCGGCGAATTTCTTCTGTAAGCATGTTCGTGCTTAATTCTAGCCCTTTAAGATCGCGTGACAACAGCTGGCAAACAAGCAAAGCCTTGCGCCAGAAGGGGTTATCTGTATTAAGGATATTTTGGCGCACAAAAGGACACAGCGCTCTATCATTACCGTGCATCAAGCCATTTTCGACCCATGTTTGAGCAATGTTTTTATAGCTATTCACATTTTTTATATTCACACCAGCGCTTGATATTAAAAGCCCTGCCCTTGAAACTTCGCCAAGGCCATGCAAAACAGATGTACGCGCTGCCAACCAGTTTGTATCGCTTTCTCCTTTAGGTTCAGGCGCCTTTGTAAGGAGTAATTTGATTAGCTCATTTTTAACTGTAAAGCTTTCTAGCTTACTTTTTTGAATATCTGCAAAAAACTTATCGGCCTGCTTGCGGTTAATACCTTGCCAAACAGTGCTATCAAAGCCGCCCGTTTCTTTTGTATAAAGGCCATAAAATGAATTATCGCCGTTATTGTTTTCTGTCAATTTTGGAAATTCAACCAAAGGCCTCGCTTGATTTTCTTGCACAGAAGCATTCTCAGCATCTGCATTTGAACCAATAAGAGATTCTATTGTCTGTTCCATTGATGTGATTGATTTCT
>JBLILN010000018.1:0-36304 GCA_047635695.1 Alphaproteobacteria bacterium
AGGTTGCACGAGGCGGGAGGGGTTGAAAAGGTAACTTTTTAGCTGTCAGTTCAAGTCGTTCGTAACCATCTGGTGTTGAGTTTACTCAATAACGCGCATGGAGGTTAAACCAGTAAAATAGAGGCTACCCCTATGGGTACCTCGCAATATAAAGGAACGCTATACAATGGCACTCCCACAATTTACAACACGCGAACTTATGGAAGCTGGCGTACACTTCGGCCACCGTGCTTCACGTTGGAACCCAAAAATGGCTCCATTCATCTTCGGTAAACGTAACGGTATCCACATTTTAGACCTACAACAAACAGTTCCTATGCTATACACAGGCCTTGGCGTTATTCGTAATGCTGTCGCAGGTGGTGGTCGTGTACTCTTTGTTGGTACAAAACGTCAAGCACGCGATATTATCGTTGAAGCTGCAGAACGTAGTGGTCAATACTACATTAACCACCGTTGGTTAGGTGGTATGCTAACAAACTGGAAGACAATTGGTGCTTCTATCAAACGCCTTAAAGACCTTGAATCTAAATTTGCTGATGCAACTTCAATGGAACACCTCACTAAAAAAGAACGTCTAAACCTAGAACGCGAACACGGTAAACTACACCGCGCACTTGGTGGTATTAAAGACATGAAAGGTCTTCCTGACGTTGTTTTCGTTATTGATGCACGTAAAGAACGCCTTGCAATTCAAGAAGCAAACCTACTCGGTATTCCAGTAGTTGCTGTTATTGACTCTAACGTGAACCCTGATGGCGTAGATTTCCCTATCCCAGGTAACGACGATGCTGCACGCGCACTTAAACTTTACGCACGTTTCGTATCTGACGCTGTTCTTGACGGTATTGCTGCACAAGTGAAATCAGCTCCAGCTGTTGCACGTCCTGCTAAAGGCGGACAACGCAAAACAGTTGTGAAACTTTCACCTAAAGCAACAGCTGCTTCTAAAGAAGAGCCAAAAACTGATGCTAAAGCTGAAACTAAAGTTGAAACGAAAGAAGCTAAGCCTGCAGTTACTACTGCAAAGGCAACTAAAGCTGAAACGAAGACAGCAACAGCTAACTAAATTAATTTGTGAAGGTGGTTAGGTGTAAGGCCTGCCACCGCACATTTTTCTAACATATTATATTGGAGATTAAAGATGACTATTACTGCATCTATGGTAAAAGAATTACGTGACGCTACTGGCGCTGGTATGATGGACGCTAAAAGAGCGCTTGTTGAAAACGACGGTAACTTTGATAACTCTGTAGACTTCCTACGTAAAAACGGTCTTGCAAAAGCAGCTAAAAAATCTGACCGCGTTGCAAGCGAAGGTTTGGTTGTAACAGCCGCTTCAGGCAACAAAGGTGTTGTACTTGAAGTGAACTCTGAAACTGACTTCGTTGCTAAAAACGAATCATTTAAAGAATTTGTTACAAACCTTGCTAACATCGTTCTTGAAACAGGTGTTACAGACCCAGAAGCTCTTAAAGCTGAGAAATACGAAGACACAACAGTAGGCGAAAAGCTTGTTGCTCTTATTTCTAAAATCGGTGAAAACATGAACATCCGCCGCGCACAAATTCTTGAAGTGCCAAACGGTGTTGTTAACGGTTACGTTCACATGGGTGGTAAAATCGGTGTACTTGTTGCTATTACAGGCGAAGGCGAAAAACTTTCAGAAGTTGCCCGTCATATTGCTATGCACGTTGCTGCGTCTAACCCACAGTTCCTAGACCGTACATCGGTTGATCAGGACCTTCTTGCAAAAGAACGTGCTATCTATACTGAGCAAGCGGCTGGTAAGCCAGAAAACATCGTAACGAAGATTGTTGAAGGTCGTCTAAACAAATTCTGTGAAGAAATTTGCCTAGTAGACCAAGCTTTCGTTATGGATACTGACCGTAAGGTTGGCCAAGTTGTTGCTGAAGCAGCTGAAGGTGCAAAACTTTCAAGCTACGTACGTTTCGGTCTTGGTGACGGTATCGAGAAGAAAGAAGAAGATTTTGCTGCAGAAGTTGCTGCAACAATGGCTTCATAATTTTACTTTAGTAAAATTTAGGGAAAGGGCGCTATTTAGCGTCCTTTTTCGTTTCTGCATAAAAGGCCACGAGTGACAAAAAACACCCTTCGGTTGAAGGGTGTTTTTGTTTTCGAGGTGGGTGGGTTAAATTTCATCGCCGTTGGGCATTGTCATGACAAGCATAGCTTGCTTGGACATGACATAACCAAGGCTCAAAGGGATAACATACAATGCTAAAGCAATGAGTGTAAACTCAAGGCGCCCTGTTAAATTAAAGGATAAGCTTAAGTCTACAATGCCCATCTCAAAGGAAAAGGCTAGAATGGTACTAAACAGGTATAGAGTTGCTTTTGTTCCTGCGTGTTCTTTAGTGGTGAATAATTTGACAGGTTTACCGTGTTCCTTTGCTATAAATCGTCCAAAAAGTATTGCACTGTATAAAAAAGCAAAGAGTATAAGGCCGCTATTACTTCCAGAGCTAAAATAATGACCAATAGCAAAGATTGTAAAGCATAAGCTAGATATTGCGAGGAACATAAAGTTCTCCTTAAAAAAGTGTAGGTGTATTTTGTTCCTTATATATAGTGTAAATACAAATTATTTCAAGTGTTCGTATAAAAAACACCCTCCGACTGGAAGGTGTTTTGGTTTTCGATAGGTTTACTTTGCCATGAAGTCTGCAAAGCGTTCAGTGTGTGATTTTATTTTAAGTTGTTCTTCTTGAATGATGAACTTACTGTTGAAGTAATCACGGGCTATGTCCATAAAAATATCTTTGTTGGGGCCTTTTGCATTTAGAGTGAAATCAAATATTTTTTGATCTTCGTCATTTAATACAAGGCCGAGCTCGTTAACGAGTGACAGCACGCGTGCACGACTTTTGTCATAGTTTCTATGTATATTACTATAGCTATTAGCCATAAGTCCTCCAGTTGTTGTGAGGTGTTTATTTTATAGGCGTTGGCTATAATTATCATTTTTTTTGATATGGGCACTTCTCCAGGCCGACGCTATAATGGCTTCTTTGGCGCAAACTTGCTGTATAGACTTGCTCATTTTTGCCTCACTGAGGTCTGATGCGTATTTTTCTTGAAGTTCAGGGAATTCTTGAAGTTGATTATCAAAGAATTTTTGAATTTCTTCTTTCTTGCGGCAAATTTTATGTTCTTGCCAGGGTGTCGTGAACTTTTCAGCGAGATGTTTTGATAAAACAATACTCGTTGTTGCATAGGTCGCGACACTTATGAATAAAAGCCCTACAAATGCTGCTTTGCTTGTTATGGCAATTATAATAATGATCAATGACAGCATAGATACTAGGGATAAAAATGTAAAAGACCATGGTCTTATGTCGAGCCCAAGTGTGAGTTTATCACAGTAGCTTTGCAAGCATGATTGATAGGCTATTGCAAAGGCAGCATAGGCGCCAACAAGGCAAATAAAGCCAACAGATGTTGTGAGGTGTTCTGTATGCATAATTGCGAGATAAGCGATTATGAAACTGGAAATTGTTAAAATTCTTGCGAGAATAATAAGCGGTTTTGCCGCATTTTGATATATAGTTTTTGACATAATAAATGTCCTCTAAAAAGTATAGGTGTATTTCGTCTCTTTATGTATAACCCAATTTTCAAATTTATCAAGCGTTTAAATGAAAAAAACCCCGTTGTGGGCTCTTTTTTTTAACACTTATATATCTTGTGAAAAGTTTTTACAGATAGACTGACCAAAGCTTGTGTAAAATTGATATGTGGCGACAAAGCTTATAATTGTTATAACAGCCCAGCCAAGTAATGTGTTTTGATTGTAAACACAGGAAGAAAGTAAAGCCGTCAGAAATGCCCAAAGGCCTGAAATTACAGCGTTTATAATTTTGACAGATTTTTGACAGGTTTTCACTTTCAAATAGGCTTCATATTTGGCAATAGCCATATACGTAACAGATGTAATCATGGAGAGAAAAAAACCGACGCCAAAAACGTATTGAGGGGCAAATATAAAGGTTATAAATATAATGCCGAATGTTGTAAACATCAATGTAAGGGGGGTGAGGGCGTATTTAATAGCGCCTGGTTTATATTGTATATGAGCCATAAAAATGACCTCCAGTGGGTAGTTGGGGTAACATACCCCAGAAAAAGAAAATGTATATATTTATCAGTGTATTTTAACCTTGGCGGTATACAATGTCAATTCAAAAGAAAACACCCAACGCTTAAGGCAGGGTGTTTGTTTTCGTGGTGCTTGTTTTAAGTGTTTTTAAGGGTTATGTGCATTTTTTTTGTGTTAAAGAAAATCTTTATTTTTCCTTGCCTGTATAACTCTGTGCATGCGACGGTGGAGAAATATATTGAGCATTGTTTCGTAGTGGTTTACTTCGGCATAAAGTTTCTTGTCATCTCTAAGGGCTATAAGGCGTTTGCATTCAGCTAAATTGTCCTTTGTTACAAGGTGGTTTTCTTTAGAAAGGTTTTGTATAGCGCAATTTAAACGGCTTATAAGGCTTTCTATTTTATAGTCTTTATAAAATTCTTCGGCTTGCTTGGCGCGTTGGTTTGCGTTGTTTTGCAGCCTTTGAATTTCACATTTGCTGTTAAAGTAAATCAATGCATTTGAAATAACATTGTTTTTTTGATTTTTGTTAGCGTGATTAAAAATGTCATGGTCTTGCTTGCTGAGGTAAGCACTGTCGACCATTTTTGTATAAGAATTGAAAGACACTTGAAGTTTTGCCAATAAAAACTTTGTCGTATTTTGGTGCTGGGCCATGAAGGCCTCCTTACCCTTAAAAGGGGGAATAAAAAAGAAATGTGTTTCACTTGTTGTTTAGTTAGTACCTATTTTACGCTTCAATGTCAATTGGGCAAATAAAAACCTCCTTATTAGGAGGCTTTTTCGTGATCAAAGGTTTACGACTTTTCTTTTTCCCATAAAGGTTTAAACCTGTTTTTAAGAAGTTCGCTTGTAATGATACTAATGGGTACTACGATAAGCATTGTTACAAGGACAATCTTCCAATGAATGTGCGTAATAACAACCTCTGCAAGTGATGCCACAATGGCTATTGAGAATACTAGCCTTGTTGTAGCACCTGTGGGGTTGTGTTGTTCACCTTTGGTTAAATAATGGCCGTTTGACATAAAAATTGCCATAATGGCAAGGTTTAAACAGGCTAATACCCATGCACTACTCGTTATATATTGGGTGTATATTGAAGGGTTTTTACTGCTATGAATAGCTATAATAACGCAAAGAAATGTTATAGCATTTGAGTAAAAAGTAAATTTCATAAAGCCTTGGGCTTCAGCTAGCGTTTTTGATTGTGACATGGTTTTTACCTCGTCAGTGGGGGGGGGTAGTTAAAAGAGTCGATGTTACTTATTGTTGATGTATACATTATTATGGTGTTATAGGGGCTAAGTCAAGCCTTTATTTGATAAAACTTTACAGTTAAAGCCTCAATATGTTACTAAATATGGGATACGAATTTTTAGGATGAAAAATAAAAAATGTCAATTCCATATAAACGCGTTTTATTAAAGCTTTCGGGCGAACGTATGGCGAAAGCAAATTCAAACGGTGTTCTTTCTATGAGCGCTATTCAGCATTTAGCAGAAGAAGTTATTTCTGTTCACGAACAAGGCATTGAAGTTGGTGTTGTGTTGGGTGCTGGTAATATCTTACGTGGTTCTGAAGCGGCTGAAGCTGGCTTTGAAGAAGCGCAAGCGCACAGCATGGGTATGCTAGCCACTGTTATTAACGCACTGGCTTTACAAAGTATTTTAGAACAGCATGGCAAATTCACAAGGGTTATGTCGGCTGTTGAAATGAATTCTATCGCTGAACCTTATATCCGCCGCCGTGCTTTACGTCATATGGAGAAAAAACGTATTGTTATTTTAGCAGGTGGGACAGGTAACCCATTCTTCACAACAGACAGTGCCGGTGCTTTACGTGCCATTGAATTGCATGCCGACGTACTTATTAAAGCCACGCAAGTGGACGGTATCTACGATAAAGATCCAAATAAATATGACGATGCGGTACACTTGGGTGATATTACCTTTAAAGAAGTACTTGTCGATAATTTAAAAGTGATGGACGGTGCTGCTATGGCACTTTGCCGTGAGCATAATATGCCATTGATGGTATGTTCTATTGAAGGCAAAGGTAGCCTATTAGACGCTATTAACGGTAAAGCCAAGCGTACATTGGTAAGAGTTTAAGTTTAAATATAATATAATATAAAGTAAGAGAGAATATAAAATGATCGAAGCAGTTATATCTGATTTATCAAAACGCATGGACGGTGCTATTACCGCCCTTAAATCTGAATTTAATGGCCTACGTACAGGTCGCGCCAGTGTTGACCTTTTAGGCCCTGTTGTTGTCGACGCTTATGGTAGCAAGATGCCACTCAACCAAGTGGGTAATGTTTCTGTTTCAGACACACGTTCTTTGACCATCAGTGTTTGGGATACAGGCCTTGTACAAGCAACAGAAAAAGCAATCCGTGAATCAGGCCTTGGCTTGAACCCTTCAACTGAAGGCAATGTTATTCGTATTAACTTGCCAGAGCTTAACGAAGAAACACGTAAAGACCTTATTAAAGTAGCACGTAAATATGCTGAGAGCGCACGTGTAAGTGTACGTAACGTTCGACGTGATGGTATGGATACTGTTAAAAAATCAGATGATGTCAGCGAAGATGATGCACGTAACTATAATGAAGAAATTCAAAAAGTAACGGACGCTGCTGTTAAAGTTGTTGACGATGCTTTGACTGCAAAAGAAGCAGATATCATGCAAGTTTAAAAAATTAAAGGGAATTAAGTTATGAATTCACCGAAGCATGTTGCCTTTATTATGGACGGTAATGGGCGCTGGGCTACCGCACGCGGTCTACAGCGTTTAGACGGTCACAGACAAGGGGCTAACACTGTTGAGGCTCTTGTGAAGGCAGCGCCTAGCATGGGTATAGAGACCTTGACATTCTACGCATTTTCAAGCGAAAATTGGAAACGCCCAGAAGAAGAAGTGGCGGGTCTTATGGACCTTTTGAAAATTTACTTCACATCTAAAATTGAAAAATTAACTGAAAATAACATTCGTTTACGTGTGCTAGGCGACAAAAGCCGTCAAGGTAAGTTAAGCGCTGACGTTATTGATGTTATTGAGCAAGCCGAAGAGCGTACAAAAAACTGTACAGGTTTAAATGTTAATTTTTGTATCAACTATGGTGGCCGTGACGAAATTATACGTGCTGCTCAAGACTTTGCCTTCGATGTCGAGCAGGGCTTACGTTATGTGGGCGATATGGACGAAGTTCTTTTTTCAGCCTACTTAGACAGCCGCCAACAAAATGACCCCGACCTTGTTATTCGTACGGGTGGTGACAAGCGCATTAGTAATTTTTTACTTTGGCAGCTGGCTTACGCCGAACTTCAATTTGTTGAAAAGAGTTGGCCTGAGTTTACAGCCGACGACCTTAGAGGGATATTGCAACAAAATGAAAACGTCGACAGACGCTACGGCGGTCTCGCATAAAATTTAAGCACCTACGGGTGCTTTTTTTATACTTGTATAAAATTTAAGCAGTTAAATCACTGTGTTCGTTTTGTGCTTGCTTGGCTGAATGTTTAAAAAATGCTTCAAACCACCGTATATCTTACGAAATTAAAATGATAAGGCTTGTGGGGTAACCGCACTTAGGCGGGCTTCGTTTGTGTTACGTATGTTGCTTTTTTAACAAGGGTCATTTATACTGCGATTTCATAAATTAATAACAAACAATTTAAGTTAAGGTACTTACAAAAATATGGATTTCTCTCTTCAGTCTTTAAGCAGTTTTGTTTCAGCCCTTCCAGGTGGTGAAACTTTATGGATGATACTAATGTTTATCGTTGTCCTTAGTATACTCGTATTCTTCCACGAACTTGGTCATTACCTCGCAGCGCGTAGTGTTGGTGTGCGTATCACAACATTTTCTATCGGTTTTGGTAAGGAGCTCTTTGGCTGGAATGACAAACATGGCACAAGATGGAAAGTTTCTCTCGTACCGCTCGGTGGTTACGTGCAAATGTTCGGTGATGAATCCGTTGAGAAATTGAGCGAAAAAGAGAAAAAAGAAGCCTTCTTAACGAAAAATGTTTGGCAACGTATTTGGGTTGTTTTTGCAGGCCCTTTTGCTAACTTTATTTTGGCGATTGTTTTACTCACAGGGCTTATGTACAACGGCGAAGAAGTGGCAAGCCCTATTATTGGTAAAATTGTTGAAGGCACGGCTGCCGCAAGCTCTGACCTTCAAGAAGGCGATATTATTTTAGCCATTGACGGTGAAGGCATTAACACATGGGGCGAAGTTGTTGCTGGTATTACAGCCAGTGAAGGCCGTACAATGCAAATGTCAGTAGAACGTAACACACGCATGATGGCTATTACTGTGACACCTAACGTTGAAGAACGCACAAACTTGATGGACGAAAAGGTTATTATTCCGTTTCTTGGCGTTGCACCAAGCGGTGAATCTTACATTCAAGAACACACTTTTTCTGAATCACTTACTTTAGGCTTTACAAGAACATATGACCTGACGTCACGTATTCTAGAAGGTATCGGTAAAATATTTTCTGGTTCTGTTTCAACGAAAAACGTTGGCGGCCCTGTGATGATTGCTGAAATTGCTGGCCAAGCAGGCACGCAAGGTTGGTATTCATTGCTTATGTTTATGGTGATTATTTCTATTAACCTTGGCCTTATTAACTTATTCCCTATCCCTGTTTTGGATGGTGGCCACCTGCTGTTTTACTTCATTGAAGCTTTGCGTGGTAAGCCTTTGGGTGAAAAAACACAAGAAGTGAGTTACCGTATTGGTTTTGGCCTTATTATGATGTTGATGGTACTGGCTATCGGTAATGATATTGTACGTGTGGCTGGTAAAGTCATGGCTGACGACTCATCGGTTGTCGAGATAAAAAAATAACAAAAGAAAACGGATATAGCTTATGAACACAAAAAAATCGATATTGTTAGCAGGTGCGCTTGCAACGACAGCTTTTATAAATATTGCAAATGCTGCGGAAATTAGAAGTGTGCTTATTGAGGGTAACGAACGTGTCGAAGATACAGCCGTATTAAGCTATATTAACTTAGAATCGGGCGATGAATACCAGCCAGAAAATAGCAGCCGCATCATTAAAACACTTTACGGTACTGGTTTATTTAACCATGTTGCAGTGCTTTGGAAAAACGGTGACCTTATTGTTGAAGTTGAAGAAAATCCATTGGTTAACAAAGTTGCCTTTGAAGGTAACAATGAAGTGGTTGACGAACGCTTTGAAGAAATTATTTCTTTAAAATCACGCGGTGTTTACACACCTTCGAAAGTACAACGTGATGTGAAAACAATTCTTTCATACTACCGTCAAAAAGGTTTCTTCCTTGCGAAGGTAACGCCACAACTTATTAAGCGTGACCAAAACCGTGTGGACGTTGTTTATAAAATTGATGAAGGCCAAGAAACTGAAATTAAGAGTATCCGCATTGTTGGTAACTCCCGTTTTAGTGATAACGAATTACTATCTATTATCCGAACCAAGGAAAGCCACTGGTGGCGTATCTTCGGCGGCAGTGATGTGTATGACCCTGACTTGATTGAAGTCGATAAAGAACTTCTACGCCGTCACTATATTCAGTCTGGTTACGCTGACTTTAACGTTGTCAGCGCCGTGGCTGAAATTTCTCGTGAAAAAGACGGTTTCTATATTACCTTCACTATTCATGAAGGCCCAGCATATGACTTTGGTCAAATTGATGTGCGCCTTGATGCCATTGACGAAGACATTGACCGTAACGAAATTTTGTCTGAGCTACAAATTAAAGAAGGCAAGTCATACAACGGTGCCTTGGTTGAAAAAGACATTGAAAAATTAACGACAATTCTAGGTAACAAAGGTTTTGCTTTCCTTGATGTACGTCCATCCTTTAGACAAGACGAAGGTGAACGTACTGTTGACGTGACTTACGAAATTGTACCAGGCCCACGTGTTTACGTGAACCGCATTAACATTCGTGGTAATGACCGTACCAGAGACTATGTGATGCGCCG
Organism: Alphaproteobacteria bacterium; assembly: GCA_047635695.1. Lineage (GTDB taxonomy): Bacteria > Pseudomonadota > Alphaproteobacteria > UBA2136 > UBA2136 > UBA2136. Next base: position 10,116 of record JBLILN010000018.1, read on the forward strand.
TGAAATGCGTTTTGCTGAAGGTGACGCTTATTCTTCGAATAAACTATCACGCTCAAAAGATCGCTTGAATTACCTTGGTTTCTTTGAAAATGTAGAAGTGAAACATAGTGAAACAGCCGTGCCTGACCGCGTAGATATTGACGTTAAAGTAGCGGAACAAAGCACAGGTGAATTCAACATTGGTGCTGGTTTCTCTAGTTATGATGGTGCGCTTGCAAGTGCAGAAGTTAAAGAGAAAAACTTCCTTGGTAAAGGGCAAGAGCTTAACTTTGCTATGAGCCTTTCTGGTCGTCGCCAAGACTTTAACTTTGGCTTTACAGAGCCATACTTTTTAAACCGTGAACTGAGTGCCGGTATTGACGTATTTAACGAAAAACGTGATTTCCAAGACGAGTCTTCATACGACACACATCGTATTGGTTCAAGCTTGCGCTTTGGTGTGCCACTTTCAGAATACGCACGCGATTTTGTCCAAATTGGTTACAAAAATACAGACATTACAGATATTAGTGACGACGCTTCAACCTTCATTAAACAAGAAGAGGGCGAAAAAAGCTCTATCTTTATCTCTAATACATTTACATACGATACAAGAGATAGCCGCCTGACACCGACAAAAGGTTATAAGGCAGCTGCAACGGTTGAGTATTCAGGTTTCGGTAGTGATATTGAATATCTACGTGGTAAATTAGGTGGTTCTTGGCACCATGAATTCAGAAAAGACTGGATTTTAACGGTCGCTGGTGAAGCGGGTGCTTTGTATGATATCGCTGATAATATCCCTATTTATGAAATGTTCCAAACAGGTGGTAACAATGGCCTGCGTGGTTTTGACTTCTCTGGTATTGGCCCACGTGATACGGCCAATGACGATGCGCTTGGTGGTAAATATATGCTAACGAATACGCTTGAAGTAAGCTTCCCTATGGGGGCTAGCTTAAAGGAAATGGGTATTAACGGTGTTGCCTTTATTGACGGTGGTATTGTGACAGAATTTAAAGAAAAAAGCGCTGCTGTGATCGATTCTAAAAAATACCGTGCCAGTGCTGGTCTGGGTGTTTACTGGCGTAGTCCTTTAGGGCCACTCCGCTTTGAATTTGCATTGCCAATTTCTAAATCAGAAGAAGATAAAACGAAAATATTTAGCTTCAACTTCGGCACAAGATTTTAATATAGAAAGGACGAAATAGATCTCATGAAAAAAATAACAAAAATTATCGCTTTGGTTTTAACAGTCGTTATGTTTTCGGCAAACGCTTTTGCCGTTGAAAATGCCAAAATTGCTATCCTCGATATGCAATTGGTGATGAATGGTACTGAGGTGGCTCAAGCAAAACAAGCGAACCTTAAAACACGTGGTGAAGCGGCGCAAAAACGTTTTGCAGAAATGGAAGCCTCTTTCCAAACACGTGTGGAAGAGCTAGAACGTAAAAAAACAATTCTAAGTGAAGAAAAATTCATGGAAGAACAAGCTGAATTACGCCGTGTTGGCCGTGAGCATCAAGCTGAAGTTCAAACTGTGAACGAAAAACTAGGCCGTGAATATAAACGTGTTCAAAAAGACATTAGCGACGAAGTCGAAAAAGTTGTTGAAGAAATGGCCAAAGAAAATGGTTACGACGTTGTCTTGGCTAAAGGTTACTTGCTTTACTCTTCTAAGTCTGTGGATATTTCAGATAAAGTATTGAAACGCGTTGACGCTGTCTTGAAAAATAAAAAATAAAAGGGCCTAAATGCATGACTCGACCTTTTCATAAAAAACAAGGTCCATTTACATTAAAGGAAATCTCTGATTATTTAGGGGTTTCCTTTAGCGGTTCTGGTGATACAAGTATCAACGACATTGCGGCCTTAAGCCTTGCAACGACCCATGACTTGAGCTTTTTGGATAATGTGAAATATGTAAGCCAAGCGGCAACAACAAAAGCCGCGGCCGTTATCATTTCAGCGGAAAATGCTCAATATTTACCAGAAGGTGTGGCGGCTATTATAAGCCCTATGCCCTATGCTGACTATGCTAAAGCCTTGCAAATGTTTTACCCAATAACAGTGAGCGGTGTGGTTCATAAATCGGCTATCGTAGAAAGTTCTGCGCAAATAGGTGAGGGCACGTCTATCGGTGCGCATAGCTATATCGGTGAAAATGTTATCATTGGCGAAAACTGTCAAATTGCTTCAAATGTGAGTATTATTTGCAGCGAAATAGGGTCGAATACTATTATTCATGCGGGTACTTGCATTGGTCAGGACGGTTTCGGCTTTGCATATGACGGCAAAGTTGTGGTGAAGGTGCCGCAAATTGGTATGGTTAAAATTGGTGACCATGTTGAAATTGGCGCAGGATCAACCGTTGACCGTGGTTCACTCGAAAATACAGAAATTGGTGATTACACTAAAATTGATAACCTCGTACAAATAGGCCATAACGTTAAAGTCGGTATGGGTTGTCAAATTGTAGCACAAACAGGTATCGCAGGTAGTACAACGCTTGGTAAGGGTGTTATTGTCGGTGGGCAAGCGGGCATTGTCGGGCATATTAGCCTTGCTGACGGCACAGTTATTGCCGCCAGATCAGGCGTGACAAAGAATATTGACGAAGCAGGGGCTTATGCAGGTTTTCCTGCCATTCCTATGAACCAATGGCGTAAGCTACAAGTGGCCATTGCACGCTTAGTCCCTAAAAAAACAGTTAAAAAATAAGGGCGTTTTAAATGCAAACGTATAACGTAAAAGAACTGATTCCCCACCGTGACCCTATTTTGTTGGTGGACGATATTATTGAAGCCAAAGCCTTTGACTTTATTAAGGCTGTTAAAACAGTGAGAACGGATGACCCTGTATTTAAAGGACATTTTCCAAGCCATCCTGTATGGCCTGGTGTTTACGCTATTGAAGCTTTGGCACAAACGGGCGCTTGCTTGGTGAACTTGTCCCTTGAAAAAAATGCGGCGGGCACTATATTTTACTTTATGTCTGTTGACAGCGCAAAATTTAGAAGCCCTGTCATGCCTGGCGATAAACTAGACTTAATGGTTAAACAGGTTAAAAACCGTGCGACTGTTTTTAAATTTGAAGGCACTGTAAAAGTCGCCGACAAAGTGGTGGCAGAAGTGGCCTTTACGGCAAAAGTTGAAGACATTGACAATATAAAGAGATAAAGTACATTATGAATATCATCCACCCAACAGCTATTATTGAAGAAGGCGCTATCTTAAAAGAGGGCGTTAAAGTCGGTCCTTTTTGTATTGTTGGCAGTGCGGTGACTATTGGTGAAAATACTGAATTACAAAGCCATGTGGTTATTAAAGGGCGCACTGTTATTGGTAAAAATAATATCATTTACCCCTTTGCGTCCCTTGGACAAGTACCGCAGGACCTTAAATACGACGGGGAAGACACAAGCTTAACCATCGGTGATGATAATACAATTCGTGAATCTGTCACCATGAGCATAGGTACAGCTGGCGGTGGCGGACAAACAATTGTTGGTAACGGTAACTTATTTATGGCTCTTTGTCATGTGGGGCATGACGCTATTATCGGCGACCATAATGTTTTCGCCAATAGTGCTACCCTTGCAGGGCATGTTGAAATTGGTAATCATTCTGTGCTTGGTGGCCTTAGTGCTGTGCATCAGTTTACCCGCATTGGGGACTATGTCATGGTGGGTGGTATGACAGCCGTTGACCGTGATGTGATTCATTTTGGTGTGGTGACAGGTACACGTGGTGTCCTTGCTGGCCTGAACTTGCGTGGCTTAAAGCGCCAAGGTTTTGACAAATTACGCATTGCTAAAATCCGTGACTATTACAGCCAGATTTTTGAAGAAACTGAAGGCACACTTGACGAGCGTATCACGCGTTTAATCAGAGAGAATGCAGACTGCGATGACCTGATTAATTGGCATATATTTATTTCAAACTCAGCACGTGGCATGAGCATGCCAAGGCCATCATAATGGGTGTTGATATTCAAAAGCTCGGTATTATAGCAGGAGGTGGACGCCTACCTGATCTCATGGTTGAACATTGCTTAGCAAACGACATACCCTTTCACGTGGTGACGTTTAAAGGCCAGCCTCAACCTGAAAGTAGTTCTATCTATGCGGCTCAAACCAGTGAGCTTGCCCTTGGTCAGGTCGGTAAAGTTATCGACACATTCAAAGCAAAAAATATCACACATTTGGTGATGGGTGGACACCTTGAGAAACCTTCCTTGTTTGACCTACGCTTCGACATGAAGGGTTTGAAAATTATGAACCGTTTGCGCACAAAGCATGACGATGAGCTATTAACCTCTGTTTGTGACTTTTTAGAAGAAGAGGGTTTTCATGTTTTAGGCGTGCATGAAGTACGTGAAGACCTTGTGATGCCTTTTGGCTTACTAACAAAGTCAGAGCCAAGCGAACAGCAAAAAAATACCATTGAAATTGGTATGGAGGCTGTTGAAGCCTTAGGCGCGCTTGATATTGGCCAAGCGGCTATTGTTAAAGAGGGTGTTATTTTGGGTGTTGAAGGTGTTGAAGGTACAAGTGAGCTGATTGAACGCTGTTCAACATTACGTGGTAAGTCAAACAAAGGGGCTATCCTTGTGAAGGCGGCAAAGCCTAACCAAAACTTACGTGTGGATATGCCAACCATTGGTTTTGATACCATTAAACAATTAATCGATCTCAACTTTGACGGCGTGGCTATTCTTTCTGGCCAGTCTCTATTTATTGACCGTGCGAACGCTGTGGAAATCGCCAATAAAAAAGGGCTCTTTATTTGCGGAGTCGGTACTGATGGCAGTTTCTAAACGTCTACCGCATATTATGTTGATCGCTGGTGAAAGTTCTGGCGACCTTTTGGGTGCGGGCCTCATGCAAGAATTGAAAAAAATTCACCCTTACGCCACTTTTGTGGGTGTTGGTGGTGAAAAAATGCAGGCAGAAGGCTTACGCAGTGTCTTTGATATGGAAGAACTCAACGTGATGGGCATTGTTGAAGTTTTACCACGTATCCCTAAGTTACTTGGCCGTGCCAAAAAGCTTGTTCATATTATGAAAACAGAACAGGTTGACCTTTTATTGACCATTGACTCACCCGATTTTTGCCTGCGTGTGGCTAAAAAAGCGAAGAAAAAATTGTCGATGACATGTATTCATTATGTCAGTCCTTCAGTTTGGGCTTGGCGACGTGGGCGTACCTTTAAAATGGCAAAATACCTCGACCATATTTTGGTTTTGTTTCCCTTTGAAGTGGATATTTACAATGAAGCGCAATTACCTTGTACCTTTGTTGGCCACCCCGTGGCAGAACGTTTAAGTTATTTAAGCCCTAAAAAATTAAACTATTTACCAGGTGCACCTAAACTTGCCATTTTACCAGGTAGCCGTAAGGGTGTTATTTCACGCATGTTCCCGACCATGCTTGAAACCTTTCGATTGGCACAAAAAGAAATGCCCGACTTGAAGGCTGTCATTCCATTGGTGCATGCTCATCATAAAGAGTGGCTACAAGAAATTTCCAACGACTTAGACGATATTGAGTTTGTTCATAATGACCAACGTTTCGACGCTTTGAAAACATGCTGTGCGGCCATTGCCACGAGCGGTACGTCAAACCTTGAGCTCGCTATGATAGGTTTGCCAACGGTTGTTGGTTATAAAATGTCGCCTAACAGTTACAAAATTATATCAAAGTTAGTGAAGGTGCCTTATATTAGCCCTGTCAACTGGCTGTTAGAGGACAGGGCGCTGCCTGAATTTATTCAAGACGAAGCAACGCCTGAGAATTTTATCAAGGAATTACTGCCGCTTTTATGTGATACCAAAGAACGTGAATTCTTGGCGCTCAAACTGCTTCATGCCAGACAAAAACTTCTCTTAAAGAAAAAAACACCGTCAAGGAAGGCTGCAGAAGCGGTCAATTCTTACCTTTAAACTTTATATATGCAGTTTGTTTTAGCGGCTTTGTAATGAATTCATCACCCTTTTTTATATCTAACTTTATGAAATTTATGGATCAAAACACCTTTTGGCACGCTTCATGCTTCTTTAAGGCTAAGAGTAATGATAAAATACGTGGAGATGGATTAATGAAAGCAACATCAGCATTAAAGAGTCAACTTAAAAGAACGACAAGCATTGAACGTGGTTCAGTTAAAAAACTTGTTGATGAAATTTCTACCTTACGTGCACAATTAGAAGTGCAAGAAGGTAAAATTAAGTCTCTTAAACGTCAAGCGTTAGAAGACCCTTTAACAGGCCTTGCCAACCGCCGTGCTTTTGAAACAGAGCTTAAAGGCGCTCTTTCATTTTATCAACGTTATGCCCGAAATGGCGCTGTATTACTTATTGATGTCGACGCATTTAAAGGTATTAATGACTCTCTTGGCCACCTTGCAGGTGACGCCTTACTCAAACATATTTCCCAAGTGCTTAAAAACCATGTGCGTGAAACCGACTTTGTTGCCCGTATAGGCGGGGACGAGTTCTGTATTATACTACGTGAAGTTTCAAGCAATGAAGCACAACATAAAATTGCTGAAATTGAAGCGGCGATGAGTACTTCACCTTGTAGCTATGAAGGTAAAGATATTCATATTAGTGTCAGCGCTGGTTCTTGCCAGTTTAGAAGTGCAAAAGATAAGAACGAATTGATGGATAAAGCAGACCGTTCTATGTATGCACAAAAAAATGACCTTACATTGATCGATAATTCTTGAATTATAATCTAAAATTGCCTATTATATAGGTATACAAATAGAGGTTTATGTAAGTGTTTGATAAAAAACAAGGTTTAGAAAAATTAAGTGAATTCGTTTCACTTTCTGATCTCGCATCTATCGACGAAAATGATCCAGCTTACGTACAAACACTAATTTCTCAAGTTATGGAACTAGAATTAAAGCTTCGTGATCAACAATCATTAATTGAAGACCTTGAAGTGGATGCCATGACAGACCCTTTAACAGGTTTGGTGAACCGCCGTGTTTTTGAAAGTGAATTATATAAGTCATTAGCGATTGTTAAACGCCACAAACGTAAAAGCGCTGTTTTATTCATTGATGTCGACGCCTTTAAATCTATTAACGATCAATTTGGTCACCTTGCAGGGGACTGTGGTTTACAACACATCGCCAAAATTTTACTTAAAAACGTACGCCCCGCAGACATTGTTGCGCGTATTGGCGGTGACGAATTTTGTATTATTTTAAACGAAGTCACTTGTTCACGTGATGTTATAAAACGTACAGAAATTCTTGAAAGCCTTATTGCACGCACGCCTTTAATATTTGATAGCAAAACAATTCACCTCACTGCCAGTATTGGTGCAAAAACTTTTGGTACAAATGACACCTTTGAAGGTATTATGGCCGCTGCTGATAGCACGATGTATCAAAACAAAGCGATCAAATCTTAGGACTAATCATCTAAACAGCTTTATTTGTGTTTTATTAAACATCATTGCCTATGTTGGTAACTTTAGTTTAATGCACATCAAATATCTTCTGCTTATCTCATTATTTTACGCCTCTCGGTATATAGATGTGTTTTGTTATTTCTTTGACATTGCATACGATTTTCCGTATAAAAAAGAAATATGAATCACATTTTCTTTTTATGAGGCATTTCGTCTCAATTCTACTGGAGGGCATATTTATGTCTTATTTTTTATCTGTATTTATATTGTTTACAATAGTTGCTGTTGCTTGCTTTTTTATTTATAAATGTGTGCCTATACCACACAGTAAACGCTTGTTTGATGCGCAGGAACGTTTAAAATCAACCTTCCGTGATTTTGACAAACTTATTTCAGCCTCAGAGGAAACGAAAGATCATGTTCAACAGGTTTTACAGTTGGATGATCCTGATATTCTTATGAGTGCTGTACAAGAGCTTCAAAATGGCATGCGGTTATATAAATCTTTTTAGTTCTATCATACTGGAGGGCATATTTATGTCTGTTACAAAATTCCGTCAGAATACTGACGCTTGGCGTTCAATAGCGCTTATTTTACCGTTGCTTGCTGTTGCAGGTACTTATATTTCTTTAAACTTCGTCGACGCTTTCAATTATTTTTGGCTTATGCCGCTCGCGGCTATTATTAATATTGTGGCTTTAGTTTATTCACGTACTTTAAACGCCAATGGTTTTTTATTGATTAAAAATTGTAAGGCTAAGGTACGGGCTTTAGGGCCTGGGTATTATATTTTAACGCTTATGTCTGCATGTGCCATTGTGGTTTTTACAATTGCAGGTGATGGCGCTCTTAAAGGTATAGTAGGTGAAGGCTATGGTAACTACATTGTTGGTTATATTTTATGTGTTGTGATTGCCATTGTTTTATTAGAAAAAATGTTTTTAAAACGCTTGAATAGTGCCTTTTTACCTGCCTATCATGAAGAGGTGATAGCGCGTACAGAACTTGAATTAAGGGAAACCATTTCGCAGTGGAAAGAACTTCAGATGGGTTTAACACCTATTGAAATTGAAAATTTTCAAAAAATTATAGAAAAACAAAATGCACAAGAAATGGCCGACCTTAACCTAGAAGTTGTTAAAAAAATGGCTGCACATCAGCTTTATTATAAGACATTTCCAGATAAGAAAAAAACGCTCTAAGTAAGCATTGTATCGAAAATAAAAAACCACCTTTAAAGGTGGTTTTTTTGTTATTCAGACGTTTGCTTGCTTAACGTCGTTCGTTATATTGCTCAGGTGTGAAGTCGTTCACCTGAATAACGTCAAGCCTTGCCTTTTCAGCAGATTCAATTTTTTTGAATTCATTGGCGCTGATAAGCTTAGCTTCCTTCGCTTTGGTTGCCATATTGATAACACTATCTTTACTAAGCATACCTTTACGGATGCCTTCCTTCAGCTTACGGCGAATAGGTTCCGCTGCTAATACTTTTTCATAAGCACTTTCAATAGCACCAAGGCCTTGCTTGTTTGCTGCAGGCATATAGATACCTTCACTGATAAGCTCACGCATTTCACCAGACTCATCAGAGATTGAGTTTATGAGAGCGTGCATTTGCTTGTCATTCGGCTTGTGGTGCGTTGCACCATAAGGGAAGCAAGCAAATTTAAGCATATTACCAATGAAACGGTTTGGCATGTTACGACAAATGTCGATCAAAGCTTCCTCAGTTTCGTATAAAGCCTTAGCCATAGCCCAGTCGAGCAAAGGACGTTCCTCAACGTTACGGCCACGGTCATTGAACTTTTTCAATGTCGCAGATGCGAGGTACATGTAGCTTAAAGCGTCGGCATAGCGACCACTAAGGCTTTCTTTACGTTTTAAAGCACCGCCAAGCGTAAGCAGAGCGACGTCAGTAGCAAAGGCAAACACCGCACTGAAACGTGTCAGTGATTTGTAGTATTTCGCTTCATAACCACGTACAGGCGCTTTACAGAAATGCCCACAAGTGAAACCGTGTATAATCGCACGTGTTTTGTTTTGCATAAAGTGGTTAATATGACCAAAGAATGCTTTGTCAAATTTACGCACATCACCGCTTGCTATTGCTTCTACTTCACTTTGAACAAATGGGTGGCAACGGATAGCCCCTTGACCAAAGATAATTAAAGATCTTGTTAAAATGTTTGCACCTTCCACTGTAATACCAATAGGAATAGAGTTGTAAGGGCGGGCGAATATGTTGCGTTGGCCTTTTGAAATGGCCGCACCTGCAAAAATATCCATACCATCATTCACGCATTTACGCATGTTAGATGTAAGGTAAGCTTTCACAACTGCACTCAGAACTGAAGGGTTTTGACCTTCATCAATAGCGCCACATGTGACTTGTCTTGTTGCGTCCATCATGTATGAAAAACCTGCAATACGTGCAAGCGGTTCCTGCACACCTTCAAATTTACCAACAGGCATACCAAATTGCTCACGTACTGTACCGTAAGCTGTTGTGGCACGTGCTGTCATTTTAACGGCACCGACGCTGAGTGATGGCAACGAAATACCACGGCCAGCGGCCAAACATTCCATTAACATTTTCCAGCCTGTACCAATGTTTTCTGCACCACCGATGATATAATCCAATGGGACGAAAATTTCTTTACCGCGCACAGGGCCGTTTTGGAATGGCACGCCCATAGGGTCGTGACGGTTACCAATTTCTAGGCCTTCTGTATCACGTGGTAGTAGTGCACATGTAATACCGAGGTCAACTTTGTCGCCGAGTAAACCTTCAGGGTCAAGTGCTTTAAAGGCTAGGCCAATAACGGTTGCCACAGGGGCAAGGGTGATATAACGCTTATCAAATGTAAGTTTCATACCCGTAATTTCTTTGCCTTTCCATTGACCTTTGCAGATAACACCAACACTTTGACCGCTGGCGGCGTCGCTTCCTGCTGTTGGTTCTGTTAGGGCGAAGCAGGGTACTTCTTTACCGATAGCAAGGTTAGGGAGGTATTTTTTTTGCTGTTCAGGTGTACCATAGTGCATTAATAATTCCCCGGGACCGAGTGAGTTCGGCACCATTATTGTAACGGCGGCAGTACCACTGCGGCTAGAAACTTTGATGATAACGGCACTTTGTGCGGCAGCTGAAAAACCAAGACCACCATGCTTTTTAGAAATAAGCATACCAAAGAATTTATGTTTTTTAATAAAGGTCCAAACTTTTGGTGGTAGGTCACGGCGTTTGGCAATGTCTTCATCGTCAAGCATGGCGCAAAGTTCTTCACATGGGCCATTTAAAAAGTCTTTTTCTTCTTTCGTGAGGCCTTTAATTTTTTTATTTAAAAGCTCTTTCCAGTTAGGGTTACCACTGAAAAGATCACCATCGAAACCGACTGTACCAGCGTCGAGGGCAATTTGCTCAGTTTCACCAATTTTTGGCATAGCTTTCGCCATCAATTTAAGCGCACTGGCCGAAACCAATGTGCGGCGTAGTGAAGGAATAGCAAATAAGGCTGCAATAACTGCAACGGCTATGACGTAAGTGTCAAAGAGAGCAGGGCTCTCAATACCTGTGTTCAGCCAAGCCACAGCAAGAAGTGCTGCCGCTGACACCCAAGCAAGATATCCCTTGCCAATGAAGGCAAGGCTGATGAGTGTGACAAATGCGAGTATAATAAAGTAAGTTGTCATGTTATTTTCCTTATTTTTTTTTAGTTTCTAAGCGGTTTGTTTTTTGTGATCATATGAATCACACGCGCCTGTGTTTTTTTCATTTTAGTCAGAGCTACAATGCCTTCTAATTCTAGACTCAACATATCTTCTTCATTTATTTGTTGGGTCATGTCACCTGTACCACCTGTTAAGATATGTGCAAGTTTACCAGCAATTTTCACATCGTATGGTGTGGCAATACCTTTTTTAGCAAAGTCACGTACACCAATTTTAAGAGAGGCCGCACCACTGCATCCTGCCGGAGTGTAAATGAAAGGCTCTGGCTTTTTATAGTCATCCACCATTGAAAGGGCACGTGCTTTGGCTGCAGCCAATACACGGTCACGGTTCATAACAATACCATCTGTTTTAAGGAGGATATTTAAATCACGCGCTTCCTTAGCAGACGTGGCAACTTGCGCTGTCGCAATCGCCATAAATGCCTTCATCGGTGCAGGCATAGGGCCTTTAGGTTCTTTCGGGTCAACCATGGCACGGCCAACAAGTTCTTTACAGCCACCCCATGCTGGCACGAGGCCCACACCGGCTTCAACGAGGCCTGTATAGGTTTCGGCATGTGCTTCAACGGCGTTACAGTGCAGAACCACTTCGCAACCACCCCCAAGGGCTAAACCAGAAGGTGCACCCACCACAGGGAAGTTTGAGTACTTCATCTTCATAAATGTTTTTTGACCCTTGCGGATAAACCAACGCACAAATGGCCATAGTTTTAGTTTGATGGCATAGCGCACAAGGGCGATGTTTGCACCCACACTAAAGTTTGATCCTTCGTTATAAATAACCAAGCCCTTATATTCATCCTTTGCATGAACTAAGTCTACTGCTTTGTTGATAGTATTCATAATTAATGGGTCGAACGTATTCATTTTTGAATTAAACTCAACACATAAAATACCATCACCAATATCCCAAATACTGGCACCCAGTGTGGCGCCCATCAGTGGAATTGTGAAGTTGTTTTGGTAAATAGGTGAACTTGCACGCTTAATGTCTTCAAGCAGTAAAACACCTTCAGGACGAACAACATTTTCGTATTCACCTTTTATGCTTAGGAATTGAAGTTTACCTGCGTCTGTACGGTAAAGTTTTCGACCTTTCGCCATTTTAATATAAGCGGGAACAGGGAGGGCATCAGCAATAAGCTTGGTTTCAAAATGAGCGGCACCAATTTTTTCAATCAGTTCAAAGGGGCCGTATTTCCAGTTATAGCCAAGGCGCATCGCACGGTCAATAAGTTCAATATCACCCGCAATATCACCCACAAGTGAAGCGGCATAACTTAAAGTATCGGCCAGAACGTCCCATGCATAAGCACCTTCTTTGCTTCGATGAGATATAAGCGATTTAAGACCACCTTTTTTAGACGATACGACAGCTTGAACCTTAGGGCGGCATGCTTTTGAGTAAAGGCCATTGTGTAGGTTGATCACTTCTTTTATTTTTTTGCCATTTTCTTCGTTAAGGCGGTAAAAACCACCTTTACCTTTACGGCCTGTATAGCCGTCGGCGATCATTTTACCAAGTAATTCAGGGGCATCACCTAATTGAAGGAACGGGTCGTCTTTTTTGAGTGACTCTTGAAAGCTTTTGAAAATATGCGGCATAAGGTCGAGACCTACAAGGTCAATAAGGCCAAATACGCCTGTTTTAGGCACACCTGTTGGTCGCCCAAGAACGGCATCGGCCTCTTCAACACCAATACCATGTTTGATGGCCTTCGTAACCGCAGCGTGGATCCAAAATGTACCAATACGGTTGGCAATGAAACCAGGTGTGTCCTGGCAGTCAACAATGCTTTTACCCATGCCATAGTCGACAAATTTACGAATACGGGCTTCGGTTGTCTTGCTTGTGTTTTCACTGGTGACAAGTTCTATCAAGCGCATATAACGTGGTGGGTTGAAGAAATGCGTGATTAAAAAATCTTCTTTAAACGACTTGGACGCTTTTTCAGTTAACATTTCCAGCGGCAAGGTTGACGTGTTTGAAGAAACGATAGAGCCTTTTTTGCGGTACTTATCAATTTTTTTGTATAGGTCACGTTTAATGTCAATATTTTCGATCACGGCTTCAATGATCCAATCACAGTCTTTCAGGTCTTTTAAGTGATCTTCAGTGTTACCTGTGGTAATAAATTTGGCATTATTTTTGTGCATAAGTGCCGCAGGCTTGTTTTTAATAAGCTTTGTTAAGGCACCTTCACTAATGGCGTTACGGTTTTTTAAACCTTCGGGTACAATGTCAAGTAACAGCACCTCTGTTTCGGCATTGGCGACTTGAGCGGCGATACCCGCACCCATAACACCAGCACCAATAACGGCAACTTTTTTAATTTCTGTCATTATATGGCCTCCAACACAGTTGCAATACCTTGCCCACCACCAATACACTGTGTTGCAAGGGCGTATTTACCTTTTTCACGTACAAGTAGTTGCGCGGCTTTACCGGTAATGCGCGCACCTGTGGCACCGAGAGGGTGACCAAGAGCGATCGCACCACCGTCGATGTTAATTTTAGTAATATCGAGGCCTAGGTCACTAATCACAGCGAGTGATTGTGAAGAAAAGGCTTCGTTTAGTTCAATAACATCAAGGTCAGAGGCTGTAATGCCAGCACGTTCAAGTGCTTTTCTCGTGGCACCCACAGGGCCGACACCCATAATTTCAGGGTCGCAGCCTGAAACGGCGATAGATTTAATGCGCGCCAAAGGTTTAAGTTTGTGTTTTTCTGCAAATTCTTCTGAGCAAACAATAACAGCGGCAGCACCATCGGTGAGCGGTGAGGCTGTACCTGCGGTGACAGAGCCATGTTCATCGAAGGCTGGTTTTAAAGTTGCAAGGCCTTCTACGGTTGTTCCAGCACGGATACATCCGTCTTCGCTGATGGTTCTCTTACCGTCTTTAATAGGTACAATTTCATCTTTAAAATGCCCTTCTTTTTGAGCTTTTGCTGCTTTTTCTTGGCTTGCAACAGCAAAGGCGTCTTGCGCTTCACGGCTAATTTGATATTTGTTTGCAACATTTTCGGCTGTTTCACCCATGCCGATGTAAGCGGCAGGCATACGTTCGTATAGGTCAGGGTGAGGGAGTGGGTTGAATCCTGTCATTGGGACACGCGTCATGTTTTCAACACCAGCACATATGTAGGCTTCACCAGCGCCCATTTGTATCATGCCTGCGGCATTATGAATACTTTGCATAGACGAGCCACAGAAACGGTTGATCGTGCAACCTGCAACGCTTTGAGGGAGTTCTGCAAGGAAACCAACAAGCCTCGCCATGTTGAAACCTTGCTCACCTTCGGGGAAGGCACAGCCTAAAATAAGGTCTTCAATAAGTTCTGGCTTGATTTTGCTTTTTTTAACAAGAGCTTTAACCAGTTGGCCAGCCATTTCGTCGGCACGGACAGTTTTTAGCTCACCTTTGTGTGCAAGTGTAAATGGTGTGCGCATGTAAGCAGCGATAACAATATTTTTCATGATCTTTTCCTCTTCTCTTTTTCTTCTGCGACAAGTTCTTTCTTCGAAAGTTTACCGATCATTGTTTTTGGTAGCTCGTCTCTAATTTCGACAGAGGCTGGCTTTTCAATAGGGTTAAGGTGTTTTGCAGCAAAGGTTAAAAGTTCTTCTTCTGTAACTTTGGCACCTGCTTTTAGTTTAACAAAGGCTTTTGGCTCTTCACCTTTTTCGTCATCGTGGATACCTATAACGATCACTTCTTCAACATCTTTGTGTTTATAAAAAGCTTCTTCGATAATTTTAGGGTAAACATTATAGCCCGATGTAATGATAATTTCTTTGAGGCGGTCGGTTAAGAAAACATAACCGTCTTTGTCCATATAGCCTACATCGCCAGTTTTAAGCCAGCCATTTATCAATGTTGTTTTAGTTGCATCGTCTTTGTTCCAGTAGCCTTTCATAACCTGTGGGCCTTTGACGAATATTTCACCACGTTCACCTAAAGGCGCCACGCGGCTATTTTTTTCAAGGTCACGTATTTCTACTTGTGTCCCTGGCAAAGGGATACCAACAGAATTTTCCTTACCACCTGTATGAGGTGGGTTACACATAGCAACAGGGGAACATTCGCTAAGGCCATAACCTTCAACCAAACAAGCATCTGTGAGCTTAACAAAAGCTTCTTTTACGGGTTGCGGTAAAGTCGCTCCACCAGAGATACAATATTTGATGGACGATAGGTTGTAATTGTAAACATTCTGATAGTTGTTAATCGCATTAAAAATGGTTGGAACACCAGGGAATACTGTCGGTTTTTCTTTATGTATAAGTTTAAGAACTTTCTCTAACTCAAACCTTGGTAACATAATTATCTTAGATCCTGTGATAAGTCCTAGGTTCATAACAGCTGTCATAGCGAAAACATGGAAGAAGGGGATTACAGCTAAAAACGTTTCACCTTCTGGGTTGATATCGTCACCGAGCCACATCTTCACTTGTGTGGCATTACTTGAAACATTCTCATGGGTGAGTATTGCACCTTTAGGTACGCCTGTTGTGCCGCCTGTATATTGTAGCAGGGCGATATCTGTACCTGGTATAATTTTGACAGGTTCAGGGTTATTGCCATGTGAAATAAGGCAAGCGAAGTGTATGTGGTGTGTGTCTTCTTCGATGCTAACTAATTCTTTGCTTTTGAATAATTTAAACAAGAAGCTTTTCACAGAAGAAAGAGCACCAGGAAGGGAACAAACAACGATTTTAGAAAGAGATGTTGTTGCGATACAGTTTTCAATTTTGTCATAAATAGCGTGGATATCGAGTGTAAACATAAGCTTGACACCACTGTCGTTAATTTGGTAGGCAAGTTCGTCTTCTGTATAAAGTGGGTTAAAGTTAACCACGGTAGCACCTGCTTTTAAAATACCAAAGTAAGCGGCAATAAAATAGGGGCAATTAGGTAGGCATATACCCACACGATCGCCTTTTTTAATGCCTTGTTCTTGTAGGCCATAAGCAACCTGGTTGACCATGTTCATCATTTCAGCGTAGGAGTATTCACGGCCTAAAAAGTCAACACATACACGGTCGGGGTGTGCGTTAGCGGCAGTTTCAATAATGTCATATATTGGCTTTTCTGTGCTGTTAAATGCCCAGTTAATATCTTCTGGGTATGATTTTTCCCATAGATGAGGTTTTATACTTGCTGTATTCATGATGCATCTTCTTCTTTATTGTTATTTTTTTCGACATCCTCTACAAAGTCTAACAAAAGTTTGTGTGTTTCGCCAACGTTGTCATAAATTAGGCCATGTCGGTCTGTTTCGACCATATGTATTGTTTTGTCTTTTGAATGCAAGGCACTATAAATTTTATTTGCAGCTTTAGGGTTAACGATAGGGTCGCCTGTCCCTTGTATGATGATTGTTTTTGTAGAAATGTACTTCAGGCTCTTTTTCACATGTTGCACAAGGTAACGTAATTCGTTTAAAGCACTAACAGGCATATTTGCGTAATTTGTTTTTGGATAGTCAGACTTGTTTGACCTAAAGGGCACAAGGCTTTCAATTTTAGGTAAAAGGCTAAACAAGCGGTTTAATATATGCAAGTAAGGCACAAGGTACATCATTTTATCTTTTAATATAAGTGGTGTACAGACACTGGCAACACCAGCAAGTTTTTCGGGGTGTGTAGATGCAAGATTTAACGCAAGCGCACCACCACAGCTAAATCCGATCACAACTATTTTCTCACAAAATGGGCTGAGGATTTCGTAGTTACGCCTAACAGAAGCTTGCCATTCTTCACAGGTTCTATTATTTAAGTCCCATGGGGTTGTTCCGTGCCCACTAACACGCATACCAAGCACTGCATGGCCTTTTAAATGAAGTTTTTCGCCGATTTCACGTAGTTCACCAGGTGATGAAAGAAATCCATGGACAAGTAAAACACCTACTTTTGCTGTTTTCTTTTGTGGCAGCAGGTAAGGGGCCGTGCTTTCTGTAATGGTTTCTTGTTTGTTAATATGTTCATAGCGCGCGTCGGTGTAAAGTTCTTTATTGTAGTCAATATCTTTAATTTCGTCGTCAAATAATAAATATGCAAAATCACGTGTTGCTAGTGTATGAAGCGTTTCTATGCTTTTAAGAATGGCTTTTTTAACCTGTGGTACAGGATCGGCTTCATTGGCACGTACAAGAATAGGGTTTTCAAGGCGTACGAGGTGAATATCATGCTCTTTCGATATTTTCTCTTGAAAGTAATAAGACCCATGTTTCTCTTTAATGAGTTTTGCCACTTTACAAGTGAGTAAAAAGCGGTTTAATAACTTACTAACCCCTTTATGCAGCTCTTTATAGTCACGTGGTCTAAATAAGCTACTATGTAAGTGAATTTTAGGATCGTCTTGCAATTTTTTAAATGACATATAAAGCAGTTTATGGAAGTCAGCTTTTGGTATGGTTAATACACCCTGTTTTATGAGCTCTAAAACTGTTATAGACGCAATATGTGCCAGGTTAACCGTAATGCCTTGGTAAATTTTATGCATATATTGGTCACGAATTTTATCTGTTTCTTTAGAGATGAATTTGGCGAGCATTTCTTCTGACCATGTGTCAGCCTTATGGCGCAAGCTAAAGAGATCATCTAAAGAATCTATACTTAAAAAGTATTTGTTGAGGAGGACTTTTTCCCACCAGTGCCATTTTTTACTAATACTTAAAGGTTCGCCAAAGCGGATATCCATATCGGTATCTTTAAGTAGTATATTGCCTTCAATAGCAATTTCTTCGGCCATTTGTGAAGGGCCTTTTTTAATAAAAAACTGAACAACTTTGTTGAGAATATTATCACTGATACGTAGCGGATAAAAAGTAATGGTGCCGGGGACAATAAGTGTTGGCTTGTTGGCCTGAATTAAAAGCTCTTCGTAGCTTTCCATTTCAAGTGATTTACGCCAATGTTCAAGGCGTACAGTATCACCCGCTTCGTGTAGGTCCTTAATACGGCGTTTGAATAAGTCGAGTGTTAAACCTAAAATAGCAGCACCACGGTGATGTTTTCTAAAGGCCATAGCCGTGCGTGAAAAAATACGGAAGCGGCCTTTGTCGTCCATAACGCGGCGGTCTTTAATCATACCACCTTCAGGAAAGATAACCACCTTGTGACCACGTAGAATGTCGGCAGCTAAAAATGGTAGTAATCCAGGTAGGTCATTGGGTACAGCACCCGCACTACGCATAAATTTGGGAAGCGCTTCACCCGCTGAAAATAGTTCTTTGTCCGCGATAATACGTGAAAATGCACCCGTTTTGTTATATATAACATAAGGGGGGATAGCTGTTTCAAAGCGTGCAAAATGATTAAAAAGGAATATTTGACCTTCTTCGAGTACGCCTTCTTCTGCATGCACGTTGATGTTTAGGCCAAAGTTTTCTTCAATGGTCTTGAATGTTTTTCTACACCGCTCATAAGTTTCTTTTTGGATGGTGTAGTCATGTTTTTTTGGTTCGGTCATTGTGCCCTTAAGTGCTTTTTTTTATGTCTACATCTCTTATGGAAGGCCTCACTAATTATTATAACTTAAAATATTCATTTAATACTCATATTTTTTATAATAAGTGAATATAAGGTGTGTTAAGGCGTTTAATTGTCTGATAATTAATATATTGCTATGTTAGATGTATAGTATAAAAAAAATTGACTTTTATGTATACAGTGTCATTGTGATTCTTAAGATTTTAAAATCTATTATTACCTTTTTAAATATTAAAAATTTATTGTATTTGCTTACTTTTAAGGAGTCTTTATGACGTTCGCAGCAATACTAACCCCAGAGGAATACGTAGCTGGGTGTTCATTGAAAGCAATAGAAAAAAGAGCCATCTCTCAAAATGTAATCGTCGTTGAATTGGTTAATAAAGCTTTAGAAACGATGGCGCATTATCGTTCTAATAACTATTCTACTAATTTTAGACAAGATTTTGTGGCGCGTATTGAATGTGAATATCACTGCTTCGTTACTGTCAAAACGTTTAAACGGTTGTTCACTGAAAAAGGGTGGTCTGTTGTTTATGTTGAAGGTGAATCGGGTTGGGGCAACACCCCTGAGGCTAATATACCTGCGACTTTGACCATTAGCCACGATGTTATCCCCCACAAAAATTGCGGCAGTAAAAAATAGCCCTTTGATCGAAAATAAAAAACACCCAAGCCAAAGCTTGGGTGTTTTTGTTCGAGGTGGTTGTTACGACAACATTGAAATAAGAAATTTTCTAAACTTATTGAATGGTGACGGGTTGGCCCATTTAAAGCCATCTAAAATATGTTTAATTTGATGTTCAAAACGCACATCTTTCGCACTGAATATAAGGGCTTTAAAATCATATAAAGATAATTTTTTAATAGATTTAATTTTACCTGCAGGTAAAATATTTAATGTTTGCGCTTCAGTTAATTGCACAAAACGATCAAAAGCGACGCGTTTAATGTAAAAATTGCCAAAGGGCGTTTTTAAGGGGTCATAAATTTCAGCCATGTTATATTCACAAGGTATAAAATCACTACATTGTTCAGGTGAAACCGTTAAACCTAGCTGGTTTTTAAGGTGTGCATCTGCGAGGTCTTTAAACATAGTAGGGCCTTCAACCAGCCCATTATTAAAGCCACCGTTGAGGCAAGTATCACCTGCTTCAGGGATAGATTTTTTCGTCGGGTCGGTTAAAACACCTAAAATAAGATTACCTTTGTGGTCAAAAACAATATTGGTAGCACTAAATGCCAACCATGTTTGTACCATTTTGGCTTTTTGTTCAGGGGTTTGTGTAAGTTGTTCACTGTTCATAAGTGTGTCCTATGGTGTGTAAAAAAAAGGGAATGAAGTGTGTTGTTAATATATATACAGTAAACAGGAGGTGGAATGTCAAGGGGGCATTGAAAAAGCCCTTTAAATGAAGTTTGACGCTGTGTTATTTTTTGAAGGTCACGTGTATTTCATTGTTCATAGTATTTTTATCCGTTTCTTCAATGGTGACAGCATTGCCCAGCTGTTTTTCAAGGATGTCACGCAATACAATAAGGCGCTCAATAGTGACGTCACGCTTGGTGGATGGTAATTCAACGAAAAAATGTTGAATGTTTTGCTTTTGTGCGTCTTTAAGCATCGTTCTTAAGCCGCTGGCATCTTCTTGTGCAACCCAACGGTTTTGTGCTTTGTATTTAAGTGTGTAGCTTCCCTCTGCAAAGGCAGGGGCTATGGCTACAGTTAAAAATAATAGGCCACAAAAAAGAGATTTCATCATTTTAAAGGTCTTTCTTATGTTTGTTTTATTGAACGAACCCGCTACCCAGTGTTGACACAATGCTTGGAATATTCAGGTCAATAGTGGCGTTAAGGCGTTTTTGTAGCATAAATTGAGCAAATAAATCACTTTGCATTTCACGGGCAATTTTTTGCTGGAAATATTCAAGGTCTTCAGCTGTTGCCTTGTCTTCTTCAATACTTACAAGTTCAACCAAAGCCATGCCGTCAGGGGTGTTGATAAGGCTGTTGAGTTTACCACCTGCCTTCATAGAGAAGAGGAGCTTGATGTGTAGCTGTTTAAGCCATTTAGGTGAACCTTCACCTGTACGGCTAACGCCTGAAATAATTTTAACACCTTTTGTTAACCCTTGCTTTGCAGCAACATCATCGAGTGATTTTTCATTTTGGCGTTCTACAAGTAAATTCTGTGCTTTTTCAGCAATCAGTTTTTGTGTTGTAATTTCATTAAGCTCGGTCACCACACGTGTTTGTGCTTGGTCGATTGTGAGTTCACGTGGTTTTGTTATGTGCGTAACTTGCGTAAAGACTGTGACAGTGTCTTGGCCTTCGATAGAAATAGCGTCAGAGATATCCATATCATCAGCATTGTAAACAACAGGCATAATTTCCGTTGCAAAGGTGATAGTTGTATCGCTTTGTTCTAAGTCTTTATAGTTATCAACCTTCAGTTGAAGGGCTTTGCCCACTTCTGTGAGGTTTGAACCAGAAGCAATTTGGTCTTCAGCATTCTCAATAAGGTCGTAATAAAGGTCTTCAGCTTTTTCTATTTTAAGCTCGTTCTCAATATTTTTCTTAACTTCTGCAAAGCTTCTTGCGGCTGCTTCTTGAATGTCATTAAGCTGAATGATGTGGTAACCAAACGGTGACTTAATAGGTTCGCTGATGGCACCTTTTTCCATAGAGAAGGCGGCTTCAGAAAAGCTTTCAACCATGTCACCTTCGAGGAAGAAACCAAGGTCACCACCTTTGTTTTTCGTGAAGGCGTCTTTACTGTTTGCTTTGGCTGTCTCTGCAAATGACGCACCTTTGTCAAGGCGGTAAATAAGTTCAATGGCCTTTTCTTCAGTGTCGACAAGGATATGGCTGGCTTTGCGCTTCTCTGCACTTGCAAAGCTTTCAGGGTTATCGTTGTAAACAGCCTGCATTTCTGCCATTGAAATGTTTGCACGGGCTTTTAAGTCTTTTGCGTTGATAACAAGTACTTGGAAATCTCTTTTTTCTTCTGTGAGATAACGGTGTGCGTTTTCGTCATAAAAAGATTTTATTTCAGACGCTGTAGGCGCTGTAACTTGACCAATAACATCACTGTTGACATGTAATACACGGATCGTTGCTTTTTCATTTTGGAAGTTAAAAAGCTGTTCTAGGTAGGCTTTGTTGTTAAATGGTGTTGCAAATGTTTCATATAAACGTGCTTTTTGCATATCTTCTGACATGACATTTTCGTAACCACGTACGCTATAACCATAGTTTTGTACGGTACGTTTGTAAGCTTCTTTGTTAAAGTTACCTTCAGCGTCTCTAAAGGCAGGGTTGCTTGAAATTTGTTCTTGTAGTGCTTTTTTAGAGGCACGGAAACCAAGTTTTTTCGCTTCGTCTAAGGTAAGTTTAGACGTGATGATATTGTTTACTGTACGGTTACCAAGGCGAATAGCTTGTAAATATTCAGGAGAAAGTTTACCACCAAATTGACGTTCCGCTTCTCTCGTGCGTGTTTCGTATTCTTTTTGTAGCTCGCTTGAAGAAACTTCTTCACCATTCACTGTAATAGCGATAGATTTCGGCGTGTTCATGAAGTAGCTGTTGGCACCCCATGAAAGGAATGATAGTGCAAAAACCGTCATGAAAACTTTAGCAATAATAGACTTGGCTTTATTTTTGATATCTTTAAACATTTTACTCTTTTTCCAAAATTAACAATATATTTTAATACTTAGGCGTATATGCGTGCAGATAATGCCAATATTTGTTAAGATGTGCAAGTTAATATACATAATATAAAGAAAAATAAGGGTAACCCATGAATACGTTGACAGTTGCAAATTGGAAAATGTACGGCAATCGTCAAGATTGGCGTGATCTAACAGATAAAGTCACCGCGGGAATGTCGTGTATTAATACAAGGGCTGTATTAGCAACGCCTTCTGCTGCATTTGCAGATGTGAGCGACTTTTTAAAGGAATCATCGAATGTTTCATTGGCCGCTCAGGACATTCATAGTAAAGATGAGGGTGCACATACAGGCAATACCAGTGCCTTAATGCTCAAAGATTTTGGTGGGCAATATACACTTGTGGGGCATAGTGAACGTCGCCTTGAACATCATGAAGCTGGTACTTTACTGAATGACAAAATAAAACAAGCGTTGCACAATAAAATATGCCCTATTTACTGCATGGGGGAGTCATTAAGTGAAAGAAAACACAATAAAACAATTCAAATACTTGACGGCGAGCTGGAAGTTGGGTTAAATGACATCCATATTTCGTCTGCGGATGATTTGGCAATTGCTTACGAACCTGTTTGGGCAATTAGCTCATCGGCGGGTTCATTGGGTCGAGAACCAAGTGACGCAGAACTTGAAGAAGTTTTTACTTACTTAAGAAAAACCATGGTTAAACGCTTTGGCCGTGACATAGGTGAAAAGATTAAATTATTATACGGCGGTTCAGTTAAACCGACAAATACAACAAAAATTATGGCCATTAAGA
Organism: Alphaproteobacteria bacterium; assembly: GCA_047635695.1. Taxonomy (GTDB): domain Bacteria; phylum Pseudomonadota; class Alphaproteobacteria; order UBA2136; family UBA2136; genus UBA2136. Next base: position 33,250 of record JBLILN010000018.1, read on the forward strand.
ATATCTCTGGTGTTCTTGTAGGGGGCGCAAGCCTGAAAGCCAATAGTTTTATAGAGATTGCCACACAAGTTGCGGCAAGTGAAGCTTAAGAATTTTATTTAGGAAGATTTAAAACCATGTTTATCGCCAATATTTTACTTTTTGTAAATATTACAGTGTCAGTACTACTAGTTATTATAATTTTGTTGCAACGCGCTTCAAGTGGCCTTGGTGCTCTTGGTGGCGGTGGCGGTTCTTCTGCTGCATTTAGTAGTTCCGGTACGGGTAACGCGCTTTCAAAGGCTACAACTATTTTAGCTATTTTGTTCATGGGTTCAAGCCTATGGCTGGCCGTTGAGCTTGGTGGTAAAGGCCGCGAAGTAAGTGTGATTGATTCAGTTGCTGTTGAAACAGAAGCTGTTGATCCAGCGGATGGTGCGCCGGCAATGCCGATGACACTACCTTCAAGTGAAGGCGAGCAAAATGCTCAGTAGTGGCAACACTTAAAAATTTAAAAGGCCAGCTTCTCCGGAGGCTGGCCTTTTCACTTTAGAATACTAAAAATTAATATAGGGGTTCGCACATGAAAAACAATTTAAAACAAACAAACTATATATTTGTAACAGGTGGGGTTGTTTCTTCACTTGGTAAAGGTTTAACGGGGGCATCGCTGGCTTCCATATTACAGTCTCGTGGTTTTAGTGTTGTGATGCAAAAGCTTGACCCTTACTTAAACATTGACCCAGGGACAATGAGCCCTTTACAGCATGGCGAAGTGTTTGTCACTGAAGACGGTGCTGAAGCTGACCTAGACCTTGGCCATTACGAACGTTATACAGGCGTCAACTGCACTAAAAATAGCAACTACACCACAGGCCGTATTTATCAAGAAATATTAAAAAAAGAACGCCGTGGTGATTACCTTGGCGCGACAGTACAAGTAGTGCCTCATGTGACGGGTGCCATTCAGGACGCTATCCGCACCAACGAAGGTGTGGCTGATTTTGCCATCGTCGAAATTGGCGGTACAGTGGGTGATATTGAATCACCTGCGTTTTATGAATCTATTCGTCAATATGCTTATGAAGTGGGGCGTGACCGTTGTTTGTTTATGCACCTTACACTCGTGCCATATTTAAAAACAGCAGGTGAAGTGAAAACGAAACCCACGCAACACAGTGTACGTGAGCTTTTGAAGCTTGGTATTCAGGCTGATGTATTGGTTTGCCGTAGTGAAATGGATATCCCAGAAGCAGAGCTGAAAAAAATTGCGATGTTTTGTAACGTGCCTGAAAGTCATGTGATTTCATGTGCAGATAGTGACAGTATTTACCGTGTGCCAAGTAATTTACACAAAGCAGGGCTCGATAATGCTGTGATGGGTTATTTTAAATTGGGTTCACCAAGGCCAAACCTTGCCGACTGGGATAAATGCGCAGACACCTACCTTAACCCTAAAGGCGAAATCACTATTAGTGTGGTTGGTAAGTACACAGCACTTGGCGATGCGTATAAGTCATTAAACGAAGCACTTGTACACGGTGGTATTGCAGAGGACGTTAAAGTTAAAATTAACTTCGTCGATAGTGAGGCTTTAGAAAATTATACTGACGAAGAGGTTGTCACTACCTTTAAAGATGTCGGCGGTATTCTTGTACCTGGCGGTTTTGGTAGCCGCGGTACTGAAGGTAAAATTCGCGCTATTCAATATGCCCGTGAAAATAATATCCCGTACTTTGGTATCTGCCTTGGTATGCAAATGGCTGTGGTTGAATATGCCCGTAACGTTGCAGGTATAGAAGACGCAGGTTCAAGCGAACTCATGCAAACAACTAACCCTATTATTGGCCTAATGACTGAATGGGCAACAGAAGAAGGCAGCAGTAAGCGTGACAGCGCCAGTGACCTTGGTGGCACCATGCGCCTTGGTAGTTACCCTTGTGCTTTAAAAGCAGGTACAAAAGCTTTTGAGATTTATGGAGAAGCCGATATTAACGAACGTCACCGACACCGCTATGAATTTAACAATCAATATAGAGAGCAACTAGAAAAAGCTGGTTTGGTTTTTAGTGGTACATGCCCAAGCCCCGTAGGCGATTTATGTGAAATTATTGAAATTCCGAACCACCCATGGTTTGTGGCGGGGCAGTTTCACCCTGAATTTAAATCACAACCACGTAAGCCACACCCGATGTTCAAATCGTTTGTGGGGGCTGCAAGAAAAAAACTACAAGACTCTGCGTCAGAAGAGGCGGCGTAGATTCTATTTAAATTGCTTGTTAAATGCTTTGGCATAGTAAGTTTAACAGTCTAATTGCTTAATGGCGTGTATCTTCACGATACGCGCCTTTTATATGCATATTCGTCAGCTATTTTGAAGGATAGCTTGTGCTGCATGTCATAAATATATAACAAGATAACTTTGTCTTACCTTTAAAAAAACTTTGTCAATTCTTGACGATGTTTCAACTTAACCCCTTGGAGGGGTAAAAAAATGGAAAAAGTATTTTTTGTTGCGTTATTGGTAATTGTTATGACTTTAACTTTATCTATGAGCGGTTACGCTTATGCAAATGAAATCTCTGCTTCAACAATTATTGGAACAAGTTTTTCAGCAATTGAAGTATCAGGGTTTTTCGGTTTTTTAGGACTAACTTGCGTTGGGTTGCTTGTAGCATATCTTCGCAAATAGTGATCGAGGTGTTTAACCAAAAAAGAGGCTTAAAGCCTCTTTTTTTTATGTGTGCTGAGTTTGAGAGTCTTTTTATATACTATATTGGTATCAATATAACTTACCTTAACTTTTAAACGCTAACTGTATACACTGCTCGCAAGTAAATATATTGAGCTATGGATGGCTCTTACCTTTTTAAATGGATTTTCTCATTTTTTTTGAGGGACTTGGCATGATTCTTTTTTTATGTGTGCTTGAGTTCGTGAGTCTTTTCGTATACTATCAGGTCATCAATATAACTTACCTTAACTTTTAAACGGTTTTTAACCGTATTCACTGAACCGTTTCGGTTCTAAGGAACATTTATGTCAAATAAATCGTTCCTGAACTGGGAACGTCAAT
>JBLILN010000019.1:0-30450 GCA_047635695.1 Alphaproteobacteria bacterium
TAGCCTCTATTTTACTGGTTTAACCTCCATGCGCGTTATTGAGTAAACTCAACACCAGATGGTTACGAACGACTTGAACTGACAGCTAAAAAGTTACCTTTTCAACCCCTCCCGCCTCGTGCAACCTATACACATGTGCGATTTCTATATGCGTGTTATAGCACTTTTCCCTATAATTACAAGGCAAAAAGCACAAATTCATTTAATTTTGAGCATTTTTTTGAAAATAAAGCCGTTTTGAACCTTTTTATCGAAACAACAGACAAAAAGGAGCTATATAAGTTGCTTAACGTTCGGTATTATTGCTCCTTATAATATAGTATGTGCATGACGCTTATTCAAGCCTATCCCCCAAAAGAAAGATGCCGTCAGAAATAAAGTAGTCACTTTCCTTCATAAAAACAGTCAATATAAAGAGTTTTATGCATTTGTTATAAAAAACAACAGGATAAGCAGCGATTAAAGCCTTTAAAAAAATCTCCATAGTGCGTTTTCTGACAATTTCAAGGGCAAATGTCAGATTTTGTCAGAAAAAACATTTTAGGGCGCCCCATAAAGTAATGAGCGCTGAATATACATATATATAACTACGATTAACACGGCGTTCAATAGCAGAGGGAATATTTTATGAGTAAATTAGATACAGTTGATAACAGAAATATATTACAGCATTACCTGAATTCAATTCAGCATTATCAAACGCTGTCATTTGAACAAGAACAAGAATTCGCCCGTGACTGGCGTCACAACGGCAACAGACAAGCGGCACATAAGCTTGTGAATGCCCACCTACGCCTTGTAGTTAAAGTGGCTTTAGGCTTTAAAGGTTACGGCTTACCTATTGGTGAAATTATCCAAGAAGGTAACATTGGCCTTATGCATGCCATCCGTCGATTTGACCCAGACAAAGGCTTTAGACTTTCAACATATGCTATGTGGTGGATCCGCGCATCTATCCAAGAATATGTCCTGAATGCATGGTCATTGGTAAAAATTGGTACAACAGCAGCACAGAAAAAATTATTTTTTAACCTGCGTAAAATTCGTAACAAACTTAAAGAAATGTCAGATGAGCAACTTTCAGTCCACGCCATCGACCACATTTCTGAAACACTCAGCGTAAAACCTGAAGAAGTTGTACAAATGAACCAACGTATGATGTCGTCTGACCAAAGCTTAAACGCCTTCATCAATGACGACAGTGGTGGTGAGTGGCAGGATTGGTTGGTTGAAGAAAGTGACAGCCAAGAAGAGATTTACAGCCAAAAAGAAACGACAACCATTCGCCGTAAATCACTTCAAGAAGCACTTGAAAAGCTAGATGCACGTGAACGTAAAATTTTAATTGCACGTCGCCTCACTGAAAAAGAAGTGACACCAACGCTTGAAGACTTAAGTATTAAGCTTGGTATCTCACGTGAACGTGTGAGACAGCTTGAAGTACGTGCTTTCAATAAAGTACAAAAGCTCATGGCCGCTTAGAAGCATGTAACGCTTCAGCCGAATGAGCCCATAAGCGTTATTATTTAATAATAAATGCCTTACGGTAACTTCGGCAACAGTAGCTAAAGTAAAATATACCCTCAAAAAAAAGCCCTTCATACAAGGGCTTTTTTTATGCAGACACTTGACACAACACGCTGTATACATTAACGTTACAAACAGAAGTAAAACCTATTCTTTTTTTGCGCTATTCTAGCGCTAACACCCCCCGCGAGGCATAAAATATGAACATATTAAATAAAAATGTTATTTTGATTATACTGCTTTTTACTACTTTAAATGTCTATAATACTTACAAAAGTTTTAAAATATTAGGCGTCAGTGAAATTAAAAAAATAGATGTTAGAAACCGCTCAAATCAAGGACCTATTCTAACCACACAAAATGAAAATGGTTACAATATTCGCCTCACCTCAACAAAAGGTGAACGTAGCATTAATTTAAACTTAAATGCCAACAATGACAGACAAATAGAAAAAGGCACCCTTTATAAAACAGATAACTATACGGATAAAACTGTCCATATTGACTTTGATACACCATGGTACGAAAACTGGTATATATACTCAATTAATGTCGGTATCATCCATGAAAATGAAGTCACCATAACCCTCTTCAAACATACACCATTGGTCGATAGCACTATGATTGTTATAAACCTTGGAAAACGCCCCAAAAATTAACTATTTTTTGCGCACTTGCCTGCGCCAGTACTTAAAGGAACTTCCTTATGACTGATAAAAACACACCCCCTGCCGCCACGGTGGCTGTCACACAAACAAAAACACCATCTAAAGACAAACCTATATTTACCTATTGGGTTTTATGGCTTACAGTTGGGTGTTTAATGTTTTTTATATATCAAATTTACGGCCCACAAAGCGCTAAGGACATTCAACTTAGTGTCAACTCAGGTAACGCTGTAAAGAAAATACAGGTTCAAGAAAGTGAACATGGCTTCATCTTTCATATCCATGCAAGGGAAGGTAAAAAACGCATCGCCATCAACTTCAATCAAGTAGATGGTGAAAGCTTTAAACAAGACCCAAAAACCACAGAAGCGAAAAACCTCAACATGGCATTTAAAACCCAAGCCAATAATCAAACACTTACTATTAATTTAAATGAAAATTGGTATATATCTGAAGCATCCCTTGATTCGTTTGGTCTTGATGAAAGCTACGTATCTTATACATTCACAAAAAAAGGTTTCTGGCCAGAATATGCTCACATTATTGTCTATTTAACAAAACCTGAAAAACAGTTCGGTGCCTACTTCCCGCGTCAAATGCTGGAAGATGGTTATAAGGTAAAAACAATGCTCGGCAATAATGCTTACACATTTGTCATAACCACCCCTGCTGGTAAAAGCGTGGTGAATTTAATAAATGCCCCGTCCAAGGGCCATGAGTTTATGTACAATGCTATTGCACAAACATTCCGCCCTAGCCTTAAATTGATAAATGGTGATAAAAATGCGGTTAACATACCCATTAAACATTACAAACATTTTAGGTTATTACGTGTGTTAACAGCCCAACACCAATACCCAAACCATGTTTACTTTGAATTTAAAGACGGTGACGGTAATATCCTTTACCTATTTGTCGATAATTCAAAACCAAGCATTAGCCACAAAATAAAAATAACACCTTAATATATCGAAATATTAATGCCTCTATATTTAGAGGCATTTTTTTATGCAGCCATAACGGAATAAATAAAGCAGCCTCTAAATTCAACCATAGATAGATCAACATGCACCTAAAAAACCTATAGCGTGTAAATCCTGAAAGTTCACGCGCATTTCATCTCATGCCTCACCAAGCCCTTCATAAGCGCAATAAAATCACATTATCTTATAATATCAATCTATTACAATGAAGCGTTGCCTATCATAAAAATGATGCAATGATAAAATTGTATAAAAAAATGACATTTATTTATTGTATTCAGTTCTAATTATAGGTACTCTATATCCAATTACATAAAAGTCCCTATCTTGGGGACACAAGAAATACATACACTTTTTTAATTTTTTAAATTAACCCCTATGGGCATTATATCTATATAAACGCCTTATCTTTTACTTTACACCCCAATATTTTTTTTACTCACTACCCTCGGAGGTAAACCTTATGAGTACTACACCCCCAGAAGATAGAATGTTTTGTATTTTTGGTGAACATTCAAAAGCGGATAGACGCACTGAATTAGACCAAGAGCGCGCCAAACTTTTAAAACTTAATAAAGAGTTAGTCGTCGCAAAAAGAGACAAAAAACCAACGGAAGCTTTAGAAAGTGAAATTAAAATCTCTATAGCCGATGTTGCATACCTAAAGGATCTTATTGAAAACGAAAAATGGATCCCTATTAGTGAGCATATGCTCGAACCTTTAGCATACAAGCAAACAAACTTTGTGCTGGCCATTGAAAACGCCATCAAAAAAGCGGTAGATGAAAAAGACACCATAAAAGCAGAAGCTTTAAAGACATTGCTCGAACAAACGATAAAAAGTTTAGCCGAACATAAAAAACATCTTAAAAGTGAAGCTGGTGCCCAATACATTTGTCAAAGTTGCTTCAACCAGATAGCTAATAAACTGGGTTTAACATCGGGTACTCAAAATTTACCCGCTGTCATAGAACCATCAAAAGGTAACTTAGCAGTTAGCATTGATGACCTGCCCATGCCTTTAAAAATTCGTCAGTTTTTAAACGACTATATTATCGGTCAAGATCTGGCAAAAGTTGTTATATCCAGCGTTGTGGCTTTACAATATCGTCGTCTTCAACTTTTTGATGAAGGTAAACGTGATAAAATGAAACGTTCTAACGTTTTACTTATCGGCCCTACAGGTTCTGGTAAAACAGCGTTGATGAAAACACTGCAAATGCTTCTAAAAGATGTCTTCGGTATAGAAATTCCTATGTCTGCAGGCTCTGCAACGAAGTATAGTGAAGCCGGTTATGTTGGTGGCGATGTTGAAGAACTCATTAAAACGCTGGTCAGCAAAGCTTATAAAACAGTAGTTATGCAAGCCACCCTTAATAAGGAAGGTACATTAGACCCTCAAGTTTTATGTGAACGTGTTAAAGCGTTAACTGAACGTGGTATTGTCCATATTGATGAAATTGACAAAATTGCCAATCGCGGTGGTTTTGTTGGTGATAGCGTTAGTCGTGGTGGCGTACAAAATGCGCTTTTAACCATGCTTGACGGCTGCCTTATGCAAGAAAAGATCCCTGCGGGTGAAGGTAAAGTCTACCCTATTGAAATTGATACCACTAAAATTTTATTTTTTGGTTCAGGCGCCTTTGCTGGTTCAGCAGAACTAGATTCAATATACGACATTGCAAACAAACGTCAAGGTGGTGTAGCACAAACCAACACTCAATCAGGCATTGGTTTTATTACAGCTAAAGCAGAGGCAAACCCTAAAAACTACGAAAGTGGAGTACAGGACGTTGAAGCAAGCGACGTTGTCGAATACGGCTTAATGTCAGAAATAACAGGCCGTTTTACCAACATTGTAACTTTATCGGAGCTAAGCTTAGATGCATTACGTAGCATTATGACCGAACCCAAAGACGCTGAACTTCCAGGTTTAATAGAAGATTTAAAAGACTTCTATAATATTGACCTTGAGTTTGATGACGAAGCGATGATGGAAATGGCCAAACTGGCAAAAGCCCGTAAAACTGGCGCCCGTGCTATTCCTTCTGTGGTCAATGCGATAATTTTTGTTATCAGTGGCTTCCCAGAAGAATATGCAGGCAAAAAAGTCATCATCAACAAAGAAGCAATTACTGATGTGAGTAAAATGCTTGTTGTTGATCCTGAAACAGGTAAAAAAATCGGTAAAGTCATTCCCGTGGCTGAGCAAGTTATCGCAACCGATGAAGCCAAAGCTGAAGCAACTTCAGATGAGAATAAACCTGCCGATGAAAAACCAAGCAGTAAAGAGTAACCTACCCCTTCGACGTGACCCCCACTTTTGTCACGCAGCCCTCTCATTTTGAGAGGGCTTTTTTTTGCCTAAATTTGTATGGAGTCGGCACATATTTTCAAACAATATTACAATGTATACTATTTAACAACTCCTTTTGAATTTTAATACATCGGCGTCATTCTCTTTTAATAATTTAAATGCACGCCTTTGCTTAAAAAAGAGAATTAATTCCATTTAAAACACTTAAAATACCCTCTTAATTACCCTCCTATTCCTATTTCGTTCCGTTTTAATTCGCCTTTCGTTCGCTTTTTTAAACAATATATATTACAGTATAAAAATAGATAAACATCATCATTAAGGGTAACATAATGGCCAAAATTAAAAGTATTTATGCCTGCAACGCCTGTGGCAGTACTTACCCTCGATGGATGGGGCAATGCACCGACTGCGATGAATGGAATACCATTGAAGAACAACAGCTTACAGGCACAATAACCAAGCAAAGTGGCAAAGCAAAAGCCGCTAAAATTACATCCTTGCAAACGACAAGCGCCCCTGAAAAACGCACCGATACAGGTATCAGCGAATTCAACCGCGTACTCGGCGGTGGCCTTGTTGACGGCTCTGCTATTTTGATAGGTGGTGACCCGGGTATTGGTAAATCAACAATCCTTCTACAGGCCGCAGCCAACCTTACAAAAATAGGTAAAGAGGTACTTTATATCAGCGGTGAAGAATCCGCCTACCAAATTCAAATGCGCGCCAAACGCCTCGGTGTTGAAAACGCGCCTATTTCACTTTCAAGCGCCCTCACCCTTGAAGTTATTTTAGCCACCATTGCACAGGAAAAACCTGACATTGTTATCATCGATTCTATTCAAACAGTTTACAGTGAAAGCTCAGATAGCGTACCTGGAAGCGTCTCGCAAGTTCGTATTGCAGCACACGAGCTTATACAAACAGCCAAACGTAGCGGCTGCATTATAATTTTCGTTGGTCACGTCACCAAGGACGGTAATATTGCAGGCCCAAGAATTCTTGAACATATGGTTGATAGTGTCATGTATTTTGAAGGAGATCGCGGTAATAGTTTCCGCCTTTTACGTTCGTTTAAAAACCGTTTTGGCTCTACTGGCGAAATTGGTGTTTTTGAAATGTCTGAAACGGGTTTAAAGGAAGTACCAAACCCATCGGCTACCTTCTTGGCAGAACGCCCTGAAAATGCACCAGGATCGGCTGTGTTACCTGCTATGAGTGGCACAAGACCTATCCTTGTGGAAATTCAAGCATTGGTTTCAGCCACAAACCAAGCGCAACCAAGACGTACGACACTAGGTGTTGACCATGCACGCGTCGCGATGATCGCAGCCGTGCTCGACAAACATGGCGGCTTTAGTTTTAGTGATCATGATATTTTCTTAAACGTCACAGGTGGTATGAAAATCAACGAACCAGCTGCCGACCTTGCCATTGCGGCCGCCCTTGTTTCCTCATTAATGAACAAACCCATCAATCAAAGCAAACTCATTTTTGGTGAAATTGGCCTGAGTGGTGAAGTGAGAAATGTGAACTATGCGGAACAGCGTATGAAAGAAGCCGAAAAACTTGGTTTTTCAAGCGTTATTACACCACCCATTAAAAATGAAAAAACAAGTAGTAAACTTGAAGTTACGCACCTCAGGCGTGTAAGCAACCTAGGCTCTACTATTTTTGAATAATTTTTTAACAAGCACTACCTTGGATTTTACAGTTTTTTTATCAAAAAATACATGAAAGGGGTTGGAATTTTTATTTTAACCCTTATTATATAAAGTAACACAAAACACATTTACTTTTTATGCAGCTCATGCTGCCACAACCACAGGAGGCCATCATGGCCGGTAACAAAAAAGCTCTTCGTCGTGAAGTCGCAAAATTAAATCGTTTTATAAAACCACACAAAGCAAATACAAAACAAGCTGCAAACCCCATTTCTTTAACAGAAGATCTGAAGCATGTCGTTAAAAACCCTTATGACAGTCAAGCAATTGATCGTTATGACAACGCCATACACAAGCGTTTTTCAAATGATGCCACACCATCATCGGCATTTAAAGATATGTTAGAACAACATATTGAGGTTTTGCAGCCATATTCTGCAAAAAATAATGATAATTTATGTGCAAAACCACTTGGGAAACTTTTTGCAAAGTTGCTTAAAATCAAACGCGAGGTAAGTAAGTGCTAGTACCCCCATCGAACAACCCCTAATTCTGGAATAGAATTAGGGGCTTTTTTTTATGTCAATTTTGAAGTTTTAATTTAATTACGGATGTTTTTTAGCGTACGGGTTATCTGACCCCATCGGTTTAAGGATTAAAGCTATACCATAAAGGTCAAACGCTTCACGCAAACCATTTTGTAGGTAACGCACATACGAACTTTGTAGTTCATCGGGCATATTACAGAAAATAGCGAATGTTGGTGGTTCACTAGCAATTTGAGACATATATTTAATTTTCATACGACGGTTTCTGCGCATTGGCGGTGGGTTTGCCACAAGCATACCTTCAAGAAACTTATTCAATTGAGACGTTGTTAGTCTTGTTTGCCATTTTTTGTGTAATCCAAGAACTGTAGGTAAAATTTTCTCTACGCCTTTGTCTTTAAGCGCACTCATCGTTACGAAAGGTACACCTTTTACCTGCGAGAAGCTGTGCTCAAGGCGGAATTTAATTTCGGCGATGTATTCGTCTTTATCTTCGACCAGATCCCACTTATTGAGACCGATAACCAAAGGTTTTCCGCGATCAACAGCGATAGATGCAAGGGTTACGTCTTGCTTTTCAAATGGTAGTGTCGCATCAAGCATAAGTAGAACAGCCTCACTCTTCGCCATGGCATTCATAGCATGTGTCACACTCATTTTTTCAAGATCTTCACTGACACGCCCTTTACGGCGAATACCTGGTGTATCAACCAATTCTATCAGGCGGCCATCGACCTCCCAAAGAGAGCCTACGCTTTCACGTGTTAAGCCAGCCTCTGGGCCTGTAAGCATACGGTTAGATTTTAGCAACTGGTTCACTAAAGTTGATTTACCTGCATTAGGACGACCAATAATAGCTAAAGGTAAGACAAATCGTTCGTCCTCCTTCTCGTCGACAGCTTCAGCTGCAAGTTCAACTGTACGTTTTTCAATGTAAGGACGAATAGCGTCAGTCAATTCGTTAAAGCCCATACCATGCGCAGATGAAATACCAATAGCCGCATCAAAGCCTAAGCTATAAGCTTCATACATAGTGTCATCACTAATATGAACATCAATTTTGTTAACCACGACAATCACAGGGCGGCCAAAGCTACGTACACGCTTGGCTAGTTCAGCATCGACAGATGTGATCCCAGCACGGCCGTCCACAAGAAACAAAACAAGGTCGCTTTGTTTCACAGCGTCCTCTGCAAGGACGTTTAAACGTGAAGCAATACCTTCTTCACCAAGCTCGATACCTGCTGTATCAACAAGGTCAAAAGCAAGGTCATCAAGGGCAGATTCAACCAAACGGCTGTCTCTTGTTACGCCTGATTGAGCGTCGACAATTGCGTCTTTACGACCTGAAAGACGGTTAAATAATGTCGATTTACCAACATTAGGGCGCCCCGCAATAACAACGCGTGGCAATGCCTTTTTTGATAATGTAGTACTACTCATAATGTTCTTTTCCTATTTTTTACTTAAAGGTCATTAAGCGTGCGTTATCGCTAAACAAGACCAATCGTTTAGCAGCGACAATGGGTGCAATGGTTACAGATTCATCAACATTGAAGGATGATTTAAGCTCACCTTCATATGGGTCAAGCATCACAACCGTACCAATAGATGATGTAACAACCAAACGGTCACCTGCTAAAACAGGCCCTGCCCAATAAATATTTTCGTCTCTATCGTCTTCGTCAACGAAGGCGTTGATGTTTTTAACCCAACGGATCAAGCCATCACGGCGGTTAACGCAAACAATTTCATCGTTTTCTGTCACGACATATAAAGCAGAACCAGAAACCCAAGGCATTTGCGTTGCGCTTAAGGCGATACTCCAGTAACGACGTCCATTTTTAAGATCAAAAGCACTTAACTGGCCATTATGATTCACTGCGTAAACAATATCATCCGCAATTACAGGTGAAGCTTCCACATCAACAAGTGAAGAATAAAGGTCAGAGCCGACGTTGACAGACAAAGCGTCATGCCAGAGGTAACGACCGTCTTTTTGGCTGAGTGCATAAATTTCTCCACTGCTATAAGGCACAACAACAACGCCTTTTGAAATAACAGCTGATGGGCCGCCAAGGATAGCGAGCTGCTCTTCAATGCCATTATGTGTCCATTTTAATGTCCCTGTTTTAAGGTCAAGTGCATAAAAACTATTGTTATGAGCGATAACATAAACATGTTTATCGTCGACTGAAGGTGCGCTGCGTAATGGCAGACCTAAAGTAGCCTTCCATTTTTCTGTACCTGTTTCAGCGTCTAAAGCAAGAACATCACCATTTGAAAGAGTGGCGTAAACAAGGCCGTCTTTAACAGCAAGCCCTGGGGCATAATCGAGTTTTTCACCGTCTTCACCCTCTTTTTCGACTTCCCAAAGTACTTCGCCATATTCTTCTGAAATGGCAAAAATTTCACCATATGTGTTTGAAGCAAAGATAGCGCCATTTTCATAAACAGGTGCACTGAATATACGACGGTCTCTTGTGTTACCGCCACCAAGTGATTCAGCCCAAGACTCTTTCATATTCTCAGAAAGTGCTACATGTGAAAGGCTATGTGATGCATTACCACCTGTTTGCGCCCATTGGGACGAATTTTCTGCGCGTGGAAGGCGTAAGCCTGTGTTCAAGGCAGCTGGATTTGCCGTTAAAGCGCTACGTTTAAAATTAATTTCAATACGGTCACCATCTAATTTGTTTTTTGACACACCATCAACACAAGCGGTTAAGAGTGTCAGTAGGCCTAATGCTAAAAATGATGTTAATTTCATACTATAACTCCTTTATGACAGCTTATTATACTTTTTTGGCTACGCGGTTGATAAAGTCAATGCGAGACTGTACACGGCCACGTAAACCTTGTGGAATAGCGGGGTTGATAATAATATTTTCGTAATATTTTTTCGCTTTAAACAACTCACCGTTTTGCTCCGCAATAATGCCTAACATTTCTTTTGCAGACATAACGAAGGCGCCTTCAGAAGCAACAATTTCACTGAACAAAGCAGATGCCTTTTCATTTTCAGATGGAAGAAGTGCAACACCTTTGTAATAAGTTGCCAATTGCTTAAATTCATCGGCAGTATCACCCATAATAATAGCGTCATACATGGTAAGAGCAGCATTCACATTACCTGCATCAATTTTATTTTGTGTAGCTTTTAGTATGGCAATAAGTTTGTAACCTTCAGAACCATTTTCTAATAGTTGTGTATAAGATTCTGTTGTATTATCGCCTGTACGTTCAATTGTCCATAGGTTATCAGCTTGCTTAACGAGGCCGTCTTCAAGCGTTACGCTATACCACTGCCAAGATGTAACAGCGACGAATAAGCTCGCAAAAGCAGCAATAAGGTGTATTTTATACGAGTTCCAAAAATTCAACATCGTTTCAACGTGCATCGCTTCTTCTACTTCGTGCATGAAGTGGTTTACGTCCTGTACATTTTCTTCTTTTTTACGGTTACGTCGGGTCATTTTTTTGTCTTTCGTTCTCTATAAAATAGTATAATAAAATTAGTACCTGCATACATACCCTATTTAAAGGAAAATTTCAATGTTTTAAACAAGGCATAACCCCATAGAAGCGTTATAGAAACATAGCCACAAAAAAGCCCTCAAAGTAGAGGGCTTTTATTCGATATTTATAATTGATATATTTGTTTTTAGCCTGTCGAAGGGATAGCGCTCAGAAGTTTCTTAGTATAAGGGTGCTGTGGGTTTGAAAATAGCTCATGACATGGCCCCTGCTCAACAATTTCACCATCTTTCATCACAAGCACACGGTCACTTACTTGCGAAACAATACGTAAATCATGTGATACAAAAAGATAACTCAATTGATATTTTTCTTTAAGTACCGCCATTAAATCGAGCACTTGTTTTTGCACAGAAACATCAAGTGCACTTACTGCTTCATCAGCAATAATAAGTGCAGGACGCAGTGCTAAAGCCCTTGCAATACCAATGCGTTGGCGTTGCCCACCACTAAACTGGTGTGGGTAACGGTCATAGGCTTCTATATCCAAGCCAACATCAAGCAAAAGTTGAACAACAAAGGCTTTACGTGAATTTTTTGACATAACATTATGCGCTTTTAAGCCCTCTGCAATGGCCTCACCCACTTTCATACGTGGGTTTAATGATGAGTATGGGTCTTGAAAGACCATTTGCATGTCGCGGCGCATTATTTTAAGTTCTTTGCCTGAATAATTTGTTGTGTCTTCACCCTTAAAAGTGACTTTTCCGCCATCCATTTCATACAAGCGCACAAGACAGCGTGAAAGGGTTGATTTACCGCAGCCCGATTCGCCCACCACGCCAACTGTTTCGCCCTTGCGCATTTCGAATGAAACATCTTTTAAGGCATTAAATGGTTTTGTTTTACCAAAAAAACCACCTTCTTTGATATGGAATATTTTATTCACATTTTCTACTTTTAAGAAGACATCTTCTTTAATTTCTGCTTTAGCTTCATGGGAAAGCGCGGGCATTGCAGCCAATAATTGTTGTGTATAAGGATGCTTTGGTTTTTTCATGATATCGCCGACCAAGCCTTCTTCTACCAGTTGGCCATTTTTCATCACCGCAACATGGTCGGCCATTTCTGCCACCACACCAAAATCATGCGTAATGAATAATACGGCCATATCCATGTCACGCTGAAGGTCTTTTATAAGCTGTAAAATTTCTTGTTGTACCGTGACGTCAAGCGCGGTTGTCGGTTCATCGGCGATTAAAAGCTTTGGTTTCATCGCCAGTGCCATGGCTATCATGACCCTTTGACGTTGACCGCCAGACATTTGGAAGGGATAGTCATTAAAACGGCGTTCTGCATCTGGAATTTTCACCTGATTAAAAAGTTTAATCACTTCTTTTTTAATGGCAGGCCTTTTTAAATTAGTATGTATTTCAAAAACTTCTGCTACTTGGTCCCCTACTGTCATAACAGGGTTTAAAGCTGTCATTGGCTCTTGGAATATCATAGAAATTTCTTGCCCACGCAACAAACGTTTGCTTTCATCGTCCATAATCATCATGTCATTACCTTCAAAGGTAATATGCTGAGCTGTCACATGTGCCACTTCGGGTAAGAGCCCTATAACGCTAGATGCAGTTAGGCTTTTACCTGAACCACTTTCGCCTACAAGGCATAAAACTTCACTTTGGTTAATGTCAAAAGAGACATTATCAACCACGACTTTGCCGTTAATATTAATACTAAGGCCAGATACTGAGAGTAATTTATTATTTTTCATAAAAGGAGTTTACAAAATGTAAACATAAAGCGCAAAATAAAAAGCCACCCAATGAACTGGATGACTCTTTTTTCGCTATAATTTAAAAGTTTGTATTAACGTGTCACGCTTATTCGCACTTTCATATACATGAATACCCTTAATTTTGGCAATTTCAATCACTATGTTAGATATTGCAGCAAGGCAGCTACCACCACAGTTCTGTTTATTATTACCAAAAGATCGACGAATTTCAACAATAACCTCTGCCGTTACCGTATGAATGCCTTGAAGGTATTTTTCAGTAAAGGTGCGCACTTCATCTTCATTTTTATTTGCACAAATACAAATTATCATAAGGATCCTTAGCCATGCAGTGCATGACAAATTTTGAAAAAGGTACAGCAAGGTTATTAGTTAACTTATATTTTGGTGATTGTTTTAAGTATTATCAAGCCTTAAACACAAAAAAACGACCCGCAGGCCGTTTTTTATTCGATATTTAGGTTTTAGTTGCGTACATATCCATGGCCATGACAGCTAAAACATTTAGAACCCATGGTTTTGGTTTTATTACCACCGCAACCCGTACAAACTTTAAAGCCTTTAGGTACAAATAAAGTTGAACCATTTTACGCCTTGACGTTTTCACCATTATTTTCAAGTATATAATACTCCTAAAAGAGAAAAAAATTAAATAACACCTTCGCCATCACAAGTTTCACATTTAACAGTGACACTTGTATTAGAATGAAAGCCACCTGCACCTGCACCACTAAAACAAGCGCCGACAGATTTATAGTTTTTATTTTTATGGCCACCACAGCCATGGCAAAGGCATTTACCTTTAGGGATGGTTAAAGTAGTATTGCCAATTTTGATTTTCGTGTCTTTTGTTTGTACTTTAAAATATTCTTCAGACATAAATACGTCTCCAAAAAAATGAATGTATAAAGACCTACAGAACGAGGCCTTTGATAAAAAATTTAAGATGTCTCATATAGACAAGCCTATTTATAATCATTATCTAGAAAATTACAAGTATTATGGCTAAAAAAAAAGCCCCTTAAAGGGCTTTTTAGTTTTAAATTTATATTTCGCCTTTTTCACGGGCCGCCAATAAATCTTCAAAATATTTATCAGCATGGAAGCTAGAGCGAACCAACGGCCCTGATGCGACAAGAAGGAAACCCTTCATTTTCGCTTGCTCTTCATAATCCTTAAACTGTTCAGGCGTGACATATTCCTTAACAGGGTAATGCGCCTTTGAAGGGCGTAAATATTGCCCTAAAGTTAAAAAGTCTATCCCTGCACTACGCATATCGTCCATCACTTGTAGTACTTCATCACGTTCTTCACCAAGACCAAGCATAAGACCGGATTTTGTGAACATTTTAGGGTGACGCTCTTTCACACGTTGTAGTAAACGCAGGGAACCAAAGTAACGCGCTCCTGGGCGTACTTCACGGTATAAACGAGGCACCGTTTCAAGGTTGTGATTAAAAACGTCTGGCAGTGCGTCTGCGACGATATCAATACAGTCTTCCTTACGGCGGAAATCAGGTGTTAAAATTTCGACCGTCGCTGTGGCATTATCTTTAACAGCGCGAATACACTTCGCCCAGTGCTCAGCGCCACCGTCTTTAAGATCGTCTCTATCTACTGAAGTAATGACCATATGTTTAATGCCAAGGTCTTTGGCAATATCGGCAAGTTTATTAGGTTCGTCGTCGTCAACAGCATTGGGGCGACCTGTTTTAATATTACAAAAAGCACAGCCTCTTGTACAAGTATCTCCTAAAATCATCGTTGTCAGGTGGCTAGCCCCCCAACAGTCGCCAATATTGGGGCAAGCCGCTTCTTGACATACAGTTACGAGGCCTTTTTCGGCAAGTTTTTTCTTTAAGCGGAAATATTCTGGTGATTGTGGCGCTTTCACACGCAACCAGTCAGGTTTTGGTGCGCGCATATCAAGGCCATCGTCTAAATTACGGATACGGGTCGCACCATTACCTCTTGTGACTTTACGGCGCATACTTTCAGGCACTTCAGCATTTTCGATATGCTCATAACCTAACGGAGAAACACCAGCAGCGTCTATACCGGCAGCTATCAGCTCATCACGAACACCTTGACGTTCGCCTGTGTTGTTATCATCCATGATAATTTTAACCGTCGACATGAAAGTATCCCTTTAAATTAATTAGAAGGATACTTTACAAAAATGATGCCATTTAAGCAAGGAAGAAGCATAAGTTACCGTTAAAAATGTTTATTTAAAACATATTATTCTGTCGTCGTGCTCCAATGGGTAATGTGTGAGCCAACCTGAATAGTGGATACTTTCTCTGTCAGGCTTACTGCACTTGATGTATGACGCACGGCAAGCGTATCACTTGCTGTTACAGTTGTTGTACCGTCACCCGCTGTCCATGAGCCCGCATTCTTTTGCACTTCTGCACCATTACTAGCATATACTTTTTGTACAGTTGTTAAGCTGGCGTCCATTGTCATGCTGTTACTGGTAATAACGGTTGAAGCACTCACACTTACTTGGTCGGTAAATATAAAGTTACCTGGGTCATTGTGTGTACCACCATATATCATTTCTTCAATATAGCCTGGAGGGGCATAAGCAATGGTAGAACCGCTTAAAGCCAAGGTAATATCAGTTGTGGTTGTTAACCTTACTTGATCGGCCGCATACCAAGTACCGTTCGCAAATAAGATACCTCGCCCTTTTGTAGAGCTGCCCGTTGTGTCGTTATTTGTCCAAGTTATCCCGTCTGTTGAGTAGGCGAATGAAGGGTTGCCGGCCACAACAGCGCTGACATAATAACCGTTGGCATAAACACATTGGTAATCTCTAACTCTGCCAGGGTTAAATTCTGTCCAGCTCGCACCGGCATCGTCTGAATAAGCAGACATATAACCTGATGAATTCACGGCCACCATACGGCCATTACCGATACAAACATCATAGTTTGTACTGGCAGGGTGGGTAGAAATACTTTTGCTTGTTGTCCAAGTTAAACCATTGTCAGTTGATTTTTTCAAGTTCCAATTAGCAAACTCACCATACCAGTCACCCTTGTATTCTTTGAGCCTGCGCCCGCCACCTATACCTGTTATTTCGCTCCAGTTAACACCGTCTGTTGATGTTAAAAGGTTTGTTGCGTAATAACCGTGTACAAACCACCTACCGTTACCGTAAGCTACAAAAGTCATAGCATCACCAGAAGCATAGTAGCTAGACACATCTGAAACCTGCCAGTCAAAGGCGTCATCAGATGATAAGACAATACCGTCACTTGTCGTCGCAACCCATTTACCGTCACCATAGCCGATATCAACTATGTCTGTCAGGCTGGCACTCATTGTGGTCATATCTAGCACCAACCAGTCACTATCATCTCTAGACAAATGAAGGTTATTATCACTCGTAGATATAGCAAAACTCACCAAATATTCTTCTGTTGTCACGCCCCAATGGGTGATATGCGTGCCCACTTGAATGGTTGACACCATTTGCTTTAAGCTAGCAACATGCGTTGTTAGGCTAATTTCAAGTGTATCATTTGCTGTTACTGTTGTCGTACCGTCACCAGCCACCCAAGAACCGCCATTAACACGAATATCAGCGCCATTACCTGCATAAACCTTTTGTGCACTGGTCATGGTTGGTGAAATTGTTATTGCATCACTGATAACAACAGCGCTTAAGCTAACGCCTACAACGTCGGTAAAGCTAAATTCTCCTGGGTCATTGTGTGTACCACCATATATCATTTCTTCAATAGAGCCTGGGGGGTCATAAGCAATGGTAGAACCGCTTAAAGCCAGGGTAATATCAGTTGTGGTTGTTAACCTTGCTTGATCGGCCGCATACCAAGTACCGTTCGCAAATAAGATACCTCGCCCTTTTGTAGAGCTGCCCGTTGTGTCGTTATTTGTCCAAGTTATCCCGTCTGTTGAGTAGGCGAATGAAGGGCTGCCGCCCACAACAGCGCTGACATAATAACCGTTGGCATAAACACATTGGTAATCTCTAACTCTGCCAGGGTTAAATTCTGTCCAGCTCGCACCGGCATCGTCTGAATAAGCAGACATATAACCTGATGAATTCACGGCCACCATACGGCCATTACCGATACAAACATCATAGTTTCTACTGGCAGGGTGGGTAGAAATACTTTTGCTTGTTGTCCAAGTTAAACCATTGTCAGTTGATTTTTTCAAATTCCAACCACCAAACACACCAAACCAGTCACCCTTGTATTCTTTAAGCCTCTGTCCAGAACCGACTCCTGCTATTTCGCTCCAGTTAACACCGTCTGTTGATGTTAAAAGGTTTGTTTTGCTATCACTATGTATAAACCACCTGCCGTTACCGTAAGCTACAAAAGTCATAGTATCACCAGAAGCATAGTAGCTAGACACATCTGAAACCTGCCAGTTAAACGCGTCGTCAGATGATAAAATTATGCCATCACTCGTTGATACAACCCATTTACCGTCACCATAACCGATATCAGCTATACTTGTCAGGCTGGCACTCATTGTGGTCATATCTAGCACCAACCAGTTACTACCATCTTTCGATATATGAAGAGTATTGTCGTCCACAGATATCGCAAAACTCACCAAATATTCTTCTGTTGTCACGCCCCAATGGGTGATATACGTGCCCACTTGAATGGTGGACACAGTTTGCTTTAAGCTAACAACAGGCGTTGTGAGACTAATTTCAAGTGTATCATTTGCTGTGACTGTTGTCGTACCGTCACCAGCCACCCAAGAACCGCCATTAACACGAATATCAGCGCCATTACCTGCATAAACCTTTTGTGTACTGGTCATGGTTGATGAAATTGTTATTGCATCACTGATAACAACAGCGCTTAAGCTAACGCCTACAACGTCGGTAAAGCTAAATTCTCCTGGGTCATTGATAACGCCACCGTAAGCACCATCAATAATACTTGTGCCGTAGGGTATTTTAACCCCTGTAATAGTTGAATAGTCTGTGCTAGATGCAATTTGCCCATCTTCACTGGCAATGATAAGTTGCCCATTACCAAAGGCAATAGGTCCTCTATAATCATAATAGAGATCAAATCCTGTGTCAAAGCTTGTCCATGAGCCTAAAATATCATCCACAGCGTTACTACTTATATATTTTATACTACTACCACCTAGACTATTACCAACAAAGGTATAAGGTCCTGCAGAAATACCTTTCCCTATGGCTGTAGGAATGATCGTGTGGTTTACACCAATGTCATCTTCATGGACCACAATAGACGTGTTCGTCGTTGGGTTAGCTATAATATAAGCACCGTTCGCATATATAATACCCCGCGTCCAGCTACCTGTTGAGCCCCAACCATAAGTTGTCCAATTGGCACCATTGTCCGCAGAATAAGCATAATGCTTACCACCACCCAAAACCCAATAATTTTTACCTTTTACTAGACCGATGCCTACAGAACCCGTATTTGCCAAACCTGCTTGTGACCAATTTAAACCGTCACTTGAAGTGATGACAGATGCTGAATTTGCCCCACCTGTATATGTATTTTCTACCGTCATCCACAAACCATCAACATATTGTATTTTCCCTAAATAATAAAGGGTACCTGGAATGCTTGAGAGGTCAATTTCAGTCCATGTTTTACCGTCGGTTGACGTAATCATGACAGCCAAATTATTGCTTCTGTATTTACCCACGGCTACCCAACGGCCATTACCATAGGCAACGTCATTTATATTTAAAGATTCTGTTGTTGGTAAGTCAGCAGCATACCAGCTTAAACCGTCTGAGGAGACAAGCAATTGATCACTTGAACCGACAGCAACCCAACTAATATCAGGAAGGGTTGAAACACAGGCGTTGCTATTCATAAAATACCAGTCACTGCCATCACACATTTGCATTGCACCTGCGTTATAGTGTTGCTGACCTGTTTGCGTACAAGCCCCTTGTGATGTACCGCATTTGAAAGAAGTTTCATAAGAACCGTTACAATAGACAAGGTCACTACCTGTCCATTCAATTTCACCTGCGTTGCTACAGGCCGTGGTGGTTACAGTGCCAGCCAAACGCTTTTCAAGGCCCGCAACACAAGCCGTAAAACCAAGTGTTGTTGCATTATATTCAAGGCTACCTTCATCACTACAAGAAACGGCAAATGCGGACGATGTAAACACCATCATAAAAGTAAAAATAAAGCTGAATAGTGTACTTTTCATTTATTCCTTTTTCAAATGTTTACTTATTGTCTTTTAATAGCTGAACCTCTGCTTTTAAAGCTTCAATTTGTAGCTGTTGCTCTTGAACTGCTTGTATAAGTGGCCCTATTAAACCGATGTAATTTACAGACTTTGTTTTTATTTCATCGTCTGCTGTGTCCACAAGTATTGGGTAAATCTCTTCCAGTTCTTGCGCAATAACACCGTACTCAGTCACGTCAGGGTTAGCTTTCATCGCAAAACTAACTGCGTTAATTTTTGAAATTTTATCAAGCTGGCCATGTGGCAAGTCTTTAATATCTTGCTTCAAACGCCTGTCAGAAACATCGGTGAGTGTACCTGTGTATTGAATAGACCCTGAAACATCTAGCGTTTTCGCAGGGGCGGTTAAACCAATACCAATAAGAGGTGTCGTTGTACTAATACCCGTACCGAATATAGCACCACCAATATTCAATTGGTTAGAACCTGTAAGGCTTGGTAATGCCTGATAGGCGCCAATGACGATATTTTCGGACCCCGCTGTTTGTCCTATACCTGCATAACCACCGATAATTACATTCATATTACCGCTTGCAAGAGCAGTCATAGCACTATCACCCAAGGCAGTATTATAGTTACCATTATTTGCATAGAGTGCAGAACGGCCTATGGCTGTATTGCTATAACCTGTAACATTATCATGATTAGAATAATACCCAAGTGCAACATTGTAATAACCCGTTGTATTATTGGTACTTGAGCGATAACCCACCGCCGTATTTCTATAACCGCCCCCTACTCCTGACAGCGTTCCTACACCGATAGCTACACTTCTATCCCCTGTATTTTTAAATGCGCCCTTACCGATAGCCACATTGTCATTGCTCGTGCCATCATCATTCGAACCTGCACCGTTACCAATGAAGAGGCTTGAATAGTCGTCACTATCGTGAATCGCGTCCGTTAGATCATTAATCCCCATAGTTGCAACAACATTGGTTAAACTTGCACCGTCACCCACAAAGGCTGTGGCTGAAACTGTACCCGAAACGTCGAGTGCGGCAAGCGGTGTGTCCTTGCCGATACCCACATAGTCATTAACAAGGTCACCATAAATGGTGTTACCGATGTTTAGTTCGTCAGAAGCGGTGACAGCCGTTGTGTCTGTTCCGTAACCAATAATAATATTACGTGCACCCGTTGTAACCGTTAAGCCTGCTTGATAACCCATAAATGTGTTGTGGTTAGCACCAGTTAGCATCGCTTTACCTGCAGAGGAACCAAAGATAGCGTTATAACTAAGGTTTGACGAAGCAGCAACACCTGTACCTGCATCATAACCAAAAATGCTATTGTGTGTACCCGTCGTATCATTCATAAGTGCGTCTCTACCAACAACCGTATTATACCAACCCGTCGTATGAGAACCTAAAGCACCGTTACCGACTGCAATGTTATTACTACCTGTCGTATTAACAATTAACGCACTACCTACCGCGACATTAGCAGAACCAGAAATGTTAGAGGCTAAAGACTCTGTACCAACGGCGGTATTTGAGCTACCCGTTGTGTTGGCTGTAAGTGCGTTGTAACCAACTGCTGTGCCACCACCACTGGTGGACAGAGACAGGGCTTTAAAGCCTATAGCTGTATTATTCCCCGTCGTAGAGTTTTTAAGAGCTTGATAGCCTAAACCTATATTATTCCATGAAGTTGTACTAGAAGAAAGAACGTCTGTACCAATGGCTGTATTATAATGCCCCGTATTAAGTGTTAATGCATTAACACCTAATGCAATGTTGTTAGTTGTGTTGGTTGCAGCGGCTAGTGCATTTTTACCAATAGCAATGTTTTGATTAGCCGTACCATCGTCACTGGCACCTGCGCCGTTACCGATAAATAGGCTTGAATAATCGTCTGCATCATGAACAGCATCAGTCAGGTCATTAATACCCATCGTTGCAACAACATTTGTTAAGCTAGCACCATCACCGACAAAAGCAGTGGCTGACACTGTACCTGAAACATCAAGTGCGGCAAGCGGTGCTATAACACCACCTATACCAATATCACCCGTTGTATCATCCATTAAGAACGAATACACAGACCCAAGGGTACTCAGGCCAAGGTCACCATTATAAGCACTCATATAAACCTTATTAGTACCTCCGTCATAACCAAGGTAACCAGCCAGCGTTGAACTATTGACATGCGCAGGACCCCAACGCATTTGAGCAGCGCTTCCTGTACCAGCTAATGTAAACTGATTTGTTAGTTTAGCTACCGTGTCGGTACCCACACCAATATAGTCAGTGGCAAGGTCACCATATATCGTGTTACCAATATTTAATTCATCGGAAGCCGCTACAGCAGTTGTATCCGTACCTGAACCGATAAGAATATTACGTGCACCTGTTGTAACTGTTAAGCCTGACTGATAACCTACAAAGGTGTTTTCATCGGCGCCTGTTACAACAACTTTACCCGAGCTAGCGCCTAAAAAGACATTATTAGATACGTTTGTAACGCCGTTTGTACCCATACCAGCAGCATAACCAGCAGCAACGTTATCACTACCGCTCCCATTGCTGGCTAAGGCTGATGAACCTAACACAGCATTATTGCTACCCGTATTATATTGCAATGCTGCTTTACCTATAGCAATGTTTGATTTACCCACTGTAACATTCGTCAAAGCGTCAACACCAACGGCAACATTATTATAACCAGAGGTATTTCCTTGTAATGCGGAATGCCCTATACCAATATTTTTATTACTAGACCCACCAGCATTAGCTAGTGCATCCGCACCAATACCTAAATTAAAGTTAGCAGAACCATCGTCGCTTGCGCCTGCACCGTTACCGATGAAGAGGCTTGAATAATCGTCACTGTCATGAATCGCGTCCGTTAAATCATCAACGCCCATTGTTACGACAACATTTGTTAAGCTGGCACCATCACCGACAAAGGCGGTGGATGAGACAACGTCAGCAAAAATAGTCCCTGAAACGTCAAGGTTATATGCAGGGGCCTCTTTATTTATAGATACTTTAGACTTACCAGCACCGACCCAGCCGCCTACAAACTCAGCAACCACATGGTTACCTGTTGTAAATCTTCTAATTTTAAAGGTATCGTCGCCTTCATCATTTAAAAGCTGATAACCATTTTGCATATTCCCATGAGAACCAAAACGAACAGAGCTATTACTCCCACTAGCTGCCTGTAAATAAATTTCAGGCGTAGTTGACGCAATCCGCAGGTCTGCTGTACCTGACGGGTTATAAGTACTGTTACCGATAATAACCGTACCTTCATTTCGGATTTGCATACGCCTTGTGCCCGCGGTGTAGATGTCAATAGCGTCATTATCAGCTCCTGCTTCAGTGTTAATGTAGGTATCACCGTCTGTGTCTGTCATAACTGTTGGTGTTGCGGCAATAACACCTGTAAGTGCTGAACCGTCACCGACAAAGGCGGTGGCTGAAACTGTGCCAGAAACGTCGAGTGCGGCGGTGCCATTAACGGTAAGGCCCGCGTCACAAATAATATCAGACCCGTCTGTATAACAAAGTTCATTGGCGTTTAAAGAACCTGAAAAGGCAACGTCACCCCAGCTTTGCGCCTGGGCAACCTGTACCGTAAAAATTGTTACAATAGCTAAAAGAAGCCCTATAGAAAAATTATTAGCTTTCAACATACTTTTAAGTCCGTATCTTTTTAATTTACACACACAACAAGGGTAACCTTGTAAACATTTTCACACTAAATGCAACAACCCTGCCAAAAAAGAGGCAGAACACACCTTATCGTTATATTATAGATTGTAACACAAGTTATTGTTTAAAAATACTGACATTTAACAATTAAACCACCGTTTATAATGCAAGTATCAAATGTTACACTTTAACCAAACAAAGCAAGAAAGTAATTCACGCCTGCAAAAATAACCACAATTTTAGCTGCTAAACTCAGGTAAATTTTTGGAACACCTTTATAGTCGTCACATTCAATATTATCAACGCTTACCCATATAGATTTTAACACCCATACGACATATGGAAAAATAATGATCAAGGCCAATGACTTACCAAGACGCCCGCCAGTAGCGGTTAACGGTGCTACAAAAAGCAACGAAAGAGCAAAGGAAATAGCCATACCATATAACCAGAAAACTTTATGAAGCATAACCTTACCAGCCCAACAGTCCTTCAGTAAACTCACAAAGTTTTTTGCGCGTTCTTCGCCTATTACCTTAGAGCTGTAGCCTTGAACAGCTTTCCAAATTTTTATCATTATTTTTACCTTTATGAATTTAATGCCCTGTTATCACTATCTAATGTAGCTTCGCCTATCATCTCAGATAATGTGGGATGTGGCAAGCATGCGTTAATCAGGTCTTGCTCTGTACATTCCATACTTTTACCTAGGACAAATGTTGTAATCATTTCTGTCGCTTCAGCGCCAATAATATGTGCGCCCAATAACTCGCCTGTATGCTTGTCAAAAATTGTTTTTACAAAACCTTCCGTTTCCCCTGCCGCCAGTGCCTTACCGTTAGCGCCATAGTCAAAAAGACCAATTTTAATATCTAAACCTTGCTCGTTCGCCTGTGTTTCTGTCAGGCCAACGCTTGCAATTTGTGGCGTACAATATGTACAGCCTGGTATTGTTGTGTAATCCATTTTATGTGGTTTTTTACCAGCAATAAATTCAGCACAAATAACACCCTCGTGCGAAGCCACATGTGCAAGCTGTTGACGCCCCACAATATCACCCACAGCGTAAATATTTTCAATGTTGGTTTGATAGTTAGAATCAACCGCGATAATGCCCCTATCATGACGCACATCAATAGCATCTAAACCTAGACCTTCAACATTACCCTGAATACCAATAGCCAAAAGAACTTTTTCATATTTATGGGCTATCGTTTTACCCTTAAGTTCAAGTAAAGCCTCTACATTAGATTTACCAACCTTTAAGCCCAAAACTTTTGCAGTAGTATCAATTTTCATACCCTGTTTTTTTAAAGACTTTAAGGCGAATTTAGATACTTCCAAGTCTTCCACTGGCAAGATACGATCAAGCGCCTCAACCACATGAACGTCACAACCAAGCGTATTATAAAAACTTGCAAATTCAATACCGATAGCACCACTACCAATGACCAATAATGATTTTGGCATTTTGGTGGGTGTCATAGCGTCACGATACGTCCAAATATTTTTACCGTCAGCTTCTAAGGCACCTGGAATTTGACGTGCCCTTGCACCTGTAGCAATAATAGCATTCTTAAACACAAGCGTTTTTGATGAATCATCATTCATTTTTACATCAATGGCTTTTGGCCCTTTAAATTTAGCAGTACCTTCAAATACAGTAACGTTATTCTTTTTCATTAAGAAGGCAACACCATCGCTTAGCCCTGATGACACATCACGGCTACGTTCAATAAGCTTTTTAATATCGACGGTTGCCTCACCTGTTTTAATACCAAAATCGGCTGCTTTTTTAATGGTTTTAAAGACTTCAGAAGCCTTTAGAAGCGCTTTTGTAGGAATACAACCCCAATTCAAGCAAATACCACCTAAATTTTCTTTTTCAATCACAGCCACATTTAAGCCCAACTGTGAAGCACGGATAGCCGCCACATAGCCACCAGGTCCACCACCAATTACGACAACATCGAATGAGCTTTCTACTTTGGACATTATTTTATCTCCTGATTTTTTATAAATTTTTTGTATTTTTTAATAGATGACTTTAAACCACCAGTAAATAAAAATGGCAATCGGCGCGTTAGTAATTCCAACTCTTCAAGATCAAACCATTCCAGCTTATCCGCCTCAGTCTCCCAGTTAGAAAAAGGGCCGTTATGTTTAATTGTGTATAAAGTTCCATGTTTACTTACTTCATCATCATACACCTTGCCGATCTTTAAAAGTTCCCCTTGAATACCAAGCTCTTCTTGCATTTCCCTATGCGCAGCTTCATCATAACTTTCACCTGCATCAACGTGACCTCCAACAGATGAATCAAAAAGCCTTGGGCCGCTACTTTTTCTATATGAGCGCCATTGAGTCAACACTTTACCTTCATCATTTATAACAAAAACTTGGATAATACGGCACATCCATCCTTCGTCTTTAATTTCAGACCTTGCTGCCTGCCCTATAACTTCATCATGCTCATTCACAACATCTAAAAGCGCTTCACTCAAACTGCAACCTCCAAAGTTTCTTTATACTTTTTATGAATGAGTAAACAGCTATTTGTAAATAGATAAGGCATTTTATTCATCATCATTTCAATTTCATCTAGGTTTAACCATACAAGGTTTGCTACTTCGTCCGGTTCGGCATTAAATGGCCCTTCGTGTTCAACGATATAGGCTTTTGCAAATTTATTGTTATGCGGTAATTTTTTATAATAAAAGGGCTTAAGCGTTTTAAAATTCACTTTTATACCAAGTTCTTCATACAACTCTCTATTAGCACCCTGCTCATAACTTTCACCCGCATCAACGTGGCCTGTAGCAGCGTCATCAAATTGCAATGGCATGGCCACATTTTGACTGCGTTGCTGAAATAAAAGCTCGCCTTTATTATTGCGTATTAAAACATGAACAACACGCACAGAAAGTTTATGTTTCACCATATCCTCATAACTACATTGACCAATAACTTGGTCTTTTTCATCTACTTGGTCGAATAGGCTATAAATAGTTTCTAAATATTTAGAGAAACTATCAACAAAACCAGTGATAAAAATATATGGCCTGGTATGGTGCAATTTAACCAAGTCAAAAAATGGAATTTTATCCGTTAATTTAACTTCTCTTGCTGCTGGATTTAAAACCCCTTCGTAAAAGCCTTTATAAACCTTACACAAACCATAGTCACCCCAAGAATCACAAATAAATTCAAGTTCAGTTGCAACACCCAATTCTTCTTTTAATTCACGATAAGCCACCGTTTCAAAACTTTCTCCG
Organism: Alphaproteobacteria bacterium; assembly: GCA_047635695.1. Lineage (GTDB taxonomy): Bacteria > Pseudomonadota > Alphaproteobacteria > UBA2136 > UBA2136 > UBA2136. Next base: position 26,175 of record JBLILN010000019.1, read on the forward strand.
CTGTCAACATGGCCTGCGGCTGAAGGGTCTATTAAATTAGCACGCACACGCCCTTCAGCACGCTGTTGTATAATCATATTATTATTTGAATCAAATAAATAAACATGCACATAGCGCAACATGTCGCCTTTAGTGACGTCACAGCGTTTTTTTGTAGCAATAACATTGTTTTCTAAGTCAATAACGTCGACTAAATCGTTCATAAATTACATTACCAGTACAATTGGGTTCTCTAAGTTTTCCTTAATAGACTTTAAGAGCATTGCGCCCACAGCACCGTCAATAGCGCGGTGATCAACACTTAATGAAATTTCCATCACAGAGGACACTTGCATTTGACCTGCTTTGACAATCACACGGTCCTCAGCGCCACCCACAGCTAGAATAGCCGATTGTGGTGGGTTAATAATCGCTTTAAATTCTTTAACACCATACATACCTAAGTTAGAAATAGTAAAGTTACCACCTAAATATTGCTCTGGCTTCAAGTTACCTGCACGTGCCTGCACGGCGAGATATTTCATTTCTGTAGAAAGTTTGACCATGCTTTTTTGGTCTGCATTTTCAATAATTGGGGTAATAAGACCACCTTCAATCGCAACGGCAATACTCATATCAACGTTACCATAACTTACCAGGGCATCGTCATACCATGAAACATTTGCGTCTGGGTTATCACGCAAAGCCAAGGCACAAGCCTTGATAATAAAATCGTTAACCGTCAATTTATATTGACCGTCTGCACGTGCATTAAGTTGTTTACGTGCCTCTAATAAAGCGTCCATATTCACACTTGCTGTTAAATAAAAGTGTGGTGTGTCTTGTTTTGATTCAGTCAAACGGTTCGCTATGGCCTTACGCATAGGTGCGTGTAGCGCTTTACTATCCGATGCACGTGCCACTTTAGAGCCGCTACCAAGCAGGGTTTGTTCAACATCTTCCTTAACAATACGCCCCTTAGGCCCTGTACCTTGAATGCGTGAAATATTAATACCGTTTGCATCAGCGATACGTCTTGCAACAGGGCTAATCTTAACATCACCCTTTGAGTCCTTTAACAGAGATACTTCTGGTGCAAGGTTTGCAGGTTTTTGCATGGTTTTAGACGCACTTACAGGTTTAGATACTTGCTGCTCGCCTGCAGCAGCCTCGTCAGCAACCTCTTCAAATTCGGCAACTTGTGCTGTCGGCTTATAATTTTTCGCAACTTCTTCATCTTCATCACGCAAAACAGCAATCGGCATACCAACATTTATATCCGTACCGGCTTTACCAATAATTTGGTGAACAATACCATCATCAGAAGCTTCAACTTCCATTGTTGCTTTATCCGTTTCAACTTCAGCAAGTATATCACCCGCAGAAACACTATCACCTTCTTTTACAGACCAAGAAGCAAGGCGCCCCTCACTCATTGTAGGGGAAAGCTGTGGCATTAAAATATCAATTGGCATTTTTTAGGACCTTTTTATCTTTTATCAATTAAACGTTAAATGGTTTACTACAAAAACGGTAGTAAAGTAATGTGAGTTTTGCAATGGCATGGTGCGCAAATTCAGGCATAACGATAGGCTTAATACGTGTATAAGTATCGAATAGCGTATCATCACCCAGAAGGGCGTCAACCAAAACACGTCCACCATAACAAGGAATAGATACACCATGGCCATTAAAGCTGTGTGCAACATAATGATTTTTAGAAACCTTCGCAAAAATAGGCAAGTAGCTCATTGGTACACCTACAGGCCCATGCCATAAATAATCAGCATTTATATTACTTTTAAGTTCAGGTAATAACTTTTCAAGCGCCTTTATCTGTTTTTTTGCAAATACTTCAGAATTTTTTATACTTGTGTACTGTGGCCCGCCATAAATAATACGATTATCGTCAGTAAATTGAATATATGTTCCAAGCATACCTCTACCTGCAACAGCTTCCCTTGTTGGTGAAACAGCATCAAGCAGTTCATCACTCAAAGGATTCGTCACAATCTGGAAATAATCAGTACTGACTGTACGTGTTTTTTCTGGTGAATGCTCTTCACTCATATAAGCATTGCCACAAACAATTAAATTTTTACACCTCACAGTACCATTTTTGGTTTTAACAATAATTTCATCGCCTTCAGAAATAGACTCAACAGTTGTGTCTTCATAAATACGAGCCCCCTTTTTAACGGCCGCCCTTGCCATACCAAACAAATAAGAAAGAGGGTTAAATGAACCTGCATTCGCATAACGGAGACCATATTTACTGGAAGGCATATTAATAATTTTGTGGGTTTCATCTTCATCTAAAAAATCAATATATTCATTTTCGAAATGATTTGTATAATAGGTTGCATAATCGCCAGAACTTACAATATCCACAGCGTTAAGACATATTTTTGTGAGGCCCTTTGAGTAACCGCATTCAATGTTATTTTTTTCAATCACCTGAGCGATATTATCTCGTGCATCAATGGTAGATTTCCAGAAATTATGCGCACTTAAACGACCAAGGAAATCAGAAATATCGTCTAGAGTCGTATTTAGACCGCCCTCTATTAAGCCGCCGCCGCGCCCCGAACAGCCAAAACCGATTTTAGAGGGTTCAACCAACACAACGTTCTGACCCTTTTCTGCGCCATACAAAGCAGCACTAACGCCCGTGAAAGCACCGCCAATAATGCATATATCACAAAAAACATCTTCGCTTAAGCTCTCGAAAGCAGGTCGCTTGGACGCTGTTTTTTCAAACCATGTTACATATGGTGAATATTCCATGTCTGCCCTACCCTTAATTAAGCTTTACAGCAAATTTCTTTTGCTGCACGTACAATGTCTTCTGCCTTAGCAATAGACGCTTGCTCTAATTTATTTGCATATGGAATAGGAATGTCAGCAAGCGACAAACGTTTCACTGGCGCATCTAAATCATCAAATGATTGCTCGCTAATAACAGCCATAACTTCAGAAGCAATACCTGCAAAACTGTAACCTTCTTCAACAACAATCGCACGATTTGTTTTCTTGATAGACTTTGCAATCGCAGCTTTATCGAGCGGACGAATGGAGCGTAAATCAATAACTTCAGCGTCAATGCCCTCTTTTTCAAGAAGTTCAGCCGCACGTTCACATTCAAGTACTGACATAGAATAGCCAATCAAGGTAATATCTGCACCTTCTTTGACAATACGGGCTTTACCGATAGGGGTAATGATATCATCCCCAACAGGAACATCACCTTCCATACCATAAAGACGTTCATTTTCCATGATAAGAACAGGTGCATTATCGCGTACAGAGGCTTTAATTAACCCCTTAGCATCAGCGGGCGTTACAGGGCACACCACCTTTAAACCTGGGCAATTAGCGTACATATTTGTGTAATCGTGACTATGTTGAGCCGCTACCATTTTACCAAGGCCGTTAATGCCACGAAAAACAATAGGGCAAGCCACTTTACCACCACTCATGTAATAAGTTTTAGCAGCCGAGTTCATAATTTGGTCAGACGAAAGAAGTGCAAAACTCCAAGACATGTATTCTACAATGGGGCGCATGCCCATAAACGCTGAACCAACAGCCAAGCCTGTAAAACCAAGTTCTGTAATAGGTGAATCAATCACACGTTTTTCGCCAAATTCCTGTAACATACCGGCTGAACATTTATAAGCACCTTGATACTCTGCAACCTCTTCACCAATAAGGTAAACCTCTTCGTTGCGACGCATCTCTTCACTCATGCCATCACGCAAAGCATCACGATAAGTTTGTTTAATCATTTTCATATTATTTACCCCTTATCATTTTCTTGCATAACATCTGTATAAAGCTCACTCATATCAGCTTCAGGCGCTGCTAGTGCTATTTTTTCAACTTCAGTAATTTTCGCCTTAGCTTTTTTGTCGATAGCTTTAAGGTCAGCATCTTTAACTTTATAATTTTTAGTTAGAACTTTGCCAAGCTGCATAATAGGATCGCGCTCGTCTTTAACACCGTCAACTTCTTCTCTTGTACGGTATTTACCAGGGTCAGAAAGTGAGTGCCCCTTATAGCGGTAAGTGTCCATTTCTAACAACATAGGGCCTTTACCACTACGAATATGTTCACAAGCTTCACTTACAGCTTCATAAACAGCAAAGAAGTCCATCCCGTCAACACGCATACCTGGAATGTTAAAAGGCTCACCACGTTTATATAAGTCACCAGCAGCATGTCGATCTTTCGCTGTACCCATACTGTAATGATTATTTTCAATAACATAAAGAACAGGCAATTTCCAAAGAGATGC
>JBLILN010000020.1:0-30054 GCA_047635695.1 Alphaproteobacteria bacterium
TACCTGGAATGTTAAAAGGCTCACCACGTTTATATAAGTCACCAGCAGCATGTCGATCTTTCGCTGTACCCATACTGTAATGATTATTTTCAATAACATAAAGAACAGGCAATTTCCAAAGAGATGCCATATTAAACGATTCAAACATCGCCCCAGAGTCAGAAGCACCATCACCGAAAAAGGCCATAGTTACGCGGTCTTCGCCACGATATTTCGCTGCAAAAGCCATCCCTGTTGCCAATGGAACGTTACCACCAACAATACCATGGCCACCCCAGAAGTGTTTTTCTGGGTCAAACATGTGCATAGATCCGCCCTTGCCCTTAGAAATACCTGTACTACGCCCCATAAGCTCAGCCAAAATTTCTTCCATTGGGATACCACAAATAGCCGCATGTGCATGACAACGGTATGTCGTGATAAAGTCATCGCCCTCATTTGATGCAGCCTTAGCACCCGTTATAACTGCTTCTTGACCAATATAGAGATGGCAAAAACCACCCATCAATCCCTGTTGGTACATACTACCGACCTTTTCTTGAAAACGGCGAAGCGTAATCATTGTTTCATATTTCTCGAGAAGGTCTTCTTTAGTAAATTGATTGTGCAAAGATTTAATTAAATTAAATTTCTTTATTGCGGCAGGTTTGGCAGCCATATTATTTCCTCTTTTAATTAACCCATAGAATTTAACCCAAAAGCATGCCTTCGGCAAGAGAAAGCGACACTTCTCATGACAAACAGAAGAATACCTGCAATAAAAAAAGCGCACGACTTAAAAATTCGCAATATCAATCTATAAAAAACAAGATATATATAGTAAAAAAACAGCATATATCGTTTACTTTAATCTCACCGCGTGAGATGCTTATTGACAAACTAACAAATTGAGCAGCTAACAATAAAAAAATGAGTTTTTTATACACCCACCTTACAAAAACACCATTTGGAAGAATTTATCATATTCTATTCATACTCCTATGCCTAGCAGTAACACCCTTAAGCCACTTAAATGCACAAGACAAGTCAGAGAGCCTTAAGGCTGTATTCCTTTATAATTTGCTTAATTATATCACCTGGCCAGACGACAAAGATAACATCACACAAAAACTATGTATATTAGGCGAAAACCCCTTTGGCAATGCACTTGCACATATAAAAACAAAGGCAAAGAATAGAGAACATAAAATTACAACAAACTTTATTCCGCTTAAAGTAAATACCGCTATAGGGCCTGTAGATAATTGTCATATGTTATACATAACGGCAGCAGGACAAAAAACTTTTAATGCAAATATCAAAACTTTTGAAGAAAACAACATCCTTACAGTAAGCGATATTAAAGGCTTTAGTAAAAAAGGGGCTATAGAATTAAAGCGTGCGCATAATAAAATTATTTTAATAATCAATAAAAGAAATTTGGAAAAATTAAACCTCAAAGCAAGCTCGAAATTATTAAGAATAGCTAAGGTTATATAATGAAATTAGTTAAAAAAGCACGTTCCATTAAATTAAAAATTTTGCAAATTATTTTAGGCGTATGCGCACTAACACTTGTTATTGCGGCAATATTACAAATTTCTTTAGCCACATACTTTAGCCAAGAAAAGCTGATTCAAAATTTATCAATTACAGCAAAAACAATTGCCCTTCAAAGTACGGCTGCCATAGAATTTTTAGATGAAGATGCAGCAAATGAGCTACTGTCAACGCTCCAATTAAATAAAAACATTAAATCTGCCTGTCTATATAACGAAAAAAACGTGTTATTGGCATCGTATTTAATAGAAAGGCACAAATGCAACTACAACCCTAAAAACGTTAGTGAATCATCTATATTCCCGAAAGAGACGACGACCATTGAACATATTGAATCCCATGGAGAACATATTGGTGACCTTGTCTTAACAATGTCTTTAGAAGAAGTTTATAACTATATAAAGCAAGTGCTTTTGCTTAATATCATTATCTTTTTAATCCTTATAACCGTGGCATATTGGCTTGCACTAAAACTACAAAACCGCATAACAAAACCTATACAATCCCTTGCATTACTCATACAAAAAGTATCGAACACCGGGGACTATAGCCTACGCGCAAAACATGAATCACGAGATGAGGTCGGAGTCCTTACCCACGGCTTCAACGAAATGCTTTCACTAACAGAAGAACACAATATAAATATTGAAAAATCTAGGAATGCCGCAGAGCATGCCAATAAAGTTAAAACAGAATTTTTGGCCAATATGAGCCATGAACTCAGAACACCTTTAAACGGTATTATAGGCACATCTGAACTTTTGATGAGCATGGACCTTAATCTACAGCAGAAAGACCTCGCTTATATTATATATAAGTCTGGGAAGACTTTACTTGCCATTATAAATGACATTTTGGATATTGCAAAAATTGAAGCTGGTGAGCTCTTACTTGAGCCATTAGCCATTAGCATAGAAGAAATCATTATGGATGTGGCCAATACATTCAATACAACTGCCATAAACAAAGGTATTCAACTTTACACGAACATATCCCACAACGTCCCTAACAATGCAGTTGGCGACCCAATTCGCATCCGACAAATTATCTTAAACCTTGTTAGTAATGCCATTAAATTTACTGAGGAAGGCTATGTACTTATTCATGTGGATTACAAAGATGGGTCCTATATATTTTCCATAAAAGATACTGGTATCGGTATCGCCAGCACTGAGCATGAAAAAATATTTACACGATTTTCTCAAGAAGACAATAGCACCACAAGAAGATTTGGGGGTACAGGTCTCGGCCTAGCTATCTGTCGAGAATTAATAAACCTTATGGGTGGTAAGTTAGATATTCATAGTAAGAAATGGAGTGGGTCGACCTTTACTGTTATTGTGGAATTAGAGCATAAAGCGAATGATATAGTGAAAGGCCATAAAGACAAGACTGATAACAAAAAGGCACTTATCATTAACCATATAGAGTTATCTTCTTCTTTATATGAGACTCATTTAAAGGAATTAGGCATTCAAAGCACTGTTATAAGTAGCCTTGAAGAAGCTATAACATTAGCTCATAAAGTGAAGTCACAATACGACTTTATCCTTATTGAGGCATCCGCAGAGATTAATATAAGCCCAGAACAAATCAAAAACCTTATAGAAGCAAAAGCAAATCACAACGCATATGTTATCATTACAACTGCTTGCAACAACCCCCTAGGTCTAAAAGATCTAAAAAGGATGCAGGCAAACGCATATATCAACAGGCCATTCTACAAAGCATCTATAAAAAGCATATTAGATCGATTGATAGATGAAGGCCATAGCGCGACTAAAAGCAATATTTTATTTTCCCACCATGTGTCTCAGACATCTCTACCTGCAAAACCTACAAAATCTGAACAAAAGCTAAAAATTCTTATTGCGGAAGACGACCTCATAAACCAACTTCTCATTACGAAGATATTAAATCGTATGGGACATGATACTGTCATCGCAGAGAATGGCGCCATTGCCGTTGCCAAGTTCAAAGAAAACAAGTTCGATTATATTTTAATGGACATGCAAATGCCTATTATGGACGGCGTAGAGGCGACCCAAGAGATACGAAAATACGAAGAAGCGCACAACAAACCTAGAACAAAAATTATAGCACTTACTGCAAATGCCCTTAAAGACCACCATAAAATGTGTTTAGAGGCAGGTATGGATGATTACTATACAAAACCTATTACGCTTGCAAAGATCGAGAATATGATTGTTTAAAAAACTAGTCACATAAAAAATAGTGTTAAATAATACGATTAGGTACCCACAATTTTATTGTTCTGACTCTACGTCAGCAACATTACCACCTAAATATTTAAAAAGCGCTATACGTATAGTTTCAATATCAAATGGCTTAGATATGAAATCATCCATACCCGATGCCATACATATTTCTTTGCTATTTTTATACTGGTACGCGGTAACGGCAATTATTGGTATTTTTGATCTTTTATCACTTAATTGGCGAATTTCTTTGGTGGCCTCTATACCGTCTTTATTTGGCATCATAACGTCCATAAATATTAAATCATGCCCTTCTAATTTGTTAAGCGCATCGTCACCGTCCTTGGCGAGCGTAATATTATGCCCCATTGTTACTAACATTTTTTTAAGTAACATCCTGTTCAAAGGATCATCATCAGCAACTAAAATATTTTTTTCTGTTAGAGCGGCTTTAGTGCCTGGCAACTGTTGCGCAGGCTCAGGTGTTATTGAATCACTATTTGTATAAACAGGTATAGTGAAGTAAAAGATAGAACCCTTACCTTTTTCGCTTTCAACTTTGAGCTCACCATTCATAAGCTTTACCATCTGTTGGGAGACTGCAAGCCCTAGGCCTGTCCCACCGTATTTACGGTTAATACCTTCATCTTCTTGTGTAAAAGGTTCGAATATCTTATTCTTTTGAAATTCATCCGATACCCCTTCCCCTGTATCTGTTACGGCAACATACAAATTTACAAAATTAACACCAACGCTCTCAACTTTAAGCGTTATTGTTATAACTCCTTTCTTTGTAAATTTGTTCGCATTACTAAGTAAGTTAAACATAATTTGCTCAAATCTAATATCATCCAATAAAACATCGTCGGGCAAATTCGCGTCTATATCAACATGAAGTTTGTTTTCATTTTTTGTTAACAATAACGCAATAGAAATAGCAATTTTATCTACAAAGGCTTTTAGATTAATTTTTTGTGGTGATAGCTTTATTTCGTTGTCACTTGCACTCGAAAAATCTAACACTTCATTAACCAGACGAGTCATATTTGTTGAAAGATCATCAATACGTCTCATAGATTCCCTTGTTGCCCCCTCTGGTAAATCCTCAAGCAGAATTTTTGTAAAGCCGCTAATGCCATGCAGCGGCGTGCGCAATTCATGTGTAACCCGTGCCAAGAAAAAATCTTTTTGTTTGTTGACCTCTTCGGCTTTTTCCCTTGCTACACGCTCTAGCTGAATAATTTTATAAGCATTATTTTTAAAAATATCTGCCGCTTGAGCAAGCTTACCTACTTCATCTTCCCTGTTAATATAAGGAATTTCCTCTTCAAGATCACCAGCTGCAATTCTTGTTAAATTATTCGATATAATTTTCAGTGGTTTCGAGATGAGGCGATCGATCGTCATATAAATAAATATGCACAGAGAAACAAATAGCATTAGTTGGAAAGATAATTTCTTTAATAGATTTTTATAAATAAAATTATCTAATATTTCATAACTCGCCTCGTAAACAATTTTACCTAAATAAATATCTTCATTTGGTATATTTGCATAAATATCTTTCGATACAGTCAAACGCTTATGATAAATGTCGTTTTTATCTACCGATCTCATGGCGATAATACGATTATTTTCATCGTAAAAGGTTGCTTTTGAAAATTCGGGTACCGTTTGAAAACCATCTAAAATATAATGAAGTGCCTGAAAGTCTAGTGTCCAATAATGCTTTGTTGCGGCAATTAACTGTGATTCTATCAATCGCTGAGAAGAAATTTCTAAATTTTCCTTCTCAATTTTAATCATATTCTGTAGGTTTTGCAATAAACTATAGCCGTTAAATATGAGCACAGTCATAACAATTGTCAGTATAGACTTTGTCTTTAAATCATTAAACCTCACTAATATTAAGCCCTTATATTTCTGCTAGTTTTTATATTTACATTATATATTATTGGTTGTTCGTAACTTTAGTTTCAATATCCATTTAGTGGTGCTTCATCACAAAAAACTATCTTATTTACGATATTGTCATTAAACGAGCTCTTTTTTATTCAAGGCTAAAGTAACAGCAAAACTATAGCTATCTATCACCAATTTACACATCATATCATGTACAAAGGAAGAAATAGAGAAGTAAACACCATAATCTATATGAACTGGTAAGAACTTTGAATAAATACATCAAAAATATACCAATACTTATCCATAGCTTGTAGTACAGTCATACATATAAACAACACCCTTTATTTAATTAGGCATGCTTATAGGTAAACAGCTTGTTACATGTAAATCGTTCTCTGCTTACTAAAAAATAACAAAAAAACTGTTTTTTTTCTTATATCAATATATCTCTTAAGTATAAAATTCACTTTACCATCAAAATACTGTAAGTATATACTTGTAATTGCAAAAACAAGAAACAGGCGCACATTATATAAATGGATTTTTTATGGATATTCGTTGCTTTTAGTCTGGGCTTTATAGCTCAGCTTATTCGTCTCCCGCCCTTACTGGGTTACCTTGTTGCAGGCTTTGCTCTCCATGCCCTAGGTGTTGAACCTACACCTCACCTCCAAACTCTCGCAGAATTAGGTGTTACACTACTTTTATTTACAGTAGGCCTTAAACTTGATATCCAAAAAACGCTCAAACCAGAAATTCTTATCAGCACATTTGGTCATATGGCCATTTTTTTAACTATCTCTATAACCGCATTTACAATTTTAGGAAATTTAAGTCTCGTTTACTTCGAAGGTATCGACTTTAAAACGACCGCAATAATATGCTTTGCTTTAAGTTTTAGCAGTACCGTCGTGTCTGTAAAAGCATTAGAAGAAAAAGGTGAAATGCTCACAAGTCATGGGCAACTTGTATTGAGTGTTTTAGTATTGCAGGATATTGCCGCTGTCGTATTCCTTTCATCCACAGCAGAAAACTTACCTTCTATTTATGCTATCGCTTTACTAGGGTTACCCTTTTTAACACCTTTATTCAACACTATATTGAAACATTCCGGTCATGGCGAAATATTAGCTCTTGCAGGGTTCTTTATGGCATTTTTAGGTGCTTGGCTATTTGAATCCCTTGGCTTGAAAGCCGACCTAGGCGCACTGGCGTTTGGCATCATGTTAAGCCGTCACTATAAAGCTATCCCCCTTGCTAAAGCATTACTACATTTTAAAGATATCTTTTTAATTGGCTTCTTTCTTTCTATCGGTTTTTACGCATTACCGACATGGGATATGTTTATTGTCGCGGCGCTTATGACATTATCACTACCCATTAAAGGTGGTTTATTTTTCATACTCTTTACGAAGCTTAGGCTACGAGGCAGAACAGCATTTTTATCTTCAGCAGAGCTTACAAATTACAGTGAGTTCGGCCTCATCGTTATATTTATGAGTATACAGCAAGACCTTATTTCAAAGGATTGGTTAGTCATCATCAGCCTTTCAACCGCCCTTTCATTTATGATCTCAAGTATTCTTAATAAAAGTACACATACGTTTTATACTAAATGGAAAACGGGGATAAAGAGATTTGAGTGCTCATCGGTCTTACTTAAGGACACGTACGAGTCTCCCAAAGATGCAAAAACGCTTATTGTTGGCATGGGGCGTGTTGGCTCAGGCGCCTACGAAGCTGCAATTAAAGAAAGTAACGGCAAAGTGTGTGGCGTTGATTTTAATGTCAAAAAAATCAACTATCAAAGGTCGCTGGGTAGAAATGTCATTCGCGCCGATGTAGAAGACCCTGATTTTTGGGAACATATCAACATAGAAAAAATTAAATATATAATGTTAGCCCTTCCTTCTGCGTACGATGTGATTGAAACGGTTAAACTTCTTAAGATATATAAATTTAAAGGTAAAATCACAAGTATTGCTAAATTCGAAGACGATCACCAAAAGCTTATCGATGCTGGCCTTGACACCGTATTTAATTTTTATTCAGAGGCAGGTGTCGGCCTAGCCGAAGAAACATTCAGAGAAATATCTAAGGTATCAAAGGTATAATTTAGAGCGTCGTCATTGCGTCTCATTTTATTTTAAGCTCAATAAATTTCTATATATTTCTAAAATACATTCACGGCGCACACTTGTTTTACGCCAAACAAAAGATATAGTCCTTGAAGGTACTGGTCGACTAAACGGAATATAAACTATATTTTTATTTTTTTGGACTGCAATTTTAGGAATAAGCGTTATCCCTACACCTGCACCAACCATCTGCCTTAAAGTTTCTAGGCTTGTGGCTTGAAAGTCTTGCCTTGTGCATGATCCTGTCAACGCGCAAACCTCTAGGGCTTGATCACGCAAACAATGGCCATCTTTCAATAACAATAAACATTCATCCTTTAAATCTTTGTAGCACACTTCTTTTTTCTTGGCTAAATGATGAGAACTGGGTACCGCTAACAAAAAATCATCCGTAAAAACTTCTTTTGATTCAAATTCTTTTTCGTGAATAGGGTTTGCCAGCAATGCACAATCAATATCGCCATCTTTAAGCTTAGTTATTAGCGTTTCTGTTTTATCTTCTACCAACAACAGCGTTAAATCTTTAAATTCATGAGAAATATGTGGGACGATTTTAGGTAAATAATATGGAGACAGTGTCGGAAATGCTCCAAGCTTTAATTCACATGAAAAGGGGTTCAATGCGTTTTTTGCAATACTTTTTATTTCTAGCTCTATTTGAATAACTTGTTGTGCACACTCAATTATTTTTTCGCCAACAGGTGTCGTCATAACACCTTTATTTGCACGTTCAAAAATAAGAACATCTAGTTCAGTCTCAATTTTTTTCACCTGCATACTCAAAGCAGGCTGACTCACAAAACATGCCTTAGCAGCTTGAGCAAAGTTTTTATATTTCGCCACTGCTGTTAAGTACTTTAAATCTCTTATATTCACTAGATACACCTTAATTCAATAAATAAAACTTATAGACTTAATAATATCAATATATTTTACATATAGCAAGAGACGTCCCATAATTTAAACACAAGATAAGAAATAAACATATAACCCAATAATTAGGAGATTTACAAATGCTAGGTGTCGGACAGAAATTCCCAGACTACAAAGTAAAAGCAACAAGCGCAGCAAAGCTTAAAGATATACATATTGATAATGTGTTTATTGATATTAGCAACGAAACGTATAAAGGCAAATGGCAGGTAATATTCTTTTATCCAAAAGATTTTACATTTGTATGCCCAACAGAAATTGCAGCCTTTGGTGACCTTGTAGAAGAATTTGAAGATCGTGATACACAGGTTCTCGGTGGCAGCACAGACAGTGAATTTGTGCACTGGGCGTGGCGTAAGCATCAAGAGGAACTCACGGACTTACCATTCCCCTTACTTGCTGACGTAAAACGTGAACTGACCACAGCGCTCGGTATATTAGACGAAGCAGAAGGCGTTGCTCAGCGTGCAACCTACATAGTTGACCCTGATGGCATTATTCGCTTTGTGATGGTCAACGACCTAAATGTGGGCCGTAACCCTAAAGAAGTTTTGCGTGTTCTAGATGCACTTCAAACAGAAGAGCTATGCCCATGTAACTGGAGCAAGGGTGATGAAACAATTGACCTTGAAGAAGCAAGCAAATAATTAAACTATATGAGGGGTAATATATTTTACCCCTCAATTTAAAAGGAGCAATACAAATGACCATTCAAAATATCCGTTCAAATTTAGGCGCTTATGCCAAAGATATTAAATTAAACCTTGGGTCAGTGTTAACAGAAGAAGGCGCTGAAGGCCTTACTGAAAATCAAATTTACGGTACAGCCCTTGCCTGCGCTTATGCAACGAAGACCAAAACACTTATCGATGCTGTTGCTGAAGACGCTTACGGCGTTTTATCCGAAGCTGAAGTAAACGCTGTGCAGTCTGCCGCAACGCTTATGGCAATGAACAACATTTACTATCGCTTTATACACCTTGTACATGACGACAGCTTTGGTAAAATGCCAGCAAATTTACGTATGAGTGGCATCGCAAACCATGGTATTGACAAAATTGATTATGAAATTTATTCACTCGCTGTGTCAGCCATAAACGGTTGCGGTATGTGTATGGATGCCCATGTCGACGCTATATTAAAAGCAGGCGGAAGTAAGCAAGCCGTTCAATCAAGCATTCGCATTGCGTCTGTTATCAACGCGACAGCGCAGGCCATTGTCATAGATTAAATAAACGGTAGGGTTAAAAAACAACCTTACCGTTTCATTATAAGAACGTACTGAAATAGTATTTACTGAGACACCTTATGCGGCTGTTGAAAACTCAGGCGCAGACAAGACCCTATATCTTGTTGCGTAAATTCGGCGGCCCCACCATGAAAAGTCATAACCTTATGCGTTAACGCAAGACCAATCCCTACGCCTGCGTACTCGTGAGGCCTATTGAGTTGTCTAAACACCTTAAAGGCATCCTCTGCGTACTCCATGGGTATTCCAATGCCATTATCGAGCACATCACACTGCCAATGAGTGGGTGTTTGAGAGAAATTAACTTCTATGCTCGGTTTTTGTGATTCAGGTTGAAATTTTTTGGCATTATCTAGTACATGCTTAAACATCAAATATAACTGATCTGCGTCCCCTTCGATAAGAGGCCATTCCGTAGGTAACTTCAAGGTGCTCTGAATATCATCTTCTAGAGAAAATACATCGTTTATAGCTTTTGTAAAAGGCAATTCCAAGCTCATTGTCGTATGCGGTTGGTCTGCATTAAGCCTGGAGAGTAAAAGGACTGCTTTCACCATTTCTTCTGTCAAAGCAGAGCTACGTTGAATAATTTCTAAAGACTTTGTTTGTAACTCTGTAAAAGGGAAGTCTTCAGGCATATCTTCAACAAAAATATTAATAAACTCGCGAATATGGTTCAACGGCGCACTTAAGTCATGCGATATTGCATATAGGCATTCTGCATATTCTTTTTTTAAATTTTCTAATTCTTGTTCTTTTGAAATCATATCTATCAATATATCTTTTTATTATTTAAGGTCAGGCAATGCAACCACGCTAAACCAAAAATCTTCAATGGCTTCAACAACTTTTTTGAATTTATCAGCGTTAACAGGTTTTACGATATAACTGCTCGCATTATATTCATAACTTTTATAAATATCTATATCGGCCTCTGAACTGGTTAACATAATAACCGGAATTCTTTTTAAATTGTCATCCGTTTTTATTTCTTTCAAAACATCATGTCCTGACATTTTAGGTAAATTAATATCAAGTAATATAACATGAGGTCTAGGGTTGTTAACATATTCACCCTCTTGACGTAACATTTCAAGGGCTTGCTTACCATCATAGGCCACCTGAACATTATTAGTAATTTTACCCTTACAAAACGCACGTTGTGTAAGCACAACGTCTGCCTCATTATCTTCAACTAATAAAATTTCTATAGGGTTTTGTACTTCTGTTTGCATTATGCTTCTCCTTTGTTATTTTTTTTAATCGTAAAGTAAAATGTAGTACCTTGCTCTGCTTCAGAAGAAAGGAATATATCCCCCCCTCCTTTTTCAACTATTTTTTTACATAGCGTTAACCCTATACCTGTTCCTTCATAAGAAGCACGAGAATTTAACCTTTGGAATGGGTTAAATATTTTAGCCCAATATTTTTTTTCAATACCGATACCATTATCTTTAATTGAAAATATCCACTCATGTAAAGACTCTTTACAGCCAATAGAAATTACAGGTATATGTCCAGCGTCTTCTGGCTGATATTTAATACCATTACTAATAAGGTTTTCTAAAATTCTAGAGAAATGTATAGGCTGTCCTACAATTTGCGGAAGTTTAGCACGTTGAATTTCAGCACCATGTTTGCTGATTCTGTCAGATAAATTATCTAATACTTTGTTTAACTCTTCGTCAGCGTCAAATAAAACGTCATTATCGTCATTGTCTGCGCCAACTTTCGCATAAACAAGTAAACTATTTATTAAAAGCTGCATACGCGTAGCGCCCTCTTCAATAAATGAAAAATGCTTTTTATTCATTTCACTTAGACTATCAACACAATCTTCTTTAAGTATTTGCGTAAAGTTTGAAATCATTCTGATAGGTTCCTGTAAATCATGAGAGGCTACATACGCAAACCTTTCTAATTCTATATTTGAATCAGTCAATTGTGAAATAAGTCGTTCACGTTCAGTGACATCACGAGAAACCCCTAATAAGAAAAGTTCCTGTTTATCATTTTGGAAACGAATTTTACGTGTTTGAAAGATACGTGTATCACCTGTAGGCAATTTAATTTGTTCAATAATCTCAGAATAACCACTTTCAAAAGCTTCTTTATCTTGCTCTAAAGAAGACGCAGCAGCCACGTAGTAACTATCTAAGGTTTTTTTATTTAAAGCCTGAGTTTGTTGTTTTGAATATAACTTTAAGAAGGATAGGTTAGCCTCAACAACACGAAAACGATCATCTTTAACAAAAACAGCGTCAGGGTTATGCTCCATCATTAAATTTTTAAATTCTTGTGAGTCTTTCGCTAAAACCTGCGAATTTTGGTTTGTACGGGATAAATTCAAAAGGAACAACAACAACAATACTTCAATGACAATGCCTCCTATGAGTATAAATAGAGAAGTATTCTGCGTTGTCGCCAATCTAAACGACTTGCCGCTATGTATTTCAAACCTCCAAATACGACCATACAAAGGTATATCTGTTATTTTTTTAAACTGCGGGGCGGGGTCAAAGTCTTGCGAAGGGCTTTTAAGGTTATGTTCATCGAATAAAGTGTTAGAAACATTAAGGCCATTCGTTACATCTACTAAACGTAAAGTTACATGCCTTTCAGAGGCCCTTAATACGCCATCCATCAATTTTTCCATAATGAAAGGCGCATAAACTATGTCTAAAAATGATTTTTCACGTTCTGCTTTTGTAGAGGATGGCAATTTACTGTCATAACGAGGCACATAAAATAAAAACCCTGGTGTCTTTTTAGAATCTTGTACCAAAACAATAGGCCCTGTCATTTGGCTTCTGCCTGTATCCTTTGCTCGTAAAATAGAGGTGCGACGATTCGTTTCAAAGGCTAAGTCCAGCCCTACAGCTTTAGCATTAAGCTCAATAGGTTCAATATAGGTAATCGGCCAATATTCCCGCTGATCGTGTAGAGGATGCACTTTAAAATCAGGCCTTTTTTGACGCTGAACTTCTGTAAAAGCAGCCAACTCTTCACTATTTTTTAAATTATAGACAATACCCACACCGTTAATACCAGGGTATCGCTGTTCTATACGTAAAGTATCGGTAAAGCTATTCCATTCACTGACTTGCATTTTAGCGTCGAGAGCTGCGACGCCACTTAATAAAATGTTCTCATATTTCTTCATACGCTCTAAAATTAAAGACGTTACTTGATTAGACTCTCTTTCGAATTGAGTCGAGATCTTGCCTTTAATTTGAACTTGAGCGAAATACCATGTACCGAAAGTTAAACATAAAGATAAAAATAGAATAGCCCAATGCATGGGGTGTAAGCCACCAAAGGTTTTACCAACATTTAAATTATTAAAAAAGTTTAAAATTTTAGATAGTGGCATTATGTCACCTTCCCATCGGTATTAACGTTTATAACCATCTCTTTAAATGGCATCACCCGCATCATATCTACTTTTATCGTTAATAGCCCTAGTTCTAAACCAATCACACCCGCACCAAATTTTTGACACAAAAACGATATTACCAACGCCTATTCGTCTTTAAAAGCCTTACGCGCAAGTCTCAGTTTTATTTTTTGAACAATTGATTTATTCCCGTTACGTAGTATCCCTACTGCAAAACGGTTATTATAAAAATCGACCTGGTGATAATAAGGAGCACATTTTATATCTCCTCTCTTTAACAAAACTTTAACTGCCTGAGCTGTAATGGCAGCACTGGCTGCATACACACCCGAAGCTGTTGATGACAACCTTTGGTTTTTTATATTCATACCTGTAGGGTCTATTAAAGATCCTAGGGATATTTTTTTACCCAGGAGACCAACATAAAAACGTATATATTTTTCTTTTTCGTCTAAACCTTCCTCAAAACTAAAGAAATCATCAAAAGACATACCATCTGGAGAAAATACGATGTACGTTGTACCCCAGCCAGTAGGCGCTGCAGTAATTGCAGGGATACCCATTTTATGACACTTAGCAAAAATCTCTTGGCGGATATTTAAAACGAAAAAATCTAGTCCGTCCAAAAACATATCAACACCACTCAAAAACTCATCGACATTATCACTATCTATACCGTCTGAAAAAAGCTCTATTTCAGCTTCAGGGTTAATGTCCAAAATCATTTTTTTCATGGCATCAACTTTAGGCACATTAACAGTAGATATGAAAGCACCCGCTTGGCGATTAAAGTTACCGGTTTCAAAAATATCCATATCGGAAATTTTAAATTTTGAAAAACCAAGCCTTGCCAAAGTTACTAAATGGCTAGCTCCAACGCCCCCCATACCAGCAATCGCAATCGTTGAATTACGAAGTAAATCTTGTTCTTTTTCAAGAATAAAACCCGAATTCCTACTAATAGCTTCCTCATATTTGTACATAAAACAACCCCTTACCTAAAATAAATTACATTAAAATATTTACATAGCATACTTCATACCGCTTATTAATAAAACACAAACAGTACGTATACCGCCCCCTCTTTAGTCTTTTTCAACTTGTGGTGGATATTTTTAACACTTTCCTTATTGTATTAATTGAAGACCATTGCAAAATATTGATATATAACTATAAGCTAACAAAAAAATGTGTGAACATTTATATATTGATATACATTTTATAAATTAAAAAATTAAGAAAAAACATGATTCATGCCATTCATTATATCCTTTTTCATTTTGTAGCCATTACTTCCAAGATATTTTTAATATTAATATATAATGTTAGGGTTGAAGGCCTTGAAAATTATAAAAAGTCTGGCGAAAAAGCGCTTATCATATGTAATCACACATCCTTTATCGACGCTTTAATTTTGTTCTGTTTTTTACCGCCTGGAACGAGCTATGCCATTGATGTTGTTCAATTCAAGACACCGAAAGTACGCTTTTTAAGCAAATTCATTGATTTATACCCTGTTAACCAAAACGAACCTCATTCACTTAAATCGATGATTAAAAAATTAAAAGAAAAGGAATCTGGCCATATTGTTATATTTCCTGAAGGCCGAATCACGACAACTGGTGGGTTAATGAAAATATATGATGGCCCGAGTATGATTATAGAAAAGACGGGTGCTAAACTACTCCCTGTTTTTATTAAAAACGCAGAGCATACTGTTTTTTCACGCATAAGACACTATACAGGCATCCAATTCCCTATCATAACGTTGCAAATATTCGAACCTGAACTTGTGGAGGCACCCGACACCTATACAGCCAAACAAAAAAGACAATATTTCAGTAACCGTATATTTGATCGCATGAAGGACATGAAATATCAGTCCTCCATAAAACAGGCCTCAATCATTGATTCACTAGAAGAATCCGCAAAAATATTTGGACCCAAAAAAGAAATTATATCAGACACAACTGACACCCACCTTACCTACAAAAAACTAATTTCTTATTCAAAACATTTAAGCGTCAACATAAAACGTCAACATAAAGAAGAAAAAAACATTGCCATATTAATGCCGAATAGCTCTGCCACACAGCTGGCATACTGGAGTATTTTATACAGTGGAAGAACGCCCGCTATGTTAAATATCAACCTTGGATTTAAAGCACTATTACAATGCTGTAAATTAGCAAATGTAAAAACAGTGTACACATCCAGGCTATATATACATCACTTAAAAGCAGTACCTATCATCCAAAACCTAAGTAAAAATGGCATTAAAATTGTGTATGTGGAAAGCTTTAGAAAAGAATTTACTTTGAAAAAAATCATCGTGAATAAAGCTATTCAAATATTCTCTAAACCTATAAAGTATAAACAAAATGATGATGCGACCATCCTCTTCACCACATCCAAAAGAGATTTATACAAAGGTGTTGTATTGACACATAAAAATTTAATTTCAAACGTTCAGCAAATCCTTACTGTCTGGGAAATTAATGCAACAGATCGCATGATTAACGTCATCCCAAACAGTAATAGCTTTGGTTTAGTTATGGGTATGATAATGCCTTTAATGAAAGGTGTATTTAATTACCAGCACCCTAACCCCTTACTCAGCAAAACGGTTGCAGAGCTTTGCTACCAATCATCGGCAACTGTCTTGATCGGTACAGATTCGCTTTTATATCGCTTTGGGTTAGTCGCGCACAATTATGATTTTTTCAATATAAGATACGTTTTGTGTGCAGGTGAAAAGTTACGCAAACAAACAAATGACTTATGGATGAATAAGTTCGGTATCCGTATATTAGAGGCCTACGGTAGCACTGAAGCTACATGTGTTATAAGCATGAACACCCCTCTAGAAAACAAACCGGGGACTGTTGGACGGATCTTACCTGGAACATCCTATTACCTTGACCATTCCAACACAAAAGACAACGCTTCTCAACTTTACTTAAAAGGTGACAGTATAGTCAATACGTACATCACAAAATCTAAGGACGATAATATTAAAAGAGTCGCCCTCAGCTCAAAAAACGGTAAAGAATGGTTAGGCACTCCAGACTTGGTCAAAATTGACAATGAGGGTTATTTAACAATTGAGGGCCGTCTTGAAAGGTTCGCAAAAATAGCAGGACAACGCATTCCATTGCGATCCGTTGAAGACTTTATTTACAGCCTTTACCCTGAAGGACAGCATAGTGTCGTACATCTAAAATTTAAGGGTAGAGAGCAACTCGCCTTACTGACAACATCTGAAAACATAACAAAACAAGAACTTAAGTTAAATTGCCTTAAAAATGGATATGCGCAAACATTTGTCCCTCACACTATAAAAACAATAAAGGCTATCCCTATAAAGTCAGAAGGTAAGATAAACTACAGCGCAATAAAAGATATGTTTACTAATAGGGATTTAAAGTAGTCAGTTTTGTAATTAATTTTATTTTTTAACCTACGCATAAGGTTATAGAAAAGATTAATTACAGAACTAGGCACACATGAACACTGAAATTATTAATTTATATAGCGAAATGTTTGAGGTTAAACTTGTTGAAACACAAGAAGAACTTAACAAAGTTTACTCACTACGTTATCAAGTTTACACAAAGGAGAATGGCTGGGAACCTGAAAACTCTGAAGAGTTTGAAAAAGACGCTTGTGATAAAAACTCTATACATTGCTTACTTATTTTCAAACCAACAGGTGAAGCCGTAGGTACAGTTAGAATGGTTTTACCGACACCTGACAACCTCGAGTCAAGCTATCCAATTCAAGCTGTATGTACCCACCCTATGCTAAAAGACAAGGCTTACATTAGCCGTATGGGGGAAATATCTCGCATGGCTATTTCAAAAGAGGCCAGAAAAAAAATCATTAGTAATAAACGCCTATGGTGGATCATTATTAAAACAGGACAAAATCCTAAAAAAGTACTTTCAGACCTTGGTGGATGTTTATCTGCAGGGCTTATGGAGGGCATTTTAAAGATGGTGACTCAAGGTGGTTTACAAGGTGCATTTGCCGTTATGGAACCCGTTTTTATTCGTATGCTCAGAAAACATGGCATAAACTGTAAATTACTCGGCAAGCCTATTAATTATCATGGCCGTAGACAGCCTTGTTACTTTGATATTGATACACTTATCAAAGCTAAAAAAGCCAATATAAATATTTACAATTTTATTTCTCATGATGGTGATGTTGAAGAAACCTTAAGAACAACATGCTTAAATGATAAAGACTCACCCTTTAAAAGCTACGTCGCTTAACCTTAGGTTTAGCTCATATCATTTATGTAAGGCGAATGCAGGATATAAACAGCGGGAAATATGATGGCGATATAACTAAATCGCCATCAACCCGTTATTAATAGTATCGCGCAATGCGCAGGAACATAAAATCTTCCGATGCGAG
Organism: Alphaproteobacteria bacterium; assembly: GCA_047635695.1. Classification (GTDB taxonomy): domain Bacteria; phylum Pseudomonadota; class Alphaproteobacteria; order UBA2136; family UBA2136; genus UBA2136. The sequence continues at coordinate 17,803 of JBLILN010000020.1, forward strand.
TGCATTTTCAATACCGTTTGTAGGATCCTCGTAAAAACTAAACTCTAGCTCAGCTTTCCAGTTATTGCCAAAGCGTTTACTCGACTCAACACTGTAAACTTTAAACTTCGTATTCATATCAACAAACATACCGGCTAAAACTTGCGTATCATCTATATTATTGGCCGCATAACGGAATCCCATAAACAAATCATCATCAAGAATAGTTGTTGGCGTATTAAAACCTCTATTATCACGGCTATACTCAGCCACTAAACCGACATCATAGCCAGTCGAGCCCATATCAAAGAAAGTATATTCAAAGCCACCAACAAAAGCAGAGAAACGGCTACCTTGACCACCCCTTGTCATACCTTCAAACTTCCATAACCACGCATCTGTTGTGTATTGAAGGTCAATACCTGTCTGATCTATCAAACCATAATGAGGAATTAAAGCAGCATTCCCTGACGCATCAAGCCCTGCTTTTAAAACAGGGTCTCTGCTTGTTCCTGAAAAATGTGAGATTCCAAAATCCCAATCGCCTATAACTTTTTCAAACCGTATGGCTGCATCTAAGTGTCGTTCTTTCATGGAGGACTCATAAATAGGGTTATCTGTATCTACAGGTAGCGGCGCTCTTAAACGACCTTCAGCACCTGGAAACGTACGTTCTCTAAAATAAGGTAAAGCATACAACACAAGGTTACCCCAGTCCTTATCAAAACCTAAGCTTAACATTGGTTGCCCTAGTTTGTCTTCTCCATCAACACCTTCAACAGTGTCTGTCTGATTTATAACATCAACAAGGTGGTTACTTTCAGTTACACCCCAAAATACTTTAGAAATACCTGCATTAAGATTCCAACCATCACCATAATGGTGCCATACAAATTCACGGATATCCACATGTTCGCGATCACTATCATTCTTATCAAATCTAAAGAAAGGACTGAATGTTATACGATCATCTCCATCATTAAATTCATGGATAATTTCAGGTTCAATGACAATTGAAACCCCTGATCCGTCCTTTTGCCCTGCATAAGAAGAACCTTCTTTGAATGCCCTAAGTTCCGCAGCAATACTAATATAAGCACTTGTATAGGTATCGTCATCTTCAACATAAGTATCTTCTACTATTACTTTTGCAGGTATTGTTTTTTCAACAGCCGCTGCACTACTTGAATGATCTACCTCAGGGCTTTCAGGTTGAGCGTTAATTTGTGGTGACACGACCATTTGCTTCTGTTTTTGCTTGGCCACATGTGCCTTATAAAGACGTATTTCCTCTGCAATACTGACATATCCCTCAGCCTTTGCAAAAGCGTAAGAAGGACATAAAAGCATGCACAATATGAGTATTTTTTTCATAATATTTTATAGATTTTCTATATATTTCAAATCATTTTCCATATCTTTCAAGGAGTAAACTAAAACTCCCTCATAAAAACCCTACAGTATCTAGGCTTAACTAGAAAGGTTACTCTTGATAAACCCTCATTTCGGGCAGATGTATTGTTATGCAAAAGACACAAAAACAATTTCAAAGGGGTGCTACTCGCAGTATATCTATTTTTAAACAACCAAGATAAGTTTAGCGCTTGGTTGGAGGCGCGCACTGGGGTTGCTGAGCTTTAAGTAAGGTGCTTTCTAAAATGTGCCCCTACACTTTACAAGAGTGATGAATTAACCCCTGAAGAAAAACTCATACTTCGTACAACCTTTTCGCAGCCTCATTAATCACGTTAAAACCCTTACACAGCCAAACACATCAACCCACCTTCAAAGACATTCAATGAGGCCTATGATTTTCATAAATGTTTAAAGCTTATTTCAAGATCTCTTACTAAATCTTCTACATCTTCCAGGCCAACGCTGACGCATAAAATTAAGCCTTCGCCAGAATTTTTCATAGTCGATTCATTTGAATATTTAGGTATAAGTAAACTTTCATAACCGCCCCAGCAGTGCCCCATTTTAAATATATTCATATTATCAAGGGCAATAGCCAGCTCCTTGTATGAAATAGATTTCAACCTCATTGAAAACCTAGAACTAGCTCCAGAAAAATCCCTTTTCCAAATATCATGATCTTTGTGCGTTGGCAATGCGGGGTGAAAGACTTCTTTTACAAACTCTTGTTTATCAAACCAGTTGGCAATTTTGATTCCGTTTTTTTGGTGCTCTTTCATTCTTATAGGAAGAGTTCTTAAACCTCTTAGGGACAAGTACGCATCGTTAGAGTTAGCACAATAACCATTATAAAAAGCAGAGTCCCTTACCTTCGTCCAAGTAGACTTTTTACAAGTAACAATGCCCATAAGCACATCTGAATGTCCTGAAATATATTTGGTTGCAGACTGAATTGAAATATCAGCACCCAACTCTAAAGGTTTAAAATAAAAAGAAGTTGCCCACGTATTATCTACGACGAGAGGAATATCAAATTCACGAGTAACTGTGGCTATAGCCGGAATATCCTGCACCTCAAAAAAAGTTGACCCTGGAGATTCTGCATAAACAAGAGTTGTGTTTTTGCGAATAAATTTCTTTATATCTTTTCCTGCATGAGGCGGATAAAATTCAATTTCTACGCCATATTTTTTTAATATACTGGTGCAAAACCTTTTTGTGCCAGTATAAACAGATTCAGGCAATAATATGTGTGACCCTTCTTGTGAATAAGCAAAAAGAACTGTAGCTATGGACGCCAAACCAGAGTTAGATGCAATTGATTTGTAGCCCCCTTCCATCTCTGTTATAGCTTTTTCAAACGACCAAATAGTCGGATTACCAAGCCTTCCGTAGTGGAATGTTTCAAACATATTTTGAGCGCTATAATCCAATTCATCGAGAGTATCGAATATAACTGTGGAGGTATAAAAAATAGGTGGATTTACTGAACCTCCGAAGGCTTTATGGTTTTGCCCCCCTGAAACAGCCTTCGTATTTTCACTCACATTGAGTTTATCCATTAAACCTTATCTCCATCATAGTACAAACCTGCGGCAACACTCTCTTCCCAATCCTGGCCATTAAACTTTACGGTCTTGACGGATAATGCAGGGGCCATGTTTAAGCAACGTGAATTAACACTGTACTTGTGAGGGCTAGATCGAGGTCGATAGAAAGGCTTAACGCTGCACGTTTTGCATGAAGTGTGCTGTGCAATCCCTGTATTAAATGTGTATAGAGACAAACTATCAGCTCCAGATAAAATTAACAAGGAAGGCTCATCAACAAGCAGTTCAACATATCCTTGTTTGTAACATATAGAGCAATTACACTCCGTCAATACAAGGTTCTCTGTAGCCTTTACTTCAAATGTAACCGCGCCACAATGACAAGATCCTTCGTAAACAATTTCTTTCATCACTTACACCCTTTAGATTTATTTAAAAGTTTTAAAAACAAATTCTTATGGAATTTGAAATACGATTTTTCTGTATAAGTAAAAACACCTTGAAGTTCTTTGTGTAAGGCCTTTAAATTGAGTGTTGGGACTGCAGGGGAATAATGGTGCTCAGCATGGAAGTTAGAATTCCACACAAAAAACCTTACCAGAAAATTAGAAGACACCGAACGTGTGTTTTTCTTTACATCAGAATTATCTATGCAATCGTAGTGCTCAGGAATACCAATAATAATGAGCATCATAGGATAAAAAGCAAGTGGCCCCCAATAGATCATCAACATCATCATCCAATTACTGAAAGTCATAAAAATCACAAAAAATAACCACAATAATATAAAAAAACAATCAAATCTAATAGCCTGAATTTGGGATGCAGACGCTTTTTCAACATAATCACCTTTAAAAACATTTAATTGCTTAATAATAAATTTTCTAAAAAAACTATAGCCTGTCAATGTCCATAAATACTCTTGCAGAGATTCAAATGGCTCTCTGGATTCGCTATCCCCAGCAACACCTGTGAAACGATGATGTTTTAAATGATATTTCCTGTAAATGCTAAAATTCATAATTAAAGGCATACACCAAATAATGCCAAATATATGGTTTAGTTTTCTATTTTTATATTGAGTGCAGTGCAAGCAATCGTGCGCTGCAGCAAGGTTTCCAGATAAAATAACGCCCATCAAAGGCCATGCTAGATATCCAAATTCTTGGGTGTACGCCAAGTATCCTAACAATGAATATAATGAGAATAAAACGAACGTATGTAGCGGAACCTTCCAGAAAGGTATCAACATAAAACTTTTATCAATCTTCGGGCTAGCCAAACTCATTTCTTATAAAACACCTTTTTCATTTTTATATTTACTGCACGCAATAGAAAATGAATCATATATCGCTTTATTTAAAGGATTGCTCTCAACCCACCATTCTGGGTGCCATTGAACACCCAAACAGAAAGATTTAGCTTCTAAAGCTGTGATTGCTTCAATTGTTCCATCTAAAGCCCTCGCTTCAACCTTAATGCCATCTCCCACACGGTCAATGCCTTGGCTATGTAATGAATTTACGAATATATCTTGAGCCACGTTATCATTTTCAAATATTATTTCTGAAAGAACGCCGTTTTTCTCTATTACAATTTCATGGGACGGCTTATATTTGTCTTCGAAATCATCTTCCGGGTTTGACCTGTGGTCAAAACGAGAATCCTCCTCATGCACCCTTGCTAAAAGGCTTCCACCGAAGGCTACATTTAACTCCTGCATGCCTCGACATATTCCAAATATGGGGATCCCTCTTTCCACAGCACCTTTTGCAAGTGAAATCATCATTTCATCTCTATCAACATCGAGAGTTCCATGCTCTTCTCTATATTCAACGCCATACCTAGCTGGATTTACATTAGCTACAGCACCCGTTAAAACAATACCATCTAAGATATCAAGAAACCCATCAACTACTGTTAGCCTATCAGACTTACCTGTAGAGCCTAATACCGGGATGAACACGGGAATACATTCCATTGCCTCTATAACGGCTTCTAAGTATTTTTTATAAACAACATGGTAAGTAACATCTCCAAACTTTGGGATAGCTAAGGATTGAGTACAGCAGGAAATACCGATAATAGGGAGTGGTTTATTTTTCAGCACACCCAGCCTCCAAAGCATCAATAAATGCACGTTCACGAAGGTCTAAATCTTCTTTACAATCAGAAATTATCATATACTGAATTGTATTTGTGAAGATATTATCGTTGACTAGTACTATAACGCCTCGTTTGACACTTCTATCAAACAACATACCTTTATAAGGGGCGCTATTTATAAGAGTATTAAAGTCGGGCGCCTGAACATTAATTCTTGTATTGATAAAATAATGGTCTCCGTAATTCTTACCCAGAACAGTTTCTGCAACATGGTGAATATGAGAACAGCCACCCATTCTTCCATTAACTTCGTTAATGATTATTTTATCATCGCTTGTAACAATAGAGTCAATATTTACCATGCCTCGATACCCCAAATCAGCACAAAGCTTAGCCCATTTTGTACAAGCAGATGACAGGCGTGCAGCAGAGTGAGGAGGTAGCGTTGCCGGCATCTCAAAACCATGCCATTGCAGTGCAAATTCTCCATCACCTATATCAATAGGCTCCATTCTTAATGTTCCATTATTGAGGAAGGTGGTCGTTTCACCGTCTTCTTCTATGCGATATTCAGAATACAGTATGTGTTTAGCATTGTAATAACTCTCTACAACTAACTCTTGATTTGAAGGGTCTAGCATTAAATCCCAGATAGTATTTGACTGAGACATAGAATCTTTATCAAATTTTAAAACTTTGTTAGCACCGGGAAAACATTTTTCATTTGTGTTAGTAACAACGATGTTCCCCTCACCGCCAGCATTTCTATCCTGTTTAATAATAACAGAATTAGTTTCTAATATACACTTGTTGATCAAGTAGTTAAGAGTTTCAGCATTATATGCAACACCGCCAACAGCTATAGGAAGTTTATTACCTGCAGATAATCGTCTAAAAATAGATTTACGATTCAAAATATCTGGGCCATTTTGACTTGCAAATTGAGCCCCTGAAGGCGGTTTCAACCCCAATTTTTCAGCTAAACGAACAATGCCCAAGGAATAATAATAACAAACCATTTCACAACCATTTAACGACATCGTCTTTTTAAGGTCATTGACTACTTTGTCTGAAAGGAGCTCTTTATCACTCAAGATAGCTGGTGAGTCAAAAGAGCATTTTGGGGTGATGCATTGAATATTTTTCATGTCAGCACCTAACACTTCTCCCATGTATGAAAGGAAGTCTTTATTCAAAGGCGCAGGTAAAACCACAACGTCGTTCTCACGTGCGAACCAAACATGCCTCCAAGCACTATTAGCAGATACAGCAAACTGAGCAGGTTCTAGGTTTTCACCTAACATTTGTTCTGTTGCGTCATTGCAAATGATCAATTTTGACATCTAATTAGCTCTCACAAGTTTATTACACCAGTCAATATGCAAACCATAGGCAGCCTTAAATTTAGATAGAAATTCTTCCTTGTCATCAGGGGATACAATATCAGCCAAGAGCCTTATAGTCATATCAACATGATATGCCTCTGCTGGGTCATCACCGCCCACGTGTATATTGAAATATAATAAATCCTTATTATTTATATCAGGGTATAAGCTCTTCAAGGCATTCCATATTGATTCAACAATTTCTCCAGCGTGCATTTCAAAAGCAACCATATGAGCCAATCTGTTTAAGACATTCAGGTCAGACAACCCTTCACTGATTGCACTTAAATAGTCTAAAGTAACCTTTGAATGACCTAGACCTATATCTTCACCTAAAATCGCACTTAAATTTTTCTGAAAAATATTGTAATGAAACTTAAATGTAAGGAGAATATCACTCAAACCTTTTTGCCCTTGAGACATTATAGTATGATGTCCGCCAAGCTCATCCCACACAAGAAAAGTACCTACAACAAATGTTTTTTCAATGGCTTCTGGAACAGGTTTTCCCTTTAAGATAAACTGTTCGAAAATTTTTTGGTGAGCACCAGCCTGAATATAAGGAAAACTCGTACTAAATGTGAGAAATTCTTTCATTATAGGCGCCATATTTTCCTTAGTTAAACCAAGAGATAGAGGGTGTACCCCACCGTCTTCAGTCGTCATACATCTAAGAGAATTATATAACTCAAGCGCTTGACCTCCTGAGTTTGAAACCTTATTAGATATGTGGTTGTGTATAGCAGCAGTATTCATTATTAAGTTCCTTAAATAATTAGCTAAAATTAAATGCTATTGAAATTCTCTCAGAAAGGTTATCTCCAGGCTTAACCATATGAAGAAGATGAGGCCTAAAGATTACTAAAGATTGTTCTACAGGCTCAAAAGAATGTGTCATTTCATTAAGCCCCTCTTCCTTGCACTGTATCCTTCACGCCCAATATATGAGCACAAATTTTACTATTTTCGTCATCAGTAATTATATCAAAGCATTGATATACAGGGGTTGGGAATAGTAGATGTAGATTATCTTTCAACATATAAGGGCCCTTTAGTATAAATTAGTTATAGTTTTATACTAAAAATATCAGAAAAAGACAACATTTATATTGTATTCAATATATTTTTCACACCTATTCTATAGCAAACACAAAAATAAAATCCAACCATATTAATGCACCCGTATATGGAGAGGATCATAACCTTTCATACATAGTAAGGAAAACAGCAAAAAACGTATAAACGTCGTATGCGGAGAACCTGCATATCATATCGACAAAGTACATGAGTGGCTAGTTTAGTGTTGAAAGTGCGAGAGGTAAAGGCTTAGTTAGACGTTAGTCTAAATTCATCTTGGTTCAGGTCAACAAATCTTTTTTCTTTGGCTTTAATGCTACCTGCAAGAGTTGTGTATTCTGACTCTTCTATGGCATCATATCCACTAAGGACAGTTAAGGCTTTATATGTGGTACTTACAATATTGTTATCGTCATCAAACTTAGTCGTTATTTCCAGTTCAACGGATAGTATATGTTCGCTGGAGAAGCTTATTCTTTTTGCGTACACATCGTTTTTAAAGCTTTCATCAGCTACTGTAAATTCAATAAGCTCTTCTTTATAGACGCCGCGCCATTTATAACGCGTTGATGCTTTTAATACTGGTGATATTAGTAAAATTGTCGCATCTTCATCAGTGTCTTTTTCAATACGTTCTGTCTTTATGAAATCTGAAAACTGTCTCTTGTAAACAGTATGTTCTTCTTCATTAATTGGTTTGTTGTTTACGTCTAACTTGCATAGAGAGACTTTTGTAACCTTGTTAATACTGTCTAGTTTTTTATAAAACTTTGAGAAGTTGTTTTTTGTCTTTGGTAAATTAATAGCTTTATTTGCAATTTTACATATTCGTTCGATGTCTGCGTCAGGGTATAATTCTTTAGTATCTTCAATAGATAGTCCAGTGTCTTCGAGCAGTTGTGCGAAGCTTAGCTCTTTCTTATAATTATCAATAGGGTTTGTTGTGTAATGATGTAAAATAATACCAGTTATAATGCCTGCTATCACTGTTGTGGAGACTCCGAGTATTAGAGTGTTTTTGTTTTCAGTACAAAACTCTATAACGTCTTTTATGCCACCTTCTTCTCGAGCAATAACACTAATATTTAGTTCTATTCCGAACTCTTTAGATAGATCTTGAAGCGTATTGTGGATAGCACTTTTGCAGTGAATATAGACAGCCTCATTCATAGAATGAGATGTGTCATTAAAATAATAATGTGTTTGTAAAGTTTGCACGTATGAGTCCCTTAATCATTTTTTGTACAACCAACTTGTACCATTTACAAACTACAACCACAACTTATAATTCAACAGCTTACCCCACCATCCCACCGCACACGTTTGTACCACCAATTTGTACCTGCGGCATACAAAGCTTTATAACTCTATGAAAAAATAATAAGGAAATATCAATGGTGCGATGATAGGGCTCGCAGTTAATACGCAAGTTACTGTTATTTTATACATTTAGTAATTAGGTATTACTGCGATACCCCAAATATACCCAGATAATATATTAAACGACCTCAGGCTTAACTTATAAAACTAGTCTATAAGTTTTATATTCGTCGCTGAAGTTTTGCCACCTTCGGATAAAATCTCATAAGATATGCGTTGCCCAACCTCTACTTTATCAATACCAGAGGCTTGTATGGCAGATATATGCACATAAACATTGTCATCACTGTCTTTAGGACGAATAAAGCCGTAGCCTTTGTCTTCTTTAAATGAAATGATACTTCCTGTCAGCATGTTATGTTTCCTATATATGGTTAAAAGAGTGTAGGCACATTAACATAACCCCGTGTAAATTTATATATCTCAGTTTATTTATATAAAATAAATTATAAACTGTTACTATCCTCCATGGTTCGGATATGTAACAAGACTAAAAATGGACACGCACAAAATATGAAGCAAGCGACTAAAGTATTACAGCAAGATTATGGTTACGATGCATTTCGTGGTCAGCAGGAAGATATTATTTCTCATACTATTAGTGGAGGAAATTCACTTGTTATCATGCCTACAGCAAGCGGAAAATCACTTTGTTACCAAATACCCGCTATATGTCGTCACGGTGTTGGCGTGGTTGTTTCACCACTTATTGCATTGATGCAAGACCAAACGGATGCTCTTGCACAAATTGGTATTTCGGCAGGTGCAATAAACTCTACCATGAGCCCTGAACAGGTTCAGCAGGTAAAAGAACAGGCTTTGAACGGTTCATTAGACATGCTATACGTCGCACCTGAACGTCTGATTATGCCAGAATTTTTGAATTTTTTAGAGCAATGCAAAATCTCACTTTTTGCCATTGATGAAGCGCATTGCATGTCGCAATGGGGGCATGATTTTCGCCCTGACTATGCAGCACTATCCTTACTTGTAGAACGTTTTCCGCAGGTGCCACGTATTGCCCTAACGGCAACTGCCGATGAACCGACGCGTCATGATATTATACAATGTTTAGACTTAAATGATGGCCGTATATTTATCGACGGATTTGACCGCCCTAATATCAATTACAGTATTGTAAACCGTGATAATCCTAAACAACAACTATGGGATTTTATCACTGAAAATCACGATGGTCATAGCGGTATTATTTATTGCACCTCTCGCAAAAAAGTTAAAGAATTGTCCGATTGGTTACAAGAAAAAGGTCTTAACGCACACCCGTACCACGCAGGCCTATCAAGTGAAATTCGCAGTGAAAATCAAAAACGTTTTTTGCGTGAAGAGAAGGTCATTATAGTCGCAACAATTGCTTTCGGTATGGGTATTGATAAACCAGATGTGCGGTTTGTTGTACATATGAATATCCCCAAAAACATTGAAGCCTACTACCAAGAAACAGGCCGTGCAGGACGAGACGGACAACCCGCAAACGCTTACATGATTTATGGTATAGACGATGCCGCCTCGCAACGTGGATGGATAAACAATGGCGATGCCTCAGACGCTCAAAAGCGAATAGAACATCAGAAGCTCGACGCATTACTTGGGCTTTGTGAAGCCGCCAATTGCCGCCGTCAAATCATCCTTAAATATTTTGGCGACAATTCAAACCCCTGCGGAAATTGTGATACCTGCCTGACCAAACCAAAGGTTTTTGACGGCACAATCCCTACGCAAAAAGCACTATCATGTGTGTATAAAACTGGACAAAGATTCGGTGTCGGTTACTTAATAGACGTGTTGCACGGCGTGGAGAACGCAAGAATAATAGGTTTTAATCATCATAGGCAAAGCACTTTTGGCATCGGTGAAGAATATAACAACAAACAATGGCAAAACATCTTCCGTCAGCTAGTCGCAAATAATTTATTAGAAGTAGATATCGCTGGCCACGGCGGTTTAAGTATCACTGAAAATGGTAGAACTTTCCTCCGTGAAAAAGAAACCATAGAACTTAGAAAACCCGTAATAAAAGAAAACACATCTAAAAAAGGTAAACGTAGTAGCAAAGCAAATATTGCCATGAGTGCTTTAAAAACCGAGCAAGAAAAAGGCATTTTTGAGTCATTAAAAATAACAAGAGCTGAACTCGCAACAAGCAATTCTGTACCAACCTTCGTCATTTTTCACGACAAAACACTTATAGAATTAGCCACCCAAAAACCACAAAACTTGACGGACATGCTCGCCATAAACGGTATAGGAGAAACCAAACTAAAACGTTACGGGCAGCAGTTTTTAGACGTTATATTAAGTAACTAAAGCTTTAATATGTACGTTTAATGCTTGGAGGTGTTGATGGATGCTGTTCACGTATATATCTCGGGACAGTATAGCGGTAATAGTAGACACCAAACTTGCTTCTATGTAAGTACATGAATGGCTAGTTTAGTGTCGAATGTTGAAGAGGTAAAGGGATAAGTTGACTTATAATGGGCGGTGATATATACATAAAGCAATGATTACATATACTTTTCTTAAAGTCTTTTTCGGAGGCAATTAAGACAAATAAAATTATACTTGACACTGATATTGGTAATGACGTTGATGACCTCATAGCTATAGCAATGCTTGCTCATTATCATCAAACCAATAAATTAAACTTAATAGCTGCAACAAGCTCTAAGTCTGGAGTACTATCAGCAGATGTATTGGCTTGGTTATTAGCGTACTATAAACTTGATATCCCTGTTGGTTATTGTATTGATGGTGCTTTACAGCCCAAGCAAAAATATCTTGAGCTTTTACCTACACTAAAAGAAGCTTTTAGTTCAGTATCTGCAACAAGCACAAAACCCGCTACAGAGATTTTAGAGCAGGCATTACTAGCCAATAAAAAAATTACTGTTGTAATGATTGGCAATAGTTCTAACATTGCGCAAATTTTAAATTCTCCCTCTCTGAACAAACTATTTCATGAGAAAGTTGAAAAAATCATTTGGATGGCTGGTGAGTTCGACAGAGCTTACGCTGAAAACAATATACGTGTAGATTATCAAAACTCACATGTTATTTTTGACAAGTGGCAAGGAAAGCTAGAACTTCTCCCATCAAACGTTGGGAAAAAAGTTATCTTCCCTGGGCATCATTTGATTGATCGCCAAGAGCCAGTAGCACAAATGTACAATGACTATATGAAGAGAGGTTGGGGACGAGAATGCTGGGATCCATTAACCATTCTATATGCAAGTGGTACTGCGCCAGAGCTGTTTAAGTTAAGTAAACTTGGTAAAGTTACTTTAGATAGTAATGAAATTACTGAATTTCATGAGCAAGATAATGGAAATCATCTACTC
>JBLILN010000021.1:0-25165 GCA_047635695.1 Alphaproteobacteria bacterium
CTTGCCATAGGCCCCCATAGAACGGCACCAACTACAACAAGCGAGCCGATTATAATTGAAATTGACATCCATTTTTTCCTCATAAAATTTGACCTTAAATTTGTTCATGTTCACAAGTGTAGCCTTTTTTGGAGTTTAGTGAAAGTTAGGATTTATTCTTTTTTAAGAATTTAATATTTCTTATGTTATAAATCAAAGTGTTCTAGATACAAGGGGATTTATACTTTATAACTCTATCACATATTCTTTTAGGGTTTTTAAGTCTATAAATTCTAATGCTTTTTCATGGGTCGAATCTGCATTGAGAGGAGGTGCTAAACCTTGAGCATAGGCTTGCTTCCAACGTATCACATATAAACACCAAACATCTCCAGGTTTTAATCCTTTGAACTGATATTCAGGCCGAGGCGTGCTAAGATCATTTCCTTGTGATTTCGTAAATTCTAAAAATGTAGAGGTCATCACAGCACAGACAGCAAGACTTTAGGTTGTCTCTAAAATGTTTTTAGCCTGCGGGTCTTGTTTATTGATCATCAGTGTTCTTTTTCTGTTCGTTTTTTACAGAAATTTGACAATGCTCTAATCTGTTAAAACGCCAATCTGCAAAGACATTATAAGCAAAACTTGCAATTTGCTTGATAAGAGGTAAGGAGACGAATAGGCCTAAAAATCGCCAGTATTTTAACTGTTTCCAAATGAGAATAAAAGCGTCAACTCCCACATGTAATGTCCCTTGATCATCTCTGGTATGTAACCGTCTCAATCCATCAGCAAGGTTTACACCTTCGGTTTTTAATTCATCCATAGATTTAGTAATGTCTTGCCAAACAAAAAGTCCTGCAGGGGCAATTTTTTGATACATGTTGATTTCTTTAGAGCATAAGCCACATTTTCCATCGTAAAACACAGTGATCATAATTAAACTATACCTCATTTTCATTATTTATAAATAGCTTCGCTTTTGTATTGCGACAACGGTTTGAACAATATTTAACCTCACCTCAAACCTTTTCCATTTTTTACGCCAGCTGAAAAGGCGGTTACAAACGGAGCATAATTTTGTTGGAAGGTTAGACTTTTTCATGGCACAAAATCTTTTAGGAATGTTTCACTGTCATCGGTAATAGCTTGTTTTTTTGCATCATCCATACGGTCATAGGTTCTATACATCATACCCACACGGTGGTTTGATTTGAGTTTTTCTCGATTACGTGCCAAAAAATCCCAATATAAATAATTGAAAGGGCAAGCATCTTCACCATTTTTTTGTGTGACTTTATAACGGCAGTTTTTACAATAGTCCGACATTTTATTGATGTAACTGCCACCAGCGGCATAGGGTTTACTGGCTAAATATCCACCGTCTGCAAAAAGAATCATACCAGAGACATTTGGCAATTCAACCCATTCATAGGCATCGGCATAGACAATGAGAAACCATTCGTTAACCTGTGCGGGTTCAATGCCGGCGAGAAGCGCAAAATTACCCAAAACCATCAATCGTTGAATATGGTGAGCATAAGCGTTTTCTTTTGTTTCTTGAACACATTGACGCAGGCAGTTCATTTTTGTATGGGCTGTCCAATAAAAGTCGGGCAGGTTGTTGTTGGCCTTGAAAAAGTTTTCCTCTGCATACTGAGGCATTTTAAGCCAATAAATGCCACGGATATATTCACGCCAACCAATAATTTGACGAATAAAACCCTCTACAGCATTTAGCGGTGCGTCTTTTTGATGATAAGCTTTTTCCGCAGCTTGAACACATTCAAGAGGTAACAGTAAGCCGCAATTTAAATAAAAGCCAATATGTGAATGATACATCCATGGCTCACCTTCAATCATCGCATCTTGATAATCTCCAAAGTTGCATAAACGCTGTTCAATAAACATTTTGAGTGCTTTTAAGGCTTGTTCTCGGGTCACTGCAAAGTAAAAGGGTTTTATGTCCCCAAAATGCTTTTGGAAGCGTTCCGTGACCAAAGCCATCACTTCTTGAGTTGTCGAATCCATCTCAGCTTGATATGGCTTTGGAATGTCAAGCCCTTGTTTTGGGGGTTTTCGATTTTCAGCATCATAGTTCCATTGGCCACCTACGGGCGCACCATTTTCCATTAAAATATTATATTTTTTGCGCATCTCACGGTAAAAATATTCCATCCTCAACTGTTTGCGGCTTGTCGCCCACTCTGAAAATTCGGCAGGGGTGCATAAAAAGCGGTCATCAGGTCGTATTTCAACAGGAATACCTAGATCAAATTCCCAGCTTTTCATATCTTTAAGGACACGATATTCAGAAGCCGTGGTGACAACAATACGTTCAAATTCTCTTTGTTTGAGTCTGCGGGCAATTTCTTTTTTAAAAGAGCCTGCATTTTCAGGGTCATCAAGTTTTGTGTAATGAATATCATATCCATTGTCTTTGAGATTCTTTGCAAAATGACGCATGGCAGAAAATAAAAAGGCAATTTTCTTTTTGTGATGTTTGACATAGGTCGCTTCTTCCCAAACTTCACACATCAAAAGAGTATCTTCAGATTTAGAGACATCTTTCAAACTTGAAATATCCTGTGAGAGTTGATCTCCTAAGATGATCCTGAGTGTTTTCATAAAATCAACTTCCCTTGTTTAAAATTAACCATGTGCACCTAAGGTTTAATTTCTTCGTTATCCCAGCCGAAGCATTTTCCGCTGTCTGTGGGAGTGAGTCTTTCCAAAACCTCTAGCATTTTGTTAACAGAGTCAGCAGCTGTAAAGAGTTTTCCTTCAGGGACGTTTCTTTGAAAAGGTTTGGATAGTTTGCTGTCGACGGTGCCAGGGTGTATGCCAACAACAATGGCATTTTTATTTTTCCGTTCAATTTCAATTGCTGTGTTTTTAAGAGTCATATTTAAAGCTGCTTTTGATGCACGGTAAGCATACCAACCACCAAGCTTATTGTCAGAAATACTGCCCACACGGGCTGAAAGGGCGGCAAATAGAGATCTGCTGTTTCTGTTTAAATGCGGTAAAAAGTGTTTCGCAATCAGGGCAGGATAAATGGTGTTCACTTCAAATATATACTGAAATTTTTCTGCTGATAACGCACTAAGTGCTTTTTCAGGCATGATATCAGCATCATGAAGTATACCAATCGCCACAATCACCATATCAAGTGGTGAATCCTTTGAAGCCAAAGCCGCAGCCTTTTGAATAGAGTCTTCATCTTTATAATCTATGGCGTACTTGTTTATATTGCCAATTTTAGAAGTTGGTATGTTGCGTGAAAATGCATGAATGTTTGCCTGTGGGTACTGTGTTGACAATTGTTGTGTGAACTCATGACCAAGGGTTCCTGAGCCACCGATTATCACTATATTTCTATACATCATTCCCCTCTGGTTTTAATAATTTTAAGACCTGATGAGCACTTTCATAGCCACTGGTGAAGGCTGCTTCTACATGTCCTTTGATGAACCAATCACCGCAAACAGCTATGTTTTGATTTTCGTCTATAAAGTGAGTGGCGCCTGTTTTTTTTCCAATATTCGCAAAGCGCCAAACATGAATAGCCTTGTGGTTGGCTTTGTCAAGATCATGTCCTATGATTTCACTGGCCTGTTCGCATAGATGTGCCATAACATCTTCAAGATTGTCATCTATATGTTTATCTGCCCAATTATGGCTCGAATGAACCAACAAAGAAAAACCTTTTTCTCTGTTTGGTTTTGAGTTGTTAACCGCTATCCAACTGATGTCTTTATTTTGAACAAATGCTGCATCAAATTCTAAAGTTAAAGGTTTTTCAAACCCTAACATGAGTGTGAAACAGCCCTGCATTTTAAATTTATTGAGTGTTTTATGAAAAGGAATGTTGGTTGGCAATAATTTTGCTGCTTGTTCAGGTGGGATGGCTGAAATAAGCCAGTCATATTCACCAAGAGAATTGTTTTGGTCATCACTCAACAACCATTTATCATCACTTTTGCAGATAGATTGTACGCATGTACCCAATTGCACATTTAAGTCTTGAGCTATATATTTTGCCACCGCATTCATACTTGGTACACCCACATAATGCGGATCATCTTTGTTCCACTGACGTTTATGGGTTATTTTTTTGTTTTCAAATTTAACCACGCG
Source organism: Alphaproteobacteria bacterium (assembly GCA_047635695.1). Lineage (GTDB taxonomy): Bacteria > Pseudomonadota > Alphaproteobacteria > UBA2136 > UBA2136 > UBA2136. The sequence continues at coordinate 4,120 of JBLILN010000021.1, forward strand.
CGCATCCCAATGCTTGATGACGCCCGTTTGAATCATTGGTGTGATAAACGTTTTAAATGCATCTGTCTTGGCTTTAAAAAACTGCGCACCATGATCAAAGAAATAAGGCTCCGCCCACCTTGTCGACATGCGACCACTGACGCCACGTGCCTTTTCAAATAGAGTGATATCAGCATGGTTTTTTAAAACATGAGCTGCCGTTAGACCTGAAAGGCCTGCACCAATAATTGCTATTTTTTTCATACAAATACACCTGAAATAAGTAGGGATGAAATTACAATGAAGGTTGCAATACAGCGTGTACGAAAATAATCAGAATTGATATGATTTTTTTGGAATAATTTTTTATCGATAAACAGTAGTGTTGAAAAACTTATCATTAAAACACAGAGAAACCCTTTAAAGGGAAAGAGAAGAAAGCTTATCCATAATATAACAGCCATACTATTGCTTAAAGTAGGTAAATAAACAGCCCATTTATCGGTTAAACTTAAATGTTGCCCCCAATGGCTACCGGCCATAAAGGATGCAATCACAAGCCCATAAATACTCAAAACCTGATATGTATCTCCCAAAGAAGGTATAACATTAATGTTTGTTATGAAAGATAAAGCACAAAAAATAAATGGAAGCGTTCCAGCGTAAGTAAGGTAGGGTTGTAAAATTTTCAAAATTTCATACTCTTGTTTAACTTCAGGGTTCTCCATCAATATACCTTATATTTTAAGGTGTAACCAAACGAATTGGGCTATTTTTGATAATAAAGTAAGGTTAAAGCTTTATATACTGTATGTAAAGTAGATATTCTGAAGATGACAGAATTACTAGCCGTTACTTAAAATATCTTTTATTTTTCTGTAAACTGCTTGCTTGGATAGACGTTCGTCTAATTCCAAATATTGTTCGTATTACTTCTGTATAAGTACATGAATGGCTAGCTTAGCGTCGATTGAGCGAGAGGTAAAGGCATAAAAAAGCCATGCATTACTGCACAGCTTTTTATTCGATATCGCTATTATGAGTTTATGCAGTTTTTTGAATTTTAAGTTATCCAAAACTTCAATTTTTTGCCTATTCCACATGATGCGGATCGTTCTTTTGACGGACTCTATAGATGAATCGCATTCAACTATAATTTTCTCAATGAGCTCACGATAGGTGATTTCATTTTCTGTATGCTCTAAAACAAGCTGTTCAAGCTTTTTATCTTTTTCCATGAGGATTTTCTCCTTAAACATTTAAGTGAATGCCAGTAATATATGGCTACGTGAAATACAACGATATTGTTGAAAAATTTGTTATAGGATATAAAGGCAGCATGCCATTAAAAAAGGGAAGCTCTTTACGAGCAGTTTTACATAATAAGCACAAAGTGTAACATATATTTTTGTAAATCACAACAATACGTAACCAACTAAAACACCATCTTCGTACCACCTCTTCGCACCCTCTCTAACCACGCCAAAACCCTACACATCCTCGCATCAACCCACCACCCAAAACACAAGTTTGTACCACCACTTTGTACCTGCGGCATACAATGTTTTATAACTCTATGAAATTTGTATCAGAAATTCAAATGGTGCCGACGATAGGACTCGAACCTACACACCTTGCGGCACAAGCACCTCATGCTTGCGTGTCTACCAGTTTCACCACGGAAGCCTCCTTGGAGGTCAATGGATAAAGCGGTAAATCTTCTCAAAAAAACCCCTCATTGTAACACTCTCTGTAACACTTTCCTAGGTTAATATACACGGAATTTCAGCGGTATTTAGTTTAATTAACAGGAATGAATTATGTCTGGACTCTTGAAGGGTGCTGTTCACGTATATAACGTGGTAACGTATAGCGGTAATAGTAGACACCAAGCTTGCTTCTGTATAAGTACATGAGTGGCTAGTTTAGTGTCGAAAGAGCGAGAGGTAAAGCTTTCGGTTTATATTTAACTTTGTAACAGCACTTGAAATATGTTCGTGGTGCTGTTATATATTTGGAAACACATACATTTTGCGCTTATGCGCCTACCTTTAACAGGAGTTCGTTATGAACATCAAATCTGTCATTTATCATCTAATCTTTTTTTGTACATCTATATTTACAGCTTATGCTTTTGTATTTTTGGCAAACTCTGCTTTTCACGACGGCGATTATATCTATCTAGCTATAGTAGCAATCACTGGATCACTAGCTACATACGTTATAATTAAAGATTTTAGGCGTAGTAAAAAACGTACTAAAAACTTTACCATCTGCCCAATTAAAGAGGGCGATGAATAGCAATAAACAATATTAAGCGAAATACTAGCCCTCTCACGAGGGCTTTTTTATTTGCCATAATATATAATAACAATCACTTTCGTACAACCTCTTCGCACCCTCGCCCATCACACTCAAACCCTCGACCACAATCACAAACAAGCACCACCAAAACACACGTTTGTACTACCACTTTGTACCTGCGGCATACAATGTTTTATAACTCTATGAAATTTATATTAGAAATTCAAATGGTGCCGACGATAGGACTCGAACCTACACACCTTGCGGCACAAGCACCTCATGCTTGCGTGTCTACCAGTTTCACCACGTCGGCGCACCTTGAATAAAATAATTTTTAGCAGTATATTGGTGTTCATGCAAGAAACAAATGTAAAAATTGAATATATAGCGCAAAATACGCCTTACCAAGATGTTGTCGCACGACAAGAGGCGTGCGTCGCAGACGTGGTACAAGGACGTACGGGCAATACCCTTCTCTTTTGTGAACATCCGCCTATTTATACCTGCGGTACAAGCACAAGCATGGAAAATGACTATATTGGCGGTAACAAAATTCCTGTCATAAAAATTGGCCGTGGCGGCCGCATTACTTATCACGGACCAGGTCAACGCGTTATCTACCCTATTATTGACCTAACTAAACGCGGGCGTGATCTACGTCAATATATAAACGACCTACAAATATGGCTTATAAATAGCTTGGCAGAGGTTGGTGTAACGGCACATACCGATGACGATGTTGGCGTTTGGGTAAAAACAAGCCGTGGTGAAAAGAAAATTGCTGCCATTGGCGTACGTGTGCGCAAGTGGGTTACTTTCCATGGCATAGCCCTTAACGTTCACCCTGATATGTCACATTTTAATGGCATTGTCCCATGCGGCATTGAAGGTAAAGGTGTAACGTCATTACAAGAACTAGGTGTTGATATTTCTATGACTGAAATGGACGATATTTTAATAACGCAGTTCAATAAAGTTTTTAACCCAAACTAAAACATAAAAACTTATTTAAAGAATTTTTGATAAATGTACCGCCCTATAAAGCCAAAACAAAAAAGCATAGGTATAAATATAATAGGGTAAATTAAAGGTACAATATAAATTAAAGCACTCTCCTTCATAGGCTGGTTGTAATAGCCGAACAGTAAGAAAATTGTAAATAATAACAGAAAAATCAGCGTAACAACGCCTGACGTAAACATTCCATAACGCACATAAACGCTTTTTCTTTTAAGCGCAAAGGTTATAATAAATAACGATACAACCACTCCCCAATTAAGCAATAAACTCTCTTTTAATACCGTAAAGCCCCCTGAAGATACAGCAGGCTCTTTACTTAATAAATAAGCATGTGACAAAACGATGAACACTGCCAAACCCGCACTTACTTTTAAATAGTTATTTTTAATAAACAACATGGTGTAGATCCTTTATTTAGAGTAAAAACAACGCCGCAAGACCAAGAAAACTAAAGAACCCACCTACATCTGTTACTGTTGTTAGCAGGACGCCTGCACTTACTGCAGGGTCTTTACCCATTCTTTCAAGAACAACGGGGATAGCGATACCTGCAAAGGCAGCCAGAAGATGATTAACAATAGTCGCCGCACCAATCACATAACCCAAAGCGGGGTTGTCGTACCATAAAATGGTACCAACAGCCAAAATTGTCGCTAAAATAAGACCATTAAAGCCACCAACACGCATTTCTTTCCATAACAAGTGGCCTGCGTTTTGCCAAGTAAGTTGCTTGGTTGTTAAACCACGTACAGCCACCGTCATACTTTGTGTGCCTGCATTGCCACCCATTGAAGCAACAATAGGCATAAGAACAGCTAAAGCAACCAATTGGTCAATTTGCGCTTCAAAATTTGAAATAACATAAGAAGCTAAAATAGCCGTAAATAAGTTAATTAATAGCCACGAAAAACGTTTTTTAGAAGTTTGAAGCACGGGGGCAAATAAATCTTGGCTCTCACCCAAACCGGCGGCTAACATAATGTCTGCCTCTTGCTCTTTAATCACAACATCTAAAATATCATCAATCGTTAAAATACCAAGCAAGCGGTTACCTTCACCTACGACAGCACAGGAATACATGTCATATTTTTCAAACAGGTGCGCGACATCTTCATTGGGCATCTCGTGTGGTACGTGAACATTATCACCGCGCATTACTTCAGACATCTCTCGGTTAAGGTCTTTACGTACCAACCTTGAAAGTGAAATACTCCCCATCAGTCTATTTTGATACTCAACAACATAAACACGGTCAATTTTTGCAGGTAATTTAAGCTTGTTTTCACGCATATATTGCAAAACATCACCCACCTCCCAATCTCCCGATACAGCCAAGAGTTCGGTTTGCATAATACCACCAGCCGTATCGGCGTCATAGGTTAAGAGCCCATGATCACCTTCGGCAATAATACCCTCACCTTTTTTAATGATATGCTCATCATCTAGGGAACGTACAAGGTTAACACGGTCGTCTGATTCTAGCGTTTCGACTGCGTCGGTAAGGTCTTCAATAGAAACAATATTTAAGGCCGCTTCTTGTGCTTCATGATGCAGCTGTGAAATGGTTTCACCTAAATATTCAGGTGGAATATGGCTCACAAGCTTGGCACGTTTTTTATGCGGTAAACGCTCAATAAGATCGGCAATATCGGCAGGGTGTAAAGCTTCTAGGATAGGATCAATTTCAGATAAGCGTGATTCATCAGCAGCAAGAATAATCAAACATTGCCCATAAACCTGATCCGTAAGACCTAGCCCAATCGGAAATTGGGCATTTATATCCTCATCAGTATATCTTAGCATTTTGCTAATTTTCTGATTCTTTTTTTTCTTATCCTTCGCCATAAGAAGCTGCCTTTTGATTAAATTTTATTTTTTATCAGTACTATTCTGCGCTTCAACAACACTTAAGGCAGACATATTCACAATTTGCCTCACAGAAGCAGACGTTGAAAGAATATGAATAGGCTTACTCATACCCAGCATAATCGGTCCTAATGTTTCGGCTGTTTTCAATGTACTTTTCAATAAATTAAAAGCAATACTTGCCGTATCCATATTTGGCATAATAAGCACGTTTGCTGGTTCTTTTAATTTAGCGTCGGGGAATGTACGTCGCATAATATCAATATCCAATGCACAGTCAGCCTGCATTTCACCTTCAATATTAAGTTCAGGATTATTCAAAGCCACCAAACGGTGTGCTTCTTGCATTTTACATGCAGATGCGTCGACGTGAGAACCAAAGCTTGAGTGTGAAAGCAGTGCAATACTTGGATCAATACCAAAATGTTTCACTTCTGCTGCGGCAAGAACGCACAGTTCAGCAATTTCTGCGGCGGTTGGGTCAGTGTTTACATTGGTATCACCAATAAAGAAGACACGCCCTTTATCCATAATCATTTGCAACGCTGAAATACTTTTCACACCTGGCTTAGGTGGAATAATGTCTTTTGTTGCACGGATAAATTTATCAAACTTACCTGTCACACCTGCCACCATAGCGTCAGCATCACCCACACGTACCATCATGGACGCCAATGAAGCCCAACGACTACGCATAATAATTTTAGCTTCACTTTGTGAAATACCATCACGCTTACGAAGCTCGTAATAAAGGTCACTATATTCAGCGTGTTTTTCATAGTTATCAGGATCAACAAAGGTAAAGTCAACGCCAGATTTCATTGTAAGCCCCATATTTTCGATGGTAGCGCATACTTTTTCAGGGCGGCCAATTAAAATAGGGTGACAAACACCTTCATTCACAAGCGCTTGTACAGCGCGCAAGATACGGCTATCTTCCGCTTCTGGGTAAACAACGCGTTTTGGTTCTTTTTTCGCAGATGTGAATATTTGGCGCATCAGCGTGAATGACTGATCAACACTGCCACGTAACATGCTGGCATATGCAGCAAGGTCTTCGATAGGCCTTGAAGCGACACCACTGTCCATGGCGGCTTTAGCCACAGCAGGCGCAACGATAGAAACGAGGCGGCTATCAAATGGTTTTGGAATGACGTATTCAGGGCCAAATTTAAGTGTTTGTCCTTTATAAGCCACGTCTAAAGAGGCGTCGGCCTCACGGCGTGCAAGCTCGGCTATTCCTTCAGCGGCAGCCACCTTCATTTCGTTATTCACGGTCGTTGCGCCAGAATCAAGCGCACCACGGAAAACATATGGGAAAACAAGAACATTGTTCACTTGGTTAGGGAAGTCACTACGGCCTGTCCCAATAATAGCGTCACTGCGTACAGCCATCACTTCTTCAGGCATAATTTCTGGTGTGGGGTTCGCCATAGCAAATATAACAGGGTTTTTTGCCATCTTTTTAACAGAAGCAGCTTTTAAAACGCCACCTGCACTCAAACCATAAAATATATCCGCGCCGTCCATCACATCGTCCAGTGTACGTGCCTTTGTTTTTTGCGTGTAATCAACCAAATGTTCGGCTAAATTAGGGCGTCCTTCATAAACAACACCATCAATATCAACCAATGTAATATTTTTTTGTGGTACGCCATAACCAATAAGCATACGCACACAAGCAAGGCCGGCAGCCCCTGCGCCTGAAAAGACAATTTTAACCTTCTCTTTTTTCTTACCAGTTAAGTGCAAGCTGTTAATAAAAGCGGCTAGCGCTATAATACCTGTCCCGTGTTGATCGTCGTGAAAAACAGGGATATCCAAGCGCTTTTGCAATTCTTTTTCAACGTAAAAACATTCAGGTGCTTTAATATCTTCTAAGTTAATACCACCGCAAGTTGGCGCAATGGCCGCAATAATATCAACCAATTTTTTAGGGTCTTTTTCATTTATTTCAATATCAAAAACATCGATATCGGCAAACTTTTTAAAAAGAACAGCCTTACCTTCCATAACAGGTTTAGAGGCTTCAGGGCCAATATCACCCAAACCTAAAACTGCTGTACCATTGGTAATAACCATCACCAAGTTACCTTTAGAAGTGAGGTTATATGACTGTGACGGATCCTTTTCGATTGCCGTACAAACAGAAGCAACTCCAGGTGTGTAAGCAAGGGACAAGTCCTCTTGCGTCATCAACGGTTTTGTTGCAACAACCTCTAACTTACCAGGCCTTGGTAATGAGTGATAAAGGATAGCATTAGCAGCTGTTTTATTTTCAGACATGTTTTGTTCTTTTCATAAAAATTAAAATCGTAGCGCCAAGCTTAAGGCAAATAAATTTTGAAGTCACGGAAAGTAAGGTGTTTATAGCAACCTCACCCTCTATAAAGCACCCTAGAGCGTGTATATTTGCACCAAAAATATCAACAAGTTTTTTTATTGTATAAAAGACATTTAAAAGACACCCGCTTAAAGCTGAGTACAAAAAAGGCGTGTAAGGGTTAAAAGGCTAAAAAACTGTAGAGACTGCACGTTGGTTGCATATTTTCAATTCCACCAACTACCTCCAAAAGAGAACCAAAACGTCTATTTTACCAACCAAAAGTAGTAAAAAAGTCGTTTTATACCTTCTGTTTACCCTCAATTCGCATTCAATTCGCCTTTGGTTCCTATGGTATGCGCCTTTTATTCCACCTCAATTCGCTGAAAAACAAACGTTTTCAACCTATACGTGTTAAAACAGTTGTTTTTTATAAAACTTTAGGCAGCAACTTTGGCTTTTATTTTATGAGGTAGCTCTGCAATGATTTGGCAATTTCGTCTGCACTGCTCTTATGGCTAAAGTGCTTCATATAACGACCATCAGGCCCTATAAGGTAAATATAACCTGAATGATCAACACTGTAATTTCCCAATTCATCGGTTGGATGCTTTGCAAAGTACACAAGATACTTCTTAGCCATGTCCTTCATTTGCGCTTCCGTTCCCGTTAGGCCAATAAAGCTCTCATCGAAAGCGGCTACATATTCTGACATTATTTTAACCGTGTCACGGCTAGGATCAACTGACGCCATCATCACCTGCACATTTGTACGCTGTGCTTCACTTAAACGACTATAAACATCTGTTAAAACGGTTAAGGCAGTTGGACAAATGTCAGGGCAATGGGTAAAACCAAAGAAAATAAGAGAATATTTATTTTGTAAATCCGCCTGCGTAAATGCCTTACCTTCATGGTCTAAAACACTAAATTCACCGCCGATATTTGGCACACCCTCGCCCGTTACTACAGCAGCGCCTTTGCGCACCATGCTTGCAGGGTCGTAATAACTTTGCGCAATAAAATACATACCCAAAATAACAACCAGCGATACAAATGTGTAGCGATTTTGGTAAAACATACCATCTTTTTTTAACTTACGACCCATTTATAGAAACCCTTTATTTTTATTGTGCAAATAATCATATTTTAACCTTAATTTTGCAAGCATAAACTTGTAAAAGATATTTTTTATCCTCAAAGCTTGACATTTGAATAAAAAACACATATTATTTACAAATAATATAAATAATAAACCTCAAGGATGTTTATTATTAAAAGACCTTTACTTTTTGAAACACTCGTTTCACATAAAACCAGCCACACAAATATTTTTAAACCCCTGATACACAAAACCTTACGAGGTACTTCATTATGAATAAGTACATAATTTTAAAAGTAATTTTTATTGCATTACTTGGCCTTTCGGGCTGTTCTAGCTCGTCGATACTAGACAAAGAAACTCAAACCTCTTCAGTGACCTTTAAGACATATTGGCATATGGAACAAACATTCAAAAACCTAGAAAAACGTATAGATAATGGTAGTTATATAAACCGCCATGAAATACATAACGTTGGCTTCAACCCCACAAAAACGCCTATTGCTGTTATTAATTACTTAACTATTACTAACATTTTCACAATGCACGGCAATGAGGTTGCCGCTTCACATGGCATTAACCCACCAAGTGAAATTATAGCCTGCGCGCAAAAAGGTAAATCATGCACAGCTTACATGATAGGCGTTAAGCATGAACAAAGCATTGAAAAACCTAAGACACGCAGAGAAACTTCAAGGTCATTATTGGGCCTTCAGGAAACCCATTACATTACACAATGGAAATATGCCGTAATCATCGTTTTTGACAGTGACCAAGCTGTTTACAGTATAGCCATAGACAACGAACCACCAGCCACTGAAATTCATACAAAAAAGAATTCATTCTGGAAAAAATTATTTAGCTCTATCACTAGGCGCTTATAATAACGTTACTAAAAATGCCCCTCTTAGGGCATTTTTTTATGGACAAACATCTCGTTACGGCTTAAAAAAAATAATGGTAAATTTTGCAAAGACATCAAAAAATGAAAAAGGACAACTAGTGGCCGATAAGTTTGGTGATGTGTATTTCTCACCCACAGGTGGCTATGAAGAAAGTAAATATGTTTTTTTACATGGCAATCACTTACCCGACAGATGGAGAGAATCACATGAATTTACAATTATTGAAACAGGGTTTGGCACAGGTTTAAATTTTTTAACCACTTGGGAACTGTGGGACAAACAAGCAACGTCTCAACAACAACTGCACTTTATATCTGTTGAAAAATTCCCGCTGAACATCGAAACATTCAACAATAGCCTACATGCATACCCAAACCTTAAAAGATTTAGTATAGAGCTAAACAAACATTACCCAGATTTAATCAAAAATGAAGTAAACACCATCCAAATAAGTACCAATGTTAAACTCACCTTACTTATTGGTGACGTTTTAAATGTCTTACGCAAAGCACCCAATAAAGCTGACGCATGGTTTTTAGATGGCTTTTCACCGAAGAAAAACCCTGAAATGTGGAACACCTACCTTTACAATCAAATAGCTAAATTATCAAATAACAACGCAACTTTCGCTACATTCACAGCGGCTACACATGTGAGAAACGGCCTTACAGAAGCTGGGTTTAAGGTTGAACGCATCAAAGGTTTTTCTTATAAAAAACATATGTGCCGCGGCATACTTTATATCTAAAGCATAAACCATTGACGCGGTATACGATTTGCTATAAAATTTTAGCATCACTAACAACAGAAACACCTTCACACTTTTAAAAGAGTTTAAACTCTAAGGAGGCACCTATGCGTGCTTTAGAAAACTTTCATACAAAGCTTAACGCGCTTGTCGTATGCGCTATTTTAGCAATTATTATAATTGCTGCAATTTTAACAACCCCTTCAAATTTAAATTTATACACATGGCTTACTATGATTACCATTACTTCCATTACTTACCAGCTACACTATGAAATTTATACCGATATGAGAATACCTAATTTACCTGCAGCTTTATACGCCAAAATTATTATAAAAACTGGCAAAAAGGCGAATGGTTTGCAGCATAGTGAAATTGATAAACAACTGTGTGCATATCAAAATAAGCATATCAAATCAGTCAAGGCGACGATCACTTTATTTTTTATATTTACAATTGCAAGTGGGTCTTATTTATTTACAAACCTACCTAAAAATTTACTATTTGAAACTATATTTACTGTCCTTATAGCCCTTGTAGCCGTAGGTAGTACAAAATTTATATGCGACAAGGCGCGCAAAAAAAACATCGTCAACCTACAACAAGAAATTGAACAGCAAAAATTAAAACACTCACAACTATTTAACAATTAAAATCGATAAAAAAGCCCTCAAACTTGAGGGCTTTTTGCTTATATATTTATTTTACGTATCTTTATCTTCTGGATTTTCTTCGTCCATATCCGCAAATAAATCCATTTCTTCCGCATCTTCAGGGATAGGGTTTGTCGCTAATTTAATGAGACGGTCAATGTCTTCAATCGACTTAACGGCCGATTTACTCATGTTTTCACCAGGGTATTCTGGTTTTTCATCGACCCTACTTGCTGGAACCTCAGGTGTAAATAAACTCACTTCCTTTGTAAACCCGTGCGGTGGCAATTTACCAACTTGCGCACGGTGACCAAACCAACGGTCAATATCGTCAACAACACGATCTTTTGCACCACCACTCAAGCCAAGGCCTGCACGGTTGTCAAACACAACAATACTATCCAAAGCCTCATTACGCAATTTCATCAAACGCACACCTTTACCACGGTTCATTTTTGAAATTTCAATAACTGGGAATACGAGCAAACGCTTACTGCTACTTACCGCTGCCACTAAATTACCCGTCACAGGTATACAAAAAGCAGCGCTATCCGCTTTTGCAGATAGGTTGAGGATTTGCTTACCTGATTTTGTTTGTGATTTAAGGCCGTCTGCTTTAATAATAAAGCCATAACCACCTTTACCAGCCACAATATAACGTTCAGCCGTGGGTGTAAACATAGCTACTATTTTATCATCTGGCTGCAAGTCAACCATCAACTGTAATGGCTCACCAAATCCACGGCCTGCAGGGAGCTTGTTAACACCCAACGTAAATACTTTACCACCGGAACTCATAACACATAAGCTATCAATACTTGTACATTTCACACGGAAAGTTTCTTCATCGCCTTCCTTGTATTTCACTTCTTGATCGTCTGACATGTGCCCCTTCAAGGCACGTATCCACCCCTTATCACTTAACACAACAGTCATAGGTTCTTTATCGACCATGGCTTCCAGTGGGATAATTTCAGCGACTGGTGCAGACGCAATAACAGTGCGGCGCGCATCTGCAAATTCTTTTTTAATGGCTGTCACTTCATCCATCAAAACTTGTGTTTGCTTCGCTTCGCTCGCTAAAATTTCAGCCAAGTAAGCAAGTTCGATACTTAATTCATCGTGCTCACGCTGAATTTCCATCTCTTCAAGTTTACGTAAACGACGTAGGCGCATATCTAGAATAGCATTCGCCTGAATTTCATCAATATTGAAGCGTTCCATCATAACAGGCGCTGGATGGTCACTCGTTTTAATAATCTCGATAACTTCGTCAATGTTTAGGTAAACAACACGGTACGCACCTAAAATGTGCAAGCGTGCTTTAATTTTTTCGCTACGCCATTTGCTTTTACGTAGAAGAACAACACGGCGGTGCTCAAGAAATTCAACAAGTACTTCCTTCAATGAAAGCAAACGTGGTTCACCTGCCCCTGTTATCACGTTCATGTTCAGTGATACTCTGGTTTCAAGATCTGTTAATTTGAACAGGTGCTCCATAAGTTGGTGCGCGTCAACATTACGATTTTTAGGCTCAAGCACAACGCGAATATTTTCATCTGATTCATCACGAACATCCACAAGCCAAGCGACTTTTTTCAAGTGTATCAGGTCTGCAAGCTTTTCAATTAAGCGAGACTTTTGTACCTGATAAGGAATCTCTGTAATAACAATTTGGTACTGACCTCGGTCAAACTCTTCTTTTTCCCATTTAGAGCGTAAGCGGAAACCACCTTTACCTGTCAGATATGCATCTGCCATGCTTTCAGGGCTTTCTACACAGATACCCCCTAGTGGAAAATCAGGCCCTTTAATGTAGTTTAAAAGCGTTGCATCCCTTGTTTCAGGGTTTTTAAGCAGTGCTGACATAGCACCACAAAGCTCACCAACGTTATGTGGTGGGATACTGGTAGACATACCTACAGCAATACCACTACCGCCATTAGCCAGTAAATTGGGGAAGCATGATGGCATAACAACAGGCTCGCTGTCAGATTCATCGTAGTTATCTTGAAAATCGACTGTGCCGTTTTCGAGGTCTTTCATAATCCACGCAGCAACCTTCGTCAGCTTCGCTTCTGTATAACGCATGGCAGCTGCACTGTCACCATCAATGGAACCAAAGTTACCTTGACCGTCAACGAGTGGATAGCGCAGTGAAAATTCTTGGGACAGCCTCACCATCGCATCATAAACGGATTGATCACCATGAGGGTGGTATTTACCAATAACATCGCCCACAACACGGGCAGATTTTTTATAGCCTTTTTCAGGGTCAAGCTTCATCATACGCATGGCATATAAAACACGGCGGTGCACGGGTTTTAAACCGTCACGTACGTCAGGTAGTGCACGCGACATAATGGTACTCATGGCATAAGTTAAATAACGACTACTCAGTTCGTTATTAAATTCACCTTTAAGAAGGACATTCGCTTCTGAGCCCATATTCACTTAACCTTGTTTTACGTTTTGAATTAATTCAGTTCGCGCTTGAAGGTACCTACCCTCAAGTGCTACGTTTAAAAAATGCCCTGTTAAACGAAAAACGTCAAGTAAATCCTGTGATTCACCACCAAAAAGAGCTGGTAATGGTAATATTTTATCTTTATATGGCTCTCCAGCTTCTTTTGAAACGGCACGACCCGATTTAGGAGACACGTATAAAAGAGGTGAATCATCCCCTTCATTTCGCACCGCGTCTCTGGCACTTAGAGATAGCCCATAACCAATAGAACTTAAAAACTGCAATTCGTAAAAACCCAGACGTGACCACAAATCGTCATTATGTAGTTCCTTTAAAAAAAGCTTACTCGCAGTATATAACTTAGGATGCCCCTCTTCTTCACGCAATGAAACCGATAAAATTTCACATAAATATTGTAAAGCCTTCATACGCAACTCACAAGTAAAGGCAAAAGCACTCGGCACATATAAAACTTCAATAGACATAGCACCTAACTGTGTTTCAAGGCGCCTGGTATGTTCAAACTCAACAATATTACCAATTTGTAAGTCACCTAGCATTTTATGGCTACCACGCACAAGGCCTGAGAACTTGCCATACTCTTCGCTAAAAAGGCTCACAAAAAAAGTACCGCGCCCTTGCGATTTAACTTTTAAAATAATACCTTCACCTGAAATATACATAGGCAAGACTATAGCATAAATGGCTCTTAGTTGAGGCGGTGTTTTTTAATATACTTATTAACGCCTTTAGCAATAGACTTTGCGAGCAATTGCTGATGGTCACGTTGCTTTAGCTTTCTTTCTTCTCTCACATTCGAGAGATATGTTACTTCGACCAACACAGATGGTATTTCAGGGGCTTTTAAAACTCTAAAGCCTGCAAATGCAACCTTTTCTTTCCTCACTGAAACTTTATCACGCATCACACCTAGAATATCAGCCGCTAAAATAGCTGACTTATTCATCGTTTCACGTTGTGTTAAGTCAATTAGAATGCTTTTCACGTTTTTACTTTCTTCGCGCATGTCCATACCTGCAATAAGGTCACCCTTGTTGGCATTACGTGCAAGGCGATGCGCCTCTTTGTCTGACGCACTATCACTTAAGGCATAAACAGAGCCACCTTTAATGCGGCGGTCTGAGTGTGCGTCTGCATGAATACTCACAAACATATCAGCATTCTTACGCTGGGCAAATGCAACGCGGTCTTTAAGGGGTACAAAAATATCTTTACTTCTTGTTAAGTAAACTCTGACCCCTTTTGTTTTTTCTAATTCCGTTTTAAGTTTTTTGGCAATTTGTAAAACCACATGCTTTTCATAGGTGCGATTACGTCCTACAGCCCCAGGGTCTACGCCGCCATGTCCCGGGTCTAATACAACAACAACTTCATTTGACTTTTTCTTTACACGCTCAAATATTTCAACCGCACGCGGTTTTGATCTCTTTTGTGCTTGTAAAGACTTGAGTTTGGCTTTTTGTTTGGCGATTTGCGCTTTGGTTGCAGGTTTTAAGTCAATAACAAGCCGATGCCCTTTCCCTTTAGATGCAGGGATATTAAACACACTGGCGTTAACAGCTCTATCAAGATCAACAACCATACGGGTTACACCTGGTTTAAACAGCCCTTGACGGACACCTTCAATAATACCGCCTGCAGGAAGCTTTAAGTGGCCAACTTCCACTTTAAAATCACTTTTTTTAAAATCTAAAACAAACCTTGGCGGTGTTTGAAGACTAAAATACTCGGGCTTAATAACTTGATCAGATTCAAGTACCACCCGTGTCATTTCACCATGTTGACCAAGGCGTACTTTTTTAACGACAATAGCCGACGCGTCAAACGACACAAATAAAAAGCTTGTAAAAAGCAATAGTGATATGTAAAGGCGATTCAGCATCAATTATTTTCTTAAAGTATTTTGTTAGCTCATTTAATTAAAGGCTATCCTTGGGATAAAATGATTTAATATCGCCCCCAGACAATCCTTTAACACTTAACATCGAGCCTATCACGTATTTTGTCACCAACCACATTTAATGTAAAAACAAGCACCATCAGTGTGACCCCGGGAACAACAACCAAGTGTGGCGCCATAAGCATATAACGTGCACCTTCCCTGAGCATAGAACCTAGGCTGGCATCGGGCGGTTGAATACCTATACCTAAAAATGAAAGGCCTGCTTCACTTAACATCGCACCTGCAACAGTGAAAACACTTTCCACAATTAGAGGCGCTGCAATATTAGGTAGCACGTAGAATATCAACATCGTGACTGTCCTCACACCACTTAAATGTGCCGCCTGCATATATTCTAAGTTTTTAACAGCTAACGTTTGCACCCTTGCAAGCCTTGCAAAGCTCACCCAACCCATAAACCCAAGTGCAAAGATAACATTTTTAATGTCTGGTGCCGTTAATGCCGCAAAACATATAGCAATGAGCACACCTGGGAATGAAAGAAAGACGTCCGTAATACGCATTAATACCGTGTCGACCCAGCCACCAAACCAACCACTTATCACACCCACCAACGTGCCAATAGTGCCTGCCAATAATAAAACAGAAACACCCACAACCAATGAAACCTGTACACCGTCAACCAAACGTGGCAATAGATCACGTCCTAGTTCATCAGTACCTAGTATAAATTCATCAGAGGGGCCACTTAAAATATTATCGAGATGAATCACAAATGCATCAGCGTAATAAGCTTGATGTATAGCACTTATCACCAGCATCAATAAAAATGCCCAAGCAAAGCGAGATACTTTACTTAACATCTATACACCCTCCTTATAACGAATACGTGGGTCTATCAAAGCGTAAACAATATCGCTTATCAATGTCATCAACATATAAACAAAGGCAATAAACAATACACACCCCTGAATGGTTGGATAGTCACGTTTACCAAGCGCATCCACAATAAGTGAGCCCAGCCCTGGCCATGAAAAAACAGCTTCTGTTAATATAGCACCTGTAAGCAATGCCCCTGCTTGTAAAAAAACGATTGTCACAACAGGAAGAAGTGCGTTCTTTAATGCATGTCGCCTCATAATCTTACTTTCTGACAAACCTTTTGCTTTTGCTGTTTTGATATAGTCACTCGCCATACTTTCAAGTAATGAAGAACGCAACAGCCTTGCCGTCATTGCTGACATAGCCATGCCAAGCGTGATCGCAGGTAATACAATGGAAGATAGTTGTTCATTACCAGAAACAGGTAACAGGCCTAAATAAAGAGAGAAAAATATCATCATCAAAGGCCCTAGCCAAAATGAAGGCATGGAAAAAGCCAGCATAGAAAAGGTAAGCGCAAGCCTATCCTGCCACTTGTTTTTATGAAGTGCAGCCCAGAGGCCTAAAGGTACAGCAAGCGAAATAGCAAACAAAATAGCAGCCAAAGCCAACTGAACCGTAGCGCCCAAGCGTGAACCTATAAGCGACACCACTTCTTTTCCACTATAAAATGACGTGCCAAAATCAAATTGAATAACACCCCATACAAACACTTTAAATTGTTCAAACAATGGCAGGTGTAAGCCTAAACTTTCTGTAAGTGCCTGCCTATCTGCTGGTAACGCGTGCTCTCCTAACAAAACCTCAACAGGATCACCCGGTACTAAGTGTATTAAGAAGAACGTCAGTGTGACCACACCCAAAGCCGTTGGGATAATCAACAAAAGTCGTTTAAAAAAGAAGGTTAAAAATGCGAGCATTTGGTTAGTATCAAGCTTATGTTTGTTGTTATTAGAAATAATATAGCACGATAAATTTAAAATAGTAAGATTTAGGTTGCAACTCAGGTAAACAAGCGCTAACATATGAATTGTATAGTTTTATAAATTTTACGCGTCGCAAATATAAAGCGGCAACCGCTTTGAGAGGCGAAAAAGTGAAGTTTTAACTTAGCCATAAAAGCTCTAGGCTAAGCACAATACCAGAGCAATATTTAAATAAACCAAGCAAATGTGCAGGTTTAGGGTAGAAAAAAGTTTTTTTACATAGGCAAACGGCAAGTATATAAAACTGCCACCTGTGTTTTGATATTAGAGATCATATATGCATAATGACACTTACGAACTAAGTAACGTGGCATCAATGAAACCAGAAATTCGGGTTTGATCTCATCTTTGTAGGCGTATTTTATATTTGCCAGCAACATCCCTTCCTTAACAGGCCTTTGCTTTAAAAGGACTTAAAAAAATGACCAAACGCATGCTTATCGACGCTGCGCACAAAGAAGAAGTGCGTGTCGTTGTCATTAACGATGAACGAATTGAAGACTTTGAAGTTGAAACAGCCGACAAAGAACAAATCAAAGGCAATATATACGTTGCCGAAGTAACAAGGGTAGAACCTTCTCTTCAAGCCGCATTTGTTAATTATGGTGGTAACCGAAATGGTTTCCTTGCT
Source organism: Alphaproteobacteria bacterium (assembly GCA_047635695.1). Classification (GTDB taxonomy): domain Bacteria; phylum Pseudomonadota; class Alphaproteobacteria; order UBA2136; family UBA2136; genus UBA2136. Next base: position 21,910 of record JBLILN010000021.1, read on the forward strand.
TTCAGCGAAATTCACCCTGGATACTTTGACCTACCAAAAGAGGAAAAAGATGCCCTTCTAAAAGAACTTGATGATATCGCTGCAAAACGTAAAGGCCGCGATACCGAAGCTGAAGAGCGTTTAGAAGAAGAATCTCGCGTGAAAGAAGAAGCTAAAAACAGTAAAAAATCTGAAGTTAAAACAGACGAAGTTGACGCCACAGATAGCGCGATAACAGAAGTAGTAGAAGCAACAGAAGAAGCACCAAAACCTAAAAGACGCGGCCGAAAATCTAAAGCAACACTTGCCGCTGAAGCAAAAGAAGCAGAAGACGCTGCAGTCAAGCAAGCAGCACAAGAAGCCGCTAAAAAAGATATCCCTGAAAGCTTAGAAGGCCTTACGCCTGAAGAGATGGAAGAAGATGCGCGTGCACTTGCGCTTGCTTCAAGCATTATTATTGACGATCAAGAAGCGCCTGTTGAGGATGCACCTAAAGCACGTCGTGGTCGCCCTGCAAGAAAGCCAAAACGCCATATTAAATCAGAAACAGCTGAAACAGGTAAAAAACTTGCCGATGAAGAAGTAAATGGTAATAAAGAAGATTCAATAAAAGAAAAGCCTGCTGAAACTAAAGACGTTAAAAAAGACGATAAAGAAGATGCAGATGAACGCCGTCAGCCTATCCACCGTCGTTACAATATCAAAGACGTTCTCAAAGAAGGCTCTAAAATTCTTATTCAGATTAACAAAGAAGAACGTGGCAACAAGGGTGCTGCTGTAAGTACTTACGTCTCACTCCCTGGCCGCTACTCTGTTTTGATGCCTAATACGCCTTATGCTGGTGGTATCTCACGTAAAATCACTGATTTTTCTGTACGCCGTAAAATTAAATCTATCGTTAGCGGCCTTAACATCCCTAACAGCATGGGTGTTATCATTCGTACAGCAGGTGTAGGCCAAGAACCTGAAAATATCGAAAAAGATGTTAACAATATGCTTGGTTTATGGAAAAAAATTGATGAAGACTTCAATAGCAATAAAAAAGCACCTCAACTTGTACATGAAGATGGTAGCCTATCTATCCGTGCTATCCGTGATATGTTCAAAGCTGATGTTGACGAAGTTTGCATTGCCGGCTCTAAAACTTACCGCGCAACGAAGGACTACATTCAAAACCTTATGCCTGAATTTGCATCTAAAGTTAAAGAACACACGCTACAAACACCTGTTTTTGCACATTACGATGTTGAAGAGAAGCTTAACCGCTTACACACAACACGTGTAAACTTACCTTCTGGTGGCTACCTTATCATTAACCCAACTGAAGCTCTAATTTCAGTGGATGTTAACTCTGGTAAAGCAACACAAGAAAAAAACATTGAAGATACAGCCTTAAAAACAAACCTAGAAGCAGCGGAAGAAATGGCGCGTCAATTACGCTTACGTGACCTGGCTGGTTTAATTGTTATTGACTTTATCGACATGGAAGAAAATAAAAACGAAAAAGCTGTTGAACGTATGATGCGTAAATGCATTCGTAAAGACCGTGCACGCATTCAAATAGCGCCTATTTCAACATTTGGCCTCCTTGAAATGTCACGTCAACGCTTACGCCCTTCATTAGGTGAATCAACAACACAGGCTTGTAAACACTGTAACGGTACAGGTATGGTTGCCTCACTAGCTTCTGCGGCCTTAACATTACTACGTTCACTTGAAGACGAAAATGTACGCACAAAAGCTGACCGTATTATCATCACTACATCTGATGATCTTGCGCTATACATCTTAAACCACAAGCGTGAGCTTGTTAAAGAAATTGAAGGACGCTACAAGTTTACTGTTTATATTCGAGGTGACGATAAATACGAAGCGCCTGATCACCGTATTGAAGTTGTCCGTAAGGATAGCCGTGGTCATGAAAAAACACACACGACTGAGGTGAGCTTACGTGAACCGATGGACGATGATGAACATTCGAAACCAACAAGACGCCGTACTCGTAAAGTTAAACCAGACAATAAAGACAAACCAAAACACCAGAATGATAAGCAAACTAAAGACAGCAAATCCTCTGATGGTAAAACAGATGATAAAGAAAATTCTGTTAAAGGTGATGATGACGATACAGAGAAAAAAGGACGTCGCAGTGGTGGCCGTGTCAGACACCTACGCCGTGGCGCACGCCGTGACGAAAAAGATGGAAACCTTGAAGATTCAGCCAAAGAAACTAAAAGCGACAATACAGGCGATACGAAGTCAGACGATAAAAAGCCTGCACGTCGTGGACGTGGTCGCCCTAGTAAAAAGGCTGACGACAAAGTAAGTGATGACGCTAAACCAGTAAAAAGTGCAGAACCTCTCTCTGAAGGTAATATCAAAGCGAGAGAGCACAATGAAATGATGCTTGCACGCAAAGATAAAATGGCTAAAGACAAGCCCACTAAAGAGAAAAAGGTGACTGCAAAGCCTACTAAGGCCGAACCGGCAAAAGGCATTACTGTTGAACATATCAGCGCCACGGGTGAAAGCTCTATCGCTAAAAATAAAGACGACTCAGTCGGTGGTAAGTTTCAACGCTGGTGGAACAAGACTACTTCATAGATACGACACGACGTAAAAAAGCCTCCAATGGGAGGCTTTTTGCATTTCGATATTTAAGACGTCGTGAGGCTAAATAATAGCACTACAAGACTTTATAGACCTATGTCCCATAGCGTGCATATAAATATACAGAACGACACAAGCCAACAAAAAATTTAACCGCAAGTACAACCGCAATAAATGCGCATATCCATGAATAAGTTGTCATACCGTCTCGGTCAGCAATACTTAAACACATTAAGATAGCAAGCCAACCAAAGGTTTGTAAACAGTAGTCACAAAGACGTATTGTTTCAAGCTTTGTATTACCTTTCGTCAGGTCATTTGCACAACCAACATGGGGGTGGCCCCAAAATAAGCGGTATGTTGATAATTGAAAGAAACTTACATTCCAAAAAGACTGAACACAGACAATAATAAAGGCATAAATACCTACGCCCCATGCATCGTCGCCCATAAAGTAAGCTGGAATAATAGGCCACAACCACAAGAGTATAGTTGCCATGTCCCATAGACGTTCCTTCATATTTAGAGATTTAGAAGACTTTGAAGTAAACGCACTACTAAGTGCGCGCCTTAAAGTTTGCAGCAAATTTTCAGAAGCCATATTAAGCCCCTCCATTAAGTAAATATCGCCTAGAACAAGGCAACAAAAAAGGTAAGTAAAATAAAT
>JBLILN010000022.1:0-23695 GCA_047635695.1 Alphaproteobacteria bacterium
ATGCCTTACACTTCACAAAACAGCATTTATCAAGTTACAATCACTACAAATAAAACATCTTTGGCTTTTTGTATCGCAACTTTTAGCCAATACCTTTTACATAAGGACAAGGATCCTTATACATAAAGCGCCACCATTTGGTGAACAGGCTCTTTCGCTTCGATACTTTAATAAACCTCAAATACTCATTCAAAAAAAATAAAAACTCAGTGAAACATCTTGAATTCTAAAATCTAAAAAAATACACAATATAAAATTATTTCCTTCATCTTTTTTCCTCACAATTTCGCACCATCGCAATCACCACAAAACTTTGCTTTCTTTTTAAAAGTAAGCAAAACCGCAGTTATAATGCATTTATTTAAGTGCATTACATTTTTACACCCTATGGTCAGGTATAGGGCTTATTGTTGTGCCTAAAGGTTAATGTTTTATAACGGGCTTTTAAATAATATTATAGCGTCGCCTTCTTTTTATGTTAAAAATAAAGCATTACTAAAAGTGTAAATAAAAGAGGTGATAAAATGTACGACCTAACCGTTATTGGAAATTCCCCCGTTGATGCGCTTACGCATGTGGACGAAAGTATACTTACAAAGTACAAGTTGAATAAGGGTGATTTTAACCCCGTACCAACTGAAACATTTGCAGAAATAGCCCAAAGCTGTACATTTGAAGCCTTAGAATCAGGTGGCTCGACCGCCAACACCGCATGGACCTTAGGTGTTATGGGCAAATATATACATTTCATAGGCCATATAGGTGATGACCCTGCAGGTAGGCACTTCTACAAAGACATGCAAACGGCTGAAGTTGAAATGCGCGCACCAGATAAAAACGCCCGCACAATGGAGGTTTTTGTCCTTATTACACCCGATGGAGAACGTACTTTTATCTCACGTGGCGTTACTGCACCTCTACGACATGAAATGATTGATGAGGATATTATCAAAAATAGCAACTGGTTACTCGTCGAAGGTTACGCACTTTTAGACCAGTCTGATGCCGTTAAAAAATCCATTCAATGGGCACTAAAGCACGATACGAAAATAGCCTTTACTGTCAGTGCCGCCTTTGCCATACAGATCGCATTCAATACAATGGCAGAAGACGTGATCCCTTATACAGACCTCCTTATTGCCAACGACGAAGAAATGGATACATTAATAGACGCCGCGAACAAAATGGAAAAAGGCACACAAAAAACAAATCTATTAGAAACCTTAAGCAAAATGGCCAAAATCATTACACATAGTGAAAAGGGTGCAACATTTTCACAGGGCGGACAAAAGCAATTCATGCCAACAGACGCCATTGATGATGTTTTAGATGCAACAGGCGCAGGCGATGCCTTTGTTGCTGGATTCCTTTATGGGTATATCGAAAATGATGTTCAAAAAGGCTTAAGGATCGGGCATAAACTGGGTGGTAAAATAATCCAACAGCTCGGCGGGCGTATAAAAGATAAAACTTTTATTAAAGAATCCATCAACAACTAGTGGAGGTTTCTTCAAACATTCAGCCGTGTTATTCACAGAGGTCAAAAAAAACAAGGATTTAAGTAATTTGAACAAATTAAAGAAGTTTTACTTCGATGGCGACCTAAGCGTCGGAAGCACATTAAATGCACCTAAAGAACTTTCGCGTCGCCTCAGCCGTGAGCTTAAGCAAAAAAAAGATGACCATATAACCCTTTTTAATGGCCAAAGCGGCCTCTTTGAAATAGAAATAAAAGACGATAAATGTACAAACCTCTATGTAAAATCAATTATCAAACCTCAAGAAAAAGTTGTAAATATTACTCTTTTAATTTCACTGGTCAGTGAAGAAGCTCTTGAAAATATTTTTAGACAGGCCACCGAATTTGGTGTCACCGAAATTATTCCTTTAATAACAGATAACACCGTTATCGATAAGTTAAATGAGGCGCATATAAATGAACTTCTTATTGCAACTTCCGAACAATGCGCGCGTTTAACTATCCCGCAATTACGCCCCATTTCGTTTATGGAGACTGTTGTTAAAGAGTTTGGTGACCGTATTTATTGGTGCGCTGAACATGTTGGTGGAAAGTGGGGTGACCACAAGAACGCGTCAGGAAATGCATTACTTATCGGACCAGAAAATGGTTTTAGCTCAAGAGAACGTGTCTGGTTAAACGAATGCCTCAATGTTATCCCTGTTGGTCTAGGGAAAAATATACTGAAGCCTGATACGGCTGCATGTGCGGCTCTCTCTCGCTTTCTCGACCATTTTTAATGGATAAATAATATTTTTTAAAGTTAAACAGTGACTTTTAACCATGTTAACATTAGAATATGCTCGCAAAAAGATATCGGACGACCCTAAACAACAAGGAAAATAACAATGCTAACAAAAACACTGATTTTGTTTGTTTTTACACTCATCATCGCAACATCTGCAGCTTATGCTGGCACAGCTCATATGGGTGGTTTTCAAAACCCTGTCGGTGCCATTGCTCAAGAAGTTGATGATATTTACAACTTCATCTTCTATATAACAGGCTTTATTTGCCTCCTCGTTGAAGGTGTTATTCTGTACAGTATCTGGCGTTTTAGGCGCTCTAAAAACAAAAAAGCTGCCACATTCAGCCACAACACACCTTTAGAAATCTTTTGGCTTACTGTACCCGCCATTATTTGCGTTGTCATTGCATGGAAATCATTTGAAGGTATGCGTTTTATTCGTTCAATGCCTGAAGAAGCTATTGATATTGAAGTTATGGCCTCTCAATTCGCATGGGACTTTGACTACCCTGATGTTAAAATATCAGCTCCCGATATTGATATCGAAGAAAAAGCAAAAACAGAGACATGGTTACGTGAACTCACAGCTTTTAACGACGGATTTACTGTAAAAGAGATGGTTGTGCCTATTAATACAAACATCCGCCTCCACGTGACCTCAAAAGACGTGATCCACGCCTTTTATGTACCTGCATTAATGACTAAAATTGATGCCATGCCTGGTCGTATTAACTATCAATGGTTTAATATTCCAAAAATTGGTTCATACATTGGCCAATGTGCTGAGCTTTGCGGCGCTGCACACGGACAAATGTATTTCTCTGTCAAGGCTGTTAGCCAAGCAGATTATACAATATGGGTTAACAAACAGCGTGTCGAAGAAGACCTATCGCCGTTAACACAAGAACAAATTGCTGAACGTTCTAAGTAAGCGAAAGCAAACAACAAAAAAGCCTCCTCTGCGGAGGCTTTTTTGTTCACTTTAAAGTACAAAAAACAGTGCACACCATTGTATCAAGCATTTCTATACCTTTATTTTCCGAAAAAAACTTTTAATATCCCACCACTCTGCTATGATATGGCCGTTATAATGAAAGAAGGTCAACAACGAGCCATGCAAAATTTAAGTAAGTTCACAGGTTACACCGCACTACTCACATACATTTTAATTGTACTGGGCGCTGCCGTACGTGTTTTTGACGCTGGCATGAGTTGCCCTGACTGGCCTATGTGTTATGGCGAAGCTATCCCATTCCCTGTTGATCCTATTCACGGTTATAGCAATTTTCAAGTATTTTTAGAGTGGTTCCACCGCTTACTGGCTGGCGTTGTAGGTTTACTTATTTTAAGTATGACAGTGTGGAGTTTTAAATATCGTAAACAGTCAAAAGCCGTGGTTATATTTTCTTTCATTTGTTTATGCGCACTTATTTCGCAGGTGTTTTTAGGCATGGTAACAATTAATTACAGTAACTTACATTGGACAGTTGCTATCCACCTTGGCAACGCCATGGTTTTATTCGCCTTACTTATTGTGACGAGGAAGCGCATTTCCATCGCTGCAAGCAATGAAAATGAAAAAATAGCTATCTCGAAAAAATCTAAAGTGACGCTTTGGATTTTACTTATAAGTACATTTCTCACCATGATCATTGGCGCTATGGTTTCAACATCATTTTCTGGTGGCGTGTGCGGCGGCCTTCCTTTTTGCAATGGCGAAATTATGCCAACAGGTGATTTAGGCGCCATGCTGCATATGAAACATCGTTTTATGGCCTTATTTGTCATTCTTCTAACTCTTTTATTCGTATTCTTTTCTAGGAAGGAGCATGCAACATACCAAAAAACAGCTAAAGGTCTCTTTATCATTGTTCTAGGGCAAGTTATTATCGGCATCACTGTTCTTTATAGTTTTGCGCATTATGCATGGGGTTATCAGGCACTCAGCATTTTCCACCTTGCTTGGGGAACACTTATTATAATGGCTCTTTCGGGTGCCTTAGCTAAAATTTACCTTGGTACAGGAGGTACATTTCACAAATGAGAACTTTTGTATTAGATATTTTCCGTCTGATGAAGCCGCGTATTATTTTATTACTGGCAATCACCTGTACGGGTGCCATGCTTGTCGCGACAAAAGGCAATATTGAACTCCTGAGCTGGAGCACTGCCTTTTGGGGCACACTGGGCTTAAGCCTAAGTGCTGGTGGCGCCAATACGGTGAACATGTGGTATGACCGTGATATTGATAAAATTATGAAGCGCACCCAAAATCGCCCTCTACCTGCCGGACGCATGAAACCTAACACGGTTCTTTTCCTTGGTATTTTTTGGGGCATATTCTCTCATATACTCCTTTGGGTTATGGTTAACCCTTTAACGGCCTGGATGGCAACTGCTGGCTATTTATTCTACGTCTTCATTTACACAATGTACCTCAAAAGGCGTACTGTACATAATATTGTTATTGGTGGTGCCGCAGGTGCATTTCCGCCAGTTGTGGGTTGGGCAGCAGTGCAAAATGACGTTTCAAGCTGGATGCCATGGGCTATGTTTTTAATCATATTCCTTTGGACGCCACCACATTTCTGGGCTTTAGCCCTTAAAAAACGCGAAGATTATACAAATGCGAACATTCCTATGCTACCCGTTGTTAAAGGTGAGGCCGAAACAAAAGTTCAGATGGTTTATTACATGTTGGTATTATTGCCTGTCACACTCTCACTCGCTATTTCTAGCCATCTCAGTTACATATATCTATTTTCTGCGACCGTTTTAGGGCTTATATGGCTTAAAAAAGCAAATAAACTCATGCATGAAGAAGGTATTGACAGCACTATGGATGTCTTTATGTTTTCACTTTATTATTTAGCCCTTTTATTTGGCGCTATGGTTTTGGATACATTTATCTAATATGAAAAAACAAAAAAACAATAAACTTATGATAACGCTAAGCCTTGTTGCCCTTGGCATGCTTGGTATGGCCTACGCCTTTGTGCCGCTGTATAATGCCTTTTGCAGGCTTATCGGCACACCTGTAGCTCAAATTGCCGTGGCCCCAACTGAAAATAAAATTATGGGCGAAATTCAAGACCGCACCGTCACTATTCGCTTTATCGGCCACAATGCAGAAGGTGTACCCGTAGAACTTGAACCTGTTACTACTAAAATGAAAGTGCATATAAACCAGCCAGTACTCACAGCTTACAAAGCCAAGAACTTTTCAGACCGAGGCATTGACGGCGTTGCTGTTCATACTTTAATTGCCTTTGGTAGTAAAGGAGAAGAAGGGGATGTGGCTCCGTATGTTGATTTACAGCAATGTTTCTGTTTTGAACAACAGTACTATCCCGCAGGTGAAGACATTCAATTGCCACTCAGCTTCTTTGTCACGGAAGACCTGCCAAAAACAGTTCATACCATCAACTTTTCATACACTCTATTTGAAGCCGAAGACGACGAATGAAGTTCGTTTGACCGCCTATCTTTTATTCAGTATGCTTAAAACATGAAATCAACTATCGCCACCATTAACCTTAAAGCTATCCAAAAAAATTGGCTTCGACTCACAAACATGTCTAAGGCAACATGTGCAGCTGTGGTTAAAGCCGATGCCTATGGCCTTGGGTCAAAAGAAGTTTCAAAAGCGCTATATACAAGCGGTTGCCGCACCTTTTTTGTCGCTTATTTAGAAGAGGCTCTTCATATAAAACCCTACACACCTCAAGCAGACATCTATATATTAAATGGTATAAGTGCAGGCGAAGAACAAACTTGCGTTAAAAATAACCTTATTCCCGTCGTTAATACCATCAACGCCTTAAAAACACTCATAGATGCCAAGGTAGATATGAGCATCGCCCTTCACATTGATACGGGCATAAATAGGCTAGGCCTCCCTTTGCATGAAGTAAAACAAGCTGCGGATGCCATCAAACTAAATAACAACCTTCACCTCAAACTACTGATGAGCCACCTTGCATGCGCAGATGACATCAAAAATCCTTTTAATAAAACACAGCTCAAAGCCTTTGAATCAATGAAAAAGGTATTCCCACAAGTAACTTGTAGCCTTGCAAATTCTTCTGGCATATACCTAGGCGATGAATACCACTTCGATGTTATAAGGCCAGGTTATGCCTTATATGGCGGTAACCCGACACCTTATAAAAAAGCAAATCCCATGGACAATGTTTTGACCATTAAAAGCGGCATCATGCAGCTCAAAAAAATTAAAGCAGGTGAGTCTATTGGCTATAACTCAACATGGAACGCGCAAAGAGACAGTCAGATAGCAACCATTCCTTACGGTTATGCAGACGGCTTTTCACGCTTACATTCAAATAAAACAAATTTTTATATAGGCCATTACAAAGCGCCTGTTATTGGCCGTGTTTCTATGGATATGACAACCCTTGACGTTACAGGTATCCCTGATGACATCTTAAAAAATACGCCTGTCACCATAGTTGGTGACAAAAACACCATCGACGATCTTTCAAAAAATATCAATACGGTTGGCTATGAGGTATTAACAAACATAGGCAACCGTCTAAAAAAACAATATTTATAGCCTTTTTACTAGGCCTACCAACAAAAAAATCACCGTAACCACTATGAAAAATATACATAAAAACAACTGAACCATAAAATATCAACAATAGAGGGACACGCGTACTTTTGATAACTTGTCTTTTTTTATTTCTAACCTTTGGAAAAGTTTAAAAAAAATGATATACTTGCGCCGAAATTCAGTCTTACAAAAGATCTTGATGAAAAACAAAAAGGATAAAACGATGTCCACAGCGACGACAGCCAAAAAAGGCTTTATGCATTATTTCACGACGGTTAACCATAAAGACATTGGTAAAATGTATCTTATGAGTGCCTTAACATTCTTCTTTATTGGTGGTTTACTGGCAGAAGCGATTCGTTTAGAACTTATCCAACCAGGCATGCAATTATTTGTGAACTCATGGGAAATTATGGGTAAAGAATTTAATGTGGGTCTCAGTGCAGACACCTTTAATAAAATGACCGCTATGCACGCTACCTTCATGATTTTCTTCGCGGTTATCCCCGCATTTGTCGGTCTTGGTAACTATGTTGTGCCTATCATGATTGGCTCACCTGACATGGCCTTCCCTCGTTTGAATAACTGGACATTCTGGATTTTACCATTTTCAGCCCTTCTTATGATGGGCTCATTCTTCGTTCCAGGTGGTGCGAACGGTGCAGGTTGGACAGTTTACCCACCACTGACAAATGCAACATATTCACCAGGTGCTGGTATGGATATGTGGATTTTAGCGGTACACCTCGCTGGTGCAAGCTCTATCCTTGGTGCGATTAACTTTATTGTTACCATTTTAAACATGCGTGCACCTGGTATGGGTCTCATGAAAATGCCTTTATTCGTTTGGTCATGGCTTGTTACTGCGTGGCTCATGCTTCTCGGTACACCTGTACTTGCGGGTGCTATTACAATGCTCTTAACAGACCGTAATTTTGGTACATCTTTCTTCAACGCCGCTGGTGGCGGTGACCCTGTATTGTTCCAACATATTTTCTGGTTCTACTCACACCCTGCGGTTTATATTATGATCCTCCCAGGCTTTGGTATTATTAGTGAAGTTGTTGCCACATTTTCAAGAAAACAAATATTTGGCTATGTGCCAATGGTTTGGGCAACAGCATCTATTGCCATTCTTGGTCTGATCGTTTGGGCTCACCACATGTACACTGTTGGTATGGATATGGTTGCGCAAACAATCTTTATGACAATGACAATGCTGATTGCGGTACCCACAGGCGTTAAGGTATTTTCATGGCTTGCGACAATGTGGGGTGGATCAATCAACTTCACCGTTGCAATGAAATTTGCCGTTGGATTTATTGCCTTATTTACATTGGGCGGTCTTTCAGGTGTCTTCTGCGCTGCTATTCCAGTAGATTATATGGTTCACGATACTTACTACGTTGTTGCACACATTCACTACGTATTTGTGGCGGGTAGCTTTATGTCTATCATGAGTGGTGTTTACTATTGGTTCCCTAAAATGACGGGTAAAATGCTTTCTGAAAAAATCGGTAACTGGCATTTTTGGATCACATTTTTCTCACTCAACTTAACCTTCTTCCCAATGCACTTCATGGGTCTAATGGGTATGCCACGTCGTATTGCCGACTACAACCCAATTTATACAGAACTCAACGTAGCAAGTACAATTGGTGCCATTATATTTGGTAGCGTACAAATTTTACTCATTATCAATGTTCTCTACTCATTGAAAAAAGGTAAAAAAGCGCCTGCTAACCCATGGGAAGGTACAACACTTGAATGGCAAATACCAAGCCCGCCAACTGAACATAACTTTGAAAAAATTCCAGTTATTAAATAAGAAAGGGCTATCGTATGTCATCCGTTCCAGCTAACTTCAAAAAGGGCTCCGATACACCGGAGTCCTTTAAGAAAAAAGTTCAACATAAAAATAAAATTCTAGGTACAGTACTTGGGGTTATTGTCCTCATACTTATGTTCCTAGCTATATTTTTGAAAGGTTAAGACCATGGCGAAGAAACTTCATTACGACAAGGATGCACTTATAAAAGAGTATCAAAAAACCTTTAAAGGTATGCTTATTTTAAGTGCGACAGTTATTGCATTTGCTTTGATATACTTCTTCATTATGTCAACGTATCTAGGAGCTGAAGGCCACACAAAACACAAGCCTTACTTTGATAGGTTCGTTAAAAGTGAACGCATTTATGGCAATTATGATGGCCTTAAACTTAAGAGCTACGAAACATTAGGCGGCGAAGGTAATACTGAATATTACAAAGCCAAGCCTCACGTTAAAGGCGAAGTAAGGCACTAAACATATAAATAAAAGAAGATAATATTATGGCGCATCACGAACAAGATCACGACTTTCATATCCCAGGCAACAGCCTTTGGTCACCCATTTCATGTATAGGCGTCGGCCTTGTTATGTTTGGCCTCATTGCATTCTTACATTTTTCAACATTAGTGGGTGAGTTTATGATGCTCGCGGGGGCTTCTATCGGTATCTGGGGCACGGGTAAATGGTTTGCTCAACTCATAAGTGAAAGCCGCGAACGAGGCTTTGGCGAAGTGCCAAAAGTTTTAGACATTGCAAACCGCTACGGCATGGTCTTTTTTATTGTCTCTGAAATTATGTTTTTCAGCGCTTTCTTTGCTGCTTATTTTTACCTACGTGGGCACCAATTTGTATGGCCACCACAAAACATTTTAACACTCGACATTGCCTTGCCGACCATTAACACACTTCTTCTTTTAACTTCAGGTGCGGCTGTAACCATTGCTCACCATGCTATATTAGATAATGATATGTTTAAAGCGCGCCGCTTTACACTAATTACTTACTTACTTGGCTTTATCTTCCTTGCTTTACAAATGTATGAGTACGGTCACGCATTATTTGATATGGACAGTGGTGTTTACGGATCTGCCTTTTATATGCTTACAGGCTTCCACGGTTTCCACGTTCTTGTCGGGTCATTGATGCTCTTTTCCGTATGGAAACGCATGAAAAGCGGTGACTTCAGTGACAAACAACACTTTTACTTTGAGGCAACTGCATGGTACTGGCACTTTGTCGACGTTGTATGGCTTGGGCTATACTTGGTTGTTTACCTCTTTTAAAGCGAGGTTCGCTTTACCACCGTTAGCGGCTCGGCAGTTTATTTTATAATTTACAGCCAGCCGCTTTCTTATTTCTAAAATGAAGGATTGATATAATCAAATGACAGATTTTATAAAGCTTCCATGGTTACAACACCCTCACAAAGCCAAGCAAATTATTGGCGAAGCCCCTGCAAACCCTGGCGATATATCGGCGAGTTTTATCTTTGCATTTAAGGGTGAAGAAATATTAATGGCGCAAGTTTATAGCCGTGGTTGGGAACTGCCAGGCGGGCACCGTGAAAATGCAGAGACCTCAGAAGAGGCTGTTTCCCGCGAGCTATTTGAAGAATGTGGCACCTCGGCCATTATGATGGGAGAGCTTGGTCACCTTGAAATTACGCTCGACGGTGACAAGCCACCGCAGCCCTACCCTTACCCGTTCCCTACTTCATACCTTATGTTTTATTGGGGTATTGTTGATCACGTGGGCGCACCTTCATCGTCTATGGAAGTGGGCGAGCCAAAGTTCTTTAACGAGAAGGATGCAAGAAAGCTTGATAGCATTAAAAATAATATTTTCTTTTATGAAGACGCATTGCAGCGTGCAAAAATTGTTGCCGAAAAAATGGCTCAGCTTGACTCCAGCTAACCTATATACGTCATAATTTTATAAAAAAACATTCGGTATATACCTTAAAACATCTCACAAAAACAACCAATAGTTGAATATAGCCGTTTTAAGGCGAATTTCTGAGGAATGAGAGGCGAATAACCCCCTTAAAAAAGCGAATAGAGGTGGAACGACAGCGGAATCAAAAAGGCTTTTTGCCACAATATACCAACCATTAGTTGGTAAAAAGACACTTTTTATTCTCCTTTTTTATAAGTTGGTGGAATCTGTAAAATACAGCCGCACAAAAAAGCACCCCGCAGGGTGCTTTAAATTCGATTAAGGTCATTTTTTAAGAGTGTCATAATAGGGTTTTATTTGATCGCAGAATTTACCGCTCGCAATATCGTCCATTATGGGTTTATGGATACGCGTACTATTCACTTTAAAAAAGCCAAGATAAGGAAAAGTACCAACGCCACTATCTGCAATAAAAATAGGCGCATATTCAGGCTTTTGACTATTTTTTGTTTGCTGCCAAAAATGTTCACGCTCAATTTCATACGAAAGGACAAATGGCGTTAAACCGCTGGGCGGTGCAAAACGTTCCTTGCCAAAAAACCAATGTCGTATAACACGGCGCCCTGTTTCACCAGAAAACCAAAACCATGTAATTTTGATAAAAAACACAAAAAACCGTCCAGTCATTAAAAGCAGCCAATAAATAGCTACCAAAAACGCCAGAACAATCCATAGCCTAGCACCTTCAGGGACTGTGTTTAAGTACGCCCCTATTGAATTTATTAATTCAGTCATAGATTAACCTCCTAAATGATACCTGTAGCCGACGCTATAACTGTTAATATGGCTATGAGCGACACACTTAATTCGATATACCTCTTATTTTATCAACCGCATTTAATGCGGCTTAAAGATTCCATTTGAGATTTAAAACCTTTTGTTACAACCACATCCACCATACATTTATAAAGACGAATACTATTAACGTTTAAAAACCCTAACCGTGGACAAGTACCCACACCTTTATCCGTGAATGTATAAGGTGCACAAATATTGTTTTGACCTGCTTTTATTTGCTGCCAAAAATGTTCACGCTCAATTTCATACGAAAGGACGAATGGTGTTAAATCGCTGGGCGGTGCAAGACGTTCCTTGCCAAAAAACCAATGTCGTATAACACGGCGCTCTGTTTCACCAGAAAAGCAAAACCATGTAATTTTTATAAAAAACACAAAAAAGCGTCCCATAATTAAAAGTAGCCAAAAAGCCACGACCAGAAACGCCAGAACAACCCATAGCTTAGCACCTTCAGGGACTGTGCTTAAGTACGCCCCTATTGAATTTATTAATTCAGTCATAGATTGACCTCCTAAATGATACCTGTAGCCGACGCTATAACCGTTAATATGGCTATGAGCATCACACTTAAAGGGATGTAAAAAAACGTAAAAACTTCAAACTGTTCATTTTAACGTGCTGTGAAAAGCTTTTTTTAGCAGATATATCGGCAAGTAAACGTTTATAGTTTTTCCGATGCTCGCGTCTTTCAAAACGCAATTTCCATATTTGGCCGCGGCGCTCTGCGTCTCTTACCATTTGACTTAAAGCATCTTGATAGTCAGTGAATGGCTTCATAACTTGTTTATACAGCAGATCCATTTTTTTTGTGCAGGCCTGTGTTACCGCAACAGTTTCACTTGTTGTAAATGGCAAATCATCACCATTTTTTTCAATAATATGTATAGGTTTCATAGCAAGAACCTCCTAGAAAGTAAGTTATCGACCAAAAATAATGGCTAAAGTAGGCGGAATAGCAACGAATATTACTGCATAAATTAACATTAAAAATCTATTTTCGGGTTTTACCAACTTTTGTATTGAAGCTTCTTTTTCAGTATGTGATTTTTTATTTTGTGAGGACATAATAATGTCTCCTGTAAGTTATCGGTTCAGACAAGAACCGAAAAAAGAAAATGTGTTACCTGTATTAACCTCAGTTATAAGGCTAAATATGCTATAAGTCAAGGAGCTGTATACATTTAACTTATCAAATATATGACGTTGCACTTTTACCAAGTATATTTGCTATAATAACGCTATAAAGCGCTTTGTTTTCAATAATCAGCGAAGTTTAGGTATAATGCGTAGCATAATAAATGAAAAAGACAAAAATATGCATTATGTTTCGACCCGTGGTTTTGGCCCTGTTAGTTTTGAACGCACCGTATTAGACGGCCTTGCCCCCGATGGCGGCCTGTATGTGCCAGCCAACTACCCTAAGTTTTCAAGGGAAGAATTAGAAGAACTTTCATTCCTTTCTTACGAAGACGTGGCCGATAAAATTATATCGCCCTTCATCGGCGACGCTATTCCAGAAGATATTTTACGTAAAATTATTAAAGTCGCTTACGCCAAATTTGCCGATATTGAAGTAACGCCCCTCATGCAATATGAAGAAAACTTATGGCTGCTAGAACTTTTTCATGGGCCGACATACGCCTTTAAAGACATTGCCATGCAATTTTTAGGCTTGGTGCTTGAATATACTCTCGACAAACAAGGTGAAAAAGCCACTATTATTGGTGCCACGTCGGGTGATACAGGCCCCGCCGCCATTGAAGGGCTAAAAAACAGCGACACGATGAACGTTTTCATGCTTTACCCACATAACCGTGTGAGCCAAGTTCAGCTAGCGCAAATAACCACTTCAGAAGCGAAAAATATATTCCCCATTGCCATTGAAGGCACATTTGACGACTGCCAAGATATTGTTAAGGCGCTTTTAAATGATCTCGACTTTAAGGACAAGGTCAATGCAACTGCCGTCAACAGCATGTCATGGGCAAGAGTGTTGCCGCAAATGGTTTACTACTTCTTTTCATGGTCACGTATGCGTGATATGGCACCGGGCAAAGACATTAGTTTTTCTGTGCCAACAGGTAATTTTGGTGACGTTTTTGCGGGCTATCTTGCTATGCAATGCGGTCTGCCAGTAAATCGGCTCATTGTGGCCAGTAACAGCAACGATATTTTAACACGCTTCTTTCATGACAATGACTATTCACGTCAAAAAGTAACAGCGACAAGGTCGCCTAGTATTGACATTCAAGTGGCTTCAAACTTTGAACGCCTACTGTTTGACCTTTATGGCCGCGACAGCGACCTTTTACGATTTTCTATGGATGAATTTAAACAAACATGCACTTTACCCAAGGTGACAGAGATGCAATTAGACGAAGCGAGAAGCGTTTTTGTGGCTGAAAGTGTAAGTGAAATTGACACCTTAAAAATGATGTCAGAGTCAGACTTTAGCCATAACACGCTTATCGACCCGCACACGGCCGTAGGCCTTGCTGCGGCTAAGCGTCATGATGAACTTAAACCCATTATCAGCCTTTCCACAGCGCACCCGCTTAAATTCCCTGCGGCCATTAAAGACGCGACAGGTAAAGAGATTTTATTTGAAGATGACCTTGATACCATGCTTAAAAAAGAACAAGTCTTTGAGCTTTTACCAAACGATATAGAGGCTGTACGTCAGTATATTCTGGACAATATATAAAATTAAGACTATAGCAAAGCTAGAAAACGTATTAATACAAAGGATTTATATGTCATATCACGAAACAAAACTTGCTAACGGCTTAACGGTTGTATCAGAACACATGGCAGCGGTCGAATCGGCCAGTGTCGGCATTTACGTGCGCACAGGCTCACGCGCTGAAACGCAAAACAACAACGGTGTGGCCCACTTCCTTGAGCATATGGCCTTTAAAGGCACAACCACCAGAACGTCTGAAGAGATTGCCCGTGAAATTGAAGATGTAGGCGGTCACATTAACGCCTACACATCAAGAGAAACAACAGCTTACCACTTAAAAGTACTCAAAGAAGACCTGCCGCTTGCTGTCGATATTTTAGGGGACATACTGCAAAATTCAACTTTTGATAAAGAAGAAATTGAAAAAGAGCGTCTTGTTATCCTTCAAGAGCTTGGTCAAAGTATTGATGAACCTGACGAAATTGTTTTTGAAAACCTACAAAAAATGACTTACCCAGACCACCCTATGGGGCGTTCTATCTTGGGCACAGAAGAAACTGTTAAAGGGATAAGTGCAGACGACTTAACAGGCTTCATGGCTGAACATTACACAGCCGATAACATGATTTTAAGCGCTGTGGGTAACATTGACCACGCAGAACTTGTTACTTTAGCTGAAAAGCATTTTTCTGGCCTTAAAAACGGCCTTAAGGATAGCTACACTGCCCCTGAATACACAGGCGGCGACGTTGTTGAACATAGAGACCTTGAACAAGTCCATGTAGTGGTGAGCTACGAAGGCTTTTCTATTATGCACCCTGCTTATTATGCTGCCAATATATGGGTGGCTATTTTAGGCGGCGGCATGGCATCACGCCTCTTCCAAGAAGTACGTGAAAAACGTGGCTTGGCTTATAGCGTTTACAGTTATCTTTCTAACCATAGTGACTGTGGTACCTTCGGTATTTATGCTGGCACAGGCAAAGACAGTGTCGATGAATTGATAAATGTCATTGATACCGAAATTGAAAAATCATTGACCACCATCACAGACGACGAATTAAAGCGTGCCAAGGCACAGCTTATTGCTGGTATCCGCATGGCGCAAGAGTCAACCGATTCACGTATGGGGCGCATTGCCCGTAACATTTTTGTTTATGGTCGCTTTGTGCCATTACAAGAAGTTATTGATGAAGTTGAAGCCGTGACCATTGAAGCTGTACAAGACTCAGGCAAGCTCCTTTCAAACAAAGAAACGCGTGCGCTGAGTATTTTAGGCCCAATGGTGACAAGCGAAAAAGTAGCTTCTTAAAAGGAAATGCTGTTATTTAATATCAAGCCCTTGAAAAAGGGCTTTTTTTGTTAAATTACATCGTATCTTAAAAAGATACATCGTTGTTAACAAGGGGCGCACAATCGGCGTCTGCCTTTAGATTTGTTAACAGCTTATAACGTGCCTGAAAGGCCTCCAACTCTTGTTTATCGGCATTGCTTAAATCCATCCAAAACCACGGAAAGAGAAATAAAGCGCCGCCAATGCCCAGAATAACGTTTTTCGTCGTTTTACTGCTTTTGGGTATGAGGTATGTGATATGGGCTTCTATGTCTTTAAGCTCATTTGCCATTTCTGCGCAGGTTAAAAAGTCATCGTCCATGCGTTCAATATCAATCAAATGCGCACTGCGTCCGCCACAGGCAGTAAGCGTTAAAACACTGCATAAGGTAATACCGTTATAAATTTATGCATAAGCCTCTTTACCCTTTTAAATGTTTATGGTTTTTGCACAACTGTGTTTAACAAACCTTCATAACCACCGTCGGCCATAATTTCATAGTCCACCACATTTTGAGATGTAAGCGCCACATGGCTACGTTTCCATAAAGGAATATATATCATGTCCTTTTGTTGGAGTTTCTGTACTTGTAGAGCCATTTTGTGACGCTTTTCATCGTCTGTTTCTTGCATTAATTGAACCAATATATCGTCCATGACGGGGTTACTATAACGGCCACGGTTTGCACCGTTAGGTGGCATCATGTCACTGTGGAAAAGGCTTCTATAAATATCACTCTGAAAACGCCCCACCCAGGTTAATATGTAGCTTTCAAAGTTACCTTTTTTAATATTGCCGTAAAATGTGCCCCACTCGCTCGATGAAATATCGACATCCACACCAATTTTAACAAAGTCTTGTTGAATCACCTGCGCTAAACGCTGAATGAAAGGGTTACTTGTAATGGCTAAGCGTAGCGTAAAGCGCTTGCCATTTTCGTCTTTACTGTAACCAGCCTCATCTAACAGGTCACCTGCTTTAGTTGGGCTATAGGTGCCAATACTGGCTTTGAAATGCGCAGGATGCCCCGCACCTAAAAGGCTGTAAGCAGGCCTTGCACGCCCACCTAATAAATCACGCACAATGCGACCGCGGTTTAAAGCATAGGAAAGGGCTTTGCGCACCTTAACATCTGCCGTTTTACCTTCGCTCATTAAAAATCCCATGTAAGAATAAGAGGTTGACGGCGCTTCGTGCACCAAAAAGCCTTCTTTTTTACCATACTGTAATATTTCTTCACCAATATCGTTATGGATAATATCAATACCGCCACGTACCAGTTTTAAATAACGTACGACAGGGTCCTTTATCACTTTAAATTTAAGTGTTTGTTTGCCGTCGAGGCGCTGTAAATCTACATTGCCAAAGTCATCAAGACTGGACACTTTATAAAGCCCTAAACCTATAGGTTTTTGCGCAACGTTCTTTGTTAATTTAACAACCGACGTCTCTAAAACACCCCAAAAGAAAGGGTTTGGCTTGGCAAGGGTAAATACCAAACGTTTTGAATCTTCTATGGTGATTGTCGCTACATCCTTAAAGGCGCCCTTTAAAGGTGATTTTGTTTTTTCATCTAATATAGAATCAAAATATGCCTTCAGTTGGTAAACATCGGCAGCTGAACAGTCGCTATAGGTTAAACCGGCCTTAAGTTCCATATAAAAGCGTTGGTATTTTTGATGGCCAAAGCGTGAAAGGAATAAAGATGTTGGCTGAAATTCAGAATCGAGTTTAATAAGCCCAGGTGCGATCATTCTAAGGAGGCGTACGGAAGTGGCGTCGGTGGCTTGGCGTGGGTCTAATGTTACAGGCGCGCGCGCAACTGCAATATTCACTTCATTTGCCTCTACAGCCCAAGAAGTTGCCAAAAGAAATATAAATACCACAATACCTCTACAATATTTACCTATATAACACACTTTTACGCCTTTCTTTGTTGAGCATTTAGCCTACCACAAACATAATGATACAGGGCTCAAAAAATAGGTGAAACAAAAAAATGAATCGTACATCCGCAAGCTTAATTGCACTTATGTCACTAACACTAGCAAGCCAAAGCGCTTATGCCGGCATATCTGATATGATCAATGGTTACTTTACTTTTAGACAAGACCAAAAACCACTTATTGCACCCGAACGTACATTGCCTCCCAAGCACATTGTCAGCCCGAATTACCACGAAAAACGCGCGGCAAACTGGTCTAATTACTACACAAGACCAGACTTACAGGCATCTGAATACTTAGACAATTCTTCCATGGTGATGCGTCCAGACCCAACATACAGGGCTAGACAGCAACAAGAATACGAAATGAAAATGAGACAGCAAAACCAATATCAAGGTCAGATAGACCCTGCCTTAGGTTACAGCGGTATTCAACGCCGTGCGAACATGAATCAGCTAGAAAAATATCAAGGTAACGTCTACATTGGTGAAGCGGGCACAAGCCCATTCAACCTTGATAACAACAATATAGCTGGGCAAAAGACACAAATTGGTAAGCCAAAACGTAACTGGGAAAATGCATCAAGCAGTAAAGTACACCCACGTATAGGTGATTATGACTATGTAAAGAGCCATAAAGGCAGGCAAGCAAGCAATGCATTTGGTGATTATAGTGGCACATTGAATGACGAAGTTGCACAAGAAGTAACCAGATCATCAGGCTACTTCACAAAGGATCAAGTGCCTTTACCAAGCGAAAATGGTGGCTACTACCAGCAGGACTTACCAAGCAACTATATAGTTCAACCACGTGATTCCTTGTCTGGTATTTCAGGGCAAAAACAAATTTATGGTGACTGGAAAATGTGGCCTCTTATCTATGATAAAAACCGCCACCAAATACAAGATCCTGACCTCATTCACCCTGGTCAAGACCTCGGTATTCCACGTGCGTCAACACAGCAAGATAACAACAATGCACGCCAACGCGCCATACAGAAAAAAGCACCATATAGCTTCTACGACGGTAAATAATATATCCGTCTTATGAGACGTTAAAACAATAAAATAAGCACCCCATATAAGGGGTGTTTTTTTATGCGTAACTGACTCATTTTTTCACAAGTACATGCAAGGCACACTCAACACAACAGTCGCCAGATTAAGCACGTAAAACTCCTTAAGCACACCTTACTGACGTTCTCGACAACACAAACACTCACCATGTCAGTCATACGTCAAAACGCCACAACCTTGACTGGCGGTGGCTACAGTCAATTTATGCCGCTACTAAATCACCTTAATTTAAATAATTACTCACTTTTATGAATATATACGTACATACAATAGTTTTTGCATACTAACGTAAACCTGAGTGCAATATATTGACAAGGAAATAGTTTATATAACCGGCTTAAATAAGGGTGTTTCAAACGCTATATTTATTATAAAATACGGCTCTTAAAATACATCTTTTGGGCTCGATGTGAATTCACAAGGCAGTCATTAAAACCACCTTTCCTTTTCCTCAGTAAAAGGTTTAATACGATACTACAAGGCCCCTCAAAACAGCACCTCAAAATTCAACACCACTTGCCGCCAAAGTCTGTATGTTTTTAACTTTAAAATATGAAACATACAGCATAGACTGAAGGTTGTTTCACGCTGTATGGCCTAACATCCTGTAGCCCCAGAAGATACCCACTGGCCACGTAGCTGCACATATAAAGTACGCATAAAATTCTATTTAATGAGAAGGCTGAAGAAATATTGTTAGGTCAGCGCTCACTGACAAAACTTAGCTGAATGATTTCAACATATTAACTTGTACTAATAACTATTGTCGTACAAATTAATATTTATAACTAACTACGAATACAACAACTTACAGGTTATATCGGCTAAAGCCCCGCTTCCACACATAGATAAAAGAGAATAAATAGCCCCGTTACATTTAAACTTAAATTTTTTATACACTATTGTGTAGTGAAACAATATGTTTCACATTCTATTTAAGGCACATACATTTAATAATCTATATAGGCACAACCACATCAGCACATGCCAACCCTACTACGTAGAACCTAAAGGGTAGAATAAGGGCGGTAGAGGTGCTTTCCTGTGTGCACAATGCACATAAAAGACATTTAAAGGAGTGATATAGATTAAACAGCATTATAGGGGTGAAAAAACATCTATCTCGAAGATGTTCACTAGAAATAGATGAAAAATGTCACTATTTTATCACAACCCTATACTGGCAGAGAATTTAGTCGCCATAGGGAGTTTTAATTACTTAGAAGTTGCGCGATAGACGCCATCCCACACATCATCATGTCGTCTTTTCTTCTGTAAGACGAGAATACGGTCGATATAGATCTTGCTTAACGTCGCAGGGACTGAGTCGTTTTTAAACAACTCCTCAGCCGAAGGCCATTCTTGTGCTTGATACGCACTCACAGCGCGTTTGACGAGGTCGATTTTTTCAGCAATTTCGCCCGTTGGTTTTTCCAAAGAAATAAGATGATAAAGTTTAACGCCCGCTAATTTTCCCTTCACGGCAACTTTATCTAATGGCATCGCAGAAACATCTCCGAGTTTGCTTAATGTCGCCTCGCTGATAATAAGCGGCACGCCATAAGTTTTACATTGCCCTTCAAGTCTTGCTCCTAAATTAACGCCGTCACCCATAATTGTGTAATCGAAGCGTTGGTCGGACCCCATGTTGCCGACGGTGACGATATCAGTGTTAATTCCGATACCAATCGATATTTCTGGTAACCCCTCTTCTTTCAATGACACATTAAGATGATCCAAGCTTGAAAGCATCTCTAATGCCGCCTTGCAGGCATAGAAGGCATGGTTTTCGACATTTAAGGGGGCGTTCCAAAAAGCCATCACTGCATCGCCCATGTATTTATCGATCGTGCCTTTATTTTGCTGGACGACTTCTGTCATAGGGGTGAGATAGCGATTCATGATACGTGTCAGTTGCCTTGGCGTTAAATTTTCAGACATTTGTGTAAATCCACGGATATCACTAAAAAGAACCGAAATTTCTTTTTCTTCACCACCAAGCGCTAACTTAGAAGGGTCTTTTGAAACGATCTTTACCATATCGGGTGACAAATAATGCGAAAATGCTGAGCGTATAGCCAGACGCGATGCTTTTTCTTGTGCATATTTTGCCAAACTTTGTATAAGGAAGAGGCTAAAGAGGGTTAAAGTGGCATAAGACCAGTCATACAACAGCCCGTTGCTTTTAAATTGATAGAAACATAACGCAATCACATACAGGTTAAGTATGATAAATGTAGCAAATGCAGAAAATGCACCCACACGCTGAACAATCACAATAAGCAGTACACCCAAAACTGTGATCATTAACATCTCCATATTTAGAGCATTTTCAGGGCGGTAGATATGTGTGCCCATCAATATATTTTCGATAATTTGTGCATGGGTTTCAACGCCTGGAACAATGGGGTCAATCGGTGTTGACCGCATATCAAATAATCCAGCCGCACTCACACCCAACAAAACAGCTTTCGCATCAAGCACTTTGGCATTCGCACGTCCTTTAAGCACATCCACCGCTGAAATATAACGTTTCTTGTTATATTGACGGTAATAGACATGATATTTACCGTTCCGACTTACAGGGATAGCTTCAAACCCATTTATTTTCACCGTATTTAAACCATCGTGCCCCACGTTTAAATGGTAACCATCGGCTTCATAATAAAGCCTTGCCGTTTCCATGGAAAGTGCGGGGAAAACCTTACCGTCTTGCTGGAACAACAAAGGCACTTTGCGTACTGTACTGCTATTATGATCCACAAAATAGCCGAA
This sequence comes from Alphaproteobacteria bacterium, assembly GCA_047635695.1. Classification (GTDB taxonomy): domain Bacteria; phylum Pseudomonadota; class Alphaproteobacteria; order UBA2136; family UBA2136; genus UBA2136. Next base: position 21,240 of record JBLILN010000022.1, read on the forward strand.
ATATCCGTTGTAGTCAGATGCTTCTTCAATAGTTTCAATATTACGTGCGACAATTTGCCCTGAAATAAGGCTGTCTTTCATGTTATTTTTTGATTGAACAAGAATATGTGCGGGCATTGTTGTGGGGGTTGATGTATCAACCCCATTAAAAACAGCCACCATCCCTTTAACCACAGGGTACTTCGCCAGCGTTTTGGCGAATAGATCATCGTGGGAAGGTAGTTGGCTTAATGACTTCGACAAATCTTCATTTTGTGGCCAATATTGCGCCACCACTTCAGGGGATTTACCATCCCTTTCAGGGAAGACCATATCCAGACCCAAACTTTTAGCGCCAAAGGAAAATGTTTTTTCAACCAGTTCAGCCAACACATTTCTTGGCCATGGCCACTGCCCGACTTCTGCCAAGCTCTTTTCATCAATGTCGATCACATAAACAGGCATATCTCCGTCTTTACGTGGATAATACTTTTGATAGATGTCGAAGGTAGAAAGATGAAGTTCCTGTACCAAAGGAATTTGCTGCTTATAAGCCAACACAAAGAGAAAGAGTACCAGCCAAGGCAACAATAAACCAATTTTTTTCACAGGTACAAGTACCCCTTTATTTTTATTTTTATTTTAGATATAAAGCACTATTACTGCTTTTTACCTGCATATATACCCGCACCTGTCACGTTATGCGTTTGGTCATTAAAGTTAAAGCTACCACCGACATTTTCGGCATTATTCCCATAAAAGGATCCACTAATTGTGGCCTGACCTGTTACGGCATTTCCACCTTTTTCTAAGGTTGTGAGATCTAATTCTGTAAAGCCGATGTTGTCAGCCGTTGTATCACTTCCTGTAAAGTGATAGTCAGCAAAGTTACCGTCAAAGTTGACAGTTCTGGTGAGGAAGTTTGCATTGGCGTCAAAATGACCAACATTATTTTGCACCTGCATACCGTTTGACACAGCGCCGACAAGGACACCCTTATAACTGGCTGTGACAACAGGCGATAAAGCTACCCAGCTGCGTCTCTTACTGTTATCACCAACTACATAAGGTATAACATGTGCTTCTAGTTTATCACCACCATCAACGCCGACTGTACCCGCCCAAACACCCCACGTGAGATGCTCACAGTCTTGGCAAGTCTCAACCAGGCCTGAAATTTCAGGGATGTCCACAAATTCACTCGAGATCATCGCGGTTTCTACATTTGCAGCGCCATCAAAGGAACCAAAGTTTGTACCAACGCTGTAGCCTGCATCATTTTGGTATTCTTCCGCACCATAAACATTGTGTGAAATATAGGCTTGATTGGTACCCGCACCACCAAATTTCACTTTAAGGCTATCTGCAACACCTGCAATAGCCTCACCATTGGCGTCTACTTTACTATATAAAAATGAAGCCGACGCCGTTACACCGCTGGCAGAATAATCCTCACGTGACAGTGTCGCATTCGCGGCATCATTAACACCAACCATTACAGCATTGCCCGCCGTATTAACAATGTAACCAGAAGAATAGCCTTTTAAAGTTTGCACATTATCCGTCGCATTCACTTCAGACCCAGTAGGTGTAGCGATACCCGCATCCACAGCGTAAATATCATCTTGAAAATCACCACCTAATGTTAAGGCGTAAGCATCCACAACAGCGTGACCATTAACCGCGCCATAAACGTCGGTCGTTTGTACGTCACCTGATTGGGTTACTAAACCATTAGCACTGCTATTATCAAAGCTATAGGCTGTGGCGTTGGAAGCGATAATGGCTGAGCCACCACTTGTTTCCATTTTACCAGCCATAAACTTAAAGCTATAATCATATACTTGTCCGTCACTTGCCGTTGCAAAGCTTACATGGCCACCCAAAAATTGATTATTATTGTTTGTATAATCTACCACCATACCGCCATTTGTATGCCTGCGATCACCTTCAAAATTTGAACCTTTTAAAGGGTTATTCACACCTGTCGCAAGGTTGAAGTTTGCAAATTTAGTTTGATTGTCAAAAGCATCGGGGATAAAGTTAAAATACTGTCTTTGTCCTGCTACGCGTTGGTTGCTGGCCGTGACAGCTCCTTTATTGCCTGTCACAAATGTATATCTATCACCCGTTAAGTCATTGCCGAGCATGTTCGCACCATAGACAAAATTATCGTGGCTACCACGGTAGATAAAGAGCGGACCAAAGTCAGGTGAAGCGACAGATTTCGCTACCCCTCTCCTCGGGCTCTCGAAAAGGCGTCTTTCTATCACTTGACCTTGAGCATCTAGGCGCTCAAAAATAACACTTTGAATATCGTCTTTTATCACAACTTTCATATCACCACCCACAGCAAGGGTGCTGTTATGTTCACGTTTCCAATCTCCCGACAATACTCTACCAAAGCTATTCAAGTCTGTGATGCGGTCACCACCAAAAGTTTCTTCGCTTAAAATACCCTGCTCTGTTTCAGCCGT
>JBLILN010000023.1:0-23316 GCA_047635695.1 Alphaproteobacteria bacterium
ATTTCGCTCATGAAAAATCTTCCATAATTTTATTTGCTGTGTAAGGGGCAAAGCATAAGCCTATACCACCATGTCCTGTGGCATGATAAAGGCCTTTTAAGTTTTTATCCCAGCCTAAAATAGGGCCGCCTTGTTTACTGTGCGGGCGCACATTGGCCCATTGCTTTATAATTTTTGCTTTTGCAAGCGCAGGCATTAAAGCTTCGCCTTTTCTGATCAGCATTTCTTCGGCTTCAAGAGTTGTTTCTGTATTAAAACCTAGGTTAGGTTCTTTTGTGGCACCTAACCAAATTTTTTTATTTGGCAGTGGCATAAGGTAAACACCAAGCCCACGTATAAGGCGTTTAAGCGGTTGTTTGTTCATTGAAAGTTCTAATGCTTGGCCTTTAACGGGCACAACATACGCCTCTTGGCGATATTTTTCTGGAATGATATTGCCACTCCAAGCACCTGCAGCCATAATAACCTTGTTGGTTTTGATAATGCCTGTAGCACTGCGTACGGCTGTAATTTCATCATTTTCGGTAACAATTTCAATAACGGGTGATTCTTCACGTATATCAACGCCATGGCGCATGCATGCAGCGCGGAGTGCAGCGACCATGCGTATAGGTTCAAATATAGCTGTTGCGTGGCAATACAAAGCACCAAATTCACCGGCATTAACTTCGGGTTCAATTTTTTTTATTTCGGCAGGGGTTAGCATTTGTTGGGCAGGTTTACCGTTAAATGTCGGCCATTTTTCATTTGCAATAGCAACACCACCAGATAGGCGGTCATACTGTCTTTGGTCTTGTGCAATTTGTAAGCGGCCAATTCTTGAAAAACCAATATCAACGCCAGAAATTTCCACAAGGTCTTTTGCAAAACTGGCGTAGCTCCATAGGCTTTTGCGTTGGTTATTGGGCATTTCTTCCTCACGCCAAGGGTTGTAAGGCATGAGTGCACCAAGTGAAGCACCTGTTGAACCACTACCACATTTTCCTTTTTCAAGCACAACAACCTCATGCCCATTTTGTGCCAATTTCCATGCTGCACTAAGGCCAATAATACCGCCACCTATAACAACAATTGTTTCTTGCATTTTATAGCACCTTTGGTTTTTTTGAATTTAATATAGCGCGACATTTTACACAGTCGTCGGCAATACTCTTTTTTAAATCTTCTAAATTTGTAAATTTAATTTCACCACGTATAAATGCGGCGAACTCTATTTTAAGTGTCTCGTTATATATCATGGCGTCGAAGTCTAATATATGGACTTCGAGTTGAGGCTTTTCAAGGCCAAATGTCGGATTAAATCCCCAGCTGGCGGCGCCTAAATATAAGTGACCTTTTAATTGCACCCAAACGGCGTAAATACCAATACTTGGCAGGGCGGCTACTTGTTTTTTATTCAGCTCAATATTGGCGGTGGGAAACCCAATCTCACGACCGCGTTTTGCGCCTGTTACCACTATGCCTGAAACCGTTATATTTTCCATATAAACCTTTTAACATAATTTACCGAAAAAGAAAAAGGCTCTGCTGTATGCAGAGCCTTTTTAGTAAAGCTTTTTAAAAATTAATTTTTAAAATACTATCGATAGTTTAGTCGTCTTTTGCTTGAATGTGCATTCCAGCGCAGAAAGTGTCTCGTTCCATCCCACGGTCAGCAGCTGCTTTACATAGGTCGTGACGGCGTATTTCTTGTTCTAATTGCATCGCAAAGGCTTCGCCTTGCTTAGCTTGTGCAAATTGACGGTCAGAAATAAGGTTAGCTTTTTGTGTTTCAACCATTTCTCGTCCAATGCCCGTTAACTGAAAGCCAACACATTTACTTGATAGTGTACCGCTTGAGTCATATCTAAAACCTTTTGCTAAAAGTTTCATACAATGATCGGCAAGTACCATTTTAGTGTCATGTTGCATTTGAGCATAGGACTCTTTCATTGCTTTTTCACAGGTGATACCACTACCAAAGGCCGTAAACGGTATGCTGACGTTTAAATATACAGCGCCATTGTTCACATAGTCTTGTCCGCTACCAGCAACACCCACATTGAGTGACGCTTGGGCGCAATTGACGCGACCAATGGAACCATAAGCATGTTGTGAGCCGTTATTTACATAAGTCGGGTTGTTGCTTACAATGCCCGTTGAGATTTGATTTGACTGATTGTTGATATCATTATTTTGAGATTGACTGTCTATATCACTGTTTGCCAAGGCAGCAAAAGAAAGTGGTAGGGCTGCCATTGTTACAAATAATAGTTTGCGCATGTAGGTTATTCTCCAAAAGGTATACGATTGTGATATGTAAAATAAAAAAGAGAGCAAATGCTCTCTTTTTTCATCAAAATAAAAATTTACTGAGCAAAATGCGTACGTGTACGCGTTGTTTCAGTAAAATTTGTTCTTGTGCGGTTGAAATAATTGCCATGCTCTTCTGTGGAATAGTAACGTTGATCTGATACTTCGCCATTAATAGCAAATGTTTCTTCTATGCCGTTGAGGTAACTTTCATAAGCACCTTCAACACGCTGTTTAGAAAAACCAGTTTCACTTTTATCTTCCCAACTATTTCCTGCAACTGTGTTGCCAACGACGCGATAATTTGCACCGCCAGAAAATGTGCCAGAATTTTTGCTATTACCTTCAATGGTTGAAAATTCATAGCGACCGTACTGCTCTATGGCAGAACCTTGGTCGTTGTTAAGTGCTATGATTTTCTGACCAAATGACTGTTGGTAGCGTTCTCCGTAACTAGAGCCAACAGATGTTGTTGTGCCTTGAATATTAGACTTAACATCAACAACATTAATCGCATGTGCAGAAGTGGCTATAAGAGCGGTAAGTGCAAGTGCGATAGTAAGTAATTTTTTCATGTTTTATATATCCTATAAAATAAAAAGTGCCAAAAATTAGGCAAAGAGTTAGACCTTGTAGGCCTGTTTTTTTGAGATTGTAGATTTATATTTTAATTAAAAAAAATATCTACGGGTTTAGATGATCAATCTTAAAAAAGATCGTTTTGGTCCTTACGCAAAAATAGTTGCGAGTGAAGGTTCTTGTAAACGTTAAGGTGTTACTGTTTGTTAATTGAGAGCCGGAATCTACCATAAAGATTATATATGTCAACAACTAAAACGAATGAAAAATAATATTGTATGCAATTTATACGTAAGTGGCTGAAAATTAAAGAAAATAAAAATGCATTTTTTTTACAATAAGTTAGTAAAACTCTGTCTTTTGCTGTTGATTAAATTGCATATTGCGGTAATATGGAATTTATGAAATTCTGGCCCAGCAAAGAAAAGTCCTATTACAAACTTAGAGCATTGGTTGCTTTAGGTTGTTATGGTTTTGTTGCAGGTGTTATTATGGTTGTGGCTATTCTTGCTTATTTTGCAACGCAAGTGCCTGACTATAGAACACTTGCTGAATATTCACCAAGCCTAATTACAAAGGTATATGACAGAAATGGTGAAGTACTTGCTGAATATGCAAAACAGCGCCGTGTTTATGTGCCTATCGACGAAATGCCAAGTAAGGTAATTAACGCTTACCTCGCCGCAGAGGATGACCAGTTTTATAAACACTCTGGTTTTGATATTAAAGGCATTATACGTGCCGCTCTTATTAATATATTCACATCACGCCGCCAAGGTGCAAGTACTATTACACAGCAGGTGGCTAAAAACTTTTTCCTTTCTAGTGAACGAAGCTATGTGCGTAAAATTAAGGAGCTCATTCTTTCGTACCGTATCGAAAAAGCCTTTTCAAAAGACAAAATTTTAGAACTTTATTTAAATCAAATTTATTTAGGTAATGGTTCTTACGGTGTTGCTGCTGCTGCCATGGCATATTATGGCAAAGACCTTGACGAGCTAAGTTACGCTCAAACGGCCATGCTTGCAGGTTTGCCAAAAGCACCTTCAAGGTACAACCCTTTGTCAAACGACCGTGTGGCACGTTACCGTCGTGACGTGGTTTTAAACCGTATAGCGGCAGAAGGTTTTATCACCGAAGAAGAACGTCAAGCAGCTATTGCAGAAGACTTAAACTTAAGCCCCACATCACTTAAATATGGTCAAGAAGCCCCACACTTTAGTGAGCATGTGCGCCGTTTTGTTCTAGATACTTATGGTGAGACGGACCTTTACAGTGCTGGTTTTTCTGTTCATACAACGCTCGATAAAAAAATGCAGTCATACGCAGAAGAAGCTGTTTATAAAGCCTTGCGTGAATATGACCGCCGCCATGGTTACCGTGGTCCTGTAGGACGTATGAACCTGCTTATTAACTGGCAAAGACGCATTGATAAAGAAGCCAAAGCAAGGCATAGCAAAGAAAAAATAGGCGTGCCTGCCGTAGTGCTTGAAACCGATGATAATACAGGTGTGGCATATATTGGTTTGCCTCAAAATGTACGCGGTACAATACAATTGGCAACTTTAAAATGGGCCAGAAGACATATAGACGCTGATACGTTGGATAAACGTATTAAAAAAGTCAGCGACGTTCTTTCTGTTAATGATATTATTCTTGTGAAGCCTATGGCTGAAATTTATGACCCCGCTCAAGATGCCTCTGTTGAAGAAGGTTTTTACAATTTAGAACAAGTGCCAGCGGTGCAAGGTTCATTTATTGCAATCGACCCCAATACAGGTGCTATTCTTGCTATGGTTGGTGGTCTTGATGACGGTACGGGCTTTAACCGTGCAGTACAGTCTAAACGACAAGTGGGTTCAGCTTTAAAACCTATCGTTTATGCATTGGCACTGGAAAAAGGCTACACCCCAGCTTCTATTATATTAGATGCCCCCGTTGTTCTGCGGAATGATGAGCTTGATACAGCATGGAAACCGCGCAACTATAGTGAAAAGGTTTATGGGGAATCCACACTTAGACGTGGTTTAGAAAAGTCTCGTAACCTTATGACAATACGTTTGTCGCGTGAATTAGGTATCGGTAATATTATTCGGTATATACGTAAATATGGCATTACAGCTCAGTTAGATCGTAATTTATCGACGGCTCTTGGCTCATCATCTATTTCATTATTAGAGCTCACCAGTGCTTATGGTGTCTTTGCCAATGGCGGACGCCTTGTTAAACCATATGCTGTTAATATGGTGCAAGACGCCGTTGGTTCAGTTATTTATCGTCAACATGAAGCCTGTACAGCATGCGGCGTGGATATTGCTGAATCAATTTATGAACCACTTGAATTACCGGCAGTGGGTGAACAAATTATTCCAGAAACAGTGGCTTTCCAAATGGCGCATATTCTTCAAGGTATTGTCGAACGCGGCACGGCTTGGCGTGCCAGAAGTGTCGGCCAACCTGTTGGCGCTAAAACAGGGACAACAAACGACTTTATTGATGCATGGCTCATGGGGATAGCTCCGAATATGGCTATTGGTTCATGGGTTGGTTTCGATAGGCCACAAACGCTTGGCGCCAATGAAACGGGCTCAAAAGCCGCGGCACCTATTTGGGTCGACTTTGCAACAAAAGCACTTAATGAAGGGCATAAAACACTTTCATATAAAGTACCCGAGGGCATTACTTTTGTACAAATTGACTCTGACACGGGCGTGTTACCAAACGCCAAAACAACAAAACGTGTGTTTGAGGCCTTCATTGAAGGCACCGAACCGACATCAAGCGTGAAAAAAGTCCAAAAAGAAACAGCCTCTGGTACAAGCGATATCCAATTTCAAGGAATATATTAATGCAAGCAGAACACAAACATCTTGTGACAAAAATTGAGCAGTCTCTTGAACTGCTGAGGGGGTATTTTTGACATTGAGGCATTAACCAAACGCCTGAGTGAATTAAATAAACAAGTCGAAGATCCTCATATTTGGGACGACGCGGATAAAGCCCGTGCCATCATGCAAGAGAAGTCTCATATTGAAGGCAATATCGAAAAAATCAGCAAGATGTCATTACGCCTTGAAGATGCTGTATCCTTTATTGATTTAGGGGAAGAGGAAGGTGACAAAGACGCCATAATAGACGGTGAAAAAGAACTTCATAATCTAGCTCAAGAGTCAGAACGCCTCGAAACAGAACGCTTACTCAGCGGTGAAGCTGACCGCAACAATACATTTGTAGAAGTGCATTCAGGGGCAGGCGGTACAGAATCTCAAGACTGGGCACAAATGCTCATGCGTATGTATATACGTTGGGCAGAACGTAACGGCTATAAAATTGATATTATCGATGAAAGTAAGGGCGACGAGGCAGGCATAAAATCTGTCACTATGAAGTTTTCAGGCCCCTTTGCTTATGGCCTAGCTAAAACCGAAAGTGGTGTACACCGCTTGGTACGTTGCTCGCCGTTTGATTCACAAAACAGAAGGCATACGTCGTTTGCATCTGTTTTTGCTTATCCAGAAATTGATAGCTCCATTGCCATTGAAATTATCCCGAGTGATTTACGTATTGATACTTACCGTGCCAGTGGCGCTGGTGGACAACATGTCAACACGACAGACAGTGCTGTGCGTATTACCCACGAACCAACAGGTATTGTTGTGCAATGTCAAAACCAACGCTCACAACATAAAAATAAAGACGAAGCCATGGGGATGCTAAAGGCGAGATTATATGAAGCAGAAATTCGTCGCCAAGAAGCAGAAAAAGACGAAATGGAATCTACAAAAACTGAAAACGGTTGGGGGCATCAAATACGTTCCTATGTCCTTCACCCATACCAAATGGTTAAAGACCTGCGTACAAGTGTAGAAACAGGGAACACGAGCGCTGTTTTAGACGGTGACCTAGAAAAGTTTATATCGGCAGCCCTAGCTATGCGTGTGACAAACACCAGAAGCACTACTGATAACGGGAAATAATACATGTTAATGTCGACGTTGAGATTCATTAAAAGAATGACATTTTATGTGATCTTTTTTTGTACCTTAACGGTCGCTATGCTTTTAGCTTTAATGAGCTATAAACCTTTCACTATCGACACGGATCGAGACATTGTAAACCACTTTTTAAACATCCAAGGCAACCAATTGCGTTTACGTAAGTTATCACTTTGGTTTGACGGTAGCCTGCATATGAAAGGTGAAGACGGGGAAGTTTACGCTGCCGACGATGCGCAAATTTTAAATATCAATAAATTAGAGATTGAGTTTTCTACCTCAGCTTTATTGTTAGGGCGTTTAGCACCAAAACATATTGATTTGGAAGGGCTCAGTTTAGATGTTAATTTAGATAGGGACGCTTTTTATATTGCAGGTTTTCCTGTGCGTTTAGACCCGACAAACTCTGAAAATACACAAGCAGGCCTCATTGATTATTTAAATCAAAAGGGACGTCTCGCAACTTATTATACAGCCATAAAAACTGTACGCGCGCATAACATTAACTTGAACATTAAAGACGATGTTAATGTGAAGTCTTGGTACATTAAAGACGGCGATGTTGCCTTTACACGTAGCTTTAGGTCGGGCGAAACTATTCATATTAATGGTAATTTAGCAAGGTCAACGTTGTTGGCTGTTACCCCTGTACAAATGACCTTCCACCACCCTAAATATGCAGAAAGTGCCACACTTGATATTAAGCTTGAAAATGCTTCTAGCAAGTTTTTGGATGACTATATCCCATTTGAAAACCCTATAAAAACAAAAGGGGAAATAGCCCTAACCCTTGACTTGCTACCAGGCAATGTCATTAAAAGTACAAACGTCATTATGGAAATGCAAAAAGGTACTATACATGCAAGCAGCGCCTATAATTTCCCCTTTGAATTTAAAACGGGCTACATGGACATTAGCTATTCGAAAGAAAGCAATGGCCTCGTAACCATCAATACATTGTCAGTGCTCGACAACGAAGATTGGCCTATAGATGTGAGTGGTACAATTAGCAATATTTTAGAACCTAAAAAATTAGATTTTAACCTCAGTTTGCTAGGGAAGGGTCATACGACAATCAATCATGTTGCCAGTTATTTACCCGATAGAAAAATAAGAAGCGTCACCAATTGGATCAGAAATAATGTCAGCGATTCACAGGTTTCAAACTTACACCTTATTTACAATGGCCGACCAAGTGAATTGCCTTTTTGCGATAAAACTTGTGGTTTTGACGGGTCTTTTGACTTCACAAACTTTTCTTTAACGGCCCTTAAAAAAGCACCGACCATTCGTGATTTAACGGGGTCTTTTGAAATGAAAAAGGACTATATTAAAATTACGGCCAAAACAGGTAAATGGGTGCGTCAAAACCTAGAAAAAGTTGAAGCGGTGATTGCGGGTTACTTTACCGAAGGCGTTGAAACAGGCATTACTGTGAATGGTACAGCAAGCGGTTCTATTCAGGGTGTTATTGATATTGTTGAACAAGCTGTTTCTGCTAAAAACCCTGGTAGTATTAAATTTGCAGGTACGCATAAATCAAAGGGCTCTCTTTATATTCCCTTTAAAGACTTAACCTATCCAAAGGTGCGTTATAATTATAAATCTGACGTTAAAAATGTTGCCACAACAACGGTGGTTAAAGGGTTTGACGCACGTGTACCTTTGGGCACATTATCTGTTACACAAGACCATATAAAATTAGAAGCACCCGGCACACTCAATGGTTTAGATGTGACATATGACTGGCGTGAAAACATGCAAAACTCACTTAATGAAACGCTTCTTTCTATCAATGTTGAAGTGCCTGCAGATATGGTTGTTGACTTGTTAAGCCCTACATCGCTTGAAATATCTGAAACGGTAAGCGTTGCCTTAAGCGTTAAAGCATCTAAAAACGGTCATTATGATTATACGTTTTTAAGCGATTTGAATAAAAACAAGGTTGTCCAGTCAGGCCTTAATTGGGTAAAAGAAAAGAACATACCTTTAACAGTTATTGGTAAGGGTGTTTACAAAAATAAATCAGATCCATTGGTGCTGAACCTTTCTGCAATAGGTGAAAATGTTAACATTCAAGGCAATGTGCTTTTAGGTGAAGTGTTTGAAGCCGACTTTGAAAAGTTTGATATTGGTCAAAATAAATTAAAAGCAGCTATAAAGGGCGATGTTTTAAACCTTGTAGGCCAGCAGTTAGATTTATCGTCCATAGACATTTTGTCAGAAAATAAAAAGGCAGGTAAAGCATTAGGCAATCTAAATATAACGGGAAATATTGAGAACGTTATCTTTAAAAACGGTTCTATCAAAAATGTAACTGCTAGCTTGGAGCGTCAAGATGGGCAGTGGGCATACATTGATGTTACGGCAGGTGAGGGACAGTCACAAACGATATTCACTTTAAAATACCCCTCAGAGGACCACATGTCATTGCGTTTTGACGGTTATGGAGCGGGTGAAACATTTAAAACCATGGGGCTAATTAAGACCCTACGCAATGGCCATGCAAGTATAACGGCTGATATTTATACGGTTGATGGCAAAAAGCAGGGGAAAGGTTTATTGAAAATAGAAAAAGTACATATTGTTGAAGCGCCTGTTATGGCTCAATTACTATCTTTAATATCACTGACAGAATTGCTATCACAAAAAAAAGGCATCTACTTTGATAATGCAACCGTGCCATTGCTGTTCGTTGGCGATGAAATGATTATCGACCATGCCTCTTTAAGTGGCCCTTCTATTGGCTTACGATTAAAAGGTAAAATAAACACCAAAACAGACCTGTTGAATATTGAGGGGCAGCTTATTCCTGCAGAAGGATTAAACTCACTGGTATCTAAAATCCCTTTATTGGGTACTTTACTTACAGGTTCTCAGGCAGGACTTTTGGTGGCTGATTTTTCTGTAAAAGGTACTAAAAGTAAACCTAAGGTTTTTGCAAACCCAATTTCGTTTGTGATGCCAGGCTTGATTAAAGACTTTTTTGGTACACTTTTTGGCGCAGAAGATGTCACAAAGCCAACAGTTATAAACAATGAAAAAAAATAAAGGTCAGGTCATGAATAAAAAATATGCAATTCTTGCTTTAATGTTTCTCGTTTCTTTTTCTTACGCTGTAAGTCAGAAATATGATGGATCGTTGAACCCGTCGACGCCGCCAACAATAGAAGTTTTATTGGTATCGCCTGAAGGTAAAGAGGTTGTGGTTCATGCTGAATTTGCTACAAATAAAGCCATGCGTAATTTAGGGCTTATGCACCGCCATAGCTTAGCAAAAATGGGCGGTATGCTTTTTGTTTGGCCTGATAAGGGTGTGCGTTCTTTTTGGATGAAGAATACAAATATTCCTCTGGATATGATTTTTATGAACGACACAAACGTGCATGGCCTTGTAAAAAATGCATTGCCACATACATTAACGCCGCGCGCGGTTAAAGGCGTAAGCAACGCAGTTTTAGAGGTTAATGCGGGTTTTGCTGATCGACATGGCATAACCAAAGGCTGGAAAGTTATGTATAGCTTTACAAACGTTGTTGAATAAATAGGTGATAAAAAGCCCTCTCTTGAAGAGACAGCTCAAGAGAGGGTGGGGTGTTACTATCGTTATTTTGTACGTACATTTATTTTATAAAGCATTTAACAGGCGTGATTCTTTAATATAATTTCATACAGTTGTTTACTTCTTAAAGCCACGTCCACTTTGCGCAGTTTTGTAAGCCAAACCTTTCTTTCATACTTTCATTATGCGAAAGGTCGCTGCCGTACTTTTAAAAGTCTCCAAGAGGCCTAACATGCTCTATTACACTTCAGTGCTTATAATATATGTGGGGTATTTTTTTTAATATTGAATATCTCGTTGGTAATACAACTAAAACATAAAAGATATAGAAGCGTTTATTTTTATGATTTAAAAAATAAACACGCGCTTAGCGCTTGAAAACAAAATGAACAATCCTTATATTATTACTACAAACACACTTCAACTTTTGATCGTTCATAGGAGGACCTTATGATGTCCGAACGAAAAACCTTCAAAGAATTACCCTACCTTTCACGCTTAGCAAGTATAGCTATATGTTTTAAATTAATTGGCGTGCCTTGTTTTATCTTTATGTTTGCAGCTGTTTATTTCACGTCTATGGTGCCTTATGTGGCGTTGTGGGTTGTGCTAGCTGTCGCTGCTTTTGCACTGTTTTACCGCTATTATCGTTGGTTTAAAACGACACCCAAAAGTGAAAATATAAAAAAACGCCACGCGCTTTATATGTATTTTTATTTGTTATCAAGTTATGTGCTTGCGGTAATGGTCATGGCTCATTTCCATCCAACGCCACTTGTAGGCGGTAGTATTATGGCTGTGACAGGCTTATTAATGGCTGCTTGCGTCTTTAAATACATGCTTTTTTATACAGCACTACCTATTTATACGTGGTATGAAAAAACTTTAACATAAAAACGAAAAAAAACACCTCCTAAGAGGTGTTTTTTTATGTTCGCTATGCATCAATTTTTTTGACCATAAAAGCATAAAGCCGATTAACAGCTTTCTTTAATTCGTCGTTATAAATAACTAAATCGTAGTTTTCTAACAGTGACCCTTTAAGGTCATCGCTTGAAAAAGCTCTCTCTGGAAAATAAATAGATGTTGTGATGTCTTTCGCCGTTTTATCAAGCGTTGTAAGACGGTCTTTACCAGATTTTCCACGCCCTGTGAGGCGTTCATCCGCTTGTGCTCTTGTTAACGGTAAAACCAATACAACAAAGGTTCTGTCTGGCAGGTGCTTACGAATATCGCGCGCGCCAACCCAGTCAAGGTCTTTGATGAGATGGCTGTTATTGAGCTGTGCTTCAAATTCCTGCTTTAAAGAACCATATTTCTTACCATGTGTTGCGCTGTGCTCTAAAAAGTCATCATTTTTCAAGCGTGCGTTAAATTCTTTTGTCGAAAGAAAATAATGGTGAACACCCTCAACTTCACCGTCACGTATCGCACGGGTTGTCGCGGTTGTGGGTAGGTCAAAACAAGGTAAATCTGCGCGTTCTTTTGTTGCGTCAATAATTTCGTTAATCAATGTGCTTTTGCCAGCACCGCTAGGGCCGACAAGTGCAAAAAATAAATTATTTTTTTGGGTCATGATATAGACCTCCTATAGAAGTAGTAAATAGTTTATATAAAACCAACGTGAATGCATTGTTGACATGAACGCAATTTTATTTGAGCGGGGTATACCCTTGTTTGCGCATTTTGACTATGCACTTCTAAATCTTTATCAAGATTTTGAGTAAGGCAATCAATGACCGTTAAAGAAAAATCTTTCATGTCATTTTCATACTGTAAAAGAACTTTATATTCCTCATCTAAGGGCGCTAAACGTTCTTCATATGCAATGTCGTCATGTTGAAACATAACAGCTGTTCTGTCCATAATTGTATCTAAATCAAATATGTCATTATTGAGCTGTATAGTAATAAATTCAGCTAAATTTATTTGAAAAACTTCAACTGTTACCATACGGCGCAATACTTTTAAGTAATAGTCATATTCGTCGTTTGCTTCAATTAAGTTAAAGTCATTATCATTTTTAAGGGATAAGGCATGTGTCCTCACATAATCAATTATCTTTTTTTCTCTGCTTTTATCTGCATCAAATTCAAGGTCAAATTCAAACGGCACAAGGTTGTGGGTGTTTTTAAGAAAGTAGATTAAAAAATTGTGTAAATCAATTAGTGGTAAAGCATTCAGTTTTGTCTTTAAAAAACTGTCTGCTAATAATTTAGTATCCATAAATATTTCCTCGAGTGAAGGCCGTGCAAGAGTTTGCACTAAAAGTAATAAGTAAATGTTTCTTTTAAATTTCACACATATTAGACGAATATACCTTTGTACACAATGTATTTTTTGCTTTTTTAGCGCCATTGATGTGCTACCCTATACATTCATAAGAAAATAATTGAAGGGTAGGCTCGTTGTCGCAAACACAAATGCAAGGTATGAAAAAATTTAAAGTCAGTGAGTTGTTTGGTTTTGACAGCGATATGGAAGTTATGGGCTTTGCTGAAAAAAGTGAATTTGTCCCCGAGATAGACGCTTCATACCATTTTGACCCCGAAACAACCATGGTTGTGCTTGCAGGTTTTGAAAATAATTTAAAGATCTTACTGCAAGGTTACCACGGCACGGGGAAGTCAACACATATTGAACAGGTTGCCGCACGTCTTAATTGGCCATGTTTTCGCTTGAACCTTGACGGGCATATATCGAGGTTAGACCTTATTGGTAAGGACGCCATCGTGCTAGAAGAAGGGCAGCAAGTGACCTCCTTTAAGGAAGGTGTTTTGCCTTGGGCTATGTCAAGGCCCATGGTTTTGGTGCTCGATGAATATGACGCAGGCAGGCCAGAAGTGATGTTTGTGATCCAGCGTTTAATGGAACAAGACGGTGGCCTTACATTGCCCGATCAAAACCGTGTTGTGCACCCCCATGCAGGTTTTAGGCTTTTTGGCACGTCAAACACCGTTGGCCTTGGTGACCACTCAGGCCTATATCAAGGGACATACCATCTCAATCAAGCACAACTCGACCGCTGGAATATGGTGGCACATTTAAATTACCTTGATGAAGAATGGGAATGCCAAGTTGTCCGTTCAAAAGTACCAACATTAAATAATACATCTCATGTTATTGAAAAAATGGTGCGCCTTGCTGGGCTTACAAGGGTTGGCTTTATGGCGGGAGATTTGTCTGCCGTTATGTCACCCAGAACGGTTATTATGTGGGCACAAAACAGTGAAATTGTTGGCGACGTTTATCGTGCCTTCTTACTGACATTCGTTAACCGTTGCGACACCCACGATAAAGAAACTTTAGACGAATATTACGTGCGTGTATTTGGCGCCATAGCCAAGGTATAACCATGTCAGGCCTTGAATCTGCCAAACAGTCTATCATTGAAACAACACGCGCCCTTGCGGGTCAGGCAAACTTGATTGTCCGTTTTGCCGAATCGATCCATATTTCGGCCCATGAAATAACATTGCCCTTGCTTGAAAGTGACAACCCTTTAGCCGTGCAGTTAGCCAAAGGCCAAGCCGATAGGCTGGCTTTTATTTACCGATATGGTGAAGCGGCACATATATTCACTCATTTTTCAAATGCAGGTGATACAGCCTTACGCATCATCGCTATGATTGAAACAGCCCGAACAGAAAGCTTGGGGCTACAGGAATTTCCCGGTAGTGAAGGTCATATATCGCCTTTATTACGTAAGGAAGAGTCTTTTTTTGCCGATGGCGGCACAAGTTTATTTCATCAAACCTATGTTGCATCACTGGTTTTAAAAAAACGTTTGTTGGGTTCTTTACAGCCCCAAAGTGCGGCATTGTTAAACCGCCTAGATTATATATTGCCTATACAGCTTAAGCAGTGGGCAGAAACGGCTGATTTGTCTGATGAATCACAGCGGCAAACGGCTTATAAACAACTTATTGATCTCCTTAAAATTGAAGATGCTGATCATCAAAATGAAATGACCAACGCTGGTGAAACAGCCGAGCTGAACGACAAGGCAGATGCATCCGATGAACAACCCATTATGGGGAAAAGTGAAACCATCAAGGAAATGGATGGTACTGATTCAAAAGCGTCAGACGGTGAGGAAGATAGTACAGGAAGCGCTCTCCTAGAAACAGAAGGTATGGCAACGCCTTTCTTTTATGCAGGGCAAGAAACAACGCATGGCTATAAAATTTTTACCAAGGCATATGACGCCGAGTTGGACATTTCAAACCTTGTCGATGATAGTGAAAAAAAATTACTGAAGCATAAATTTGCTGTACTGGCAGACGCACAGAAAGGTCTTGCAAGGCAATTATGCCGTAAGCTCAGGCATAAATTATTATCAAAATTAGACATAGGCTGGCGCTTTGATACCGATGAAGGTGTGCTTGATGCCTCAAAATTAGCCAGCTTTATTGCAGGCGGGCATGAATCTATCTTTCGTTTGCCGCGCAAAAAACAGGTAATGGATACGACTGTGACCATTCTTGTGGATAATTCAGGCTCAATGCGCGGCAGACCCATAGAAATGGCGGCCATAACAACAGATATTTTAACCAAAACGCTTGAACAAACAGGTGTAACGACTGAGGTTTTAGGCTTTACAACAAAAGCGTGGAAGGGTGGGGAAAGCCGTCTTGACTGGATAAGTGCTGGCAGGCCTAAAAACCCAGGGCGGTTGAACGAGCTTTTGCATATTATTTACAAGCAAGGGCGCATACCTTACCGCAAACAAAAAGACAACTTCGCCTATATGCTGGCAGATGACTTGCTAAAAGAAAATGTTGATGGCGAAAGTTTAATGTGGGCATACAAACGCCTTATGAAGCGTACACAAGGGCGAAAAATTCTTATGGTTATTAGTGATGGTGCACCCGTTGATTATGCCACAGACCGCCATAATAAAGCAGGTTATTTAGACAGTCATTTAAAGTCGGTTATTACACAAATTGAACGTAATAAAACGGTCGAACTTATTGCCGTCGGTATTGGCCACGAGGTCGAACGTTACTATAAAAATGCCGTCATGATAGAAAATGCAGAGACATTAGGCGAAACCCTGTTAGAGGAGCTGAGCAAGCTTTTTGAGTGAATGCACTCATATTTACTTTTTAAACCACCCGAATATACTTGACTAGAGTGAATGGTTTTTATATAAATCAGGGTGAATTTATTGAATGGATAAGGAAAACCACAATGCAACTTTCTACAAGAGGTCGTTACGCTGTTATGGCACTTATTGACCTTGCGGCCTTGCAGGTTGAACCTGAAGGTGAAACACGCGCCGTTAAACTTGAAGAAGTTGCCAATAGGCAAGGTATTTCCCTTTCATATCTAGAGCAGTTATTTTCACAGCTGCGTAAAGCCGAAGTTGTTAAAAGTGTGCGTGGCCCCGGCGGCGGTTATAAACTGTTCCGTGATGAAAATGATATTTATATGTATGATATTATTAATGCCGTGAACGAAGGCACAAAAGCAACAAGGTGTGACGGCTTAACGGGTTGTTTAAATGCAGAACGCTGCAATAGCCACGAACTATGGTCAGCCTTAGGTGGTCATATAGACGATTTTATGCGTCAAGTTAGCCTTAAAATGGCACGTGAAAAGAAAATCACCGTCAATGGTCACATCATATCGAAACAAGAAGGGGGTAAGGCACATGTCCGTATATCTGGATAACAATGGTACAACGCCTTTAAAAAACTATGTCAAAGAAGTGGCTCTTAAGAGCATTGATATATTTGGTAACCCGTCTTCAGCACACTCAGAAGGTCAAAAGGCACGTACAGCGATAGACCATGCAAGAAGGTTAGTGGCAGATGCTATGCATGTACGTAGTGAACAGGTTGTCTTTACAGCAAGCGGGACTGAAAGTAATGTCATGGCTCTTAAGGGTATTATATCCCTATGTCCGCATAAGCGCCTTATTACATCTCCAACAGAACATAGCTCTGTTTATAATACGGCTAAAGCACTCGAAGCAGAAGGTGTTGAGGTTATATACCTCCCTGTGAATAAAGCAGGTGTTATATGCCTAGAAACATTAGAGAGAGAACTAAAGGCTAAGCCTACTTCTTTGGTTTCTATTATGGCGGCTAATAATGAAACAGGTGTTAAGCAACCTATAGAAGAAATAGCAACGCTTGCGAAGGCATATAATGCTAAGTGTCACATAGACGCCGTTCAAATTCTAGCAAAGGAAGACATTAACTTCCCTCATATGAATGTTGATTCTATATCTATCTCTTTTCATAAGGTAGGCGGGCCTAAAGGTTGCGCAGCTCTTATACTAAAGAATGAATTAAAAATGTCTCCACTTATTATAGGGGGAGGGCAAGAACGCTATAGAAGGTCAGGTACTGAAAATGTACTCGGTATTATTACTTCTGGTGCTGCTTGTGAAAAGGTTAAACAGAGTATAGAAGACATGCCTCGTTTAGAAGCTTTACGTAAAACGCTTGAAGACGGCATTAAAAAAATAACCCCCGACGCTATTATTGTTGGGGAAGAAGCGCAGAGGCTACCAGTGACAACAGCGGCTATTATTCCAGATACATCAGCAGAAACAATTTTGATGTCTATGGATATGGCGGGTATATGTATATCCCAAGGGTCTGCATGTTCTAGCGGTAAGTCTGTTCCTTCTCGTATATTAACTGTACAAGGTTATACAAACGAAGAAGCTTTAGCTGGATTACGTATATCTATGGCTTGGCATAACACAGCGTCAGACGTTGACGCATTTTTAAAAGCATTTGAAACAACGATTAAACGTTTAAGGTAAGAAAACAATGAAAAAACCTATCTATCTAGATTATCAAGCAACCACACCAGCAGACCCGCGGGTGGTTGAAGCCATGAACCCATACTGGTTCGACATGCCAGGTAACCCGCATTCACGTACCCATAAGTTTGGTTGGGACGCAGAAGAAGCGACGGAAAAAGCGCGTAAGCAAATTGCCGACGTTATTGGTGCCGACCCGAAAGAAATTGTTTTCACTTCAGGTGCGACAGAATCTAATAACATGGCGCTTAAAGGTGCGGCTGAATTTTACGGATCTAAGGGTAAACATATCATTACCGTGGTAACGGAACACAAATGTGTGCTCGACAGTTGCCGTCACCTTGTTGAACAAGGTTTTGAAATTACGTACCTGCCTGTACAGTCAAGCGGCTTAATTGACCTTGACGTTTTAAAGGCGGCTATCCGCCCCGACACTATTATTATGAGTGTTATGCATGCCAACAACGAAATTGGTGTTATTCAAGACATTGGTGCCATTGGTGCTATCTGTAAAGAAGCTGGCGTTAAATTCCATAGTGACTGTGCGCAAAGCTTCGGTAAAATACCTATCGACGTCAATGAAATGAATATCGACTGCATGTCTATCTCTAGCCACAAAGTATATGGGCCAATGGGTATGGGTGCTTTGTACGTTAGCCGTAAACCACGTATGCGTGTCCGTCCTATCATTCATGGTGGTGGGCAAGAACGTGGTATGCGTAGCGGTACACTGCCAACGCCTCTCATTGTTGGCTTTGGTAAAGCGGCTGAACTTGCACAAGCAGAAATGACAGCTGAAAATAAACGCCTGACGGTTCTACGTGATAAAATGATAGACACCATCCAAGCCGCCATTCCTGAAGTTTACCTAAACGGTGACCGCGAACAACGCCTCGCAGGTAATTTAAACCTTTCATTCGCCTATGTTGAGGGTGAGTCTCTTATGTTGGCCATTAGTGACCTAGCGGTGTCCTCAGGCTCTGCCTGTACCTCAGCTTCACTCGAGCCATCGTATGTATTACGTGCCTTGGGCTTAAGTGACGACATGGCGCATACGTCTATCCGTATTGGACTTGGTCGCTTCACCACAGAAGAAGAAGTAGACTACGCACTTGAAACTATTTTAGCGCAGGTACAAAAACTACGCGACATGAGCCCATTATGGGAAATGGTGCAAGAGGGTATCGACATATCAAAAATAAAATGGGCAGAACACTAGGAAATAGTTTAAGGGCCACCTTTGGGTGATAAAGTACATTACTTTATGACAAAGCCTATAGGGGTGGCTAAGATAAATTAAGTGAAATTTTATAACTATATTGTGTTTTACCCTTGTAATTTAGGCTGAAACACTTAACATTAGACAACAGAACCCCCATAATAAGGGTATATATAAAGGAATTATTAAAATGGCATACTCAGATAAAGTAATGGACCACTACAACCACCCACGTAACGTTGGTTCAATGGATAAAGCAGAAAGCACTGTCGGCACAGGTATGGTCGGCGCACCAGCATGTGGTGACGTGATGAAACTACAAATCCAAGTAAGCGACGAAGGTGTGATTGAAGACGCTAAGTTTAAAACATTTGGCTGTGGTAGCGCTATTGCTTCTTCTTCTCTTGCAACAGAAATGCTTAAAGGCATGACGCTTGACCAAGCAACAGATATTAAAAACTCTGACATTGCAACAGAGCTTTCTTTGCCACCAGTAAAGATCCACTGTTCAATACTTGCAGAAGACGCTATTAAAGCGGCGATTGCCGATTACAAAACTAAAAATATTTAGAAAGAATTCTACTTTGGCAATATTTTACCCTTATCTCGCTTTCGCAGTGCTCACGTACTTAAACGTACACTGTGCGCTACGATCTCGAGAAGAGCAAAACCTCAGCCCAATTAAAATAATTTCAAAGCATTTTTAACAAGCTAAATAAAACTTAAAGAAAGACAAGCCCTTGGCTTTAATTACAATTACAGATCAAGCTGCAGAAAAAATGCTGGGCATGCTTACAAAGCGTGGCACGCCTGAGGCTTATATCCGTATGGGTATTAAAACTGCGGGCTGTAGCGGGCTTGGTTACCGTCTTGAATATGCAGACGTACCCGAAATGGGCGACGAACTTGTTGAAGAGGGCGGTGCAAGGGTTTTAATTGACGCCAAAGCACTGATTTACATTATTGGTACAGAAGTGGGTTTTGAATCAACCGACCTCAAAGAAGGTTTTGTTTTCACCAACCCCAACCAAAAAGGTGAGTGTGGCTGTGGTGAAAGTTTTACCGTATAAAAGTTTAACGTCACAATTTATTCAATGTAGGGTAACTGCATTTCGGTTTTTATTAACCGCAAAAAAATACCACATAGCAATTCACTCTTTTATATAAAATTAATGTAACAAAAAGAATAATAATGAACAACTGTTGGTCATGTCATAGCCCACTCGTAGAAAATGCACTGTTTTGCGGTGTTTGCGACGTTGTTCAACCACCCAAAAATATCACGCCGTTTGCTTTGTTTGGCTTGGCCGTATCATTTGAAGTTGATAGAGACCTTGTAGACAGCACTTACCTTGCTTTGCAAAAAAAACTGCACCCCGATAACTTTGTCACCAAGTCACAAAGTGAGCAAATGTACGCTTTAAGCGCAGGTGCTAACCTAAACGATGCTTACAATATATTAATGGATAACGTTAAGTTATCATGTAAGCTACTTGAAATTAATAACATAATTGATGTGTTATCAGGCAAGCCGTCTATGGCGCTTATGGCCGAACAGTTTGAACTGCGTGAAGCATTAGGAGAAACAGATAACCTGCAAAATCTCAAGCAAATGGTGGCAAAAAAAGAAGAAGAATGTTATAAAAAACTGGTACAAGCTTTTAACGAAGAAACGTATCAAAAAGCGGCAGGTTTAACCATAGAACTGCGCTTTTTAACAAAGTTCACAAAAGACGTGAAAAAACAGATACGCAAACAAAAAAGCTAAAACCATTTAAGTGCCCTAAATAAAATACTGTTAAGAAATATAAATGCTCGAAATTCAAGAACCAGGTCAAGATAAAAACCGCCGTGTCATTGGTATAGACCTTGGTACAACATATTCTTTGGTTGCCACATCAAAACAAGGCAATGTCACATTTTTTAATGATAAAAATGACAAAAGCGCCGTACCTTCTGTTGTCTATTACGACGAAAAGGGTCAAGCCGTGGTTGGCGAACAAGCCAAAAAAAGGCTTACCGAAGGCGCAAGCGACGTTTTTTATTCCATGAAACGCTTACTCGGTAAGGCGAGGGGCGACGTTGAAGATTTTAAAATGCATGTCCCCTTTGAAGTAACCACGACAGAAGGCATGGTTTATGCCTGTGCAGGTGCTTTCAAAAAAACACCTATCGAAGTAAGTGCTGATATTCTAGCCGCTTTAAAAAAACGTGCCGAAGCTTGCATGGGTGGCGCGGTTTATGATGCTGTTATTACAGTACCCGCTTATTTTAATGACGCACAACGTCAAGCCACAAAAGACGCCGCCAAACTTGCAGGTTTAAATGTTTTACGCCTTATTAGCGAACCGACGGCAGCGGCTCTAGCTTATGGGCTCGACAGCAAAGCCAAAGGTACTTTTTTAATTTATGACTTTGGTGGCGGCACATTTGACGTTTCACTGCTTAAGTTAACCGACGGTGTTTTTCGTGTTATGGCCACAGGCGGCGACACATATTTAGGCGGAGACGATATTGACAAGGCCATTGCCATGCAGTGTGGTGTGTCTATGATTGAAGCCCGCACCATTAAAGAAGATATTTGTAACGGCCATCATAGCGAGCAACTTTCACCAGAAAGCCTCAATGCCATTGCGGCACCGCTCGTACAGCGCACAATTGCACTGTGTGAAAATGTTCTAGACGACGCTGAACTAGACATTGACGATATTGACGGCATTGTTTTAGTGGGTGGGTCAACCCGCATGCCTTTGGTACATGACATGGTCGAAGACTATTTTGATATGACGCCCGAAACAGGCATTAACCCCGACAAAGTTGTGGCACATGGTGCTGCCCTACAGGCAGAAGCTTTAACAGGCGGTAACCGAGACGCCATGCTGCTTTTAGACGTTACACCACTTTCACTTGGCCTTGAAACGGTGGGTGGCTTGGTTGAAAAAGTTATTTACCGTAACACACCTATCCCTATTACCAAGGCGCAAAAATTTACCACGTTTAAAGACGGTCAAAACGCCATGGATATTCATGTCCTTCAAGGAGAACGTGAAACAGTGGCTGACTGTCGCTCACTGGCTAAATTCCGCCTTAAAGGCATTCCGCCACTTGCGGCAGGTGCGGCACGTATTCAGGTTGTCTTTGCACTCGACGCCGACGGCATGTTAAGTGTCAGTGCTCGGGAAGAAAGTACAGGCATTGAGCAAAGTATTGATATTGTCCCTTCTTATGGCCTGTCAAATGACGAAGTTCTCAATATGCTCAAAAGTTCTATGTTGAATGCAAAGCAAGACGTAGAACTGCGCCAGCTGAATGAAAATAAATTAGAACTCGAACGCGTGATAGACGCCTGCACGTCGGCATTAAGAATAGACGGTGCAACACTTGAATTATCTCAAAAAGATAAATTAGAAGTGGCTTTAACCGAAGCCCGCAATGCTTTAACAGGCACCGAAAAAGACGACGTTGAAGACGCCAGAGTGGCCCTTGAAAAAGTATTTCAAACCTTCAGCGAAGACCGCGTAAACCGTGCCTTAAAACAAGCTATTGTTGGGCAAAATATTAATAATGAGAATGCATCATGAGCGAAAAAGTACATGTAAACTTTCTGCTTTCAAACGGCAAGACAGTCAAAGTAGAAGCAGAAATAGGCGAAGACCTCCTAACCATTGCACATCACAATAAAATTGAACTTGAAGGTGCCTGTGAAGGTAGCCTTGCCTGTTCAACCTGCCACGTCGTTGTTGAAAATAAATGGTTTGAAAAATTAGAAGAAGCCTGCGACAAAGAAGAGGATATGCTGGACTACGCCTTTGGTTTAACCGCAACCTCACGCCTTGGCTGTCAAATTATTATGAGCAAAGAACTTGACGGTATTGAAGTGAAAGTACCAAGTGAAACACGCAACATGCAGTTAGAAAAAATGCAAGCTGACCCAGCTTGACCGGATTAATCCCACTAGAGATGTTCTTTTATTAGATATATTTTCGATGGTGGCTTTTATAAGAAAGATAAAAATATGAAATGGACAGACGTTTACGACATAGCCATTGAACTGGCAGACAACCATGAAGAGGTTGACCCAGCAACGGTGCGCTTTACAGACTTGCGTGCTTGGGTTATTGCACTACCCGACTTTGACGACGACCCTGCCCACTGCGGCGAAAAACTGCTCGAAGCTATCCAACAAGCATGGATAGAGGAACTTCAATAATTCTTCTACAGTCATGAATATAGACACATCAATTTAATGTCATTAAGTTAACATGATACAACCTCAATGTGTTATAAGGTGCAATAAATTAACTTAAAGGATACTTCTATGAAAAAATTATCTATAACTTGTGCGGCTTTATTGTTGGCTTCATGTTCTGCGTTCCAGCCTAATATGCAAAAAATTAATATTGCTACCAATGAATCTGATGCCAAAATTCTTGTCAATGGACAAACTCATATGTCACCCGTTCAAATAGAAGTTCCACGCAACAAATCTCTTTCAATACAAGCTGTAAAATCGGGTTATCATTCAAGCATGATGACTGTTGACACGAAGCTTTCATCAACAGGCGCTGTTGATGCTGCTGGAGGTTTGTTTTTGATTTTCCTTGGATAGGGCTATTAACGGACGGTGCTTGGGAACTAGAGCAAGATAATATAAATTTGACGCTTATAAAAAAATAAATATATTTATTTGATTAAAAGGCTCTCTTAATGAGGGCTTTTTTTTATAATTATCTTGAGCTTTATTACACATTAATGATATCATATACAAACTATTCGAAACACCTATAAGTTTAAATATGAATGCACATACAGAGCAAATTAAAAATTTGGTTTTGAATGTGTGCATGCAACACCATTCAAAACTTCTTCATAAAAAATATGCCAAACT
>JBLILN010000024.1:0-22958 GCA_047635695.1 Alphaproteobacteria bacterium
GTACTTTACTTTTGGTCGCTTAACCATTTCAACGCTTATTTTAATCATGCCTTTTGCTTATGACCATTTTGTGCCTGAAGTAGCGGGTGACATTCGCTGGTATATGATGCACTTTGCAGGACTTGCACTGGTTTCTACCTTTTTCGTTTATTTATATAGCTTAAGCAAAAAAGGCGAAAAATTTAACTTCAATTTCAAATTCACAATAACATCATGGGCTGTTATTGTTGCCGTATTGTTTGCCTTACTCACATGCTCATGGGGTATGAGCCTACCAAATAACTGGTGGTTCCTTAAAAACTTCCTTGGTTACGCCCTTATATTTTCGTTTGCTCTGCACTTGCGCCATGAAGAATGGTACAAGAACCTTATGTGGTTGCTGGCAATTGGTGTATGCTTTAATGCAGGCCTTGGTATTTTGCAGTACTTTGCCGTTACCGACGCACAAATACTTGCCTTCTTTAGCGTGATACAAGTACAAATAAAAGAATATGTACCGTTTTTTGATAACTTTATGTTTATCAATTTCTTCCAACAATCAGCACCTCCCGCTGGCGCCTTTGCCAACAAAAACCTTGCGGCTTCTTATATGGTTATGTGTTTACCACTAATGGCCTACCTTATTACTATATCAAACAGCCGTATAAAGCTTGCCCTCGCAAGTCTATCATTCACTCTGGCTGGTATATTTGTTGTCTACACAAGATCACGTGGTAGCTGGATAAGCGCCTTGGCTGTTTTGATTTTTACAATACTATGGCTTGCATTAAATAAGGGCGATAGAAACGCATTGATCCAACAGTTTAATCTTAGAAAAACCATTGCTCTTTTAACATCTATCCTCATTATTCTCGTAGCTTCAAGCTTTAACAGCAAACTTAATAATGGTGCGCGTAGCTATCATTCCATGGGGTCTTCTGTTTCTAGCCACTTTTCAACAATTTCAAATATCAGCGAAAAAGAATTAAGTGTTCGCGCCGCTTACAACCTCAACGGTATCGACATTTTATTGGATAACCCTATGGGTGTTGGCCTTGGCGCTTTCCATACCATCTATCCAAAGTATTTTAAATCGTCAATTGTAACGCCAAAACAAGGCTACAACCTTGGCGCGAGACCACGCCGCATGCATAACGACATGTTCCAAGCTTTTGTTGAACTTGGTGTTGTTGGCGGCATGGCTCACCTTCTTATATTCCTAAGCCCTTTATGGATGGCTTGGCGTATTTCGAGACAAGAGAAAACATCTGCTAATACTAAAATATTGAGCTTTTTTACTTTACTCGCCATTGCTGGTATTAGCGTAAATTCATTGGGCGACTTCCCACTACAAATGCCTTCGGCACCATCAGTTTTATGGCTGCTTGTAGGGATAATGACAGGACTTTATGTGTTAAACGTCAAAGGCGTTCACGTTGGCTGGAATTTTAAAACACATGTACCTAAAAAAATAACCCTCGCCCTGCTATTTATCGTTTCAATAATACCTTTATATTTCGTCACTTATGACAACTACATGCGCCGTGAAGGCACTTTGTACCTTAAACCTGCGCTTGGCCTTTCTCGCAGTGGTCAAAATAATGACACAACGCTGTACTTCATTAATAAATCAAACAGCTTTTACACCCTAAACCCAAGAGTACGTGAAATTACTGGTGTTATTTACATGTCGCATAAAACAAATGGCAAAGACAGTAAAGCCAAACTTAGTTATGAACAGCGCCTTAAAGCACTGACAGACGCATTGCGCTATGACCCTTATGCACAAAATACGCTTATTAATATTGCTATGTTAAACATACGTGAAGCGCAAGAAGCACTGAACATGGGCGATAAAAAATATGCCACTCAATTGATAAAAAGTGCTCATGAATATTCTAAAAAAGCAGTTCCACTCGCGCACTACGCACCAAATGCACATACGGTTCATGGTATTACACTTTTATACCTTAACCAAACACAGGCGGCATATAACCACTTTAAGCAGGCCATTACAATTAACCCTCAATTTGTACCTGCTCAACAATACATTCAAAAGCTACAGCCAATGGTGAAGTCTGGCGCAATCAAAGGTTAACACCTTTAAATTGTTAACATTATAATGCCTGATTTATGTTTAAAGCCCTCGTAAAAACGAGGGCTTTAAACTTTTATACGACTAAATAATTAAAGAATGTCGTTTGAAGAAATAGCGTAACGGTCACTGCTAAATTCACCCTTAGAAATAATTTCAACAGGGCGGCCTAAATAAGCAATAGCAGCTGAAGCCGTAAGCTTAGCTTTTAAAATATCAACCACATCTACAGAAGCTTCGACTCTAAAAATTTTAGACCCTGGTTTCGCACGCCAAAGTTTCAAGAGTATATCACTGGCAATAACGTCTGGCTTTTGTAATGTTTTAAGCAGCGTTGTCCCTGTTTTTTCACGGTTAAATTCTAATAGACCAAAGCGTGACATTTTAAGAACTTCCACCTTACGGTGGTCTCGCGCCGCAAATAGATCACGCAAATGCGCCGCCACTTGTGTGCGCCTTGAACCATCACGCAGAGAAATAAAATCAACAATAACACTACCGCCAATATTTAAAATACCACAAAGCCTCACAATTTCTTCACTTGCAAGCATATTCACTTGAAATGCTAAATCTTCCTTTGACCCCATGGTCATAGAACCAGAGTCAACGTCGATCGTGGTCAAAGCCTTCGTGGGTTCAATGGTGATACAACCACCACCTAATAATGGAAACTCTTCCCCTGAAAGCAGAGACAATTCATCATCTAACTTATCAAGTAGGTCAACATCCTCATGTTGATCAAGCTGAAAGACCTTTGTTTCGGGAATAAATTTTAATGCCTCCACTCTAAAGCGTGCATCATTTATCCACACGCGTACAGGCGACGCACCTGCATTCATTAAGGCACGTGATAATGCAACAGGAGGTCCTTCTAAAACCATGGGTAAACTAAGCGTGCCTTCAGGCATATTGTGTAAAACATTAGCATTGAGTGTTGCCCCCTTGCCTTCCACACGTTCACGCACAACACGGACAACAATAGCCTGCCCTTCACATACATGACCCATGTCTTTAGGGATTTTGTTGAGTGGTAAAAAACCATCGTCAATATCACCGATATCAACAAAGGCGGCATTCAATCCTTGTGTAATGGTACGGATACGGCCAACAATAACCGCCCCCTCTTTGTAAAGATTATTTTCAAAATCTTGGTGTAAACTTAAAAGCTTTTTGTGCTCGTTAAACAATGAAACACGTTTATGCCACGGGCAGGATTCGTAAACGATATCATAGGTCAAGTCCACACCTCCTTAGCAAGTTTAAAGCCTCGGGCAAAGGCAAACCAACAACACCAGTATAAGAGCCATTGACACTTTTTATCATGACCCCACCAGCCGTAGTTTGAATACCATAAGCACCGGCTTTGCCTTGCCAGTTATCTTCATGGCTTACATGAGCTTCAATTTCAATTTTCGATAACGGTTTAAATTTAACAATTGTTTTGGTGAAGGTTTCATAGATATCGCCCGTCGCAGATATTACACAAACAGCTGTCAATACGCTATGTCGACGCCCCGACATTTGCTTTATCATACGCTGAGCTTCTACAGCATTACTTGGTTTACCTAAAATATAACGCCCCACAGCAACGGTTGTATCGGCAGCCAAAACAACTTTTCCTTTTTGGCGTGCAGCCACCACAAGCGCTTTTTCACGAGCGACACGACAAACGTAATCCACAGGTTTTTCACCCTTTAAAACAGATTCGTCTGTTTCAGGCTTATCAATCGTAAACGCTAAGTTTAAATCGTGAAACATTTGCTGTCTTCTAGGTGAAGATGAAGCAAGAACCAAAGCCGTCATATTATTTATCCATTTTAAATTGTTTAGCCAGTTTCAGCGATTGGCCAGCATAGTTAGAACCAATATTTTGGCTGTATATTTTTTCAGGGACAGCGCTTAATTTTTCATAAACCATACGGCAAATACGTTGCCCATGTTCAAGCACAAACGGCACGTCATGTGAGCGAATTTCAAGTACACCAGTCGTTCCAAAACCACCTACGCCTTCAACATCGCAACCAAAACCAGGGTCAAAGAAACCTGCATAATGGACACGCAGCTCACCAGCTGTTGTTTCATAAGCCATCATTTCAGAGCTATAATTACCAGGAACACGGATACACTCACGTGAAGCAAGAATATAAAAATCTTCAGGGTTTAATATAAGTTTACCTGATGTCGGTTTATAAATAGGCTCCCAAAACTCTTCAATTTCATAATAGTCAATTTTTTGTAAGTCAACAAGAGGTGCATTTTTGCGTGCACGATAGCCTACAATATCATTGTCATTTTTACCCTTTAAATCAACACTTAGCCACACCCCTTCGCAAAAAATAGGGCGCTCTGCTTTTTTATCGTCATTATAAACAAGAGGTGTTTTTTTATCGAGTTCCGCAAGGCCTGCATCATTTAAAACAGTATGCCCTTTGCGCAAACGCAACTGGTTTAATTTGTCACCTTTATGAACAATAACACTAAATGTCAGCGGCGTAACTTCAACATATAAACGCCCTGTGTAACCTTCAGACACCTGATCAAAACTTGAACCATTATCACAAATAAGACGTGTTAAAATATCAAGGCGTCCCGTCGTACTTTTAGGGCTTGCAATACCTTCAATATCACTTGGTAAGTCAACCGATTCAAGCAGTGGAATAATATAAACAGCGCCACGTTCAAGAACACCACTTTTTGAAATATCAATCTGATGCATTCTAAGTTCTTCCATACGACTTAAAACAGTATTACCGTTCCCCGGTAAAAAACCAGCACGTACGCGATAAGCAACAGAACCTAGACGCAGGTCCATACTTGCAGGTTGAATTTGGCCATCTTCGACCAGCTCATCTGCCTTGATAAGGCCGCATGAAATCATACGTTCAAAGTCTTGTGATGGCAAAACACCTTCACCAAATTCTTGCTCACTTACTGCTAAAACAGACGTCATTAGAAAACTACCTTTATTGAATTTCTCATCTATTGACATCATGACAATTTCTGTGAAAAAAGCAATGTTTTTCAGCTATAAAATATGAGAAATACAACAGATTCAAACTTCATACAAAAACAACACTTCGTTTTGTTTAAAAGAACATAAAACTTATAAAAAAAATATTAAGCTTCATCCTGCGCACGTTTATGCATAGGGGCATTTGCAGTAAAACGCGCTAAGTATTGCATAATTTTAGCCTTGTTAAATGGCTTTTTAACAATACCCTTTACACCTGAGGTAATGGCACGTTGAACGTCTTTTTCATCCGTTTTAGCTGTGACCATAATTACAAAGGCAGACGCGTCAAATTCATAAATATATTTTACAACTTCCCAGCCATCAATAATAGGGAGCATGGTGTCCATAATCACAATATCAGGTGCTTCATCAAAATAACGCTCTAAAGCCTCTTCGCCATTGTGAGCACGGAGAACTTTATACCCCTTACAAATTGAATCTATCAATTCGAGCGTACCATTATCAGCATCTACAGCGAGTACCGTAATACCTGGGCGCATGGCACGGCGCTGAAGTTCAACTTTTTTATCACTAAAATCCATATGGATCAGCTTAATTTCATCTTCCTTCATGTCACGTTGAATAGATTGAGGTTCTTCTACTTCACCCTCAACTTCACGCGCAATTTCTTTTTCACGGAAAGAAAAGAAGTCTCTGAATTCCTCCCACGCAATACTTAAATCATAGGAAATTGTTTCATATGGCTCTTCTTCTGGAATATTTTGACACTCACGGCTAAAGCTTTGAACCATAGCACGTGCCTTTTCCAAAGGTTCAAGCCTCGTACCTTTGGATATAATAAAAATATCTCGCACACCCCACCTAAACAAGTAACTATCGTAGTCACCAAGCATGGTACGTAATTTCGCAGTAAGCTCTTCCAACTGATATTTAGGCGCATCAGGCCAAAGGCAATGAATGGCACGCCATGCCATAGGATGAATTTCAACCTCTTCAATACGTTCTCTAATTTCTTCTTCAGCATTTTCAATAACCAACTGCATGAGTGAGCGACATTCTATTTTATTTTGTCTTAATTTAAACCTATTTTATACCATAAACACTTTCATTTTCAATACGTATTCTTTATCCAAAAGGCATAAAAAACTTTTTTATGTTTACAAAACAACAATAAAACAACAGAATCCATTCCATGAAAAATAAAAACACGAAACAACTCCGTAAAAAAAACATGACAAAACCGGGTCTCGTTGTTGTTGGCAGCACTTTTTTAGCCATCACTTTAACCGTCTTACTTTTAGAGAAAAATGTACCAGAAGGGTTATCATGTATGAGCGTTAGATCTAACATCAACAACTTGATAGAAGAAGCAGATCTGTACAAAGGCAAAGGCATTACGAACACGAAGAAGAATGTAATTTTAGATAAATTAGACAGCTCACTTGTCGATAATAAGCGACTTGCATGCAAGTTCAATGAGAATGCAATTCTTAGAAAATTCAGTCATTTTAGCAGAGACTAGATCCCTATAGAAATTGACTGCCTTCCTGTGGATTTTAAGTGGATATAGTTTACTTTAAGCTTTGCAAGGTCAACGCCGTGCGCCTTTAAAAATATCTCCAAACGTTTCATGCGTACAGTTAAGACATCACCCCAAGTTTCAAAGGGACTACCTGCCGTTTGCGTTATAATTTTAAGGTCTTTTGTCGCAGATAATTTAATTGATTTTGCCCATTTTTCTAGATCATCTGTTTGTTCTTTGACAAAGTCTGTACCGTTATCAAAATATTTCAATGTTATTGTCTGTATTGGCACAACAGGTTTTTTAACTTGATTTGTCGCCGTATTTTTGTCTACTTTTTTAGCAACGACCTTAACAGATTCAGCACCTGCATCAGCCTTGACTTCTTCTATTGGGATAATCGGCGCTACAGGCATCGCACTTGCAGAGATATCTTCACCGTCCTTGATTAACCCTACTTTAGCCATGAAGTTAGCGTAGGAATCTTTTCTATCAACAACAACAAGGTCGTTTTCAGAATTTGCACTCGCGAGGCGTTTAAGTTTTTTCTCACGCGGCAGTTCAAAAGAAATATCAAAACTCTTTGTTATTTTATTAAGGGGGTCATCTGACACCTCCTCACCCGTTGGCGGAAGGTAAGCAATAACCTTAAGTGTATCATAACGATTAGAACCTGAAAGAAGATCAGCCTCTTCACCCTGTAGATCTATCTTTCGTGGGAGATCTGCAAGAATTTTTTCGACAATATTCGAATAATACGCCGTCTCTTTACTGCCAAGTGTTGAGTTTAACTGAAAGTTGACTGTTAAATTTGGCATCAATATGTTTTTTACATTTTGAGCTGGCATAACAGATGAAGTATCCATCTTTTTGTCACCCTCACGTGCAAAGGCAAGCAATGGCACACAACAAGCGAGCGCCAAAGGCACAATAGAAAATTTTTTAATTGGTACATAAATATTCATATTTCCATTTTGTTAATAATTAAAAACTTACGACAAGAGAAAACGCTATCAACACCGCAATAAGGTTGTTTTTAACTATATGGCACGATGCAAAAAAGTCATGACCTTGAAAAGCGTATAAAATACGACACACACCTATGTCCTAGTTTGGCCTACAGAAGTATATTATTTGCAGTAAATAAGGCGGTAACACGACAAACAGGTTATAATTTATTATGGGTTTATATAAGAAAATATTTTTATTCACAGGTGTTCTAACAACCCTGATAAGCATGCCACACAAAAGTGTGGCACAAGTTATTGTGAGCGATGCTATTCTTGAATTTAAAAACGAAGAGCGTCTTATTCGCAGCATTGCTGTCGGTAATGCAAGTGACGATAAAACGATTCATATCCAAGCACAGATAACAGAAATTCTTAACCCTGCCTCTAAAAATGTAGAACACATTGAAACTCAAGATGTTTTTACCGTACCGGAAATATTCACACTTAAGCCAAGGTCACAGCGTGCGATACGCCTCGTTTCTAACAAACGCCCTGAGAATACAGAGCGTGTTTTTCGCGTTGTATTTAATCCATCAATTGTCAAAGATGACCTAGGCGAAGGAAAGCCTTCACATATTAACCTACTCACAACAACAGCTGTTATGATGATTTTAAACCCACCTAATGCCAAAGAAAATTTAACATGGAACCGTAAAGACGGTTACATAAACTTCACCAACAATGGTAATACAAATGTTGTTCTAAGGAGTGGTCGTTATTGCGCCAAAGATATTTCATGTACCATTAAAGGACAGAGGCTATGGTCGGGTGACGCATGGCGCTTAAAACTACCAAAGGCCTTAATCGAGGAGGATATTATCCTTGAGATGTATGCCCTAGGTGAACTTAAGGAGATTATTATTCCTTATGAAGAATAGCTATGTATCGCCTAATAAAAAAACAACATTGTCTTTGCGTGTTTTACCACTCATGGCAACAAGTTTATTTACAGCACTAAATGCACAAGCAACTGAGGTACCAAACCTTTTTGCTGGCGATAAAGAACCTGCTACAAAACATAGCCAAACATCACAACCCGCACCATCAAAAGAAACCAGAGCTGTAGACGAATCAGCTGCCGAAAAAATGGTTTTTGATATTTACGCTGTAGGTAAATACCAAGGTACAGCCCTTGTCAACTTTACGGATAACTGGGTTGAGATGGAAGCCGCCGATGACATATTAGACCAAATGCCTGTGGTTAAAGACCCTCAAGCATTTAGACCTTTGTTCTCAGGTAAACTTTATAAAGGTGAAGAAAGACACCTTGATCAAGTTGGTAGTATAAAAGTAGAGCCCGAAAACTTTAGAATTCGGATATCTATCGCTAAAGAGCAAGCCATTTTAGCTATGGAAGATAAAAAATCCATCGCCAGAAGTACAGCGAACCACGTATCATTTTCCAGCCGTTTACGCCTCACAGGTAATACAGACTTA
The DNA here is from genome assembly GCA_047635695.1 of Alphaproteobacteria bacterium. Taxonomy (GTDB): domain Bacteria; phylum Pseudomonadota; class Alphaproteobacteria; order UBA2136; family UBA2136; genus UBA2136. The sequence goes on from JBLILN010000024.1 coordinate 9,018, forward strand.
ACGCCATCCACGTCAGACCAATTGGGTTTAACGCATACACTCGCCTTAAGCCGTGGCCTATGGAATTTAGAAGCTGGTGGTAACTATGTTAAACATAAAGGATATGATTTTGGTCATATGCAAATAGCACACAACGTTGGCAGTAACGTCTATTCATTTGGTATGTTACAGGCCGATGGTGTAAATTTTGTTTCAAGCGAAAGCTTGTACGGTTTCCAACTAGAAAACAACAAACATTCTAAAGGCGACGACTTTAATAACAAGGCCAGCCCAGTAGAAATATTTATACCATCACGCGGTACCGTACGTATTTACAGGGGTGAAAATCAACTTATATATACTCAAAACCACGATTTTGGTTTAACACGCATTAACACCAAAAGGTTCCCTTCAGGGTCTTATGAAATACGTATTGCCATTACTGAAGATACTGGCGTTGTGACAGAGGAACGTCGTTTCTTCCAGAAAAACAATCGCTTACTAGGTAGAAATGAGCACGACTTTAAAATTAGTGCAGGTATTCAGCGTAATGGATTAGACCTACTGACCAGCCCAGTGTACCAATTTCAATATGCCACACGTATTACAGATAGCATTCAATTTGATACCAATATTTTAGGTGTAGACAGTACATTCGCTATAGAACCAAAATTAAGTGGTTTTTTTGGTAATGGTTATGAATACACCACAGCCCTTACTTATACATCGGAAAACGACCTTTCTTTTACAGGTCGTATTAACTATGCGCCACTTGATCGCAGTAATAGGCTGACATGGTTTGCCAGTATCCAGCATGTCCTTATGGGACATAATCAAGACTATGAGGCATTGGACGAATTTGATTTTGCGAAAAATATCTCTCAAAAAAGCTCAACCATACAAACCAATGTCGCTTACAGATTTGACGATATTAACTGGTCCTTCAATGCACAAAGGACAAAAAAGCTTAAAGCTGTATCTACATATAGTTACGGACCTTCATTTGACTGGATTTTACACAGAAAAAACGGCCACATATTAACATTTAAGTCTAACCTAAACCGCACAAGAACAAGCACAAACCATGGGCTATTTTTGTCATACCGTTATAAACCTCGCTCAACAGACTGGGATTATAACTCGACTATCGGTAACTTATCTTCTGGGGCCACTACAACCAACCAAATAAAACAAGCTATCTCTTATGATAACCACAAAGCCAACTCATTAGGTTCATCTTTAAATGTAGCCAATACAAGCCAGTTCCAAAGCGGTGAAAATATCAATGCGTCATCTCTTAGTGCATCTCACGATGCTAAGCACGTTGGTATGTCTGTGAATTATAATAACCTAGCCGGCAGCGAGTTGATCAGCTCTGAAACAATTGGCTATACACTCGATACAACATTTATCGCAACGCAAGACGATATTTTAAACCATGAAAAACGCAGTACCATGTTTGCACCAAGCAGTGGTGGTTCCAAAAATAATATAATTGTTAAACTTTCGGGCAATGCCACGGGTGAAGACGTTATTATAAAAGTAAATAACATACCTAAATATTATGGTAAGGTTGGCGAAACCATCGCCTTTTCAATCCCTGAATACTCATCTGGTAGTTTAACCATTAGCCCTTCAGGTGAAGCCAGTGCCTTACTGAATTATGACACTTCAGAAGTTAAATTTACAATTTTCCCTGGTAATATAGCCCAACATCAATGGGTGGTTAATAAAGTATTCCTACTCATGGGGCGTGCTGTTGACAATCAAAACAAACCTATTAAGTGGCAACGTATTGAAGGCTTAAAGGATTACACAACAACGGATAGTAACGGTTATTTCCAGATGGAAGTACTCGGGTCAGAAACGCCTTATATAAATACATCTAAACACCAATGCGTATTTGCACTGCCACCTATAAATAAAGAAGAGCCTTTTAAACAAGTGGGCGATATTAGTTGCGGATAAATGAAAGTATATAAAATGAAAAAACACTCAATAAAATTCAAAAAAATTATATTAACAACGTTTATAGCGACCAGTTTATATGCCATCCCTTCAAGTATCGCAGCAACACAAGGCACACTTGACCCCACATCAACAGGCACATTCGACGTGACTGTCACTATCCCTGACCGTGTGCGTATTACCGGTATGCAGGATATTGCATTTGGTACATTTACCCATGCAGGTGACTTTAACGATGACTACCCAACTTGCGTTTACACAAATACGTTATCAGCTCAATATGGTGTGACAGCCTCAGGGGACGGTACAGGTAGCGCCTTCACATTAACAAACGGTACGGACACAGTCCCTTACCGTGTTTTTTGGAACAATGCAGAAGGTACAACTGTTGGTGAAGGTGAAATATTAACCACTGTAAAGCGTGATAATGTTACAAATTCAAACCAAGTAAGCAGTGACTGTACAACCGGTGGTAATACATCTAATTTACATGTAAGCATTGCAGAAGCGAATATGATTGGTGTCACTAACGGTACCTATAGCGGCACATTGACCATTACCATTGACCCAAGTTAATCAAATCATAGACTTTTATTTAACATACATAATTATAACGCATTAAAAACATAATGACACACATCAAAAAAAAAGCCCTCACATGGGGGCTTTTTTAATGGTATATACAACTAAATTTTATGAAGAGCTGGCCTATAGTAAATGACGATCAATCCAAGCCATGTAGGCATCGTCACCTTTATCAACCGTCATGCTATACAAAGAAGCGACATCGCAAGTGTGGTGTTTACGAATATCCGTCATAACCTTATCGGCCATATCAACGCGAGTTTGAACCAAAAGAACAGCCTCATTTTCTTCTAGAATTTCACCTTCCCACTCATAAACAGACGTCCAATTTTCATGAATATTAACACAGGCAGCCAAACGTTCTTTTACTAGATGGCGGGCAAGCTTTTTTGCTTCATCCACACTTGGCATTGTTGTATAAACAATAGCGTAAGTACTCATTTATGCTTCTCACCTGTTCTTAGCGCAATACCACGCCATGATAAAAACTCTGTCAGTGGCACGCGTGGCACTACCTTCCATGAAGGATTCGTGCCATAACGATTTACATTATTATCGCCCCTTTTAACACCCAGATAAAAGAGCGCTATAAACGTTGGCCACATCATATAATAAATAAGCGTTGCCATCGTTACATTATAAGAAAAAATCGAAATCTCTGTCATACCGTTCTCCTGCATAGCAAACAAACCATATACCTGATAAATAATTAAAGTGTAAAAACCATTCAAATTAATATCGTGCAGTCGCTTGACTGTCACGACAAAAAGAACAAGTGGCAGCAATAGAACAAAGGGTGTTGTTATGAAAAAATTAAGAACAAACATTAAACCTATAAGTATTGCCCAGGCATATGTAAACGTCATACGATGTACACGGCCTTTAGGTGACAACAAAAATTTCATCATATTTTTTTACCTTTTATATAATTACGAGTGACTAGTGTGAAGCGCCTTTTAAATTAGAAGCCAGTTTTTCGGCCACTTCTTTCGCATCACCAAATACCATATAGGTATTATCCATATAAAACAATGTGTTTTCAACACCTGCATAACCACTACTCATAGAGCGCTTCACCACATAGACCATTTTTGCCTTATATGCATCGAGGATAGGCATACCATAAAGTGGGCTAGAAGTATCTTCTTTTGCGTCAGGGTTTACAACGTCATTGGCACCCACAACAATCACAACATCTGTTTGTGCAAAAGAACTATTAATATCGTCCATTTCTTCCACATGGTCATAAGGAACATCCGCCTCTGCCAAAAGAACATTCATATGACCTGGCATACGACCCGCAACAGGGTGAATAGCAAAACGTACTTTTACGCCTTTACCCTGAAGAACTTCCATCACTTCTTTCAACGCATGTTGAGCCTGTGCGACTGCCATACCATAACCCGGTACAATGACAACGCTTTCAGCATTTTCAAGCATGTAAGCGGCGTCTTCAACAGCGGCCTCTTTCACACCTCTTTCAGCGGCAGCTGCTTGCTTTTCAGCTGCTTGTGTTTCTTCTTCAGAGGCACCAAAACCACCCAAAATGACACTTATAAAGCTACGGTTCATAGCCTTACACATAATATAAGAAAGAATAGCCCCAGAAGAACCGATCAATGCACCTGCAATAATAAGCTGCATGTTACCAAGGGTAAAACCTGTTGCCGCCGCAGCCCAACCAGAATATGAGTTCAGCATAGAAACAATCACAGGCATATCGGCGCCACCAATAGGGATAATAAGCGTAAAGCCAAGTAAAAATGCAAGGCCACACATAACGACAAAAGCAGGTAAGCTATGGTACATGATAAAGCATGCGCCCGCAGCAATCATCGTTAAAAATATAACCAAGTTTAATAAATGTTGCCCTTTAAATGTAATAGGCGCACTACGGAAATTACCATTCAATTTACCAAAGGCCACAATAGACCCTGTAAAGGTTATGGCACCTATCCAAGCACCCATGAAAATTTCAATCATAGCAACCATGTCATGGCTTGAAGGTTCAGCCATGTACATACCACCAGCGACCAAAACAGCCGCTAAGCCAACAAATGAATGTAAAATAGCCACCAGTTGAGGCATGGATGTCATGTTAATTTTAAGCGCCAATGGCACACCAATCATCGCACCAAGCGCCATCGGGATAAATATCCACAAATAATCAACAACATCAGGGTGGAAAAGTGTAATAACAATGGCAATAAACATACCCAACATCGCAAAATTATTACCACGGCGTGCCGTTGACGGGTGCGCTAAACCTTTAAGACCCAGAATAAACAAAATACCTGCTACAAGGTAAATAAGTGCAAAAGCGTCACCTGTTAAGTAAGGGGCTAAAGTTGATTTGATTTCTAACATTTTTATTCTCTACTTTTCTTTTTTCTTAAACATTGAAAGCATACGGTTTGTCACAACAAAACCACCAAATATATTAATAGAAGCAAGGAAAACACCAAAAGCGCCAATACTCTTTGCTAAATAATCAGGCTGAATAGCCGATGCCGTATTAAGCCCTATCATGTCTACAAGTACACCTGACTGCGCCACATCAACTGCACCACCAGCCACCATCATCGCACCTACGACAACAATACCAGAAATAGCATTTGTTACCGCCATAAGTGGCGTATGCAAAGCAGGCGTAACACCCCAAACTACGTGGTAGCCCACAAAACAAGCCAACACGAAAACAATCAAAGCGATTGTGAATAGTGAGATAATCATTATTTTACTTCTCCTTCATAAACCACCAAACTTTTGGCGATAATTTCATCTTCCATATTATAAATAAGGCTTGCCTTTTCTTCTTTAACTTCTAGTAGAAGTGGTAAAATATTAAGTAAATTACGTGAGAAAAAGGCACTAGCGTCCCCTGCCATGCGTGAAGCATAGTCTGTATAACCAACCAGTGTAACACCATGTTTCACAGTCACTTTATCAGCCTCTGTGAGTGGGCAGTTACCGCCATCAACTTTGTTTGCCTTGTTAAAACCACCAGCAGCCATATCAATAACAACAGAACCATCTTTCATGCCTTTAACAGCATTTTCTGTAATAAGTACTGGCGCTTGACGCCCTGGTATTTGTGCCGTTGTAATAACAATATCGGCTTTCTTTAAATATTCTTGTAAAGCGGCTTGTTGTTTTTCTTTGCCTTCTTTTGTGAGCTCTTTTGCGTAACCGCCCTCACCTGAACCGTCTTCATCAAGGTCAAGGTCAATAAATTTTGCACCAAGAGATTCAACCTGTTCAGCCACTTCAGGACGCACATCAAATGCTTCAACTGAAGCACCAAGGCGTTTAGCCGTTGCAATAGCTTGCAAGCCCGCGACACCAACACCTAAAATAATAACTTTCGCAGGCTTGCTTGAGCCCGCGGCTGTCATCATTACAGGGAAAAATTTGTTAAAGTGGTTTGTTGCTTCAAGCACAGACATATAGCCCGCAATGTTTGCTTGAGACGACAGTGTGTCCATGGCTTGCGCACGTGAGATACGTGGGATTTTTTCAGTCGCCAGAGCATTCACACCCTTTTTAGCAAATTCTTTAAATAGCTCGGCATTAACAGAAGGGTCAAGGCTACCAATAAGTAAAGTGTCTTTTGTCATATGTTTAATGTCTGCTTTTGTGGGTGCATTAACAGTTAACACAATATTACCTGAAAAGGCTTCTGCCCTTGAAACAACAACTGCACCTGCATCTTTAAATGCTTGATCTTCAATGTAAGCTGTTTTGCCTGCACCTTTTTCAACAGCAATTTTAACGCCTTTAAATTTGTTTAAAGTACGTTTGACAGTGTCTGGCGTCATAGCGACGCGGTTTTCACCTTTTGCTTCTTTGGGGATAGTGATCAGCATGTTTTATTATTCCTGTTTTTATAACTATTTAGACCAATTATTTATAGCACTTTGCCTTATATAGCGCAACGAAACAAAAAAAACCACCCTTAAAGGTGGCTTTTAATTTCGATTAACAATTTATTCAGGTAATGAGTCAATAAATGCTTTAGTTTCGCCAATTTCAGTCAAATAAATTGGGTTTTTAGAATAAACCGGAGTAATAACTAGACGGTGCTGTAGCGTTGGTGGTTCGACATCTCGGTTTGAAAAGTCGTAGGTTAAGTCTGGCATAAAAAACATACCTGCCAATACTTGTTTACATTCATCGTAAATAGCCTGTGCGTCACCGTGACGATCATTAACTAAAAAATGTAAGTCTAAATAGACATCGTCAACTTTTTGTTTTTCAAACTGCTTTAAAATATATAAAGCAGTGTCGGATAGGTTTTGAATATCACCTTGTTCTATAAGCTTTATATTATACCAATCGTGTCGATCATCAACCGATGCCTGGTAGGTTTTAAAGCTGTTATTAGGTTCTAACATATCAGTGTTAAGCTTATCGGCAAAATCACTAAAAAAGCACCACATACCAGCACCATCACATCTAGTAACACAACCTAATAATTTGCCATTTTCTTTCATAGGTTTTGCAGAGTAAGACATATCTGCTCTTTTATCAGTAAATTCAGACATAACTATGTCTTCCAAAATATGTAAGTAAAAGCGCCCCAAAGAGCGCATAAAGAATGATAATTTAAATATTATCTATTAAAATAATTTTATGAATGTCGTTCGTATCGTCTATTTTAGCAATGCCACCATGGTAGCGCTGACATAAAATAGCGAAAGATTTTCTTTCATACTTCAATGCTTCTACACAGCATTTTTCTACAAATGCCTTGTTATAGCGTGGGTTTAATTTTAAGCGCAAATGCAAAGATAAGTTATCTTTTCTACATAAGCTTAACTGATACGCCACAGCACTTTGAATATGTGCTTCCATAAAACAATTTTCTATAACAACCGTTGCTTGATGAACTTTATTACTCATAAAAATTTAACCCTATTATAAAAATAAGGCGCCAATAATGGCGCCTTTAAATTTCAGTTTTTCGTTTAATAATGTGTAATATTAAGTGTGTGGCCTAAACCGCCTTTAACACCAGTTTGTAAGCGCCCAGCACTGAGAGATACGTTTAATTTTATACATGTTTTTTGACATTCATCATACATATCATCAACACCGATACCTGGCTCAACTTGGAGTTCGATATTAACGTATTCTTCTTGCTCATTAGCGCTATTAACAGCATCGGTCAACATTTCACAGGCACGGCCATACGGATGATTCATATCTGCAGTTTTATTATGTGAAAGAACACCTGCGGCCAAACCAGCTATTTGATTGGTTGTAGAGCATGGGCCAGAAACATATATTAAATCATAAATTTTCAGACGCGTCATTTTTGCAGGTTCAATAGTTTTTACAGCATAAATTGTTGGAACAGTCATAATATTCTCCTTCAAGAATAGTAATTGGGGCAAAGTGCCCTATAAAAAAGTAAAGATGGATCAATTTATAACTTAGTATATACAGCAGTTTTATAACAATCTCAACCTATTTGTATACATTAAATGCACAAAATAACGAAAATACCATAAACTTTATAGAAACGGCTATAAAAGCCTTTATTTTTTGCGTTGTTTACAAGCTTCGTAAAGCGATATACCTGTGGCCACACTTACATTCAAACTTTCAACCTCACCACCCATTGGTAATTTTGCAGTGAAGTCACAGTTTTTCTTAACCAAGTCACGCAAACCGTCCCCTTCACTACCCATGACAATAGCCATTTTGCCTGTAAGATCAACATCACAAAGCTCTTTGTCGGCGTAACCATCGAGACCAACAGTCCAAAAGCCTTCTTTTTTAAGCAGATCCATTGTCTTATTGAGGTTTCCTACTTCAATAACGGGTGTATATTCACAAGCACCCACCGAAGCCTTTACAGCAACATCGTTCAAGCCGCCACTGCCATGGGCAGGAATGAGAACCGCGTCGCAACCGAATGCATTGGCGCTACGCAAGCAAGCACCTATATTACGTTGATCGGTTACTTGGTCTAAAATTAAAAGTAACCTTGCATGACCGATAATATCTTCAAGGTGAAATTCTTTAAGTTCGCCAACTTCTGCGGCAACACCTTGGTGTACTTTATCGGGAAATTTTTTATTGAGCTCTCTTGGATGAACCGTGTCAACACGCGCACCTTTAAGCTTTGGCTTATATTCTGCGTAACGGTCAACATGTTGTTGCGTAATAAGCAATTCATGTACTTTACGTTTACCAGCTTTTATAACGCCTTCTACCGCGTGGTGACCAAATATCCAAGTTGTCATTGCTAATCCCTTTTTAATAATTTTTACTTTATAGCAGATAATGGAACAATAAAAAACCTCCTTTTACGGAGGTTTTTTATTAGAGATGTTACAAAAATTAATCTAATAAAACAAATTCGACCATTTCGTCACCGTTCACAAGTTCGTCAACAGCTTCCATACCACTTTCTACTTCACCAAAAACAGTGTAGTCACCGTCTAGGTGTGGTGTATCGTCATAGCAAATAAAGAACTGTGTTGAAGCCGAGTTAATGTCATGCCCCATACGTGCCATAGAAAGAACACCACGTTTGTGTTCTTTTTCGCTAAATTCAGCGTCTAGGCTGTAGTCAACGTCAGGACGACCAGAAGCTGCAGGGTCACCGCACTGCGCCATAAAACCGTCAATGACACGGTGAAAAGTAAGACCATCGTAAAAGCCTTCAGCAATACGTTCTTTAATAGAAGCCACTGTTTTAGGTGCAACGTCTGGGTAAAAGTTAATAAGCACTTCACCGTGCGCTGTTGTTAATTTAGCATCTGCCATTTGAGGAGTCTTCCCTTAATTTGATTTTCAATTATTCTACATAATGGATATATGTGTTTTTTGTCAATGATTATCTAAATTAATCCCTTGTAATTACAGTTCGTATACATTAATGTCATAAATAACAACTGGCGTATCTTAAACTTTTAACACATTGGATAATATAAATTTATCTCTTTCTAGAGCATTTGCTCTCACCTATGGAGGACATGCTTATGTTTCTTAACAACAGCACTATCAAAGAAGAGCAAAAATGGGAAGAAGGTCGCTCAGCTAGCACTGACACACCTTCAACTATAGACTCTGATCAATTCAAACAGCTAAAAGCAGAACAGGTTGAAGTTTATGCAACCTTTGAAAAAACTCTTGAAGCTTTGTAACATGAGGCCAATACTCTTTATAAAAACACGCCTTTAATGGATAGAAGTAGCAAAGAAGTGATACAAGAAAACATTACCAACTTAAAGGAGTTTAATGGGCGATACGCAGATGCATTAGAGCGTCATAAATGCTTTAACAGATATCAAAAAACACTGGCAGACGACGCTAAAAATGACATGCCGTCTTAATTAACGAATAAAAAAAACCTCCAAAGCAGGAGGTTTTTTTTATTGCGTAACACAAATTACTGTTTATTAACCATGTAAACCTTCAGCATCTTATCGCCTTTATTGATTTTATCAACAGCGTTCATACCCGTTTCAACTTGGCCAAAAACCGTGTACTGACCGTCTAGGTGTGGGATACTTGTATAAGCAATATAAAACTGCGTTGACGCCGAATTAATGTCGTTTGTACGTGCCATAGCTAACGTACCACGTTCATGCTTCACCCTTGTTTGAAACTCTGGTGGTAAGGTATAACCTGCCGCTGGGCGACCAACCAATGTAGGGTCACCACCTTGTGCAACAAAACCAGGAATAACGCGGTGGAAATAAATACCGTCGTAAAAACCTTCTTTTACGCGTTCTACAAATGCAGCGACAGTACGTGGCGCAACATCAGGGAAAAGTCTCATAACAACGTCACCGTGTTTTGTTTCCATTTTAACATAAATCATTTTTGCAGGGTCTGGGTAAACACCCTTACCAGCACCAGAAACACCAGCCTGTGCGTTGACTGCAAACAACATTACTGCTGACATTAAAAAGATTTTTATAGATTTCATCTTTGCTTCTACTTTCTTCGTTTTATTTATTCTTCTTTTCAAGTTCCAAAAGAATTTCTTTTGTTTCTATACCTTTACCGCCACTAAATCCACACATTTTTCCATTTGTGGCAATCACACGGTGGCAAGGGATAATAATAGGAATAGGGTTTTTACCAATGGCACCGCCCACTGCACGAGGGTGAGAACCCACAGCCTTTGCAACATCTTTATATGTTCTTAATGCACCATATGGAGTTGTTAATAAGTATTGCCACACTTTTTTTTGAAATATTGTGCCCTTTGGTGTGCATTCAACAGAAAAACTTGTAAGCTCCCCTTTGAAATATGCTTGTAGTTCGCTTGTCATTTTTGTTTGGCCAACGTCATCTTTAAATGCACCCCCCCCAATTAAGATGGGTTAACTTGCCGCCTTCTTCCTTATATGAAATATCACCCGTCGGGGTGTGTAGCAAAGGCATTAAAACTTTGCCTTATCTAGCATTTGCTTAACACACACTGGCACATAAGCACTCACATCACCACCAAGACTTGCAATTTCTTTAACTGACGTTGAAGAAACATGTAAGTAGGCTGCCGTTGACATAAGGTAAATAACTTCCAGACCGGGGTTCATTTCATTATTAAATTGCGCCATTTTAAATTCATATTCAAAATCAGAAGTCACGCGCAAACCACGAATAACAATGCTGGCGCCTTTTTCTATAGCAAAACTAGCGAGTAAATTACTGAACCCTTCAACCGTCACATTTTCAATAGATTGGCCTTTAATAACTGCTTCAATGGAATGAATACGTTCCTCTAGGGTAAAGAGTGTTTGTTTACGTTCATGTTCGCTCACAGCAATAATCAATTTATCAAATTGACGCGCGGCGCGTAAAGCAATGTCTAAATGCCCTTTTGTAAACGGGTCAAACGTCCCTGGATAAAGTGCAATTTTCACTAGATATTTCTCCTTATACTTATATTCATAATCGTTAGATTAAGAGGCATTTTAAAATTCGTCAAACAAAAAACAAAATGAATTCAAACCCGCAATATGAAGCACCTCTTAAGAGATACATTGAAATATAAAAATTGTAGTTCTTTAAAATTCATGTAACGATAATAAAAATATAATTTTAAAGAACTCCACATACCATGAAATTAATTGTTTATATCTTAGCTATTTGCTTATCAGCCCCCAACATTGCATTTTCAGCAACGTCTGATTACATCGAAAATTTCATGGAATTAGATATCGAAGACTTACTTTCTGTTGAAACAACCCTCGCATCAAGACGTATAGAAACGGTGAAAGATGCAGCTTCATCCGTCACCGTCCTCTCTAAAAAACAGTTACTGAATATGGGTATAACTAAATTTGATGAAATATTTAACTTTATCCCGGGCATGCAGTCAGCACAAAAAGTGAGCGCTATTTCCGTAAACTCTCCTATTGTGAGAGGCATAAAAGGTACCGGGAATGAAATTTTAATTATGATAAATGGTAACGTCATTGACAGTGTTAATTATGATTCTTCTTACTTAACTTTAGGCAATCACAACTTAGACAATATTGAGCGTATAGAGATTATTAGAGGCCCTGGGTCTACTATGTATGGCACAAATGCATTTTCATCCATCATTAACCTTATTACTATTCAACATCAAAACAGCATAAACGTTGAAGCGGGTACATTTGACAGTCGTAAAATAAGTGCAAACCTTTCAAAAGACTGGCAAGATTTACATATAGATTTCTTCGCTCACAAAGCTTCTGATAATGGTGATAGATATACAGGTATATTCGACCCTAATGGCTTGACTGACAATACCAGAGACGCTCAATTTTCTCATAATTTTTATACCAACATTGATTACAAAAATTTTAATATGAAGTTTTTGTATAATGACTATGAGCGTCGTAACTTTTATGGGGCTAACGCTCTTCTTAATGGTACCATTATGGGTAAAATTGAATATAGCCAACTAGATTTAATGTATGTATATGATATAATGAAGGGTCTTTCTGCCGAATTTAAAGCACATTTTAGTGAGCAGGACTTAAGAGCGAGAGGTATATTTGCGGCTAAAGGTACAGGTATTTATGTGGATGACCACTTTATCGCAGGATCCATTTCTAATATGAACGCTTTAAACCTTAGCGCCAATTTTAACTATGACGTTAACGTGTCCCATAAAATAAACTTTGGTTTTGAATATAATACCGACGACATGCCCGACGCAGGACACAACTCAAACTACGACGCAGCCTCTGGATTTACTTCATATTTAGGTGGCATTGTTGACCAACTTTCTGATGAAGTACGCTTCATTAATGACCGCCGACGTACATCGAAAGGTATCTATATACAAGACTATCGAGAGTGGTCAAATAAGGTTTCAACCACGTTTGGTATCCGTTATGATAAATTTAGCAACTTTGGTGAAACAATTAACCCACGCCTTGCAATTGTACGCAAACACGACAAACACAATATTTTTAAATTTATGTACGGCAGCGCCTTCAAGTCACCTTCTCGTTTTGCGAATTGGGCAAAAGGTAACCCACAAGCTATAGGTAACCCCGATTTAAGGCCTATGACCATCAAAACATATGAATTCGCTCATGTTTACACTAAGGGCAAATTCCAACTCACCAGTACGCTTTACCACAACAGTGTTAAAAATATGATTGAGAGAAGTAATCAATCTTATGAGAACGTTGCACAGTTTCAAAATACAGGTATAGAATTTGAAAGTGTTTATAACCCCACTCAAAACCTAACTTTTCGTGGTACATTCTCACAGATATTAAACGCCAAAACAAAATCTGGCGCTGTCGTCGTTGATAAAAGTGAAGATTATGCAGCAGAACAAATTGGTTCACTTTCTGTAAATTATAACCAAGATAAATGGAATTATAACAGTAGCGCCTTTATGAGAAATGATACATCCATCCTTCCCAGCCAAGGTATTTTTGCAGTTTTAAACAGTAATATTCAATATCATGCAAATAACAACTCTACCTTTTACTTCACAATAAAAAACCTGTTGGATAAAGCATATTATGACCCTGCAGATACAGTCAACGGACTTGGCTTAGATGCAAGTGGTAGCGCTGTACGTAACATTCCTAACCGTGGTAGACAGATATTGATTGGTTTAAAATATAAACTATAGAAGTATGGTTTAGACCTCAACTGAATGGGGTGCTACAGGAAGTGTGTAATATTCTGTACATTAACAAATCTTAACACTTTAGAGAATTAGCTGAATACCTTTGTTTAAATGGTGCGCCTTGTAGTCATGCGCTAACCCTGCTCAATAAATATTACCCTGTTTCAGGGTAAATAACAGCATATATTCAGTAAAAGCTTACTGTTTTTATAAAAAACACACAATAAAATCCTTATTTCCTTAGGTCTTGAAAGATTTATTGAATTTCATAACAGGGAATTATCAGTAATTCACAAGAAACT
>JBLILN010000025.1:0-20109 GCA_047635695.1 Alphaproteobacteria bacterium
TACTGCCCTTCTTATACGCCAACTGTATACATTAAAGCAAGCGCTTTTAAACTAATAAGCTTTTATTTTCCTTAAATCCACTTATAATAGCAGCACATGAAAAAATTATTCTTAGCCCTCATCCTCATCCTTTATTTATGTGCCCCATTGGTACATGCAAAAGCTGGCGAAAGCGTACTAATGGACAGCGAAACGATCGACTGGATGCGCACCCTAGCTGAACCTTTACTCGAAAAAGCAGACATTGACCCGAAAACCGTTAACTTTTATCTAATAAAATCAGACGATATCAATGCCTTCGTTACACCTGGCCGTGATATATTTTTCTATTCGGGCCTTATATTAAAAGCAACCAGTGCTGAAGAAGTACAAGGCGTTCTCGCCCATGAAATTGGCCACATTAAAGGCAATCACTATATTAAATCGCTCGCCAATCAAAGCGAAGCAAAAATCCCTATCATTCTCAGCACCTTATTGGGGGCTGGTGCAGCAGCACTAGGCAGTGGTGATGCAGCTATTGCTCTTATATATGGTGGTTTAGCAACATCTCAAGACCAATATCTACGTCACAGTCGTAGCCATGAACGTCAGGCGGATAGTATTGCTGCAAGCTTGTTAAACCAAAATAATCGTAGTACCGCTGCACTTATTTCATTTTTTGATAAACTGCGCACCAGCAACCTCCTTTATTCACGTACGCCACCCGCTTGGCTTGTCACACACCCATTACCAAGCACACGTATATCAGCCATGCAAGGGCACTTAAAAAATGAAAAAATCAGCCAAAGAGAAGAACCGCTTAATCAAAAACAATTTTTACGTATTCAAGCCAAGCTTAACGCATTTACAAAATCAAGCGGTTACAATCTTAGAAAATATGCCTATCAAGAAAGTGAAGACGCTCTTTATGCACGTACCATCACCGTTGCCTTGCAGGGCAAAATTGATGAAGCCATTTTACTTGCCGAAGCTATGAACCCACAACAGGTTTCAAAACCATTTCACTATGAACTGCTCGCACAATTATACCAAGATAAGGCCCGGTATAAAGACGCTGACAAGGTACTTCAAAAAGCCCTTGATTTAAACCCTGACCTAAACTTTATTCGCTTACAGCTCGCACAAAACAATATTATACTAGAAGAGTACGACGATGCGATAAAGCATTTGCATATTGTCAGTATCGCTCGCCCAACGTGGAGTCACATATACAAAAGCCTTGGCATTGCCCATGGTAAAAAAGGAGAGCTCTTCGAAAGCCACTTATACCTTGCCAAAGAGGCCGCTTTAAAAAAGAACCAAAAAGACATAAATCTTCATCTGCAAATTGCTAAAATGCACATGACTAAAGACGATAAAAAACAACAGGCACGCCTTGATATTGCAAAAGAAATGCTTACCCTTGCAGAAAAGAGTTAAACTAGACTGAAAAATATGGTAAAACCTGTATATTATTTAAACAAATTAAATTGATTTAAAAAGCATGAAAATAGAAGCGCACTATCCAGACCTCGCTGACGCAATAGAACTATTGAAAAATAGACTTGAACAGGTGAGCGCTGAACATGAACCTCTTTTAGCCAAATGGCTAGAAGACCTTGAAAAAATCAACAGGCAGATGCGCCACCTTGAGCGTATTGAGAGTTTCTCTAGCGCCCTAACAGAAAAGGATCTTACTAATGACAGCTAAAACACCCAAATTTGACCTAGACTACCTACGTACGTTGGTAGATTTTATGAAAGAGACAGAAGTCGACGAAGTTGAAGTTTCTGAAAATGGCGGTACAATTCGTTTACGCCGTAACATGGCTCCTGTTGCGAACACAACCCTTCAAGCTGCCCCTGCGGTTCAACTGCCTCAAATTCAAGAAGAAGCTGCGCCAAAAATAGTTGGTCACGTGTTAAAATCACCGATGGTTGGTACTTTTTATCGCTCATCTTCGCCTGAAACTGCTCCCTTTGTGAGTATTGGTGATAAAGTTAAAAAAGGTCAGACGCTTTGTATTATTGAAGCTATGAAAACCATGAACCAAGTTGAAGCAGATAAAGATGGTATCATCTCAGACATTTTAACTGAAAATGCCTCACCTGTTGAATTTGGCCAAACCTTATTCGTTATTAACTAAGAAGAAAAGTAGCTGTGTTTAAAAAAATCCTTATAGCTAACCGTGGTGAAATTGCAATTCGCATCCACCGCGCTTGCCGTGAAATGGGCATTCAGACGGTTGCCGTTCACTCAGAAGCGGATGAAAACGCTCTACACGTCAAAATGGCGAATGAATCTGTATGCATCGGCCCTGCCGCTGCGGACAAGTCATACCTGAACATTCCAAGTATTCTTGCGGCGGCTGAATTAACGGACGCCGAAGCCATTCACCCTGGATATGGTTTTTTAAGTGAAAATGCGAAGTTTGCAGCGATTGTTGAAGAACTAGGCTTTACATTTATCGGCCCTGCCTCTGAACATATAACCGTTATGGGTGATAAAGTTCAAGCGCTTGATTACGTACGTAAACTTGGTATCCCAACCATCCCTGGATCTGACGGTATTGTTGAAACAGAAGAACAAGGGCTAGAAGTTGCCAACCGCATTGGCTACCCTGTTATTGTGAAAGCCACATCAGGCGGTGGTGGCCGTGGTATGAAAGTTGCGCATAGCGACAGCGCATTACGCATAGCCTTGTCGGTGGCTTCTAACGAAGCACATGCAGCCTTTGGTGATGGCCGTGTCTTCATTGAAAAATTCTTACAGGAACCAAGGCATATCGAAATTCAAGTGTTGTGTGACTCTCACGGCAATGTATTAACCCTAGGTGAACGTGACTGCTCTATGCAGCGTCGCCACCAAAAATTAGTTGAAGAAACACCTTCTCCCGCTATTTCAGAAGCACAGCGTGAATCACTTTCAAATATCGTGCGAAATGCATGTGAAGAAATGAAATATTTAGGTGCGGGTACATTTGAATTCTTATACGAAGATGATAAATTCTACTTCATCGAAATGAATACAAGGTTACAGGTTGAACACCCTGTCACTGAGATGGTCACAGGTATTGATATTGTCCGTGAACAAATTCGTATAGCCGCAGGTGAAAAGTTAGAATTCCAGAAAAAAGACCTTAAACTACGTGGTCACTCTATCGAATGCCGTATTACAGCCGAAGATAGCGAGACATTTTTACCATCACCCGGACGTGTAACTGACTACCATACACCGAGTGGTCCAGGTGTTCGTGTTGATTCATGCCTTTATACAGACTATGATGTAAGTCCATACTACGACCCCATGATCGCAAAGTTAATCGTTCACGGATCAACAAGAGCAGACGCAATTGCACGCATGCAACGCGCACTCGAAGAGCTTGTTATTGGCGGCATTAAAACGACAACTCCTTTACAGAGACGTTTAATTGCTACCAACGCCTTTAAAACGGGCGAATATAACATACATACATTAGAAAAATTTTTAGAAGAAGGGCGTCTATAAAATGTTGTCACCTGTTTACAGTGCAGAAGCGATTAAAGAACGCGTTACAACTATTGCGAACGCTATTAACAAATCATATGATGGTGAAAAGCTTATTCATGTGATTATTACACTTAATGGCTCATTTATGTTTGCAGCTGACCTCATTCGCCTTATTAATGTGCCGATGGAAGTTCATTTCGCAGGTACGGCTTCATACTCTGGTACAGAAATTGAAGACTTACGCATTAACCCCGACGCCTTCCCTAAAACTTTTGGTAACAACCCTGTTTTAATTATTGAAGACATTGTTGACTCAGGCATGACCATTGCTGCCCTACGCGGGCTTATTGCCGCACGCTTTGCCAGTAATATTCAGGTAGCAACCCTCCTCCGTCGTCAAGACGGCGGTGCGAAGGCTGAATACTTCGGCTTTACTATCCCTAAAGGTTTATTTGTTGTTGGTTATGGCATGGACATGAACGGTCAATACCGTGAACTTCCTTGCTTAAAAGCTATAAACGTTGGCGTTTCAAAAGGCATGTGCTAGCAGCGTCGCGCTGCGGCGTGTTATCCCACAAGTATTTTGATTTAATTTTCTAATACTTTGCGGTTGTCACTTTTAGAATAGAGACACAAAAAAGCCCCTCACAGAGGGGCTTTTTAATTCGTCAATAAATTACAAGTTTCGTATTGTAGCTCATTTATTAAAACCACTACAAACAACGCCTGACTCAGAAACTCCATTAAAGTTTTTTGCTTTAAATTCAGTAATAAAGATATCCGCTGATGCACAGGCAAACCACTTATAGCCATTAAAGGTTATTTCAGTGTATCCTTTTTTTTCAAGTATGCGCTGCGCTCCTTCTTCATCCGTCAAAAAAAGAGGTTTAAAAACGTTAACGAGAATAAATATAATTATCAGATATTTCATATAAGTTCCTTACTAGCTGTATAACTAGTCATTACAAAAGGTAAACCAACAAAGTGGCAATATATTACTACAAAAACTATTATAGGGGGGGGGAGGTATTTCAAGCGCTAAGACAGAAAAAAAATAAACACAATAATTATATAAGCGAGATATATTAATGGTGAGCTGAATGAAAGTTGCCATTTAGACAATGACATTTAAACGAAACCTAGATAGAACCGCTTATATAGTTATTCCTATGAGCAAGAAAGTAAGGCAAGTGAGTATATAGGATGCTCGAAAGTATTCAAAGAAGGTCGCTTCTTATAGATCCAACCCGTGAACAAGACATTCGCTTGCTCATCTGTTAACTCTACAAAGGCTATATCGTTGCCCAATACACTTTGGTAGTCCTGAATACATTGTGCTACATGTATATTGATATTTTTAAATGTATGGTTATTTTCTACTTCGTTAAATTTTTGCACCGTCAAAATATTTGTGCGACGGTTTACCATTGAAATCTGAGCCTTATAAGGCCCTTCTTTAAGCAATGGCCTATCTATGACATCTAAAATCTCTGTTACCGACGTAGAAAATGCATCCGCCGACTCCATAACTGGCACTTCACCGTATGACATAAATGAAAGAGGGTCCTGTTCTGGTACATTATTATATTGCTCTACTGCAAAAATTGTTGGCGGCGCCTTAATATCTTCCGCTGTAGCAGAAAATACAGGCAATAACAATGCGATAAGCGCAACTTTTGTTATATACATTAGTCTAACAATCTTCTAATAATTTTAAGCTCATCTATAAATGCCCTGGGGATAGTAAGGCCGTTGTTAGACTGCTCACTGTTGTACTGAGTAGCTTCACTACCCACTGCAGCATCAACTGCGCCTTTTTCTTTAAACAGCGCTTTAACGCCTCTTATTGTATAACCTTTATCATGTAAAAGTTCTTGGATCTGTTCGAGCACTTGAATATCTTCTGGGCGATAATATCGGCGGCCTCCACCACGTTTAACAGGTTGAATTTGCGGAAACTTCGTTTCCCAAAACCTTAAGACATGTGTTGCAACACCTAGAACGTCAGCAACTTCACTAATGGTACGGTATGCAGAGTCAGACTTTACACGTTTTTTTTTGGCTTCAGCCTTTTTTTCAGGCGCTAAAGTTTCACCAAATAAATTTAAATTATCAACCATCGTCGTTACCTTTGTTTGTAAACATGTCGTTCCTGTAAATATAAAAAAATACTAACATAGAGGCAAGCGAAGGTACAATTTATTCAAGAGATTCAAAGCAAAAAAAAGCCTCCTACTTAAAAAAAGCAGAAGGCTTTGAATATCTGGCGTCAATTAGCGAGAACCGTTAATACGATCCTTCAATACATGTGAAGCCTTAAAAACAAGTACTTTACGTGGTGTAATTGGCACTTCTTCACCCGTTTTAGGGTTACGGCCGATACGTTCATTTTTACTACGAACAGAAAAGTTACCGAAAGCAGAAAGCTTTACAGCATTTCCTTTTTCAAGTGTTGAAACAACTTCCTCTAAAACTTGCTCTACAAGTTCAGATGAGTTTTTGCGGGACAAGCCAACTTCGCTATAAACAGCTTCCATTAGATCCGCTCTCGTTAAGGTAGTGTGGTTAGGCATACTTTATAACCTTTCAATCAAATTTTTAATTTTATAAGTAACTATAGATTACTTTAGTATAATTTCCTTTAGATATAACAAAGTTTTCAAAGTTAATCTACAGTTAATCGACTTTAATTTACATTTTTATCAGTGCGGCACCCCAAGTAAAGCCTGCACCGAAAGCTTCCAGAAAAATAAGGTCGCCTTTTTTAATTTTCCCTGCTCTTACTGCAACGTCCAAAGCCAATGGAATAGAGGCGGCGGACGTATTTGCATGTTCAGCCACTGTCAAAATAACTTTACTCTCGTCTAAACCTAAATGCTTCGCTGTTGCGTCTATAATTCTTTTATTCGCCTGGTGTGGTACAAGCCAATCGATATCATCTTTATCTATATTATATTTATCAAGCATGTCCGTGACAAGCGAACTCAGTGTTTTTGTTGCTTGTTTAAAGACTTCACGGCCATTCATAACAACCTTACCAGAAGTCCCCGTTGTGGAAACACCACCGTCACTATAAAGGTCATTGATATTGTCACCATTACTGAATATTTCAACGGCTTTTATGCCGGCACTATCTACTGATTCATCATTTTTTTTTTCAATGACAACAGCACCAGCTCCATCCCCAAACAAGACATAAGTCGTGCGATCTTCGGGCGTAATAAGGTCAGAAAACGTTTCAGCACCAATAACCAGTGCTTTACGTGCCTTACCAGAGCTTATAAAGCTTTCAGCGGTTGCCAAGGCATAAATGAAGCCACTACAGGCCGCAGCCAAATCAAAGGCTGCTCCATGCGACATACCGAGGTTAGCCTGAACCTGACAAGCAACCGACGGGAATGACAGATCGGGCGTTGCTGTACCCACGATAATTAAATCAATATCGTCAATTGTTAAATTTGCAGCTTCTAAAGCTTGTTTTGCCGCTGCTGTTGCAAGTGTGGAAGTTGTTTCACCTGCCGATTTAAAATATCGCTGCTTAATGCCTGTACGAGACTGAATCCATTCGTCTGTTGTTTCCACAACCTTAGAAAGGTCATCGTTGGTCACAACTTTTTTAGGCAAAGCTCCACCCGTACCAGTAATAATGACAGACATATGCTTAACACCCTTATTTAATTTATATCAGATACAGAAAAGGAGGCTATGATGCCCCCCACCCTTAATCATGCTTAAAAAATTAAGACGTTAAATCGTCAGAAGATTTTTGTGCTACAATTTCACGGTCACCGTAAAAGCCGCATGAAGGACACACGTGGTGTGGTTGCTTCAATTCGCCACAGTTTGGGCACTCTTGGTGCGCTGCTGCACTGATTGCGTCATGAGAACGACGTTGGCCACGACGTGATCTTGAAATCTTAGTTTTTGGTACTGCCATTTTTCTCTCTTTCGTATAATTTACCGTTAATGCTTGAAAGCAAAGAAACGGTATTATTACCATCAATCTGTTCTACAAAACAAAACTCAAGCTAACTTCTATATGATTATGAGTCAGATTTCAAGTCTTTCAAGACAGAAAATGGATTTTTTTCTTCTTTTTCTTTCAAAATGGCCTTTTCTTGCCCATCATTCAGATCAAACTCGCCTTTTTTGCATGAAAGTGTATCGGGGTGAATTGGGTAAGAATTCATATTTAAAATGATTTGTTGCACTAAATATTCCTTCATTTCCAAAATAGCACCGTGTAAAACAACTGTAATTTCGTCTTCGCCGCGGTCATCGATGAATACGCGTTCGTGAAATTTGATCACCTCATCTTCAGGAAATTCTTTAAGTGTGCGCACACAAGTACGTTTCATTGTCGTTTTAATTTCGCCCATCATGTTTAAAACATTGCCTGCTTTTTCCACAATACAGCGAATAAAGCACTTGCCAAATTCAGGAACATTTATTTGTTTACAAGCACCTTTCCAATTTTCATCAGTGACATCACCTTCTATGAGGTACGAACCATTACGCATGGTATCGACATTAAAAGATACAGAAAAAGGGTCTTTTTTATATACCTTCACGTAGTCTCTTGTTTCATTCATGACGCATCCTCCATTTTATCGGCGACAAATTCTTTTGGCTCAGAACCATTCCTTTGAAGGTTTTCTAGGTTTTTAAGCCAACCACTAAGGTTTTGTGCCTGCATTTTACGTGCTTCAGATATAAGCGTGATAGCAAGGCTCATTGCCTTTGCTTTGTCACACACACTATTTCTCAGAAAACTTTCGGTTAGCTTGGCGGTACTGCCTTCATCAAAAGCCTCACCATAAGAAACCAAACGCCCATGAAAAGCCGCTGCTAGTTTTTTAACTTCAGGGCCGATGCGTACATCACTTACCCCCTGCTCACGCAGAGCAATTTCAAAGTTGTCAAACATGTAGTCATAAGCATCTTGAGAAAGGTTTTTCGCTGTTTTAGAGCCCTCTCCTTTCAGGTACCATGCATATAAAACCATAAAAATTGAAATGGATTCAAACTTATGGCGACGTGCCTCTAAGGTGTTAGAATCCACATTAAATCGGTTCGGAAAGGCATTTCTTGCCTGTGACAGCGCACTTTCGAATACTTTTGTTGTATTTCCGTCTGCTCGTCGTTTAAATATGCTGAAAATCATTGCGTAAACTGTCCTTTTTTCATATTCTCTTTTAAGAAAAGTAGTAAACTTAAATTAACATGAAATAAAGTGTTTATCTATTGAAAAAAGGAAGACCTATGCTCAAACAAACTATTCTAACCATTACTGTGTTATGCACAGTCGTTTTTGCAACATCAGCTTGTACGAAGCGCATGGAGACACACGGTAGTATCGTGAAGCAGGAACGCCTTGATCGCATTCAAATTGGTAGCCACACAAAAAACGACGTGGCAGAGCTTTTAGGTTCTCCTTCAGCTACAGGTACTTTTAACGATAAACGTTGGTACTATTTCACCGAAAAGGCAGCCGTAGGCTCACTTGGCCGCAGCAAGCTTCTTGAGCGTGAAATTGTTATTGTTGACTTTGACAAGCAAGGTGTTGTTTCGTCACTAACCTTTAAGTCAAAAGACGACGCACAAAAAGTTAACCCAAGCAAAAAAACAACAACCACACATGGACAAACCCTTGGTATTATTGACCAATTTATTAACAACCTAGGCAAAGGGTTCTAATATTTTTATAGGGCAAAAAATAAAACCAACACAAGCGCCCTGCATTAGAAAATACTTAGATAAAGAACATCGCATGAAAAATGTTTACTCAAAGTTTTTATCTAATGCAAGAGGTGCTATTTTTGGTATTGATGCACGCATTGCAATTGCTATTTTTGCAGCCCTTTCTGTCACTGCCGGTTATTACGCCCTTGGTAGAATCGAACAAATTCGCAACGCATCTATCATGAAGGAACTTGCCGCCGTTGAAAATGCAATGATACAAATGCAAACAGATATGGGTATTTTTTATCAACAGTCTATCGCTGAAAGCAATGGCCGTGATGATTTTCAAGCTTTATGGAATTCGAACTATATCAATAGCCGCTTTCAAAGATTATGGAACGGTCCTTATATTAACGAAGAAACGACTAATCACAGTATTCTTGGCACTTACTACATTACTTATTACCGCAATGATATGTCTCCTTGTGAAAATAAAGGTGATTGCCACGCCTTTATTGCCATTAGTGAAACACCTACAAAAATATGGAATTATATCAATGATTACGTAGATGGCAATGTCGGTGAAAGCCCTGAAAGTATTAAAACAGCGCATTTATCTGGTAAAATACGTGCAATATCTCTGATAGAGCCACGTACTTTGCTGTATAAGGCTGTAAGCAGGAAAACAAGGAGATACTAATGCAAAAATATTTTAAATCTCATATAAAAAACCAAAAAGGAGCAATGTTTGGCTTAGACGCACGTATTACGCTCGCTATATTTAGTGGTTTAAGTGTCATTGCTGGTTATACCATCACATCAAATCTTGACTATATTACTGGTGGCGCCTTAAGCGACGAGCTTAAAAACTTTTCTGCCGCTGTGGACGGTTACCACCATGATTTACGCCAAGACATATTTAAAACACTTCGTACACCTAGCAGTGAAAATGCCGTTGCCGCCCTTTATGACAATGAGTATATAACACCTGGGCGTTACCGTGCTAGATGGCTGGGCCCTTATGTGGAATACCGAAGCACCAAACACCATAAATATGGGCACATGACAATTGAGAAAAGACAAAATAGTTTTAATGATAAATGCAAGGTTACTGGTAATATTTGCTACCTCTGGGCATCATTTGAATCTGTGCCGCTTGGTACACTTCAAAAAGTAAACGACGACTATGACGGCAATGAAGTTGCCCCTGAGCTTGAAGGACGTATTCAGTGGGATATGCGTGAAGACAAAGGCAATGAGAACTTCAGGCTATGGTATAGGATATCACGTAGCATCCTTTAGCTACGCGTGGCGCTTTAAACCTATGAGCATGAGTATCTAAACCTCCAAACATCTACAGCAAGTACACAGTATCTGACTTAATTAAGCACAAATAGATTTACATATTTCAGTAATACATACATGGCGCATAAAAAAACACCTCCGAAGAGGTGTTTTGCCATTTAAGGCTTTTTATGCGCTATCTTTAGATGCCTTGCATACAGGCATCGGTGTTTCAGTTAAAGATCTGTCATTTGCTGGCCCGTCAAGGCCTGGTACAATATTCCCGATGACGACGTCAACAACAACGAGAACAAAAGAAGCGTACATACTAACAAGCAGTATATTAAAAAGCCCCTCTCCATATAAAAATGAAGACATAAACAAGCACAAAAGAGCTTTTAGAGATACCCCTAAAGCTTTATCACATTTTAACTTAACAAAGTCTCTTGCGACTAGCAAAGTCACATAACCCGCAAAAGTCAATACAAGTAACGCCAATATAATAGGTTTCGACAATACTGACGCCGCAGACAAAACCACAACAGCATAACCCATATAGCGCATAAAACGGTTGATATAATAAATTGAATTATTATCAACTAACCAATTACAAGCCTTCTTTGCTACGCCATGAAAGTTTATTAAAGCGGATTTAAAACCACCTCTAAGTTGCTCTCTATTTATTTCATGTTTTGTATTTTTTAGTAATACGATAACAGAAAGAACAGACATAAGGGTAGCCATAAGCACCGCAGGTGTATAAACAACATCAAACATACTCACCAAAGCGACCGCCCAACAAGTAAAGGACAGCCCCTTATAAACAGCAATTTTCATATGATAAAAGGCATCATAGCCCTCATCAATGTCACGATCCTCAAAAACACAAAATCTAATAAGGACAATAACGGCTAAAATTGCAGTAACCCAATCTTAAATACTCACCAATAAGGTAGCTACACCACAGTAAACTGCAAAAAAGGCTAAAAATAGCCCACAGATTTTTGCGCCTTGCAGGGCGATAGGTTGAAATTTTTCCATAATTATATCCTCAAAAATGAGTAAAAAAATTAAGGTGTAAACACCCTCTTTAAAAGTACAAAAAGTAGCTTGTTGAAAAAGTGTAGGTTCGTTCTAGACATTAGTATGGGGGGGGATGTAATATTTCTAGCCCCTTATCTATAGTTTACCAAAAAAAAGCCCTCCAAAGAGGGCCTTAAATAGTAGAGATAAGAAAGCTTATTTACCTTTCGGTGAAACCTTTTGAGCAGGTGCCTTAGCAGCAACTGTTTTAGGTGCAGCTTTTTTAGCTTCTTTTGTAGGAGCTGTATCTTGCTTAGCAGGTGCTATAGCATCTGCTTTCACTTTATCAGCTTTTACTACTTTTTTAGCTTCTTTAGCAGGTTTTTCTGCTTTTGTCGCTGTTATAGCAGCCTGTTCTGTTAGTTGAATGATCGCCATGTCAGCAGCATCACCCTTACGGAAACCTGCGCGAAGTACGCGTGTGTAACCACCTGGGCGTTTTGCAAATGCTGGTGCAATTTCATCAAACAACTTCTTCAAAATTTCTTTATTTTGAATTGTTTTACCAACTTCACGACGTGCTGCAAGGTCACCCTTTTTAGCTTTTGTAATTAAAGGCTCAACCACGCGGCGAAGGTCCTTCGCTTTGTGAACTGTTGTTTTAATCTGACCGTGCTCAAGTAGTGCAGTTGCAAGGTTCATGAACATTGCTTTGCGGTGTGAGCTCGTGCGACTAAATTTACGTCCTGCGGTACCGTGTCTCATAATATATTCTCTTTTCTCTATTTATTTAGTTAGTTAATGCTTTAAAACTATTTCAGTAACAATTTAAGTTAGTCATTTCTTTATTAGCGCCGCCGTGCACCACTTATGTGCACAAGGTGCGACGCTAAAGGAAAAAGTTGCTTAAATTAGAATTCTGATTCTAGTTTCTTAGCAAGTTCTTCAATATTTTCTGGTGGCCAGCTGTCTAAGTGCATGCCAAGTCCAAGACCCATAGTTCCAAGTACTTCTTTAATTTCGTTAAGAGACTTGCGACCAAAGTTTGGTGTTTTAAGCATTGCAGATTCAGAATTCTGAACCAAGTCACCGATGTAAACGATGTTATCGTTTTTCAAGCAGTTTGCACTACGTACAGAAAGCTCTAACTCGTCAACTTTCATTAACAGGTTAGGGTTAATGTCAGGTGTGCTTTCTCTCACTTCTTTTTCTTCGATGATTTCATCAAAGTTTATGAAGAGTTGTAGCTGGTCTTGAAGAATGCGTGCTGCATAAGCAAGCGTATCTTCAGGTGAAGCAAAACCGTTAGTTTCAATATCGAGAGACAGTTTATCGTAGTCAGTATCTTGACCAACACGAGCATCTGTTACTTTGAAAGATACACGACGAACAGGAGAGTAAATCGCATCTACAGGAATTAGACCAACAATTGTTTCTTCTGGGCGGTGGTTTGCCGCAGGGCTGTAGCCCTTACCAGAGTCAACAGTAAGTTCGATGTTTAATTCAGCACCGTCACTTAAAGTTGCAATGTAATGTTCAGTGTCGATAACTTCAACATCTGCCCCACATGTGATATCACCAGCTGTTACAGTACAAGGACCTTTAACCTTAAGTTGTACTGTTTTAGCTTCATCAGCATGTAAACGAACTGCCATTGCTTTAATGTTAAGAATAATTTCTGCTACGTCTTCCATAACACCAGGAATAGAAGAAAATTCGTGTAAAACACCTTCAATTTTAATTTGAGTTACAGCAGAACCTTGTAAGCTAGATAGTAGGATACGGCGTAGTGCGTTCCCCATTGTGTGACCAAAGCCACGTTCTAGCGGTTCAATTGTAAAAGTAGCATTTTTACGTCCATCACGACCAGGCGCAATGTTTACACTGTTCGGCTTAATAAGCTCTTTCCAGTTTTTCTGAATTTGCATATCTTCAATTCCTTTATGTTTTTGTTTTCCTCTCAAGAGGACTAACAGTTTATTTTCTAAGCTCGACAGGCATATATTTCAACCCCTGTCTGCACCCTATTTTATTTATACACGACGTGCTTTTGGTGGACGGCAACCATTGTGTGGTACTGCTGTCATATCGCGAATAGTTGTAATATCAAAACCAATCGCTTGTAAAGCGCGCAAGGCAGATTCACGGCCTGAGCCAGCACCTTTAACGTTTACTTCCAAAATTTTCATACCATGTTCTTGCGCTTTAGCACCAGCAGATTCACCTGCAAGCTGAGCTGCATATGGTGTTGACTTACGTGAGCCCTTAAAGCCCTGTTCACCAGCTGCTGCCCAAGAAATAGTATTACCTTGAACGTCTGTAATTGTTACAATTGTATTGTTAAACGTTGAGTATATGTGAGCAATACCGTTGGTAATGTTCTTTTTTACTTTGCGTTTAACACGACTTGTTGTTTGTTGAGTAGCCATTATTTACTTCTCTTCCTTTATCTTTTAACAACAGACTTACGGGGACCCTTACGAGTACGCGCGTTTGTCTTTGTTTTTTGTCCACGAACTGGCAATCCACGACGGTGACGCAAACCACGGTAGCAAGCTAAATCCATCAAACGTTTGATGTCTAGAGCTGTTTGGCGACGGCAGTCACCTTCTACAATGTAGTCTGCTTCAATAATTGTGCGGATTTTCGCAACTTGCTCTTCTGATAGATCTTGAACACGTAGGTCAGATTTAACCTTAGCGCTTTCAAGGATATCATAAGCAGTTTTGCGGCCAATACCGTAAATGTAAGTCAGGGAAGCCCAAACTTGTTTATCTGTAGGTATGTTTACACCGGCAATACGAGCCACGATTTCTCTCCTTTTAATAAAATTGTATTCGTTTTTTCCACGAATATCGCTGAAAATACCATTTTCCTAACAAATGTCAAGAAAATAAGCACTTAAATTCATTTTCGGTATAACACC
This sequence comes from Alphaproteobacteria bacterium, assembly GCA_047635695.1. GTDB lineage: Bacteria > Pseudomonadota > Alphaproteobacteria > UBA2136 > UBA2136 > UBA2136. The sequence goes on from JBLILN010000025.1 coordinate 14,385, forward strand.
GAACTTATAGAGCAAGCTGTTTATTTTCATTTATTCTTAAAATACACTTATATTTCAAAAAGATAGAAAAAACAATCACTCCAAAAAAATTTAGCGACGGCCAATGCCTTGACGGCAGTTGTTACGTGGGTTCATTTTGTCGATCACGTATAAACGTCCGCGACGCTTAACAACGATACAAGTACGTGAACGTGTTTTTTTACTACGAATAGATGATACTATTTTCATTTTTTACTCTCCTGTTTTAGTCAATTTGCAGAATTATTTCTGCCTATATGTAATACGACCTTTTGATAAGTCGTAAGGTGTCATTTCAACCGTTACACTATCCCCTGCGAGGATACGAATGTTAAACTGACGCATTTTACCTGAAATGTGAGCCAATATTTCATGGCCGTTTTCAAGCTGCACTTTAAACGTTGTATTAGGTAAAATTTCTAACACCTTACCTTCTAATTCAATAACATCGTTTTTAGCCAAACTACCTTACTCCTTTATAAATTAAGCCGCTGCTGACGCAGCTATTGCTGTTGTCAACGCATTAAAGACGGTGTCCACACTTTGGCCACCATCAAATTCTTGTACCATACCTTGCGCTGCATAGTAGGCTGTTACCGGTGCAGTTTGCTCACGGTAAACATTTAAGCGGTGACGTAACACATCTTCATTATCGTCATCACGCTTCACAAGCTCTTCACCGGTTATATCACACTTACCTGCCACCTTAGGAGGATTATTACGTATGTGATAGACACGGCCACTCTTCGGCGCAAATAAGCGCCCTGCCTGCCTGTCAATTACAACGTCATCAGAGACGTTTAAGCAAAAGACATGATCAAGCTGAAGATTATTATTTTTAAACAGTTCGTCCAAGCCCTGAGCCTGAACAACTGTCCTTGGAAAACCGTCAAGAATAAAGCCGTTTGCACAGTCTTCGTCTTTAATACGACTTTCAATAATTGTTAATACAATTTCGTCAGAAACAAGATCACCACGGTTCATTACCTCTTGTGCTTGCTTGCCAACTTCGGTGCCCTTCACAATCGCTTCGCGCAGCATATTACCCGTAGAAAGTTGAGGAATATTATATTTCTCTACTAACATTTGAGCTTGCGTACCTTTACCAGCACCCGGAGCGCCTAAAAATATGATGTGCATAGGTTTGTTCATGGGATTATCTCGCACCCTTATTGCGTTTAAACTTCGTTTTCTTCAATAGGCTATCGTATTTCTGTGCGATAAGGTGAGACTGAATACGCTCAACCAAATCAATCGTCACACTCACGATAATAAGCAAACTTGTACCACCCATTAAGTAAGCAGCATTAGCTGGAATATTGAATTGACCCATAATGACTTGTGGTAGATTACAGATGATCACTAAGTAAATAGCACCGATCAGAGTAATACGTTTCAAGATATAGTCGAAGTATTCAGCTGTTGCTTTACCTGGACGGATACCCGGTACAAAACCATTTTGCTTTTTTAAGTTATCAGCAGCGTCTTTAGAATTAAACGTCACTGTTAACCACCAGAAACACATTACGATAAGGAAAGCCGAAAAGATAATCATGTAAATAGGTTGTCCTGGTGTTACCCAAGCAGCAAGCCATTGTGCCCAGTCAGCATTCGGGTTCATGTTAACAACACTCAATGCCGCCATCAAAATAGAGCTCGCAAAAATAGCTGGCATAACACCACCCATGTTGATTTTCAATGGCATGTGTGAAGCTTCTGAGCTACCCACCATATTACGTTTTGGATATTGTACAAGCACCTTACGGCGGGCTGTTTCCATGTAAACCACAGCGAAAATTGTAATCATTGCAACTGCAAAGACTGAAACACCGATATAACCAGCAACAGCACCCACACGCATTTGTTCAATTGTTTGGTAAATAGCCGCAGGTAGTTCAGCAACAATACCTGCAAAAATAAGAACAGATACACCCTGACCAATACCACGGCCTGTAATTTGCTCACCTAACCACATCAAGAACATTGTTCCTGTCATCAATGTAAAGGCGGCTTGTAGTTTAAACATCGCACCAGAAGTAACAACAAGGTTCACAGTTTCACTACCAAAGGTCGCTGTCTGCTGTTCCCAGCCCATTGCATAGGCATAGCCCTGACCAAATGCGATAAACAGCGTCAGATAACGTGTATATTGTGTTATTTTACGTTGCCCCATTTCACCCTCTTTCTTCAAGTCAGAGAGGGCTGGGTAAGCAAATGATAGCAGCTGCATAATAATAGATGCGCTAATATATGGCATAACACCCAGTGAGAAGACAGCCATACGGCTCATCGCACCACCAGTAAACATGTTTAGCATGTCCATAATACCGCCAGTAGAAGTTGTATTAACCTGTGACAATGTCAACGCGTCAACACCAGGTACAGGGATATGTGTCCCTAAACGGAAAACAATGAGGGCACCTAATACAAATAGAATACGCTTTTTAAGCTCACTAGACTTCGCTAGTAAACCTGCCATCTCTGTACGACTACCCATCGGTGTTGTTGCCATTTTATTATTCCTACTTCGGTATATTTAATTTCAAAATTATTTTAAGTAATACATCTCCCCCAAGCCAAGGCTTAGAGGAGGTGTAAAATGTGACTAGCGATCAGCTTTTTTCTTAAGCTTAATACCACTCATGTCTGGTTTTGGAGCAATAAGATTCAACTTACCACCTGCTTTTTCGATTTTCTCGATAGCAGATTTAGTTGCATGCTTCGCTTCAATGATGAACTTAACAGTCACATCACCGTGTCCAAGAACTTTAAGACCATCGTGTGCTTTCTTCGTGTAACCGATTTCTTGCAAAGTTGCGATAGTAATAGGCTTCGTAATATCCAAACGACCGTCCTGAGCTAAAAACTCAAGATCACCAACGTTAATAGTTGTGTAAACTGTACGGAAGTTGAAATTGTTGAAACCACGCATTGGTAAGCGACGGTATAGTGGGTTTTGTCCACCCTCAAAACCGATAAATACTTTACCACCACTACGTGCGCCTAGACCTTTTTGGCCTCGACCAGATGTTTTACCTTTAGAACCTTCACCGCGACCTACGCGTGTGTGAAGTTTTCTTGCGCCTTTGTTATCAGCTAATTCGTTTAGTTTCATGACTCGGTTTCCCTTTTGCCTAATTGTTAGCTTTGTCAGGCGCCATAACGACGCCCAACAAATAATACTTATTTAGATTCGATAACTTCTACAAGGTGAGAAACTTTAGAGATCATTCCACGTACTGATGGAGTATCTTCTAGAGTGCGCTCACGGTGCATTTTATTCAAACCTAAACCTTTTAATGTTGCGCCTTGGTCTTTTTTACGTCCAATTGAACTACCAATTTGCTTCACTGTGATTGTTTTCTTCGCAGCCATTATTTAGTTTCCTCTTTCTTAGTAGCTTCCGTCTTAGGAGCTGCTTTTTTAGCAGGAGCCTTTTTAGCAGGAGCTTTTTTAGCTTCTTTCGTTTCAACTACAGGAGCCGCTACAACTGGTGTCGCAACTTTTTGCGCTTCAGCTTGTTCACGGAAACGTGCGAAGTCAGAAACTTTCTTACCGCGCTTTGAAGCAACACCACGTGGTGTTTGCAACTTAGCGAAAGCAGCAAAAGTAGCCTGGATCATGTTGTAAGGGTTGTTAGAGCCGAGTGACTTTGTCACAACGTCTTTAATACCAACCGCTTCAAATACAGCACGCATTGGACCACCAGCGATGATACCACGACCAGGCTGAGCACTGCGTAACATAACGTTAGCTGCACCGAATTGACCTTTGATGTCATGGTGTAGAGTACGACCATCACGCATTGGTACACGGATCATTTTCTTCTTAGCGACGTCAGTTGCTTTACGGATAGCTTCAGGAACTTCCTTAGCTTTACCAGAACCCCAACCAACACGGCCGTTTTCATCACCTACTACAACGATAGCAGAGAAAGAGAAACGACGACCACCTTTTACAACTTTAGCAACACGGTTAATGCCAACAAGTTTGTCAACGAAACCAGAATTGTTTTCTTGATTAAATGCCATTTTATATATCTTTCCTTACTAGAATTGTAAACCACCTTCACGAGCAGCGTCAGCCAAAGCTTTAACGCGACCAGCAAAGCGGTTTGCACCACGGTCGAAGTATACTGTTTCAACACCTGCTTTTTTCGCACGTGCAGCAAGTTCTTTACCTACTACAGTAGCGGCGTCAACAGTGTCACCTTTTTTGATTTCTTTACGTAGTTTCTTGTCTACTGTAGAAGCAGAGGCAAGAGTCACACCGTTCAGATCATCAACGATCTGAGCATAGATGTGCGTGTTGCTACGATGGCAGCTCAGCCTTGGTTTGCCTTCAACAGCTAAACCTTTAAGCTTATGGCGTACACGGGATGCGCGCCCACGACTTGTCATTTGAGACATCTATTTATCCTTTATAATTTCATATCTTTCAGCTTTTTGGCACTATACCGAAAAGCCACACCTCTGACACAAAGCCAGAAATTACCCGCAATGTAACTCTTTTGCGGGGAGCTGTCTAGTGTTTTCTTAATGAAAATATACAACTTTTTAAGTCAATTCGGCTTTACAACATTAAACATCCGAACTTTAGATTTTTACTAGATAAATATAACGGCAATATTCCGCACACCTTCTCCATAAAAAAAACCTCCAAAAGGAAGCTTTTCTTATTCGTTATGACGTGTCAATGTCATACATATTCAGTATAATCTGTATGTTCATCTAGATATTTAAGCACGGCTTCATCTTTAATAGATCCCTTCCATTTAAGATAAAAATCCCAACGAGAAAGTTTTTGTTTATCTCCAAACACCTCTCGTTCAAAACATTGAAGTATAGACTTAAGTAACAAAGCATCTTTTGGGTAATATACTTCACGCATAACCAATAGCTTTTCTGGGGATATCGGTGAGCGCTTCGCAGACCATGAATTAGGGTTTTGAACTGCAATATGTGTACCTAAATTTACAGGCGACTTCCAGTCATTATTCCAGTCAATTATCATTTCGTGATTATTTTCATCATAATAGCGAGTAGCATTAAACTGCGGGTAGTAAAAATAGTCACCACTCCTAATTAACTTTCGACCAGACATAAGGCATCTATTACCAATAACGTATTCACAACGTTCAAAATAATCCTTCTTAAAGACAGAAACCCGATAGTTACGGTCACCAAATTTTGTACGGTCAATTTTACCTGCAAAATCATCATGCTCACATTCAATGTGCTCTTGCTTCATTTTAGTAGCAACTTCTTCACTAAAGAAGGCATGGATACGTTTTAACAAGGAAGGCTGATACTGTTAATATTTAAAACAAGACATAAAATGTCTCCTAAAAATGTGCATTTAAGCACTTACTGAACCTATTTATAGATTCTTGAGTGGGGGTGTGAAGTTTCAACAAACCACTTTTATGGGGTTGGGGTGTTGTTACCAATAAAATTGATAACTAAAATCGGCCAGGGCCAAAGCAAATGTGTTACTTCACATTAATATATACGCATTAATTTTGGGATTACAAGACGTAGAGCATCAATAAATATATAATTATCAAAAGTAAACCTTGAAATATCCAGCCCCTCACCTATATTTATAATAGAAGTACAAATCAGCCTTTAGGCTTTAACGTTTCAAAAATCTCGAACTTCGAGAATTTATTCATGGGCAAGCGCCTTTTTATTTAGGAAACATTTAT
>JBLILN010000026.1:0-17659 GCA_047635695.1 Alphaproteobacteria bacterium
CGAACCTATCACTTACATCGGGTAGCAATAACATTGCTATTGGTGCCAGTGTAACGGTACCAGTTATAACAGCAGACGATCAGCTGAACATTGGTAACATTTTATATGGTGACTTGGCGAATGACAAATTGGCTATTGGTGCGAACGTGACAGGTGTTACAGTTGGTGTTCATGCTACGGTAGATGTTTCTGGTACAATTAAAGTGGCGGGTACAGGTGCTGAAGTATGTGATGGTGTCAATGAGGGTGCTATTAGGTTTAACCCTGGAACGGGTCGCCTACAATATTGCCGACCATAGTTTGTTCAATAAATAGCGAGCTGAAATAAATGGTAAAAAGGCTGGTGGTTATGCAAATAGCTTCTGGCCTTTTTCGTGCTTTTAGCTTATGTTAAGCACCATGAATTTTACTGTATTGCGTCGAGAATTTAATAAGGTGGATATTTCCAAAGGCACGGCGATTGTCATTGGTAATTTTGATGGTGTCCACAAGGGGCATCAAAGCCTTATATCTCAGGGCGTTAAACGGGCTGAGGAACAGGGCTTAACAACTGTATTGTATACCTTTGAACCTCACCCTAAAAAATTATTCCTCGGTGAAAAAGCACCCAAACCTATCACACCCTTTGCAGCCAAGGCGCGTATTCTTAAAAAATTAGGAATAGAACTGCTTGTTGCCAGGCCTTTTACAAAAGACTTTGCAGCGACCCATTTTTCAGATTTTGTTGACCATTTAAAACACGACCTTCATGTAAAAGCCATTGTTGTGGGTGAAGACTTCGCCTTTGGTAAAGGGCGAGAAGGCAGTGCCGTAAAGTTAAAAAAACTCGGTGATTTGCAAGGCTTTGAAACAGTTGTTGTGAAGGATGTTATATGTGATGAAACCGCACGTTTTTCATCGACACGCATTAGAACACTCCTTGCGGACGGTCAATTAAAACAGGCCAACTTATTGTTGGGGCGTGTGTTTTCTGCCTATAGTTTTTTGCATGAAGACAGCCACTGCAACCTTGTTGCGCATTTTTCCCATTATACGCCTGTAAAAAATGGTGTTTACCTTGCAAAAATCCAGTATACTGATCCGTCTATGCAGGTAGACAGTTGTGTTGTGCCGTTAAAAGTTGAAGATAACACAGGCTATATACCGCCATTACCTAACTTGCCAAACCTTTTAGAAGGTAAAATTAAATTAAGCTTAATCGATAAAATAGAAGAGTAAAAAATGTCAGACAATATCCGCCAAACTTTAAACCTGCCAGAAACTGAATTTCCTATGCGTGCAGGCCTACCAAAACGCGAACCTGAATGGGCGCAGTCTTGGATTAAAAAAGACATTTATGGGCAGTTGCGCCAAAAGTCAAAAACAGAAGGACGTAAGACTTTTATTTTGCATTGTGGCCCTCCGTACGCCAACGGTAATTTACACATTGGCCATGCTCTAAACTTTTCGTTGAAGGACTTTGTTGTGCGCTCGAAGCAAATGGCTGGCTTCGACACGGTTTACACTCCAGGGTGGGACTGTCATGGTCTGCCGATTGAATGGAAAATTGAAGAAAGCTTTAAAGCTAAAGGCAAAACAAAAGAAGATTACAGTGTTAAAGAAATTCGTGACCTTTGCCGTGACTTTGCAAAAGGTTGGGTTGAAACACAAATAGAAGACGGTAAACGCTTTGGTGTGGTTGCTGACTTTTCAAACCCATACCTTACAATAGACGCTAAAAATGAAGCGGGTATTGTGGGTGAGCTTGGTAAAATGGCCGCTAAAGGGCTTGTTTACAAGGGTGCTAAATCTATTATGTGGTCCACTGTTGAAGAGACATCACTGGCTGAAGCTGAAGTAGAATACGCCGACAAGGAATCACTCGCTATCTACGTGAAATTCCCAATTATTGATACAGATGAATCTATTGTTATCTGGACAACAACACCATGGACAATGCCAACCAACAAGGCTGTTGCTTACGGCGCTGACTTTGATTATGTACTACTTGAAGCGACGGAAGTTTTCGAAAAAGCCACCGCCAATGTGGGCGACAAAGTTTGGGTGGCCGATAGCCTAAAAGCGGACTTTGCTAAAATGGTTGGTTTTACAGCATTCAAAGAAGTGAAAAACGTTAAAGGGTCATACTTTAAAGGCCTTATTGCTAAACACCCCTTTTATAATCAAGCTTCTCCTATTTTAGAAGGACACCACGTCACGCAAGACGGCGGTACAGGTTTTGTACATATTGCCCCTTCACACGGTGCCGATGACTTTGAAATTGGTAAAAAAGAAGGTTTAGACCTTATTTGCCACGTGAATGGTAAGGGCCAATATGACGATGAAATTGGTGACCTGCCTTTAACAGGTGTGAAGCTTACAGGACAAGTGATATGGGACGCGCAAAAACTTATTATTGAAGAAATGACCCAGAGCGGTGCATTAATGCGTTGGTACAAAATGAAGCATTCTTACCCCGTTTCATGGCGTTCAAAAGCGCCTCTTATTTTCCGCACAACACCGCAGTGGTTTGTAGCGTTAGACAAGGTAGCTGAAAATGATACAGCAACAGTACGCCAAACAGCCCTCAAAGAAATTAAAACTATTGGTGAGGCGGGCGGTTGGATACCTGCCTACGGTGAAAACCGTATTACAGCCATGTTAAGTGGTCGCCCTGACTGGTGTATTTCACGTCAACGTGCTTGGGGTGTGCCTATCACCATTATGCTACACAAACCATCGGGTACATATACATTTGAAGCAGAGGTGTTTGCACATATCCAAGCACTTGTGGCGAAAGACGGTATCGACGTTTGGGAAACATTAAGCGTTGAAGAGCTTCTACCTGCGGGCTACCTTGAAGCCAAAGGCTGGGACGCATCTGAAATGCAAAAAGAAACGGACATTCTAGACGTTTGGTTTGACAGTGGCACAACTTACGCCCACGTTGTTGAACAAAAAATGGGCCAAACATTACCAGCCGATTTGTACCTTGAGGGGTCTGACCAACATCGTGGTTGGTTTAACTCTTCATTAACAGCTTGTGTGGCAACTAACGGTCACGCACCTTACAAACAAGTGCTGACGCACGGTTTTGTGGTGGACGGTAAAGGTAAAAAAATGTCGAAATCTATCGGCAATGTTGTGGCACCCTCACAAATTCAAAAACAATATGGTATGGATATTTTGCGCCTTTGGGTAGCAGGGGCTGACTATAACGAAGACATTCGCTACAGTGAAGAAATTATGAAGGGTGTGGCTGATAGCTACCGCCGTTTCCGCAACTCATTCCGTTTCCTACTTGGTAACTTATATGACTTCAACGAAGCAGAAGACACCGTGGCTTATGAAGATATGCCCGAGCTTGAAAAATGGGTGCTTAGTAAGCTATATTCAACACTTGAAGAGGTTCAAACAAACTACGGCAAATACCAATTCCGCCGTGTTTATGAATTACTCCATAACTTCTGCTCTAAAGAACTTTCAAGCCTGTATTTCGACATTCGTAAAGACAGTTTATACTGCGACCCACGCAACGAAACAGCCGAAGGTGCTGAATATTACAAGCGCCGCCGTGCTTGCCAAACAGTGTTGATGCATGTTCTTAAAGGTATTACAACGCACCTTGCACCCGTTATACCATTCACAACCGACGAAGTGTGGAAAAGTGCCTTTGGTGAAACCGCCGAACTGCACCTTGAAGATTTTTCAAAGCTAGAAGATAAGTGGTTTAATGCCGAGCTTGAAGCTAAGTTTGATGCGGTTTGGGATATTCGTAATGGAGTTAACCTCAAGATTGATGAAAAACGTAATGCTGGTGATGTTAAGTCCAACCTTGAAGTTAAGATATTATATACGGATAACCAGCTGAAATCTCGTGGTTTCACCGAAGAGGAATTAGCTGATATGTTAGTTATTTCTGAATTTAAACTACAAAACAAAGATACAGATACTAAAGTGAAGCCTTTGACAAAAGAGACAGGGTCTAAAGTTGAGCCATTGACGCAAAACCCTGATTACGTCAAATGCACACGCTCATGGAAATACATTCCAAAGGCTGACGCTGTTGAAATTGCTGACGGTGAATATGTGACAAAACGTGACGATATTGCTATGAGAACCAACAAACAAAAAGAGGCAGCGGCTTAAATTATTTGTGTGAGGCACCCCTTATTTTTATAAATTTTAGGTGTGTCTCTATAAAGCAGAATTTTCCACAGCCACTAAACAGAAAAATTTACACCTACAGCGCCCCTTTGGTGTTAAAATTAACTTATAGGAGAAGAATAATATGAAAATAATGAAAACTTATATCTCAATGCGCTTGCTAGGTTTACTGGTTGCTATTGTGTGTATTGCGCTCGACCAAGCAACAAAACACATGGCACTGACTTACCTAACGGCCGAGCCAACGAGTATTATTGACGGTTTTTTAAACCTCAGGCTTGCTTTTAACCGTGGTGTTTCCTTTAGTATGCTTGGCGGTATTAACGCTGAAGACTTGCCAGAAATACTCGGTATTTTTGCCATTGTTGTTGGTGTAATTATTATTCACGTGATGGCAAAGCATAAAGAAAGGCTTTCATACGTTCTTGGTCTTGCTTTAATCGCAGGGGGCGCTTTTGGTAATGCCATTGACCGTTTCTTGCACCGCGCAGTGGTCGACTTTTTAGACTTCCATTACGCAGGCTGGCACTGGCCAACATTTAACGTGGCGGATATTGCTATATTTATCGGTGTCGTGTTAATATTGTGGGATGGATTTAAAGAATCCACAGAAATTGAAGATAAGAAATAAATTGGGGAAAATAAAAATGTATAAATTAATGACTTTGGTAGTGGCTTCTGTTGTTTTAACAGGTTGCTTAAGCAGTAAAAAAGGCCCAGATGAAATGGCTGTACTTGACAGTGCGCCACTGACACTACCACCAAGCTTTGAGTTGCGCCCACCACGCCAAGGGCAAGCACCTGCTGTTATTCACAGTAATAAAAAAGCAAAAGATCTTATTTTAGGTGATAAAAAAGTAGAAAAAACAGTCAGTCATTCAAATGATGCTTGGCTATTAAATGAAGCTGGTGCTGATGCAAGCCATATCAATATCCGTGAGGTGATGGCGGCTGAATCACGTACAGAAGCTAAAGAAGTGAAGCAAAAAGGTTGGTTTGAAAGTATGTTTTCAGAAGAAGAAAATACAGACCCATCACTTGAAGATCTTATTGAAATAGCTAAAGACGAAGAAAAAAATAAAAACAACTAAAAGGCTTAAATATGCACCGACAGCATTTTATTGTAGCTGCTATTCTTGCCCTCATTGCACCTAGTGCGTGGGGGCTTGATTTTAGCAAATTTTCACTCGAAAACGGTATGGATGTTTACGTTATACCCGACAACCGCACGCCCGTGGTTGTGAACTTTGTTTGGTATAAAACAGGGGCAGGGGACGAAAAAGAAGGCCAAACCGGTATAGCACACATGCTTGAACATTTGATGTTTAAGGGAACGAAAAATATGCCACCGCAAGAATTTTCCAAAATTGTTGCACGTCATGGTGGGCAAGATAACGCCTTCACGTCATATGACTACACGGGTTACTTTCAAAAAGTAGCGAAAGAAAATGTCGCTAAAATGATGGAAATTGAAGCCGATCGTATGCGTGGCCTCACCTTTACGGATAGTGAGTTTTTACCCGAACGTTCTGTTGTGATGGAAGAAAGACGCTGGCGCATTGACTCAAAACCTCAAAACCGTTTTTATGAAGATCTTTCTAACAAGCATATGCCAAACCATCCTTATGGACGCCCTATTATTGGCTGGAAGAAGGACATTGAAGCTTATACAAGCGAGATGGCACATGACTGGTATAAACGCTGGTATCAGCCAAACAATGCCTTCCTTATTTTAGTGGGTGATATCAATGAAGCCGAAGCGAAAAAATTTGTGGCAGAAACTTACGCCAAAGTACCCTCTACAAAACAAATAGAACATGACGCTTGGCCGATTGAGCCTTTATGGACAAAAGCGAAGCGCTTTGAAAAAATTGACAGTGAAATTGAGATACCACAATGGACAAGAAGTTACCGTGTGCCAAGCGCCTTTGCTGGTATTGCAGGGTCTACTAAAGGTACGGAAGACTATTTGAAGCTTTCACTTTTGTCGCAAGTATTGGGCGGCGGTTCTTCAAGTATTCTTTATGAGTCATTGGTGAAAGATCAAAAGTTGGCGGATGCTGTGTCGGTGCATTATACAGGTGTCGCGCGTTCTGAGTCGAGTTTTGATGTGATGATATCACCTAAACCAGGCGTTAAACTTGCTGTTATTGAGGCTGCGTATGAAAAAGTGTTGGCTCAATTTTTAAAGGATGGTGTTGACGAAGGGGCGCTTTCTCGTGCTAAAACAAAGCGTGTCTCTATTGATATTTATGGCAGGGACGACCCTTTTAGCTCGGCTTATGTATTTGGCCGATGGCTTATTGCTGGTGGTACAGCACAAAATTACGACACATGGTTAGAGGATATAAAAAGCATTAATGTGTCAGATTTATTGACAGTAGCGAAGACGTATATGAATAAGCCACAGTCTACAACGGGTTTACTTGTTTCAGAAGCTTCTGAATTATAATCACTTTTTGTGAAATAATAACTGGACTAACAAGTCTTGCTGCTGTATTGTTGTCTGTATTACTTTAGTAGTAGATAGTAATTAGAACTTTAAAACTGAGGTGTTATGTTTAAACGTAACCTAAAACCTTAAAGCCCTATCCATTTTAAACGCCTGTGTATTTATACACAGGCGTTTAAATTTATAGCCATAACGGCGCATTTGTCGTAAAATATAATGCATTCAAATAATAAGAGAAAATGACAACATGCATTTCATTCTAACGGCCTTCATCTTTCTATTTTCTATTTCAGCACAAGCTGTCGAAATTCAACAAGTTGTTTCACCAAAATTGGGTATTAAAGCCTATTTGGTTGAAAGCTCGAGCTTACCGATGGTGAACATACAGGTTGCCTTTAGAAACGGTAGTGCTTTTGACCCTAAAGGCCAGGGCGGTTTGTCAAATTTAACATCTAGCTTGTTTGATGAAGGGGCTGCGGATAAAAATTCGAAGGCTTATACAGAATCACTTGAATCTATTGGTTCACTTTTTTCCGTAAATGCATCCTTACTGAACACCACATTTTCCATGCGTATGTTAAGTGACCATAAACAGGAATCTCTGACGTTATTACGCGACGCTATTAGAAAACCACGCTTTGATGATGATGCCTTTTTGCGTATGCAGGACGCTGTTTTAAGTGGCTTGAAATCGGCAAAGCAAAACCCTGGTCATGTGGCTGGTTTGTTGTTAAAAGAACATCTTTATGAAAATCACCCTTATGGTCGCCCAACCAGCGGTACAGAAGAAAATGTTCAAAATTTTAAAGTCAGTGACGTGCGTTCATTCTATCAAAATAATTTCACGCGTAAAAATATGACAGTGAGTGTTGTGGGTGATATGACGAAGGACGAACTCGAAGGCTATCTTGATACTTTGTTTATTGATTTAAAGGAAGGGGATATGCGCCATAAAATCACACTTAAACCATCAAGCGTGACCCCTGCCGTTATTAGGCAATCAATGGCTGTGCCACAATCATCTGTTTATTTGGCGCATCTCGGTATTAACCGTGAAGACGCTGACTATTACGCAGCCTATGCCATGAATTATGTTTTAGGCGGCGGTGGCTTTAATTCTCGTCTAATGGCAGAAATTCGTGAAAAACGTGGGCTTGCTTATGGCGTTAGTAGCTATTTTGAAGTGCTGCCTATTCAAGGTGGTTTTATAACGTCGGTGAGCACTAAAAATAAAGACGTGCAAACCGCCATTGATCTGATTAAAAAAGAAATGAGACGCATTAAAAAACACGGTGTCACAGCTGAAGAATATGCAGGTGCTATGAGTTATTTAAAAGGTTCATTCCCGTTAAGGCTTGATTCTAGCAGTAAAATTATTGGATACTTAACCGTGATGCAAATGGAAGGTTTAGGGGTTGATTACCTTGAAAATTGGACAAAACGTATTGCTACTGTGACAAGGGAAGATATGCAACGTGTGGCAAAACGCCTGCTGCATGAAGATGAGATGGTGACGGTTATTGTTGGCGGTGACCAATAACCATGAGTGACCTTTTCTCTTACGCCGATAAAACGCCAGAAGCTCAGGCTGAAAAAGTAAAACCTGCCAAAGAAAATATCCTCACAGTTTCTCAGCTGTCAAATCAACTGCGTATGGCCATCGAAGGAAAATTTTCTTCTCTCGCAGTGGAAGGGGAAATCTCTGGTTTAAAAATAGCGGCTTCAGGACATGTTTATTTTGACCTAAAAGACGACGATAACCTTATAAAAGCCATTGTTTGGCGTGGTCAGGCCGAAAAGATTAAATGCAAACTTGAAGATGGTTTACAAGTGGTTGTGCATGGTAAATTAACAACTTATGGCGCACGTAGTAATTATCAGCTTATTGTCAGTCGTATTGCACCTGCGGGTATGGGCGCCTTGATGCAACGCTTTGAAGAAATAAAAGCCAAGCTTGCTAGTGAAGGTTTGTTCGACGCCGACTTGAAACAAAAAATACCATTTATCCCACAAAAAATTGCTATTATTACGTCGCCAACAGGTGCCGTCTTAGATGATATGCTGCATCGTATCCGCGATAGATTCCCCTCTCATATTGTTTTATACCCCACACTTGTACAGGGCGTGGGTGCTAAGGAACAAATTGCGGCAGGACTTGCCTATTTTAATAATTTACCTGTGGCGGAACATCCTGATGTTATTATTGTGGCACGTGGTGGTGGCTCACTGGAAGACTTATGGGCGTTTAACGAAGAAGTTGTTGTGCGTGCCGTTGCGGCGTCTGCTATTCCTGTTATCAGTGCTGTGGGGCATGAGCCCGACACAACGCTTTGTGATTATGCAGCCGACTTACGAGCACCAACACCGACAGCCGCCGCTGAAATGGTTGTTCCTGTACGTGCCGACCTTGTTTATACCATATCCTTGTTGCGTGGCAAATTAGAACAGACGATGCTAAGCCGTATAAGCTATAGCAAAAAACATCTTAAATTAATGGTGCAAACACTGGGTGACCCTTTAAGTTTGCTGAATCAAGCAAGGTTGAGGCTTGATGAACGCAGTGAAAGATTTATTCAGTCTTTCAGCAGTTTCACAAAGCTTAAAAAACAGCGTTTTGACGCCATACAAGGGCGTCTGTCTTTTATAACATGGCAGACTTACAAAAAAGTAAAACAAGATAAGTTACAGGCGCTGGATAAAAGGCTTACGCCATCTCTATTAAAACGCCAGCTTCATGTGGCCAGAGAAAGGCTGAATGAAAAAGAAAAACTACTCATTAGTTTTTCCCCAGAAGGGCCCTTGCGCCGCGGTTATGCTTATATTTCGTCCGTTGATGGCGCTATTATAAGACAAAAAAGTGCTTTAAAAGATGAAGATATTAAAATTCACTTTATTGATGGTGATGTACTTGCTACCGTGAATAGTTCTGATAAAATAGAAGGTTGATTACTTTTTAATTAAGGTGTGGTACATTGTTTTTTTGCAGGATTTATGCTTGCAAAAGGGCAAGGCCTTTTGGCCAAAACTTACAATTTAGAAATTAAATGCTAGACTGTAGGGCTTAGGGAGTGACTGTATAAAAGTCACGACTACGTACGTAAGAGAGGGTTTTTCGCCCTCTTTTTTCTTTGTCTCGTGGTTATTTTTTTTTGTCTGTGTAATGATGTGCTCATGCGTTATATATTATCAGCTTTATTTATGTTTTTACCAACAATTGCAACTGCGGTTGAATTGGTGGGCTACCCTGTACAAGGCGGTTATTTATTGGGTAAAACTGTGCCTGGTGCTGAAGTTTCTCTTGGCGTACATCAAACAATTGCCGACCCAAAAGGTTCTTTTGTGCTGGGTATACCACGTCTGCAAGAAAAAGATTCTGTCCTTAAAATTATGCTGATGGAAGGCATAGAAGAAAAACACCCTTTAACGATCCAGCAAAATACCTATAAAACACAAAGTATTAAAGGGATAAAGAAAAAGCATGTTACACCTAGGTCAAAAGTAGACTTAAAGCAAATAAAATTAGATACTAAAGCCATTCATGCAGCGCGTGCCGTTGTAGAGAATTTACCCTTTGTTTATGAAGATTTTACCCACCCTGTTAGCGGTACAATTACAGGGGTTTATGGTAGCCGACGTCTTTACAATGGTGAAGAGCGTAATTGGCATAAAGGGGTCGACTTTGCTGCCCCGCGCGGCACGCCTATAAAGGCGCCTGCATCGGGTATTGTACGTTTAGCCCTTGAAAATTCATTCTTCAATGGCAACCTTGTTATCGTCGACCATGGTTTTCAGCTGATGACAATTTACGCCCATATGGATAGTATAACTGTCAACGTAGGTCAAGAGGTGAAGGTGGGTGAACAGCTTGGAACACTCGGTAGTACAGGGCGTTCGACAGGGCCACATTTGCATTGGGGCCTGTATTGGCGTAATATGGCATTAGACCCAATGCTCTTATTTAATAAGAAAACTAACTTAAATTAAGGAATAATACGTGTTTAGATTGTTTATGGGCCTTGTGCACACAATACTTTTAATGGGTACATTGGCACTCACATATGAATATTACGGTAACCTTAAAGAAGGTATTGTCATTCCTCCTATTGTCCACACCATTGTTTATTTTGGTGTCTTGGGTGTTTCTGTTATTTGGGCGCTTGCTCATGCGATGTTTGGTGCTGCCATGGGTGTTGCCGCTGGCGGTATTGTTGAAGGCATTAAAATGGGGTTAACCATTGGTGTGGGTATGAGTATTGGCCGTCTATGGCCTTATATTCTCGCCTTCAGTGTCGGTGCTTTTTTAAACCATGCCGTTATTTGGGTTGTTGTTGGATCGGCACTTTTAGGCCTTGTATGTTTAGGTGTGAATTCGATGATGAAATACATCTGGGGTAATTCACAAAGCTAAATAAAACGGCTCTGTTGATGTTTTAGATAGGGTTTAGCTTTTTAGGAAACCGCTTGTGGTGCCACAACCAAAGTTCGGGTTTTTGTCGTATTTGTTCTTCTATAATATCATTAAAGTTTTGAATGTTTGTGATGGCGTCTTGCTTGTTATCACCTGTACGTACGATGTCTAACGGTGCAGAAAATATTACGGTAAATTTACCATAGCCGCGTCTTGTACAAAAGACAGGGCAAACACCACGGTTGTACTTTAAGGCCAGGTCAGCAATGCCTGATGCTGCCGTTACTTTTTGACCAAAAAAGGTACATTCAATACCATCACTCATTTTTTGATCATTTAAAAAAGCAGCGCTCATGTTGTCACGTACGGCTTTAATGAGGTTACGCCCGCCTGCGCGCCCTTTAGCTATCATAACGCCTGTAGACTGATGACGTAGGTTTGTAATATATTTATCCATATAGGGGTTGTTTGCACGGCGGTAAATAGCGGCTACAGGTATTTTATGGTGTCCCATGGTTTTAAGAAGTGTTTCCCAGTTACCAAAATGTGCTGTGAGTAATAAATTACTGGGTGTATTTTTCATATGCTCTAAGCCTTGAACATCAATGTACTTATTAAAGTTTTTGGCAGATAATTTATAGAGTGCAGGCATTTCAAGGATGGTTTGCATAAGGTTTTGCGTGGCAGCATATTGAATGGCGCGTACTTCTTCTATGCTTTTTTCGGGGAATGCACGGGCAATATTACGTCTGGCTGTTGTATGTGCATTAATGGGTAAGGTGGCCACAAACGCCCCTATTTTTGCCCCTATAAAGCTTGCGACAGGTAATGGTAATAAACCAAGGCCACCTAAAAATAGGCGGCCAATGCTATATTCAATGATGTGTTTAGGATTCAACATTTTGAGCCTTTAATGTTTTAGCTTGGTTTAATTTTTTCTCTGTGAGGTCAATGATAGCCTTGGCCGATGCTTCGTCGAAGGAAGGGCGAATAACACGCACACGCTTTTTAAAGTTTTTTGGCAGTTTTTCAGCGTCTTTAGGTGTTGTGATAAGCTGCCTACCTGCCGATTTTTGTACCAACATTTTAACGTCTTCATCGGTGTATTTATGATGGTCGCCAAATACTTTGCGCCCCGTTAGGTTTAGGTCGGCCTTAATAATGCCTTCAAAAAACTGTAAAGGGTTGCCAATGCCACAAAAAGCAAAAAGTTCACGGCCGAGTAAGGGTGCTAAATCTGTTGAGTTTGGCTGTCGATCCACATGTAAAACAGGGATGTTTAATTGAACGTCTACGCCTTCAGCGACAACGGCAAAGTCGGCACGGGTATGGTTTTTTATAGGTTCTCTTAATGGTCCTGCAGGTATGGTAAAGCCATTGCCAAAACCTGTTTTACCTACCACAAGAATATCAACGTCTCGTGCCAGTTTAAAATGCTGAAAGCCATCATCAAGGATAATGAGTGTTGCACCATTTTCGTATGCAAGCTTACTTGTTACACGGCGGTCGGGACCGACCCAAATTTGATTGGCCACATCCATGGTAAACAGCATTTTAGGTTCGTCGCCTACTTTTTCTGTACTGTCGTTGATGCCAACCATGTGAGACGTTTTAATTTGCCCGCCATAGCCACGTGTGAGAATAGCGACATTTTCACCTTTGCTTCTAAAGTGCTCAGCGAGAAGAGCAACGATAGGGGTTTTACCACTGCCGCCTGTTGTAATGTTACCAACGGATATAACCGGTATATTCGGTCGTACGGCTTTACGCTCTTTGAGGTATTTATCGAGTTTACCAAGCCCTCGGTAAATAAATGAAAGTGGTAGCAAGGAAATTGACTTGATGTTTTTTTCCTGCCAAAATGTTGGTGCCTGTTGTGGCATGATCTATTTGTACCCCTTTAATAGATTGATTATTTTTTGTGCTGTGAAGTCGGTTGCCCCACCTAGTCCATGCATGTTTTCTGCAATGCGTTTTTCAGCAACACCCCTTTGTTTATCATTTTTTAGAAAATAAACAAGATCTTTTTCAAATTCTTCAACTGTAAGTGCCTGTAAAATAATCTCACGTTCTTTGAAAAGCTTCATCATTAACTTAAAATTAAACATGTGCGGCCCACATAAAGTTACCTTGTGGCACTTAAGGGGTTCGTAAGGGTTTTGCCCACCATGCGGAACGAAACTGCCGCCGATAAAAACAACGTCAGCCAGCTGATACCATAAACCCATTTCACCTAAAGTGTCGGCAATGTATATGTCGCTCATGGTTGCATTTTTAGAACGTAAGCTAGATGTTATATTATTTTTCTCAAGCTCATTTTGTATGTTTTGACCGCGGTTTGGGTGGCGTGGAATAATAATTGTTTGTAGGGATGGTATTTCTTTTTTTGTTTTTAAGTGAAGCGCTGCAATAAGCTGTTCTTCGCCTGCATGCGTACTGGCGGCGATAAATATTTTTTGCCCCTTGAGTGTGTTTTGCATTTCTTTAAGGGCGTTTTGGTCGAAAGGTGGGATACTGGCATCAAACTTTAAATTACCTGAAGTTTCTACAGCAATGTTTGAAAAACTTTTAAGACGTTCACTGTCCAGATCTGTCTGCATGAGCGCGAGGTTAAAACGTTCGAACAAACCTTTGGTTGCCCATTTTAATTTTTTATAGCGCTTGGCGCTTTTGTCACCAATACGACCGTTGATTATAATAGGGTTTGGTGCTTGACGACAAAGTTCGGGCCATAGTTCAGATTCAACAAAAACACTCAGGTTGGGCTGCCAGTGCGTCATAAAACTTTTAACACTAAAATAAAAGTCGATAGGTACATATTGATGGATGGCACCTTTAGGTAAGCGCTGTTTCATCAATTTGGCCGACGTCACTGTGCCTGTTGTTACCAAAATATTTAAAGATTGCTCGCTGTTAAGTAGTTTTGAGATGAGAGGCAGAATGCTAAGGCTTTCACCCACACTTGCACAATGAAACCACACCAGCTGTCCCGCAGGTCTGGCAATGTTGCTCATACCCATACGTTGTTTAAGGCATGTTTTATCTTCCTTGCCTTGTATGAGGCGTTTTAAAAACCAAAGGTCAACAAGGGGCGCGAGAATGAGCCATAATAAACGATAAAAATAAATCATGGAATTTATATCGCTCCCGCTTCGCTGTCAGCATCATGCTGTAGTTGGTTCAACATTTTTTCGCACCTTATGTAAAACCCCTGGCGTTCTGTTTCGTCGGCACTGCGTGTTATATACATAGGCTCACCATAGTGGATATATATATTGCTAAATGGTTTGGGTAACATGAAATTGTCCCAACTTTTGGCAAACTTACAAGGGGTGGCGCTAATAGAAACAGCCAGCATGGGTGCGTTTGTCATACGTGCTACTTCAGCGGCACCTGCTTGGAATTTTTCTTTTGGTCCCTTAGGACCATCGGGTGTTATAAAAACGCTAACACCTTGTTTGATGCTTTTAATCATTTCTTTAAATGCTTTGGCACCGCCTTGGCTACTTGAACCGACAATGGTTTTAAAACCAAAGGCCGCAGCTGTATGCTTTACAATTTTGCCATCGCTGTGACCACTGATTAAGGTGCGTGCTTTCATGCCTCTTGGAAATAAAAGCGGCATCATGAGTAGCCGTCCATGCCAAATGGTGAGGACAACAGGTTGTTTTGAGCGGGCAAAGTCATGGATAACATTGCCATTTGTAACGTGGACTTTACAGGTTATGCGCAGCAATGAAATATAAGACATCACAAGAAAAGCAATGACCACTTGGCCAGCTTTTGTTTTAGGAATTCTTTTAATTAATTTTTTCATAAAGAAGTTTAAAACCCTATTCGCTGCTCTGCAATTTATAAAGCTTGGCGTAAGCATCTTGCTTGCTTAAAAGAGCTTCATGGGTGCCTGTTTCAATGACTTTACCATTTTTAAGGACGTGAATAATATCGGCATCAACAATGGTTGAAAGGCGGTGTGCGACAATTAAACTTGTGCGCCCTTTCATGAGTTTGGTCAGGGCTTTTTGCACATGCTTTTCAGACGCTGTATCAAGGCTTGAAGTGGCCTCATCTAATAAAAGGATCGGGGCATTTTTAAGCATGGCGCGCGCAATAGCAATACGTTGCCTTTGCCCACCAGAAAGACTAAAGCCGTCTTCGCCAACAACGGTGTTATAGCCATGTTCACTGTCGGCAATAAAGCTGTGCGCAGATGCGTCTTTGGCCGCCTTGATAATGTCGTCGTTTTTCGCTTTTGAAATACCGTAGCCAATGTTGTTTTTAATGCTGTCATTGAAAATAGCCACTTCTTGTGTGACAAGGCCAATGTTTTCACGCAAGCTTTTAAGGGTGACATCCTTAATGTTGACACCGTCAATACTGATCGTTCCTTTTGTAGAATCAAAGAACCGAGGAATGAGGTTAAGAATGGTACTTTTACCTGCGCCCGACGCACCCACAAGTGCCACTGTTTTGCCTGCCGGTATCGTGAGGTTTAAGTTTTTAATAGCAGTGGTACCGTCGGCATAAGTAAAAGTCACTTTATCGAAAACAACTTCACCTTTGCTGACTTTAAGCTTTTGCGCTTTTTCATGGTTAACAATACTTGGCTTGGTATCCATTAGGGCAAATGTGCGTTCGGCAGAAGCAAGGCCTTCTTGCAGGTTATTATTAATATTTGTCACGCTTTTAAGCGGGCGGTAAATGGTCATGGCCGCTGTGAGGAATGACATAAATTCACCCGCTGTCATTTCGCCAGCCCATATAAGCTTGCAACCATACATAATAACGCTGGCTATAATAAGGCCACCAAGCAGCTCCATTACAGGAGATGAAAGTGCACGAACACGCGCCATTTTTACCATGAAATTAAAAACGGTATCGATGCTTTTTTTACTGCGCTTTATTTCGTAATTTTCCATGGTGAAAGACTTTACCTGACGGACATGACTAAAACTTTCTTTCAATATACCACCAAAGGCGCCCATTTCCTTTTGTGTGCCGCCGCTGTATTTGCGCATGCGTTTACCGAAGTAAATAATAGGGGCGGAAGCCAGTGGAATTATAGTTAGGCAAATAAGGGCAAGTTCCCAGTTTTGGTGGATCATGAGGGCGATCAGGCCAATAATCATCGGAATGTCACGTAATATACCTGTAATGGTACTTGAAATGGCTTTTTTAAGCTGCTGTAGGTCGTAAACAAAACGTGATGTTAAGCCAGAAGTTGTTTCCTTTTGTAAGAAGGCGAGGTCGTGATGGATAACATGTTTGTAAAGATCACCCTGTAAGTCAGCAACCACACGTTGGCCAATAAATTCCATGAGGTAATTTTGAAAATAGCCAGCAATACCCTTCACAAAAAAGATGGTAACGACTATCGCAGGGACAATGAAAAAGAGGCCTCGGTTACCTGCAATGAGCAGCTCATCTAAAATAGGCTGCATCATTTTAGCCGTTAACGCTGTGCAAATAGCGACGATAATCATACAGATAACAGCAATAGAAAGCCTGCCTTTATGCGGCGTGAGATAACCCTTCACAAGCCTTTTTGTGAGGCTTAAGGTACTGCTATCGTTATTTGTTTTTTGCTTCATCGGTATCTGTTTGTGCCTCTAAAAATGCTTTCCATGCATTGATAGCCTGTTTGTCGTCTTTTTGCAAGGTTTCCATAACGTTTAAGAAGCTAGCATAGCTTATTATCATCATCTCATCTTCAGGGCAGTCAAGGATATTATGCCCTTGGACTCTTGCTTTAAAGAAAGGAGCGCCTGTAATAGGACTATTGCCTTTTTTAAAACCGGCAAGCTTTTCTTGCGCGATGGCGTGGCGTTCATTTACGGCGTCAAGGGCGTTTTTTAAACCGCTTGTTTTTTCTTTTTCTTGCTTGTGGAAATATTCGTCTTCACGAACGCGTTTCATATCGTCCCAAGATGATGATGCCATGAACTTACCCCTTATTGTTGCGTTTTATTTACTTTTATTGTATCAGTATATACTTAAATATGCGCCATGCTGAGGCTTGGTTATGCCTAAAGCCACAGTGAAACGCTATGTACAATTCTAGGTTTGTATAACACTAAATACAAGGAAACTTTGATTTAAATGACAAAAAAACAATTATTTGTTACAAAAAACAAACCGCTGGTTATGCTTTTTTCTGTTTTGTTGGCCTTTGCTATCAGCTTTTATCTTTATCATTCTAAGTTAGATATTGCGATTCATGGCGTGGCTGTTCATTGGGCTGTTGCAGAAGGTAGCCAAGAGGTTTGGGGTTACCTTTCACGAATGGGACAAGAATGGTTTCAAATATTAACCTGTGTTTTCTTTGGTGTTTATTATTACTTTAAATGTAATTATCGCATGAGCCGTTTGTGGTATGGGTCTATTGTTGTTTATCTTTCTGCGGGTGTATTGGTTCAGTTTATAAAAGCTTTCGTGGGTCGCCCACGTCCTAAAATGTTGCCGCAGTATGAGCCAGAATGGTTTGAAATGGCCGCAAGAATGCATAGCTGGCCTTCTGGTCATACCATCACAACCTTTGCTTGGTTGGCCTGTTTACTGCCTTTTTATCCACGTAAAATTCAGGTTGTTTTGGCGCTCACGGCTTGTTTGGTAAGCTTTTCTCGCATTGGTATTGGTGCGCATTATATGAGTGA
>JBLILN010000027.1:0-16845 GCA_047635695.1 Alphaproteobacteria bacterium
CTTTATATGTGCTGATGTCATGGAAATCAGTAAAGTTTTCAGCAACAATATTTGTGAGGACGACAGCACTGCCGTCTGCCAACTTTAAGACATTTTTAAAGTGGCCTCCAAATTTTTCATTCAGTACTTTGCCGATGTTACGGCAAACTTGAACGCGTTTTTCAATGAGCGGTGGTTTGTCTTTGCCTTTAAATATATCGCTTAATATATCGCTTGTCATATTTTCAAGGAAGGTGGCATCTAAAATATCATATTTTGCCATCGCTTTTTTAAGAGAGGCGGTAAGTGCCCAATAACCCTCTACCCATGCACCGTCAAATTCTACTTTCCATAACTCTTCAGCTTTACCGTCCCAAAATGAAAAGTTTAAGGCACTTGAAAGGAAGAGCCACTGCGCCGTACGTTCTGTGCCGTCGGTGAAGTGGTATTTAAAGTCGAGATCTGTCCATTCACGGTTAATTTCTTGTGGGTTTGTAAGAATTTCATTGGCAAGCTCATGGAGCTTGGTCTTGTTGAGGTGCACATGTGCCGCGTTGCTTTTTACAAAGGCTGTTTTTTGTAAAATATCTTGTTGGTAATGCATGTTTGTTACAGGTGCCAGCACTTTAAATAACCTTTATATATTGAAATGAAACGCTCTTAAGGCGGATACTAGCCAAAAGTTAAGAAAAATCAAGTTTATTCATATAAAGCTTCTGCGTCAGGTTCTTTTTTTATTCTTTCCCTTGCTTCAGGTTCCTTACCTTTTAGGGCATTTAAAGCCCAGTCATGGTTTAGATATGTGCCAAACTCTGCCCTTTCTAGTGGAATGTAACGGCCAATAAAGTGTTTTATTTGCCCGCTGTCAAAGTCGTTCGTGAACCACTGGAACATTTGAGAGGCATTGAATGTGTGTCTTTTGCGGATATGAGAACGTCCTTGTTTAGGGATGATGGCTACAGCACCTTTACCTTTGTTTTTTATAAATAGCGCTGTGCGATTTTCGAGTTGGCTGTAAATTTTCTCTGGCCAGTAGGGTTCGTTTTTGAGATCAGGGCATGAAACGGCAGCGCAGGTTAAGGCAAAGTGAACACGTGGCTCACCAAGGAGGCGTAATGTTTGGTGATGTATTTGCCCAAGTGTATATTCAAGACCATCGATTACCCAAGAAAACTCGTTCCACGGGTCACCCACAAGGCCACCTAAATTGTGGATCGTTTCGCGCTCGCCCTGTTTGATAATAAGGTCAATGGTGAGTAGGTTGTAAGCATTGGTCCAAAAGCTAAGCTTATCCTCTTTGGTGTTCACCTCAGAAGTATTTACTGAAAGCAGTAACTCAAGGGCTTCTGCATGTAGAGGGTCGCTTTGCCAACCAAGGTAGTCAACACCTGTGCCCTTGATGCCGTTTTTT
Source organism: Alphaproteobacteria bacterium (assembly GCA_047635695.1). Taxonomy (GTDB): domain Bacteria; phylum Pseudomonadota; class Alphaproteobacteria; order UBA2136; family UBA2136; genus UBA2136. The sequence goes on from JBLILN010000027.1 coordinate 1,391, forward strand.
GTAGAGGGGTGGACGTATTTACTTAAAAGTTTGGCGTAAGGTACTAAAAAGTCATCTTTATTACTGGCTTGTGCCTCTATGTTGACGCTCAACAAGGCAATGGCTACGATAATATTAAATATAAAATGCATGTTTTTTTGTTCTTTTGTTCTTTAAGGAAGTTAAATTTTCTATATTATTTATTATAGAGAATTTATTGGTAAATTTCTAGTGGTGTGGGCATGATTTTGCAAATTATTTGCCATATATGCATAAAAGTGAAGTTTTTGTGGCCTGCTTGCTATTTTATGATTGACTTTAAGTACTGTAGGGGATATAAGAGGCGCTGAGATTTTAAGAAAAAGCAGTGTATCTGCAAAGCTAATTAAGGATAGAAGATATGAAACGTACATTCCAACCAAGTAAAGTTAAGCGCACACGTCGTCACGGTTTCCGTGCTCGTCTGGCAACTGTTGGTGGCCGTGAGATTCTACGTCGCCGTCGTGCTAAAGGCCGTAAGCGTCTATCAGCTTAAGTAAATTTCCAGTTATTGGTCATTTAAATGGTTTATTTTGAGGTTTAGGTACTTTTGTACTATGCACTTCAAGGTAAACCATTTTGCATTTTTATAATAAATGGTTAAATTTAAAGAGTTGTAGAATATATTATGAATCATTATGGCCTGCCTTGCTATTTTTAGCGGAGTAGGTTTTTTATTTTGGAGAATTTAAATGAAGGTAGAACGTCTTAAAAAACGTCGTCAATTTTTAGCTTTAGGCAATGACTGTAAACGTCATGTTTTGCCTGCGATGATTGTGCTTTCGTCAAATGCGCCTGAGATTGGTAAAGTTCATGTTGGTTTTACGGCGAGTAAAAAAGTAGGTAATGCTGTGGCGCGTGCATTGGCAAAACGCCGTATGCGTGCAGTGGTGGATGAAGTTATGCGTTTAAATAGCAGTTTTGCATCTTCCGGCTTGTCTTTGAATATCATTGCTCGTGCTTATATTAGCAACCGAGATTTTGCTAAAATGGTGCGCGAATTTAAAGCCTTGTTAGAGGCAGATTTGAAATGCACTTTTTAGATAAAATATTAAAAATGCTCTTTAAAGGCATTGTTATCGTGTATCGCACCGTTTTTTCTGCTATATTCCGACAATTCGGTGGAAAATGTCGTTTTTACCCGACATGCTCAAGTTATGCCTTAGAGGCACTTGACGTACATGGTGGTTTAAAGGGCGGTTGGTTGACGCTAAAGCGCTTTGCGAAATGTGGGCCCTTTCATGAGGGTGGCCATGACCCTGTACCGAAAAAAAAGACGCCTTCAAGTAAGGCTCAATAAATTAAGATATTAAAGAAAGAAGTTATCAATGACATCATTAGATCCACGCAAAAGTAAACAACCGGAAGGCAATAACGGCCTTTTGATTGCAGTTTTAGTTGCTCTTATTTTTATGATGGGCTGGGATTACATGTACCCGACAGCGCCAGTATCTGCGCCGGTTCAACCTGTTGCACAGCAACAAGCGAAAAATGGGGCGTCACTACCAGGTTCTCCAGAAATGTTGAATCAATCCGGTCACAATGACCTTGCCGTTCAAGCGGCTATTCCTGCCGCTAAGGCTGAGCGTGTAATGCTTGCAAACGATGTGCTTGTGGGTGCTGTAGCATTAACTGGTGGTCGTATTGATGAGCTTGAGCTAAACCAATTTGATGTTATCTTAAAAGGCGAAGACCGTGTTTCTATGTTTTCTTCAAGCGGTAAGCGTATTCACTTTTTTGATGCAGGATGGCAAAGTAACGCTGTAGCAGTACCCGACGGTAATACCCCTTGGCAAGCACAAGGAAACTCTTTAACAGCGCAATCTCCTTTGATTTTGAAATGGGATAATGGCACAGGCCAAGAGTTTTTACGCACATTCTCACTTAAACAAGACAGTTACACAGTGCGTGTGGTGGATGAAGTGATTAACCGCGGCAACCAAGATATTCAAGTGGGTCACTATGCACAAATTCATAAAGCGGACGGCCTTGAAACAGGTGGTGACGGTTATATGGCTGAGCAAAGTACTTTTTACAACTACATTGGCCCTGAAGCTATTATTGATGGTATAAAATTTGAACATGACTATGACGACATCAAAGAAAATCAACAAATTAAATATACGGGTGAAAAAGGTTGGCTGGGTATAAAATCTCAATACTTTGTTGCCGCACTTATTCCTGATCAACAAACAGAAAACACATGGCGCTTTAAGTACAGCAACTTTGCTGGACGTGATTTTTATAGCGTGATTGTACAGACTCCAGGTGTTAGCCGTGTGGCTGCCAATGGCGGTATTTACACGAAATCATATAGCATGTATGTCGGCCCTAATAAACGTCAAGAAATGGCGAAAGAAGCGGTTGGCCTTGAAGATTCTGTGGACTATGGTTGGTATCAAGTCATTGCCTTACCACTTTACAGCATGCTGATGTATTTTGGTGATATGTTTGGCAACCTTGGTGTCGCTATTATCCTTTCAACTATGGTATTGAAAATACTGCTTCTGCCACTTGCAAACAAGAGTTACCGTTCTATGGCACGTATGAAGTTGATTACACCAGAAATGGAAGCTTTAAAAGAGCGTTTAGGTGACAACCGTGAGCAAATGGGCCTCGAAATGATGAAGCTTTACAAGAAGCACAAGGTAAACCCTGCGTCTGGCTGCTGGCCAATGCTTGTGCAAATTCCTATCTTCTTTGCTTTTTATAAGGTTATTTTGATATCGTTTGAGTTCCGCCACGCACCATTCATGGGCTGGATACATGACTTAAGCGCTAACGACCCTTATTTTGTATTACCAGTACTTATGGGGGCGTCTATGTTTATTCAACAAAAACTAAACCCACCAGCGGCTGACCCTATTCAACGTAAGGTGATGAGTGCATTGCCTGTTATCTTTACGGTAATGTTTGCCATGTTCCCATCAGGCCTTGTGCTTTACTGGGTTGTTAACAACGTGCTATCAATTTTACAGCAATGGGTTATTTTAAGACGCATTGAAAGTGCGGAGGCGAAGGCATAATGGCGCAACCACGTTCTGTTAAAGGCTTTTTCAATGGTGAGGTGAATCACGTATGGGGAACAGAAATATCTGCAATTGCTTATCCACCTGAAGGGTTGCCTGAAGTGGCGTTTATTGGCCGTTCTAACGTGGGTAAATCTTCTTTAATTAATGCGATTATGAAACGCAATAAACTGGCAAGAACGTCTAGCAACCCTGGTGCAACAAAGGGTATTCACTTCTTTCAAGTACGTGACGACTTTAACCTTGTCGATTTACCTGGTTATGGCTATGCGAAAATGTCGAAAGAAATGTCCTATAAAATTGCCCGTATGACGGAACAGTTTTTTGGTGAACGTCGTAGTTTGAAAAAAGTTTTTGTCCTTGTGGACGGCAGACGTGGTTTAAAGGATGTCGACAGAGACACTTTACGCCTATTGGCCGATATGGGTATTCAGTCACAAATTATTTTAACAAAGATGGATAAGGTGCGCGGTAAAGCTGTGCAAATTGTTTTAAAAGAAACAGCAAAAGAAGCAGCTGAAATTTTATTCGTAGATGATAAAATTATTGAGAGTTCATCTGAAAAGGGTGACGGTATGGATGATATTAAATTATCTATACTTAAGGCCTGTGAACTTAAATAGTTTCTTATGTTGTTTAGTTTTCTTTTTACGTATGTCATGGACATAAGGCGTCCACTTCCATACTAGAAAAACAAACTATCCATCTATTTTGAATTATACTGAAAAAAAACGAAAGGGTGGCGTGTTGAATAAATTTGCACATATTGATACTTATATATTTGACCTTGACGACACGCTTTATAGCCCTAAAAATGGCTTTTCTCAGCAGATGTTTCAAAAGCAGCGTACATCTCTTTCAAGGTTATTGAATTTATCCGAAATTGAAACGGGTGACCTTTGCAAAACCTTGGCACTTAAGTATAAAGCCTTACCCTTTACAGGTCTTCACCGCGACACAGAGCTCGATATGAACGCCTTTATTGAAGAGGGGTTTGATCTTGACTTCTCACAGCTTCAAAGCTGCGCTGAAACGAAATTAACACTGGAAACACTGCCGGGGCGTAAGGTTGTCTTTACCAATTCACCTGCTTGTCATGCTGAAAAAGCATTAAAGGCGCTAGATTATGTGCATGTGTTTGATAATATCTACAACGTACAGCAATTTGACTTCGCGACAAAACCAATGCTAGAGCCTTATCATATCGTCTTAAATAACTTAAATGCTGATCCTCAAAAATGTGTCATGATAGAAGACAGCTATAAAAACCTTATCACCGCCAAAGCACTCGGCATGACCACCGTTTATGTGCACGGTACAGAAGAGGTTGACCCTGATATTGTTGATTATAAATACGATACTTTACTAGAGTTTTTAAAAGATATGGAGAATGTATAGCATGGTGATTAAAGACTACGAAAAAATTAACACATGGATATTTGATTTAGACCATACCCTTTACCCTGCACCTTCCGCTTGGGAAAAACGTGCTTTTAGCCACTTTTTTCAATATATCGAAGAACATTATGGTATTCCCGTAGCGGAATCAGAAAAATTAGATGTTGAATTTGATAAACAAGGCTTTTATTTGAAAGGCTGGCTGGAACATATCCCACATTTTGATGTGGAACACTGGTGGCAACAAATTGACGCCGTGGATGCCACAGATATTCCTGTTTGTAAGCTCACGCAGAAAAAAATACATGACTTACCTGGCAACAAAGTGTTGTTTACAAACGGCCACCCCAGCCATGCCGATAAATTTTTGAAGCATTTAGGCCTAAGTAATCATTTTGATGAAGTTATTTCGATTAATGAAGGCGATATTAGGCGTGCACGTTTTAAGCCCAACCCCGATATCTACCATGAAATTATGACAAAAATGAAAACAAAAGGCGAAAATTGCGCCATGTTTGAAGATAATTTATCAAACCTTGTAACGGCCCATAAGCTGGGTATGAGTACGGTTTTATTGAACCAGCCAGAATGTCATAGGCATTTGCCGCATGTGCATAAACAGCACGATACTTTCACCGACTGGCTCAAAGCTTACATGCCTAAATAGGCATTCTCAGGTTGTTATTTTGTTTACACATGTCACCTATGTAGGGTGTAGGCTTCCATGCTAGAAATACAAAATACCATCCCAAATAATACCTATTTTACAGCCTGTGATTACAAGAAAAAAAAACACCTCGGCGGAGGTGTTTTTTAATTCGATATAAATTATTTGGTGGCAATAGTCTTTAAGACCTCAGTTTGCTCTTTAATTGCCTCTGTTTGTTCTTCGGTGGCTTTGAGTTGCAAGGTATTACCCATATGATTACTAATTGCACTGCCTATGAGTATGGCTATAATGTAGCCTGCTGTACGTTTTTGAAATATGTTCATAAGTAAAAGTCCAGGTGTGGGGCAAGGAGTGTCCTTGCGTTTCATATGACTATATGGGGGGGGGCTAAATATTTCAAGGGGGAATATGTATTATTTTATGGCGCTAGATATTTTATACACTGCTTAAAAATGTGGCATAATTGCCCTTTTTGTCAGTGCTTATTTACGTAAACGGGTGACAAAGGTAAAAATATGGCGTATTTTGTGGTTATTAATTTTTTATAAAAAGGGATAGTTCCATGAGCCTTGGTGAAATGACAGATGGTAAATTACGTATTTTAAGAGCGGTATCAACATTGCTTGAAGACCCTTCTGGGCGTATTACAATTAGTAAAATTGCTAAAACTGTTCACGTTACCGACGCTGCTATTTACCGTCACTATAAGTCGAAAGACGAAATTTTTTCATCCCTCCTTGCTTATATGGAAACAAACCTGCTTGGGCCTTTTAACACGGCACAACAAGAAACAGGCGATACGTCACTACGTATGAACACAATATTTAACCATTATATGGACTTTATTGAAGGCCACCCCGGCCTTGCACGTTTATACCTTGGCCACGGTGCAACGGAAGCAACAGGTGTGGCTGAACGTATTAAAATGCTACATGCCAAAATGCGTTCACAAATTGCGCAAATTTTACGTATGGGTCAAGGTAAGGGTGAACTTTCTGAAGGGCTTTCACCAGAGCAGGGGACAGAGCTTTTTTACGGTCTCCTTGTTTCGGCTTCTATGGCACAGGTTTATGGTTTCCCTATGGTTGAAGTTTCTGAACGTTGGGAAGCTTTCTCTGTGAGTACACTGGGTGTATCGTCACGTGCAGATTAAGTCTAAATTATATCAATTTTCGTTTGTGCTGTTGTTACTCATAGTGACAGCTTGCGGTGCGCAAAATGATAACCCTACCATCAATAAACCCTTTAAAAACTTTCAAGTAAAAACACTCAAAGGTGATGACCTACCTGTTGTAACCACAAAATTAACTAAGCCAACATTAGTGAATATATGGGCAACTTGGTGTGCCCCATGTGTGCGAGAATTACCAGCGCTCGAAAAAATAGCTGAAAAAGGTGACTTTGATGTTGTGGCTTTATCAACCGATGCACAGGCCAGTAAAGTGAGTGATTTTGTTATTAAGCACGGTCTCCAATCGATTCAATTTTTGTTTGATGCCCATGGGCGTGGCTCACGCGCATATTTAAATGCACAAGGTTTACCTGTGACGTTCCTACTCGATAAGGCAGGGGTCGTGAGACAAGTGTATTTGGGTGAAAAAGATTGGCTGGGTGAAGATTTCTCAAAAAAACTCTATAAGGCAGCAGGGCTTTAAATGATTAAATTAATTTTCATTTTGTTGGGTATTATCTGTTTCATATTTGCCCTTTGGCGCCTTCTTTTTCCAATACAACAGAAAAAAATCAAGAAACGGCAGAAACATTAGATGTTTCACAGTGTCACTATTGTGGCGATTATGTCGAAAAAACGCCTGAATTTGTGGATGATGTCTGTCAAACTTGTCAGCGACGACGTGAAAAGTCAAAAGATAAGTAAAAATAAGCGATTAAATTATAAAAAAGTTGGCTTATTTGCTTATAAAAGTTAACCTATCTTTTAGTTTTAATGTAGGCTGTGTGCATTATGTTATTAAATAGATGTGAAATTAATAAAAAATAGATAGAAATTGATACTTATGGGGCAAAGTAAATATAAATTAATCTTGGCTGTTGCAACGCTTTTATTTGTGACGGGTTGTGGGTCAAAAAAGGGTGTGAATGACCCTATAGAAACAGTCAATCGTGCTGTTTTTAAATTTAATGACACGCTTGATGGTTACATTTTAAAACCTGCTGCCAAAGGTTACGACGCCGTGACACCAGCATTTGCAAGAACTGGAGTGCGCAATTTTTTCAGCAACTTAAATTACCCACTTGTTTTTACAAACCAATTTTTACAGGGCAAATTTAAACTTGCTGTGCAAGACACGGGTCGTTTTTTAATCAACAGTACATTTGGTTTAGCAGGACTTATTGATGTTGCTGAAGAATTTGGCCTCGAAGAACACAATGAAGATTTTGGTCAAACATTTGGCACTTGGGGCATGGCTAGTGGTCCTTATATTGTTTTACCAATTTTTGGCCCAAGCAATGTGCGTGATGGCTTAGGTTTTGTAGCTCATTCTTATGCAGACCCTTTTGAAACGCGCTATATAAACGAACGTCGTGCTACTAAAAACCGTTTAAAAGGGCTCTCCTTACTTGAAACAAGAGCTGGTTTATTACAAACTGAAAAGTTACTTTCAGGGGATAAATATTCGTTTATGCGTGATACTTACCTGCAAAGGCGTGCTGATTTGATTGCAGACGGTGTAGCAAATGAAACAGATCCATTCTTGGATGATTAAATATAAATATAACATAAAAGTACAAGGGGTTTACTTGTGTTACAAGACGTTTTTCTAAATATTTACAGGCGTTGCCTAGATCAATCGCTCACGGTTATGGTTATTATCATCGCTTTTTGTACGGTTGCAGGTTATTTTTCTCAACGCTTTACCTTCGACGCTTCCGCAGACACGCTTGTAGCAGAGTCTGACCCCGATTTACTTTATTACCGTCAAATGACGGAGCATTTTGGCGGCGAAGATTTTTTGTATTTTACCTACAAACCCATTTATGACCAACTGTTAACAAAGGAAACAATTGCGAAAATTGACCTGTTGGCAAGAAGGTTAGACGCCATTGATGGCGTGAGCTCGGTGATATCTATTTTAGACGCACCTTTACTCAAAAGCCCGCCTGTCCCTTTATCTGAACTTTCGACAGGGTTTAGAACAATCCGTTCAGAAGATGTGAACTTTAAAATGGCTTTGGGTGAATTAACAACAAGCCCCTTGTTTAAAGGATTGTTGATTTCAGAAGATGGTACAACGGCCTTAATTCGTTTGAATTTAGAAGAAGATAAAGAATTAGCCTCTTTAATTAAGCAGCGTGATCTTTTACGTTTGGTTGAATCTCCAACATCTGAAGATAAGGACCAGATGGTGAAAATTAATGCGGCTTATTATGTGAGTAAAGCAAATTTTGTCAGAAAAAGAGATCAAGTTCTAAAAGAAATAAGATCTGTACGCGATAGCTTGAAAAATGACGCTGTTTCTCACCTTGGTGGTGTTTCACTTGTGGCATCAGACATGATCCAGTATGTGAAAAATGATATTGTCACTTTTGGTTTAACAGTACTAGGGCTTATTGTTGTTATGCTTTTTGCCTTTTTTAGGCGCATACGTTGGGTGCTTATTCCTATTGCAACAACGGTAATTACTATTTTAATAACCATTGGTATTTTAGGTTTTATTCGCCAACCTGCAACAGTTATTTCGTCTAACTTTGTATCGCTTTTATCGATAACAACCATCTCATTTACCATTCATCTCATTAATAAATACCATGAGTTGATCCGTAAGAACCAAAAAGCACCGCATGAAGATATTATTTTACAAACAATGCGTGACAAAGTTGAGCCCTGTGTTTATACGTCTCTTACAACAATGGTTGCCTTTGGTTCATTGATGACCAGTGATATTGTGCCTGTGATCGACTTTGGCTGGATTATGTGCCTCGGTGTGATGGTTGCCTTCTTTGTGACTTATAGCTTCTTTGCTGTGGCTTTGATGATGATCCCTAAGGGGAACCCTACCAATACATTGGACACATCTCCGCGTTTGATTAAATTTTTATGTAAATTAACACTCACAAAGCATGAGCTTATTTTTAAATGCACGTTTGGGCTCGCTATTATTTCAGTCATTGGTATGTCACTTCTTAGCCTTGATAGCCGCTTTATTGATTACTTCAAAAAAGGCACTGAAATTAATGACGGTCTCGTGTTTATTGATGAAAATTTTGGTGGCACGGTACCGATGGATATGATTATTACTTTCCCTCCATATGTAAACCCAACGCAAGATTTGGATAATGATTTCTTTAGTGATGAGGAAGACCTTTACCCAGAACGCTATTGGTTTACCCCAGATAAAATTAAAGTGTTACACAAGATGCATGCATACCTAGAAAGCCGACCTGAAATTGGTAAAATTATGTCGCTTGCAACGCTCGAAGGTGTCGCGCAGACATTTAATAACGATGAGGCTTTAGGGGCTGTTGAATTAGTGAGTATTTTAAGTGCTGTACCAGAAGACATTCGTACAGAGCTTATTAACCCTTATGCCTCACCGGAAAATGGCCTGATGCGTATTTCTATGCGTATTCATGAAACAGGGCCAGCCTTTTCGAGGGATGACCTTATCAAAGAGATCAAAGACTATGCCGTTAATGAGCTTTCATTACCAGAAGAGAGTGTGCGTGTCACAGGTATGACGGTTCTCTTTAATGGTATGTTGAAACAGTTACTTTCTTCGCAAACGTCAACATTGCTTTTTGTGATCGGTGCAACATTTATGATGTTCTGGTTCTTACTACGCTCTATAAAAATGGCTGTTATTGGCCTTATTCCTAACGTGTTAGCGGCTATGGTTATCCTTGCATTTATGGGCTTTATTGGCATGCCTTTAGACATGATGACCATTACAATTGCTGCTATTATTATTGGTATTGGTGTCGATGATGCCATTCACTACTTACACCGTTTTAGAGACGAATTTGCAAGAACGGGAAATGTTAAAGAGTCTGTTAAATTAAGCCATCACAGTATCGGTAATGCTATGTACTTTACCTCTGTAACGGTCGTTATCGGGTTTTCAGTGTTGAGTTTTTCTAACTTTATACCGACTGTCTATTTTGGTGTATTAACAGCATTGGCAATGGTATTAGCTTTGCTTGCGAACCTAACTGTGTTACCAAGCCTTCTAATTAAATTTTACAAATAAACCTAAAGGAATAAAAAAATGGCCTTTAAAAATAAAATTGTACTTGTTTTAGCTTTGTTTGCTGTGTTTTCGCAGACGGCTCGCGCAGATGAAATGAATGCGCATGACGTCGTTGAAGTTTCTGCACAAAAAGTGATGTTGGCTATTAGTGCAGGGCGCCAAGGTTTTGATATGGACCCTCAACCTCTCACAGATGAAGTTACGAAACTTCTTGAGCCTGTTGTTGCTTTTGAATCAATTTCTGTTTCTGTTATGGGTAAATATAAAAACCAAGCAACCGACGCACAAAAAGAACGCTTTGCTAAAGCTTTTAAAGAGGTGATGGTTAACCTTTATGCGAAGGCACTTATCACGTTTGATTCGGAAAAAGTTATGGTTATCCCTGCAGAAGAAGATAATAAATATAGTAATAAAGAGAAGGTCGTGATGCATGTGACAGGTGCCGATGATTCAATCTATAAACTTACTTATAGCATGCGTATGAATAAAGAAGGCCAGTGGCAGGCAAGAAATATGATTGTGGATGGCATTAACCTTGGTTTAACATATCTTAACCAGTTTGATAGCGCTATGAACCGCTATAACAAAGACATGGACAAGGTTATTGATAGCTGGCAAGACGATATGATCAGAGTAGACAAATAAAAAAAAGACCGCGAAAGCGGTCTTTTTTTTTATGAAAAACTTACCATATGGTAATATTTTTTACCTTTTTTCAAAACATGGCAGCCATGCAAGGCGTTTTCAGGGCTTAGAATATAGTCACTATCCGTTACTTTGATACCGTTTATACCAATGGCGTTTCCTTCTATCAGCTTACGTGCTTCTTTGTTTGAAGGAGCTATATCTATTTCAATGAGTGCTTCTAATAAAGACATTGGTTGATTGATCGTATCTGAAGGCATACCGTCTTGTTTAAGTTGCATGAAGTCATGCATGCTTAAATCCTGAAGGCTACCCTTGAAAAGTGCCTGGGTAATATGTTCTGCAGAAATACGTGACTCTTCGCCATGTACAAGGTCAGTCACATTTTGTGCCAAAGTTTTTTGGCCGTGGCGTAGGTGTGGCGCTTCCTTTTGTTGTGTCATAACGGCATCAATATCATCCTTTGTAAGGAAGGTGTAAACCTTTAAGTAATTTTCAACGCTGCTATCGTCAATGTTCAACCAAAATTGATAGAAGCTGTAAGGGGAGGTTTTAAGGGGGTCTAACCATATGGCACCACTTTCAGTTTTACCAAATTTTGTACCGTCGGCTTTTGTGATAAGTGGTAAAGTTAATGCGTGTACATGGTTGCTGTTCATACGGCGACAAAGATCAACACCGCTCATGATGTTACCCCATTGGTCACTGCCACCAATTTGCAATGTACAGCCGTAATTTTTATTGAGTTCTTGATAGTCCATGCCTTGTAGCAAGGTGTAGCTAAATTCTGTAAATGAAATACCACTATCGTCGCGGTTAAGGCGCTGTTTAACGCTCTCACGATTCATCATCATGTTGACACTAAAGTGTTTACCGACATCACGTAGGAATGAAATAACATCCATGCTTTTTGTCCAGTCGTAGTTGTTGACGGCAATAGCACTGTTCTTATCATCATTAAACGCTAAAAACTGTGATGTTTGTTTTTGTAGCTTATCTGTCCATGCATGAACAACCTCAGTGGCGTTCATAGAGCGCTCAGCATCTTTAAAGCTAGGGTCTCCAATCATGCCAGTGGCACCACCGACAAGGACAATAGGTTTGTGGCCTGCTTGCTGAAAGCGTTTTAGAACGAGAAGAGGCACAAGGTGGCCAACATGCAGGCTATCAGCTGTTGGATCAAAACCAGAATAAAGCGTGCAAAGGTCTTCATTTAGATGCTTTGTAAGGGCTTCTATTTCAGTGCTTTGGTTTATGAGTCCACGCCAGTTTAGGTCTTCGATGATATCCATGTTTATTCCTGAATTTTTGTTAGGCGTTATTTTTACTGTAAAATGAATGTAGGGGCAAGGTTATTCTAAGAGGGATGTCTTCTGATGGCATAAAATATTGAAGACAGGGTGGCATTGGATGGAGAGCGCTGTTTGTTTTTGCAAAATTCTAACTTGTTGACATCAGTACTTGCCCGTTGGTTTTTAGCCAGTGTTTAGCTTGAATATATTCTGGTAAAATGTCTTCGACCAAATTCCAGAAGTCTTTAGAATGATTCATATGTGTCATATGGCAAAGTTCATGTACCACAACATATTCAAGGACATGTTCTGGGGCAAATATAAGTTTCCAGTTAATGTTAATACCACCTTTGCTGCTACAGCTACCCCAACGGCTGCTTTGTTCTTTTATGCGTAGCTGTTTAGGGCGCCCTAAAGCTATATGGTGACGGATAATGATATCCTTTACTTTGACTTTAAGCTGGCGTTTAAGTTCAGCTGTGGTGGTGTTTTGTGTGTCGGCGGTTAAATGAATTTTAGCTTTTTCTTTAAGTTGAGAAAGTTCTTTATGCTTACTTGTAATCCAAGCACCTTTTTTTTCGGCAAATTTTTCAGCGTAAGCAATTGGGGTGTCCTCTGGAATGGTGACCTCAATACCTTTGTGGCTTGCACTAATACGCGCGTAAATAGCACGCTTGCTTAAGCGTATACGGTAAGGTATGTCTGTATTTTTAAGGGTTCTTTCCATGGACGTACTATAAACTAAAAAGGAGAGTTTGACCTCTCCTTTTTTAGTTTATTGATTATAACAGTATTTAAGGCGTCGTTAATGTTTTACATTTCCAGCTATTGTTACCTACATTGAAATACTGTGCTTTATCCGTGCCACCGCAAGGAGCCACCATGGTTTTAGTGCCATGTGTTTTTATCGCTGGGTCAGTTTCAGGTACAGCGATACAGGCAATACCTGTATAGTGCCTTCCTAAATCACCACAAGCGATCGCGTCGGCGAGCGTTGTTTCCATTGTTTGTAATCGTGTATTTAAAGCGTCAATTTGAGTTCTTAACTCAAGTAAGGGGTTTAGAGCACCCATTTGCGATGTTCTTTCGAAGGCCATAGCTTTTGATCCGGCGATTAAAGAAAGGCAGATAACACCATAAAAAAAGAATTTAGATAAAGATTTCATTCAGCACACCCTAAAATATTTGTATTTATTAACTGTATATACATAAATTATGGTGATGTGTAGAGCAGATTTCAAGTGAATAATATATAATAACCATGAGCCAAGAGATATTATTACAGCGTTGGTGCATAAAGCTATACGTTATATGACATAAAAAAAGAGAGCCTTGATGGCTCTCTTTTTTGTCGTATAGCCTTGTTTATTTATTATGCACGAGGAATCCGTCGGCATAATATTCCTGATTCCCATCAAGGTGAAGGTTATAAACTGTTTTATTGTTTGCGCCTTTATGGCCAACAGTTTTAAGCTCTATCTCACCTTTATCGGTTATAAGAGTATCACCCGTTTTTAATTGAGTGATCTCTAAGTCTGGGTTCAGTTTTTTAGCAACGTCTACTTCAAAGGCTTTCCAGCCATCTGTTGTTTTAAGTGGGTGACCACCTGTGACAAAGGCTGTACTGCCATTAAGTGCATATAACTTACCAGTATGCTGGAATGTTATAGTTTTAAGTACAGTGTTAACAATATTACCTGCACCTTTTACTTTTTCACCTACAGCTATTTCAATAATAGGCTTCAATGTGCCGTCGGCCATTGTAATGAATGTTTCAGGAAGGAAACAACCACCACCACCACCATTCTCACCGGTACCACCATGACAATCCACATCGTAATTGGCTGGTTTAGGTTGTGGGCAAAGGCTATCGCTAACTATACCGCCCGGTGTTGCACTACAGTCGTGCCAGTATGTACGACTTGATTTCGAGCCGAGCGTGATACATTGACCTTGTACAGCTGCCCATGCATACGTTGTACAAGCACCTGTATTACAAGTTTGGCTTGCTGCAGGTTTAGAGCCTGTACAAGTTGTGAAGCTACAAGTTACGCTTCTGGTTTTTACGCCACCACCACAGGTTTTAGAGCAAGCGCTCCATCCACCAGTTGACCAAGCACCTGATGTCGCACAAGCCTGCGTGTTACAAGTTTGGCTTGCTGCAGGTTTAGAGCCTGTACAAGTTGTGAAGCTACAAGTTACGCTTCTGGTTTTTACGCCACCGCCACAAGTTTTAGAGCAAGAGCCCCAACCGCCTGTAGACCAAGTACCTGATGTCGCACAAGCCTGCGTGTTACAAGTTTGGCTTGATGCAGGTTTAGAGCCTGTACAAGTTGTGAAGCTACAAGTTACACTTCTGGTTTGTACGCCACCGCCACAGGTTTTAGAGCAAGCGCTCCATCCACCAATTGACCAAGCACCTGATGTCGCACAAGCCTGCGTGTTACAAGTTTGGCTTGATGCAGGTTTAACGCCTGTACAAGTTGTGAAGCTACAAGTGACGCTTCTGGTTTGTACGCCACCGCCACAAGTTTTAGAGCAAGCGCTCCATCCACCAGTTGACCAAGCACCTGTTGTCGCACAAGCTTGCGTGTTACAAGTTTGGCTTGTAGCAGGTTTAACGCCTGTACAAGTTGTGAAGCTACAAGTCACGCTTCTGGTTTGTACACCACCACCACAGGTTTGTGAGCAAGCGCTCCATCCACCAGTTGACCAAGCACCTGTTGTTGGTGCAGGAACACCCCAGCTTTTTGAGTCAACTTTCCAAGTACCGTTTGCTTTACAAGTGACGGTCATTGTACAAGGGCAAGGGTCCGTGTAATTACAAACACCTATTTCATGTAATGTATAAGTTTGTCCAGGTGTTGATTTTACTGGATCAACAGCACATTTAAATTTGCTATTACCTGTTTGTACAGTTGTACCAGGGCAAGTGATACAAGCCCCCACATTACAAGTTTGGCTATCATTTGCTGGTTGAGGTGACGAGCATACGCCGCCTGTACATGTATATGAACGTGTTTGTGTGCCGTTGCCACAAGTGGCAGAACATGCACTCCAGTTGCCTGCTGTCCAAGTACCTGAACCTGTACAGCTGTTGTTTGTTGCTTGGAAGTTACCGTTGTTACAAGCAGCAGAACAGCTACCTACGTAGCCAGCGTCACAGCCCCAAGTTTTTGCTTGGGCATGACTAATG
>JBLILN010000028.1:0-14664 GCA_047635695.1 Alphaproteobacteria bacterium
TGCTTGAACTTTGGGATGTGACTGTTGCAGATGAAAAAGTAATGTCGAAGGTTGAGGCACTGCGTGCACAATTAACGGCTGATCTTCTTGCACTGACAGAGCGACGTGAAGAGAAAATCAAGAAAATCCGCGCCGCTGATGAACTTGCGCCAGGTGTATTGAAGTCTGTTAAAGTCTTCATCGCCGTTAAACGTAAGCTACAGCCAGGTGATAAAATGGCCGGTCGTCATGGTAACAAGGGTGTGATCTCTAAGATCTGTCCACTTGCCGACATGCCATACCGTGAAGACGGTACACCTGTTGATATTGTGTTGAACCCATTGGGTGTCCCTTCACGTATGAACGTTGGTCAAATTCTTGAAACACACCTAGGTTGGGCTGCTAAAGGTATCGGTGAAAAAATCGGTAAAATGCTTGACGATGCAAACTACACAGGTGAATCAAAAGAATTACGCAAATATATCGAAAAAGTCTACGAAGGCGGTACCGATGAGAAAGAACTTGCGACATTTACTGAAGTTGAAGTGAAAGAACTTGCTAAAAACCTTAGAAATGGTATGCCAATGGCAACGCCAGTCTTTGATGGTGCGACAGATGACGAAATTTCTGCACACTTGACAGAATCTGGTTGTGACACAAGTGGTCAAATTCAACTTTATGATGGTCTTTCTGGTGAAGCCTTTGATCGTTTAACAACGGTTGGTATCATTTACATGCTGAAACTTCACCACTTGGTGGACGAGAAGATTCACGCACGTTCAATTGGTCCCTACAGTTTAGTAACGCAACAGCCTCTTGGTGGTAAAGCTCAGTTTGGTGGACAACGTTTTGGTGAGATGGAAGTGTGGGCTCTACAAGCTTACGGTGCTTCATACACACTACAAGAAATGTTGACTGTTAAATCGGATGACGTGGCTGGACGTACGAAGACGTACGAAGCTATTGTCCGTGGCGAAAACAACTTTGAAGCTGGTATCCCTGAGTCATTCAACGTATTGACAAAAGAGATTCAAGCCCTAGGTATGAATATGGAGCTGATTATGACTGATGTTGAAGAAACTGAAGATGATCTCGATTTTGCTGGCAAAAAAGCGCCTCAAATCACAGCTGACAACTTATTTGATAGTGGAGGAAAATAACCATGAACGATATCATGAACCTATTCAACAAGCCTGCAACAGTAGCACAGGAATTTGACGCGATACGTATATCGCTTTCAGCCCCTGAACAAATTCGTGCGCGCTCTTTTGGTGAAGTAACAAAACCAGAAACTATCAACTACCGTACGTTCAAACCTGAACATGGTGGTCTGTTCTGTTCCCGTATTTTCGGGCCAGTAAAAGACTACGAGTGCCTTTGTGGTAAATACAAGCGCATGAAACACCGTGGTATTGTTTGTGAAAAATGTGGTGTTGAAGTTATTGAATCTAAGGTACGTCGTGACCGTATGGGTCACATTGACCTTGCGGCTCCTGTGGCGCACATTTGGTTCCTTAAACTTTTACCTTCACGTATTGGTACACTTTTAGAGTTGACACTTAAAGACCTTGAAAAAATTCTTTACTTTGAAAGCTTCGTTGTTGTTGACCCTGGTATGTCAACGATGGATAAATACGAACTTTTGACTGAAGAAGAGTACATGGATGCTCAAGACGAATTTGGCGAAGACGGTTTCACAGCTGAAATTGGTGCCGCTGCTATTCGTACAATGCTTAAAGAACTCGATATGCCTTCTATTAAGGTAGAACTTGAAGCATTACTTGCTGAATCACTTTCAGTAATGAAGCGTACTAAAGTTGTTAAGCGTCTTAAAGTTGTTAACGCTTTCCTTGAGTCTGGTAACAAAGCTGAGTGGATGGTTATGGATATTATTCCAGTACTACCACCTGAGCTACGTCCACTTGTACCATTGGATGGTGGTCGTTTTGCGACTTCTGACCTTAATGACCTTTACCGCCGTGTTGTGAACCGTAACAACCGTTTGAAGCGTCTGCTTGAATTGCGTGCGCCAGAAATTATCGTCCGTAACGAGAAACGTATGCTACAAGAATCAGTTGATGCGCTCTTTGATAACGGTCGTCGTGGTCGTGTGATTACGGGTGCTAACAAGCGTCCACTTAAATCATTGGCTGACATGCTTAAAGGTAAGCAAGGTCGTTTCCGTCAAAACTTACTTGGTAAACGTGTTGACTATTCTGGTCGTTCGGTTATTACAGTGGGTCCAAACCTTATGTTACACCAATGTGGTCTACCTAAAAAAATGGCACTTGAACTATTCAAACCGTTCATTTACCACAAGTTAGAGTTACATGGTCTTGCTTCTACTATTAAAGCGGCGAAGAAAATGGTTGAACGTGCAGAAGACGAAGTGTGGGACGTTCTAGAAGAAGTGATCCGCGAGCACCCGGTTATGCTTAACCGTGCGCCGACACTTCACCGTCTTGGTATTCAAGCTTTTGAACCAAAACTGATTGAAGGTAAAGCTATCCAGCTTCACCCGCTTGTATGTACAGCCTTTAACGCCGATTTTGATGGTGACCAAATGGCTGTACACGTACCTCTATCACTTGAAGCTCAAATTGAAGCACGTGTTTTGATGATGTCTACAAATAACATCCTTTCACCTTCTTCTGGTAAGCCGATTATTGTTCCATCACAGGATATTATTTTGGGTCTTTACTGGCTTTCAATGGCACGTTTCGACGAGCCAGGTGAGGGGACTATCTTTACTGACATGGGTGAAATTGAACATGCGTTGAACGCAGGTTCGGTAACACTTCATACACGCATTAAAGCGAAGTTCCGTGGTAAAATGGTTGATACTTCTGTAGGTCGTATGTACCTTGCACAAATGTTGCCTGACCATCCTGACCTAACATTCTCTATGGTTAACCGTATTTTGACGAAGAAAGAAATTGGTGCGATGTTGCACACAGTCTACCTTTCTTGCGGTCAAAAAGCGTCATGCCTATTTGCAGACAACATGATGGCACTTGGTTTCCGTTTTGCGGCTAAATCTGGTATTTCATTCGGTAAAGATGATATTCTTATCCCAGCTGAGAAATACACAATGGTTGCTGAAGCTGAAGCTGAAGTTCTACGTTTTGAGAAGCAGTACATGGACGGTTTAATCACCTCTGGTGAGAAATATAACAAAGTGATCGATATCTGGCAGCACACAACAGATGCCATTAAAGATAAGATGATGGCGGAAATTTCTGATAAAGAAGTTGTCCTTAACGGTGAAAAACGTATTCAGCCTTCTATGAATAGTATTTACATCATGGCGACATCTGGTGCGCGTGGTTCTGTAACACAGATGCGTCAGCTAGGTGGTATGCGTGGTCTTATGGCTAAGCCGAATGGTGAAATTATTGAAACACCGATTACAGCGAACTTCCGTGAAGGTTTGACAGTACTCCAGTACTTTATCTCGACTCACGGTGCGCGTAAAGGTCTTGCCGATACCGCGCTTAAAACTGCGAACTCTGGTTACCTTACACGTCGTCTTGTAGACGTATCACAGGACTCTGTGATCTCTGAAGAAGACTGTGGCACACAGCAATTCATTAACGTGACTGCGCTGATGGACAGTGGTAACGAAATGGAATCATTAGGAGAACGTATCCTTGGTCGTACTGTTGCTGAAGATATTATTAACCCACTTAATGGTGACATTATCGCGAACAAGAATGACCTTCTTGATGAAGCTAAAGTTGGCGAAATTGAACGTGCAGGTATTGAAGGCATCAAAATGCGTTCACCACTCACATGTGAATCTAAAGACGGCCTATGTGCACGTTGCTATGGTCGTGACCTTGCACGTGGTACTGCGGTTAACATTGGTGAAGCTGTTGGTGTTATTGCCGCACAGTCAATTGGTGAGCCGGGTACACAGCTTACCATGCGTACTTTCCACATTGGTGGTACAGCGTCTGCTGGTACAGCCGTTTCTAAAGCTTCAGCTGAACGTGAAGGTGTTACAAAACTACGTAACGTTGTTGTTCTTGAAAATACGGATAAAGCAGAAGTTATTATGTCTCGTAAAGCTGAAATTGGTGTTGAAGATAGCGCTGGTCGCGTTCATCAATGGCATAAAATTCCTTACGGTGCGAAATTGCTTTGTAAAGAAGGTGCTAAAGTTAAAGCGGGCGATAAACTTTCTGAATGGGATCCATACACACACCCAATTCTTGTCGAAGTGCAGGGTGCGGTACAGTTCCTTGATCTTAAAGATGGTGAAACATTGAACGAAATTACAGATGAAGCGACAGGTATTTCTCGTCGTGAAGTAATGGACTGGAAACAGAACGCACGTAGTGCCGATCTGAAACCATCTATCGTTCTTGTGGATACTGCAGGTAAGATCATTACATTGCCAAATGGCTCTCAAGCGGTTTACCACTTGCCTGTCGGTTCTGTTCTTTCAATTGGTGAAGGCGAAATGGTACACCCTGGTGATACAATTGCGCGTCTACCTAAAGAATCGTTGAAATCACGAGATATTACAGGGGGTCTACCTCGCGTAGCCGAACTGTTTGAAGCACGTAAACCAAAAGATGCAGCTATTTTAGCTGAAAACACAGGTGAAGTTTCATTTGGTAAAGATCTTAAAGGTAAGCGTCGTTTGATCGTGACAACTGTGAAAGAAAATGGTGAAAATGATGTACGTGAATACCTCATTCCAAAAGGTAATCACATCACAGTACGTGAAGGTGACCACGTTGAGGCGGGTGAAATGCTTCTTGAAGGTGCGAAAGTTCCTGAAGACATTCTACGTGCGAACGGTGTCCCAGCACTTGCTGAGTACATGATCAAAGAGATCCAAAGCGTTTACCGTTTACAAGGTGTAAGCATTAACGATAAACACATTGAAGTAATTGTTCGTCAAATGCTTCAAAAAGTTATTGTGACTATGCCTGGTGAATCTACATTCGTTGAAGGTGAAACTGCTGAGCTTTCTGATGTTCTACATGCAAATGTTGAACTTGCGGCTCAAAACAAAACTCAAGTGGAATACGAACTACAGTTGCAAGGTATTACTAAAGCGTCATTGACGTCTAAGTCATTCATCTCTGCTGCGTCATTCCAAGAGACAACGAAAGTGCTTACAGAAGCTGCTGTCGCTGGTAAGATTGATACATTGAACGGTCTCAAAGAGAACGTGATTGTGGGTCGTCTTATCCCTGCGGGAACTGGTCGTATGTTAGCGCAAATGCGTCGCGAAGCGCATTTGAAAGATGTATCTCCAGCTGCGGCTCCAGTTACATCTTCAAATGATGCTTTAAGTGCATTTGAAGCTGCGTCTACGCACACAGGCTTCTAAGAGTTTACTTTTAGAGTTACGGAAAGGGCACCTTCGGGTGCCCTTTTTCGTTTTACAATACATAAGCTAGCTAACATAGCTGTTGATATTGTGCACCAATTTTAACGTCGATCTTTTAATAGGAATTACGGCAAGGCGCGCTTTTAACGATCATTTATAGTTTATAAATTTTATTGCCTTGGCTTTTTCCTTCAGGTAAGCTGTTTCTTTAGTTATATATCTTGTATTCCTTTTCTTATTCTACCTTTCTAAGGAGGCTTTATGTCTCAACCTATCTATATACCAGAACGTCTTGTTGTTTATGTTGTGGCCAGTGACGAAGGCTTAGCGCCTAATATTCAAGGTAATCATTGTTCTCTTGCTGTCTGTAAACCTGTGGTGCGCCGCGTTGCTAAACTTAAAACTGACTGGATCGTTGGCATGTCAACCAACAAACATGGCAAGAAAAAATTAATTTATGTGATGCAAGTAGAGGAAAAACTATCATTTAATCAGTTTTTTTTGGATAATCGCTTTGATTCTAAAAAACCACATAAAACAAACCCTAAGGGCGATAATTTTATTTGGGACGGCCAAGCTTTAAGGTGCGCTAGCCATTACGGACATGCTGAAAAAATGACACGTAATTTAAGCGTAGACAATGTACTTGTGGCACGTCAGTATTGGTATTTTGGTGAAAATGCACCTGAAATTCCACATGGCTTGTTTGAAACAAAACTTGTGCAGGGCCCAAGGCGTGGTCATAAAATTGTCGCCAATGCATTTGCCATTGATGCTTTTTATAATTGGCTTATAAACCAGTATCAGCCAGGCATACACGGTACTTATCGAGATTAATAAATCGCTATAACTAAGCTCCCTTTTGAGGGGGCTTTTTTATTTATTAATGGCATGTCAGTTGTTCGTCATTATTTGTGTCATTTAATTTGTGTACCTCTCTATAAATGTTTGGTGTGAAAGTTTAAGGGGGAAAAAATGAATATTTCAATTGAAAATTTAGTTATTTACGAAAAAGAAAAACAAAAACGTGAACAAGAAATTTACGAGAAAAGCCGTGAGCAACTCCATGTAGAGCTAGAATATCAGCACCATGAAGAGCCTCAGGAACCTGAAGAAAAGGCGTCTCTTATTACAATGGATATGTAATTTTATTCATTTTAGGGGTTGTAATATATTTTAACGTACTTATTTATTATACAAGTTGAACAAAAGGAGAGTCGTCAATGGCTTCTTACGAACAAAGTGCTAATATAGCGAATGTTTTTGACCAATTTATGAATAATCCACAAATGTCAGTGCATGAACTCACTGAAACATGCAGCCAACCACAAAACGAAATAACCGTTTCGCGTAATGAGGACAAGTCTATGGAAATGGATGACGGCTTCTCACGCTAAAATGATAAACATCATAAAAAAGCTCCTCCTATGGAGGGCTTTTTTATGGCTATGTACCTTCAACCCCATGAACGTTATACATTCATATGTATAAGAAATAAAAGCTGATACACTTCAACTCTATGAAAAAATACATTGTTTTATCTGTCTTAGCGGCCACTCTCATTGCTTATAATTATAAGTATTATGGGGATTTAAAGGCTGTAGAGAAAACAACAAACGCCCCTATTAGCAAAGTCAAAACTTTATTATATCACGCGGACAGTTCAATTTTAATAATGAATAGCTTTAGCAATAATAAATGCAATATTTCATTTACTGGTAACTGTGAACTTGAAGGCATGGAAATAGACATAAAATTTCATGGCCTTGTTTTTAAAAACCTACCTATAAATTATGGGATTTATGGGGCGGAAAAACTGGTTGGGTTCGTTTTCCAACTTACTTTGGTGAGCGAAAAATTGTCATTTTGGACCAAGCCTCAAAAGCTATTAAAGCTAGTTTTACACAACATTTTTGGAATACTACTGAGTATGCAGACATGCAAAATATGGTGTTAGTCGACGTAAAGAGTAGGAGGCTTTTTATAGCTAAATCTCCTTTTGGTTTCAGCTCTATTGCTGGTCCAGACTTAGAAGAAGAAATTTATGTTCTTCATTATTAATTTTATGATTTATGTATACCCTTGTTAGGGTGATTGTTAGTGGATAATTTGCTGTTGTATATCATCAGGAGATTATTTTTGCGTGAAGTGTTCCTCAATGTATTTTTCACCTTCATCGCTAAAGAATGTGAGGATAGTTTTAAGTTGAGGATACTGTTTTTGAATAGCCTTGGCAGCAAGCCAATTAGCACCACTGGAAGGGCCAACAAACATACCCGTTTCTTTGGCGATTTTTTTCATTTCTGCAATTGCTTCTTTGCCTTTTATGGCGATAATATCGTCAATTTCATGTCTGTGTCTGGCAATAATATCGGGGATAAAACCGTCGCTGATGCCTTCGATAAGATGGGTGCGAAATTCACCGCACTTTATTAAGGCGGCTTCGTCGGGTTCCATAGCAAATACTTTGATATTGGGGAATCTTTCTTTGAGTGCTTGAGAAACACCAATAAGTGTGCCACCAGTGCCCACGCCTTGAACAATAGCATCAATAGTCACGTCTTTTGGTAATTGTGCAAGGATCTCTTTGCCTAGAACCTCTCGGTTTTCATCTACATTCCATTCATTACCAAACTGATTTGAACACCAATGGCCTTTTTTGGCGCCAAGTTCTCGCGATTTTTTAAGAGCATCAGAAACGTCAAAGTCACCTTCAATTATAACCCTAGCGCCAAATGCCTTTGAAATAGCCACGCGTTCTTCGCTGAAGCCACCAGGCATGACCACAATCATTTTATAACCCTTCGCCGCAGCGACCATGCTCATTGCATTACCTGTATTGCCGCTTGTGGCCTCAACAATGGTGTCACCCGGCTTGATAAGACCTTGTTTTTCGGCTTCTTCGACCATGTATTTTGCAATGCGTGCTTTAATAGAGCCAGATGGGTTTAAGAATTCACATTTAATAAAAATATTGTCCCGTAGGACGAGGGGGGTGTTGCCGACAGCGTCTAGAATTGAACTGTTTTTCATGATACTTCTTTTTGTTGTTTCTTTTCGTAAGTTTCTCGTTTTGTTAAGTTAAAAAAAATGAGCCCACCTAGGGCAATAAGGTGGGCTCTTTTTACTGCGACCTAAACACCAGACTTTGGGCTAGTGGACTTAGGGGTACTACCTTGTTTTTCGAGATAACGGGCAGCTTCTTCTAGAATATTAATAGCATCAGGGAAATTGGGCTTACTTCCTTTGATGTCGTATTCTAGTGCTTGGGCCGTTGACTCTAGGTGTCTTATCGCAGCAAAACCTATTGTTTTTTTAATATCTTTTGACAGTGGTACTGAACAGTAGAGGTCGATATCTATGGAGCCATCATCTGCCTGTACAAGTAAAAAGTCGAACTCACCAAAATCATGGTGGTATCTTATCGCTTTTTGAGTGTTAAATTCACAAAAAGAGAATTCGCCCGCCATTTTCTGTCCTCCGCATATTAGTTCTTTATCAAAATGTATTTCCCTTATCCTATATATGGCAAAGTTGGACTCATAAGTCTACAGCCTTATAGTTGTAATTTAACGATTTTTTCAAAAAAGATAGTTTTTTGTTATTTATATGACCTAATTATAACAGTATCCAAAGCGATATCAATAGATTCATTAAAAAAATAGTATTTATGGGGGTTTTTGAGTATACTCATATGTAATAAAAATAATAAACAGATTTTTGAATTTATGACAGATGCTCAATCAGATAAGTTACGTGCTTTTTTAAAGCAACGAAAAGATAAGGCCAGTAATGAGGCTAGTAAAGCTGTTGACACAAATCAGTCGTCGGTTTCTGAAGATACACCCGTTACAGCGACGCCCGAGACCTATGAACAAACTATTAATTCTGATAATAGTGATTTATCAACAAAACCTCCTGTGGCTGATATTGAAACGCCAAGGGAGATACCTCGTTTTATAGACGATATTGAACCTGTTTTAAGTGCAGCACCAGAACCTGAAAAAAAATCAGTTGAGGACAAGCGGTCACTACCGCTTGCTGAACAAGCAGAAGTCAAAACGCAAAGCTTAGCTGAGCGTGAGGCTAAATTGAAGGCTTTTATACATCAACGTCGTTCTGATGCCACAGGTGATGAAGATGATGAAAATGATCCTTTTGAAGGCGATAAAATCGCTAAGAAAAACTTACGCTACCTAACCAAATACCTTGACCGTGATGATATTGATAAAATTAAAGAAATTGTCATTAATAAGCCAGAAGAAGTTGGCCTTGAATACGATGATGGCCACTGGGAATGGATTAAGGATATTGACCTTACAGCGAGCCAATTAGATGATATTGCACGTACATTAGCAAATAGTAGCGGGCAGCTTTTCCACGCGGGTAATCCTATTTTGTCGGTTAAAATGCCTGGTGGTCACCGTGTACAAATTGTTGCTGGATTTAATGCACCGACAGGTTTTGTTTTTTCCATGCGTTTGCAACGTAAAGAAAAATTCGGCCTTAAAGATTTTACAATGCCAGAGGAGGAACGTACGAGAGTACAACAACTTGTACGCGATCAAAAAACGATTTTGATTAGTGGTGGTACGGGTACAGGTAAAACAAGTTACATGAACGCACTTATTCCCTCTATTCCTGATGATGAACGCCTTGTGTCAATGGAAGATGTGCCTGAATTACGTATTCCACACCGAAACTGGGTACGCTTGCTTTTCTCAGGTAGTGATACTGCTATGGGTGACCAAGGTGTGCTTGAGCTTTTAAACGCCTGTTTGCGTTTGCGCCCTGACCGTATTATTTTAGGTGAGATTCGTAAAGAAAATGCCTTCGCTTTTTGTTCCGCCATTAACACAGGTCATGAAGGGTCTATGGCAACAATTCACGCCAATAGCCCTAAAATGGCAATGGATGCGGTTATTAACCGTGTGATGATGAATGGTGACCTTCCTGATAGTGCAATGGAAGTATTACGTCGCCAACTTAAGCACGATATTTATGCTGTTGTTCAACTCAGTAAGATACACAAAGGCGTTAAAGCTGAATTGTGTGTTTTGAATGAACAAGAGGACGATTAACCGTTAAATTATAGGCATAATTTTGTTTTTTACTTGATTATCCACCTTAAGATGGTTAGAACAGAGTGAGTAGTTTTAAAAGGGAAATGTTCCCTATATATATAATGACAAGAAGGAAATAGATATGAGTACTGAAATCGTAAAACGCGTAACGGACCTTGTAATTGAAAACTTAGGTGTAGATGCGGCTAAAGTAAAAGAAACATCAAGCTTTGTTGATGACTTAGGTGCAGACTCACTTGACACTGTTGAGCTTGTAATGGCTTTAGAAGAAGAGTTTGGTATTGAAATTCCTGATGATGCTGCTGAAAAAATTACAAATGTGCAAGAAGCCGTTTCTTACATTTCTGCGAATGCTCAAGCGTAATTATTTATTGAAGCGCCCCTTATAGAATTGTTTCTTGGAAGTGCTTAGCATACTTATTTAACAATCCGCTTAAAACGCTTTGTTGAATTATTTTGTAAGATGTTAAGAATTATAAAGGCTCGCTTTGTTGTGAGCCTTTAAAGTATTGAATATAATGGATTTATAATGGATAAAAAACGTACAGTTGTTGTTACAGGCCTTGGTTTAGTTACACCTTTTGGTGTTGGTGTTGACGTGACTTGGAAGGCACTCATGAAGGGGCAGTCGGGTATTGGCCCTATTACATATTTTGATGCGACCGATTTTGCTTGTCAAATTGCAGGTGAAGTTCCAGGAGCTGATATGCCAAACGGCTTTAATGCCAATGACTATCTTGATAGTAAAGAGCAGAAAAAAATGGGGCGTTTTATCCAGCTTGGTATGGCTGCGTCTCACGAGGCCATTAAACAGGCAGGTTTAGATAACGTGACAGACGTTGAAGCACAAAATCGTATTGCTGTTGTGCTTGGTAGTGGTGTTGGTGGTTTACCAGAGGTTGAGGCCGCTTATGAAACACTTAAAAGCCGTGGACCGCGCCGTGTATCACCATTCTTTATACCTTCTATGTTGGTGAACCTCCTTCCTGGGCAAGTTTCTATGAAGTATGGTTTTAAAGGCCCAAACAGCTCTGTTGTGACAGCTTGCGCTACGTCAACACATGCCATTGGTGTTGCTAAGCGTATGATTGAAGACGGCGAAGCTGACATTGTTATTTCTGGTGGCGCTGAGGCTTGTATTTGTCCTTCAGCTGTTGCTGGTTTTTCCTCTGCTAAAGCACTTTCTACAGCATATAATGATACACCTGAAAAAGCATGCCGTCCTTTTGATGAAGGGCGTGACGGTTTTGTGATGTCTGAGGGTGCTGGTGTGCTTGTTGTTGAAAGCTTGGAGAGTGCTGAAAAGCGAGGCGTTCAAATTTTAGCGGTTCTTTCTGGTTTTGGGCAAACAGGTGACGCCTATCATATGACATCACCACACCCAGAAGGTGATGGTGGTAAGCGCGCGACGGAAGCGGCTCTAGCTGATGCTGGTATGGATGCGTCAGAGGTGACGTATGTCAATGCGCATGCAACATCGACACCTATGGGCGACGTAATAGAGTCTAAAACGATCGAATCTATTTTTGGTCCTGATATTTTAGTCTCGGCTACAAAGTCGATGACAGGCCACTCTCTTGGTGCTACAGGCGCCTGGGAAGCGGCATTCTGTGTTTTGGCTATTCAACATAATATGTTGCCTCCAACGATTAACTTAGAAAATAAATCAGACGGTTGTGATTTAGACTATATTGCTGATAAGGCAAGATCCATCGAAGTGACTGCGGCTCTTTCAAATTCATTTGGATTTGGTGGTACAAATGCGAGCTTGCTCTTTAAAAAACTTTAACGTAATAACTTAAAAAAACAGGTAATTCATTGAAATATTTAAAAATAAAATCTGGTCATATTATTGTAGCGGCCTTTTCATTGCTCATCGCTTTTGTGATGATTACAGGTCTATGGGCTGTGCTTATTTCCATGCACGGGCCGTTAGAAAATGAAAAAGTTTTTAAGGTTGAAAAAGGTCAAGGGGTTTCTGTTATTGCGGCCAAGTTGTCTGAAAACCATGTTATTTCATCGGCTTTTCTTTTTAAAGTATCAGCAACCATGATGTTTGCCGATAAGGGGCTTCAGGCAGGTGTTTATAAATTTGAAAAAGACATTACATTACGTGACGTTATTAAAATGATGGCACGCGGTCATACCGCAAGCTATAAAGTAACAATTCCAGAAGGTTTGCGCAGCTCTGAAGTTTTAGCTATTTTAAAAGGCTTGCCACATGTTACGGGTGACTTTTCGGCAGTGAAATTACATGAAACAGACTTATTATTAGCTGAAACGTACATGTATTCTTATGATGAAGATATTCAATTGATTGTAACGCGCATGCAGAAGGCTATGGAAAAAGCTTTGGAAAAAGCTTGGGCCATGCGTGACGCTGACTTACCCATTAATAATAAAGAAGAACTGCTAATTCTTGCTTCTATGGTTGAAAAAGAAACGTCCTTAGATAGTGAACGGGCAGAGGTAGCAGGCGTTTTTGTTAATCGTCTAAATAAAAATATGCGCCTACAGTCGGACCCAACGGTTATTTATGGTTTAAAAAACTATGACGGCAACATTACACGCAAAGACTTACGAACCAGTCATGCGTATAATACTTATACGAATAATGGTTTGCCAAAAGGACCTATCGCACACCCGGGTGCAGCCTCTTTGTTTGCGGCAGCTAAGCCCAATAAAACTGATAATATATATTTTGTTGCTGACATGACAGGTGGACATGTTTTTGCTAAAACACACGATGAACACAAAATAAACGTCACTAATTACTTAAAAAAATACAGAGAACTGATATTAGATAAATAATCTATCTATACTAAATTAATCATAAAATAAATAAGGTGGTCTCTTGGGCGAACAACATATAAAACATCCAGGTCTAGTTATTACATTTACAGGCCCAAGCGGTACGGGTAAAAATACTGTTTCAAATGAAGTGATGGGGCGCGATGAAAAAGTTAAATATTTCGTTACAGCAACGACAAGAGAACCGCGGTCTTACGAAAAAGAGGGTGTGGACTATTATTTCCTGACAAAAGAAGATTTTGAAAAACGCCTCGATAACGATGAGTTTTTAGAATGGAGCCGCCATTATAATAATTACTATGGTGCGCTAAAAGAAGAGCTTCATAAAAAATTACAAGTTGGCCATGATCCTCATACAGATATAACGTGGAGTGGTGCAAAGTCTATCCGTGACTATATGCCTGAAAATACTATTTGTATTCTCTTAATGCCACCGTCGTTGGAAGCGCTTGATGAGCGTATGGCGAAACGTAAAAAAGTGAGTGGTGAAGCAGACGACCATCAACGTGTGCGCCTACAAAAGATACGCGAAGACATGCTTCACTGGCAAGACCCTGACTTTGTTTTTACCAATGATGATATGAAGGGCTCAAAACTTTCTGATTATGATTATGTCGTTGTGAATAGGGACCTTGAAGAGGCTATTCAAAGTATTATCGATATTTTAAAAGTCGAACGTAAAAAAAGAGAATATTAATAAACTTTCTTGTAATGAAGATCTGCATCGCCCATAATTATAGTGTAGCCTTAATCATGAAAGTTTAACTTTGCGTAAAAAATATACTCTATTACTTCTGCCTTTACTGTTTTCAACAGGCTGTACAACTGAGTATTTTATTCGTGAGTTTATGGATGGGCCAAAGACTTGCCAACCTTCAGAAATGAACGCTGTTGTTCAAAACAGACGTGCTATCCAGAACGTCAGAAATGGATATAATATGGACTATGCACGCTCAATCATGGCTTCAGATCCAAAGAGAACTGATGCTTTGCATATGGCTAACGGCGAAGTTTACTATGTTGATCATTTTCAAGTTGAGCCAGGTTTACTTTGCTATGGAGAGCTAGAGCATGGTGAATTTGAGCAAGTGTATTATTTCAATAATATTGTTGTTGGTAAGGGGGATTACTTTTATGAATCCAGCCTTGCGCCCTATATAACGTCCAAAGAATTCGATTACTAATATACCTTACAGTGGCATACCCTTTATAATTAGATTAAATCTAAAATAAAAGTTCACACGCTTTTCGCCCAGTTGGTGTACATGGGGTGTACAAAAAAAATGACCTTGTGCAGAACCTGCGCAAAGCCTTGATTAAAATGGTTGCGGGAGCAGGATTTGAACCTACGACCTTCAGGTTATGAGCCTGACGAGCTACCGGACTGCTCCATCCCGCGTCACCAATTAATATACGGGTTATACCTCTATGTATGCAGTCTGT
>JBLILN010000029.1:0-14572 GCA_047635695.1 Alphaproteobacteria bacterium
TCAACTTCTACAATTGTGTCTGTCACCATTTCAGTACCACAGTTTTCAGCTTGCTTCACAAATTGATCCATCAACCAAGGGCCTTCAACAAGGCTTGCGAAACCTGGGTAGTTTTCAACTTCGTGGGTGATCGTCATTTGTCCACCTGCTTGAGGTCCATGGATAAGCATTGGCTTTAAACCAGCGCGTGCTGTGTAAATAGCCGCTGTACAGCCCGAAGGGCCACTGCCTAAAATAATAACGCTACGGTGGATTGTGTCAGACATATTTATATTCCTTAAAGCTTAAAAATTAATGATAGACCTTTGTAGCAAGACTAGAAATATAATTCAACAATACATTTCAATACCACCTAAAAAAATAAAGTATTTAGGTATACGAACGGCTGTGATACTGTAGGATTGAATTTAACAACAAGCCATTTAGGAGAATCTAAAATGACATTCATGGTAGGACAAAAGTTCCCCACAGCTACAACACCAGCCGTTATGGAAAATGGTGACGTAAACAATGACTTCAGCGTTGCTGAGTTTGGTAAAGGTTCATACACTGTTGTATTCTTTTACCCATTAGATTTCACATTCGTATGCCCAACAGAACTTGTTGCTTTCAACAAAGCAATGAGCCAATTTGAAGCGCTTAACTGTAAAGTTGTTGCCGCATCAGTTGATAGTGTATTTTCACACGCTGCATGGCGCCGTACACCACTTAACGACGGTGGTATCGAAGCTGTCAACTACCCAATGCTCAGCGACATTGAACGCAAACTTTCAAACGAACTTGGTATTTTAGCTGACGGTGGTGTTACTTACCGTGCTTCATACCTTATCGACAAAAATGGTGTTGTACGCCACATGGTTATCAACGACCTTCCACTTGGACGTAGCGTTGAAGAAATGTTACGCATGGTTGACGCACTCGACTTCCACGAAAAGCACGGTGAAGTTTGCCCTGCTAACTGGAAAAAAGGCGAAGAAGGCATGAGCGCAACAAAGGAAAGCACACAAGCTTACCTTGAAAAGCACGCCAGCTAAACGTTGGACGATAATAGCAAAACATTTAAAGCCCCTGCGGGGGCTTTTTTGCTATGTGCCTGTAAAGCTTGACTTTTGTTGTTTTGAGGCGTATACAGTGTTAATTATTAATGAAAAAATCTTCATTTACCTTTTTACATAACAGGCCACTGAGGCCTTTCTACCCTTACCTTCTGGAGGTAATTACTTATGAATTACTCAGACATTATGAATAAAGCAATAACCCTTACAGAACTACTTATACCTGTAAGCAAACTATTAAGTAGTCACGTTAAGCAATGCGTTAAAGTTAAAGTTATCACCAAAACAGTAACGGCGTCTATCCATTTCAGTGACAACCGTTTCCCTACAGACTTGGTAAACACTGGTGTACCAGGTGTTGACGACTGGCAAGGCGACCATGACATTTTAGAAGCTTTACGGTCGATAAAAAAAGAAGGCTTTCAAGTTGAAATGTACGCACGTGAAATTGGTGACGAAACAGATTACACAGAAGGCTTACCACAAGACTTTAAAATCGTCATCAGCCCTCATAAATAATAATTAATCGAACAAAAACCCTTAACTTTAACGCTAAGGGTTTTTTTGTATAATATGTAGGACAAATGCAACGCATCACCGTCTTTTGAACCTATTAATAAACTTCCATTTGGGAAAAGGCTATGACCAATGCTATAATGCGCTTCATATATACTATAAAAATAAATTTTTCAGCGTGTCATTGGTTGAAAATCAATGCAGCTATACCCATAAAAAGGTTAACAAGTTTTTTTAAAAACAAAAAAGAAGAAGGGCACAAAAGCCATGCAAATTGAAAGCACACCTCAGTTCGTCGAAGCCGTTTACAAAAAATCAGAAGAGAATCTTGCCATTGTAAGAAAACGCCTCGGACGCCCATTAACATACACAGAAAAAATCATTTACGGTCACCTTGATGACGCTGAAAATGCTGAACTTACAGCAGGTACTTCATACATTAAAGTACGCCCTAACCGCATTGCCTTACAAGATGCCACAGCGCAAATGGCCATTTTACAGTTCATGCTTGCAGGACGCTCAACAGCCGCAGTCCCTGTGACCGTTCATTGTGACCACCTCATTCGCGCACATTCAGGTGCCAAAGAAGACTTGGCCGTTGCCAATAGCGAAAACAAAGAAGTTTACGACTTCCTTGCAACAGCTTCTGCAAACTACGACTTTGGCTTTTGGAAGCCAGGTGCAGGTATTATTCACCAAGTTGTACTTGAGCAATATGCATTCCCAGGCCTCATGATGCTTGGAACCGATTCACACACACCAAACGCTGGTGGCCTTGGTGCCTTTGCTTCTGGTGTTGGTGGTGCTGACGCTGTCGACGTGATGGTTGACATGCCTTGGGAAGTTTTACACCCAACAGTGCTTGGTGTTAAACTCACAGGTAAACTTAAAGGTTGGACAGCACCAAAAGACGTGATCATTAAATTACTCGGCATCTTAACATGTGCTGGCGGTACAAACCGTGTCATTGAATATTTCGGTGAAGGTGTTGAGTCTATCTCTTGTACAGGTAAAGCAACCATTTGTAATATGGGCGCTGAACTTGGTGCGACAACTTCTGTCTTCCCATATGATGCCCGCATGAAAACATACTTCAATGTGACTGAGCGTGCAGAAACAGCCACTGTTTGCGACAAGTACGCGCACCTTCTATGTGCCGACGACGAGGTCCTTGCCAACCCAGAAAAATATTACGAAAAAGTTATCGAAATTAACCTCAGTGAATTACAGCCACATATTGTTGGCCCACACTCACCCGACCTTGCTGTTGAACTAAGCAACATGAAAGAACACATGGAAAAAGGTGACTGGCCTATCAACCTAACATCCGCCCTCATTGGTTCATGCACCAACTCTTCATACGAAGACATGGGGCGTATTGCCGCCATGGCTGACCAACTACTTGAAAAAGGCGCAAAACTAAAAATGCCTTTGCTTATTACCCCAGGTAGTGAGCAGGTTCATCAAACGATTATACGTGATGGCCAACTAGCCAAGCTTGAAAAACTAGGCGCAACTGTTCTTGCAAATGCTTGTGGCCCTTGTATCGGTCAGTGGAAACGTGACGACGTTAAAATGGGTGAAGAAAACTCCATTATTAACTCATACAACCGTAACTTCCCTAAACGTAACGACGGTAACCCACAAACTTGTTCATTTATTGGTAGCCCAGAAACAGTGTTGGCTTATGCCTTATTTGGTCGCTTAGACCTTGACCCTTTCAACACAGATATTGAAGCTGCCGACGGCACAAAATTCCGTATGACTGTACCAGAAAATGTGGCCGAAGTGCCTGCAACATCCTTTGTAAAAGATGAAGAAGGTTATCAAGCACCAGCGGCAGGCGCCGTTGATGTGGTTGTCACACCAGGCAGTGAACGCCTCGAAGCATTAACACCATTCGATAAATGGAACGGTGAAGACTATTCAGGCTTAAAACTTCTACTTAAAGCAAAAGGCAAATGCACGACCG
This sequence comes from Alphaproteobacteria bacterium, assembly GCA_047635695.1. Taxonomy (GTDB): domain Bacteria; phylum Pseudomonadota; class Alphaproteobacteria; order UBA2136; family UBA2136; genus UBA2136. The sequence goes on from JBLILN010000029.1 coordinate 3,544, forward strand.
ACCATATTTCACCTGCGGGTCCATGGTTAAAATTCCGTGGTCACCTTAATAACATTTCTGACAACATGTTTAATGGTGCTATCAACGCCTTTACAGGTGAAGCCGGCCACGGTACAAACCCATTTAATGGTGAAAAAGAATTGTTCAGTAAAATTGCCCGTGACTACAAAAACCATGGCAATGGCTGGGTTGCTGTAGGTGACGCCAACTACGGTGAAGGTTCATCACGTGAGCACGCGGCTATGAGCCCACGCTTACTTGGTTGCCGTGTTGTTATTACACGTAGCTTTGCACGTATCCATGAAACAAACTTGAAGAAGCAAGGTGTCCTACCACTCACATTTGTGAACCCAAGTGACTATGACCTTGTTGAACGAGGTGACAGTATTGACGTGAAAGGCCTAAAAAGCCTTGAACCAAAAAGCAAGGTAACAGCTGTCATCCATCATACCGACGGTTCAACAGCTGAAATTGAGCTTAAGCATTCTTTAAATGAAGAACAGCTTGTTTGGTTTAGAAACGGGAGTGCGCTCAACACAATCCGCGCCGCATTGTAAAGTAAGCACCAACTTAGAAATAGGCGCTCTTAGAGCGTCTATTTTTTTGCAGACAAATTCATATACAGTGCAAAAAAAAGAGCCCCGAAAGGCTCTAAATTTATTCGTTAAATGCTTACGCGGCCGCTGTGGCACAAGCCACTGATTCTTCTTGAGCAATAAGCTGCTCAATTTCTAAATCGTCGGCTTTTTCTTTTATTTCGGCTGTCGTTAATTGCTTAACATGCAAAGTATCCAAATAAATATCAACGTCTTTGAATTTGTGGCGTAACCAAACTAAAAATACTTCACGCATTTGTTTATCAAGGCATAGAAAGCTAAGTGTGCCTTCATTCACACTTGATAATTGAATGTCATGAATAGACAACGCTCGAAAAGGCTTCACGCTAATAAAAGAAGATGTTTTACTTTTAAAGGCAACGTTATTGGCAGTAAAGTCCTTTTTAAATAGGTAGCTTTGCAATTTTTCAATATCTTGCGTCCTCAATTTATCCACTGTAATAACAGGGAATTGATAAACACTTGATGGGGCACGGTCATTAAAACCAGTTGTTGTTGAAGCAAAGTTACACAACACTTTATGTGCGGCTCTAACTTGTTCAGGGTATTTTTTGCGGTTTTTAAGTGCACCAGATGGTGTGCGTTTGATAGTTACAACAATTGTCATAAAAAATCCTCAAAGAGAGAAAAGAAAAGCGGAAAACCCCGCCAGTAGCATTAGCCATAAAACAGATACTCAAAAGCAGCTATTTATAGGATAAAAAGGGAAGGAAGATAAGTTCCAAAGAGGTGTTTTTTAACAAGAATTCAAGCTGTATGCAAGTATATTATGAAAGATTGTTTAATATTTTCACAATTTTTGCCGTCGACGCCGTTTCTTTTGACGAATGCCCCGCGTTTGAAATAATATTGAGGTGGCTATGCGGTATGTTTTTATGTAATTCGTAAGCTGTTTTAAAAGGGCAAACCATGTCATAACGTCCTTGAACAATATGCACAGGTATGTCTTTCAATTTTGCACCAATACGTTTTATCAAGGCATCACCGTCTATAAAGCCTTTATTCATAAAATAATGATTTTCTATTAACGAAAAGGCTTCAACACCTTCATCACACGCAAGGCTTTTTTCAATATCTTCAGCTGACATTTCTAGGCGAGAAATACTCACCTCCCATTTTTTCCAGGCCCTTAAGGCTTTTTTAATAAGTGGCTTATCGTCACTGTTAAGAATTTTGTGATAAGCAGCAATGGGCTGAGACCTATCCTCTTTTGGTAAAATGTTTATATATGCATCAAAACCATCGGCAAAGACTTGGCTTGCCACGCCACCTTCATAATAAAGGTTAAATAATTCACGTTCACGGCAAAGAAATAAACCCCACATGATGATAGACAAAATATCATCAGCAAATTTATCGGCATAAGCCAGGGCTAAGGTGCTCCCCCATGAACCGCCAATGACATGCCACTTGTCAAAACCTAAGTGCATTTTTAAAGCGTGTAAATCGTCCACCAAATGTTCAGTTGTATTATCTTCTAAGCAAGCATGAGGCTTACTTTGACCACAACCGCGCTGGTCGAGCAAAATAATATTGAATTTCTTTGTATCAAAAAACTGTCGTTGCCATGCCTGTGTACCACTGCCAGGCCCACCATGTAAAAAGACAATAGGCACGCCATTTTCATTACCACTTTTTTCAAAGTAAATTTGATGAAGGCCACGGTCAAGATAGCCTGTTTGATAAGGTGTAACTTCTAGATATAACATACCGCTATACTGACGATAAATGACACCAACTTCAAGTTAAATAACTCAGAGGTTTGGTAAAAACTCCATTTGGGCGTATAATATTTTGAAATTCAACAAAAAGAATGGAAAGCATATGCATTTCGAAACTTTAGCTATTCATAGTGGTGTCAAGTGTGACCCTACACACCGTAGCGCTATCACCCCTATTCACCAAAACGTCTCTTATCAGTTTGACAGCGCAGCGCAAGCGGCTGATCTTTTTGCTCTCGACGAATTTGGTCAAATTTATTCACGCATGGGTAACCCAACCGTCGACCAGTTTGAAGCGAAAATGACAGCTCTCGATGGTGGTGTCGGTGCGCTTGGCCTTGCATCTGGTATGACCGCTATTGCATACGCCATTATGAATATATGTAAAGCAGGTGACAATTTCGTTACCTCTCGTAACCTTTACGGCGGTGTTTCCAACCTTTTTGCGAATATCTTTAAAGACTATGGCATTGAAGCGCGTTTTGTTGATCATGAAGACCCAGAAAATTTCCGTGCTGCTATGGACGACAAAACAAAGTTATTTTTTGGTGAAGTTCTACCAAACCCACGCTTGAATATTTTCCCTATTACGGCCGTTGCAAAAGTTGCGAAGGAAGTTGGTGTGCCTTTAATGGTAGACAACACATGTGCAACCCCTGCCATTTGCCGCCCTATAGAATTGGGTGCGGACATTGTGGTTTACAGTGCCACAAAATACATTGGTGGTCACGCCAACGCTATGGCCGGCATGGTTGTGGATAGTGGTAATTTTGACTGGAGCGCACACCCAGAACGCTTCCCTATGATCAACCAACCCGACCCTTCATTACACGGTATTAAATGGATAGAAAAATTCGGAAAACTAGCCTACATTGTTAAGTTACGTGCAACAATGCTACGTGATTTTGGTGGCTGCTTGGCACCCATGAATGCCTTTTTAATGAACCAAGGGCTTGAAACTTTATTCCTACGCATGGAAAAACATTGTGCCAATGCTAAAAAAGTAGCTGAGTTCCTACAAAACCACCCTAAGGTGCAGAACGTGGTGTATCCAAGCCTTGCGACCGATGGCACGAAGGAACTGGCTGAAAAACAGTTTAATGGCGTTTATGGCCCCCTTGTTGGCATGGATGTTATTGGCGGTACCGACGCAGGTAAAAAAATAGCCGAAAGCTTAAAAATATTTTACCATGTCGCCCATATTGGTGACGTACGCTCCATGGTTATTCACCCTGCCAGCACAACACATTCACAAATACCAAGTGAAGACCGTGCCAAAGCAGGTATTACCGACGGTTACGTCCGTCTGTGCATTGGCATTGAAAATGTTGACGATATTATTGCTGACCTCAGCCAAGCACTTGATCAAATCTAAACACTCGTGACTTTTTATGCAGGCGAGCGCTATAATTTTATTATCTAACGCTCACCTGTAAAGACAAAAAAAAGAACCCTTTACGGGTTCTTTTTAGTTTCGTCACGAAAGGTTTTTTAGTCTTTTTTAGGACAAAGGCCTTTCATATTACTTCGTTCTGCTTGGCTTTTAGCTGAACGTTCCGCCTTTTTCGCCTGAATTTGGCTGGGGGTTAAACCTGCTTTTTTACCAGGCTTATGTTGACGGCTCTCTCTCAGCTTTGTTTCAATGGAAGTGATGTTATGTTCAACCATATAAGCAAAAGCTTGACGTACATCGACACCTGCAACAGGTTTGGCATTTGATTCTTTAACGGTTACATTACCCGCTTCATTTGCGGCTACTGTCAATAAAGAAACCATATGTGCATGTACGCCCCGTGGCACATGAATTTCATCACAATTATTTTTTTGAGCGCGCTTTACAAGAGACGCACAAACAGTGGGGTCACCGGCCGTTAAGCGGGCAAAGAATTTTGTTGCTTCATTAATATTTAAAACAACAGGTTTTTTTTCATTTTTTGACGTGTTAGCCATGATAGGCTCCTTAGCCCAAAGGGGCATAGTGTAGAAAGTTTTAAAACCCTCAGAAATGTGGGTTTAAGTTAAATAATAAGGTGTTTCTAAAGTTAAGATAGTCAAAAGAACCATATAAACTTATATTGTTACAATAATTTATGGTACACCCTTGCATCAATTACAATCCCTAGAACCTCATACTTAGACGAAAAAAAAGACCTCCAATAGGGAGGCCTTCTTGTTCGTTATCGTATTTTAATCTTTTTTGTCGGCGCTACCGCCTTTACAAGTATCGCGATTAGTATCGTCACGTACTTTATTTTTCGCAAGCTGTGCTTGCTTACTCAGCTTGTTTTTATGCGCTTTTTTGCGATTAGGTGCAGGTTGAGTATTTGTTTGTTTTCCTGCAAGTTCTTGGCGTGCACGCTCTAGAAAATTCTCATCCATATTATATGGAATCACATTAACGTCTTCAATACCGTCATAAGCGGCGATTGAATCAATGAATTCTGCGGGCGTACCTTGAGGTACTTCGACTGTATGACAGTCATTTTGAATGACCAGGCGTGCAAGTGATTCAACAGCGTTGCCATCACCAATTAAAAGGCGGGCACACAAACGCTTACAAGATTTAATTTTCAAAGTTGAATGAGACATAACAATATCCTTAGCCAAAAAAATGGCAGTCGTTTAAAAGTTTTAGAGGCGTTTTCGCCTATGAACATATAAGGCATAAAAAAGTAAAGGTGTTCGAATTGTGTTTTCACAATACATAAAGTGTATACAGAGGTCAAGTTATTGCTGTATTCACTTGACACTTAAACATATAAAGGCATTTTGTCTTAGTAAACAGCCCCTTTAAGGGCAGGATCCATCTTAACTTTTTTCACTCACTCTCTTTTAAGGAGAACGCTATTATGAGTACGAACACTTCAACCATAACAGCAGAACAAACTGGCTTTAATGCAGCATTATCATTTTTTATTTACTTCAAATTATTATTTGTTGCCAGCGACTAATTAAACCCATCGAAGCAAAAAGCCTCCTTATCGGAGGCTTTTTTTATGCCTGATGCAAGGGTTAACAAGCATAAAGGTATAGTAAGTCTATGCCTAGTTCAACAGCCCTTTCAGTTGACCTAAAGCCACGTTCAACATTGCATGGGAAGTATGTTCGTTTGTTTCAAGCTCACAAATAAACTTCTCATACTTTGTCACCGTACCATTTTTATGGTTCAACCATTTATCCACGGCTTCATCCGCACTTTTAACACCAGAGCGTTTTTTCTCGGCAATCACTTGGCCTGTGATTTGCTTTTGATAACCGTACAATTGTTCAATAATAGAAAGACTACCCACACGCTGCCAGTTATTAAGCACTGGAATTGACCTTGTGCGGTTATGTAGAACTTGCATATTCAAGCATTCACCTACACGGAAATGTAAGTCCATAACTTCTGACACACTTTGACCTGTTTCAACGGAAATGGTCGCCACATCAGCTGAGCAGTTTAGTGTTGGAATAAATGACCAAGTTTTGGCAATTTTTTCTGGAACGCCTTTATTAAGCCAGTATGATTTGCGTCGTACAATACGTGCTTTCATGTCAGTGGTTAAGTGTTTTTCAAGATTTTTACACACATCATCAAACGGCTTTCTTAAGGCATCTAACGCCTTATTAATACTCAACGGCTTGTCTTTACCATTACGCAAAATCCAAAAAGCGGTGTCTTCAAGAAGGTGCTTCACAATACCACGCAGTTCACGTTGAACTTCGGCACTGACTTTATTATCCAACTCATCAATATCGTCATACCATTTTTGAGCACCAAGCAAAGCTTTGGCAATAATAAAGGCACGTGTAATGGTACAAGCTTCATGTCCTGTTTCATCCATCATACGGTCCATAAATGTGAGACCCATACGGTTGATAAGTTCATTGGTCACCTGTGTGGCAACAATTTCACGTTTAAGACGGTGTTGATCCATCATGTCTTTATACTTTTTCTGCAACTTCGTTGGGAAATAGTTATAAAGGTAAAGATCCTCTAATACTTCTTCACTCGGAAGATGGCTATCTAAAAGCGTGTTATAAAGATCCATTTTCGTGTAAGCCATCAATACTGAAAGCTCAGGCCTTGTAAGCCCTCTACCTTCTTTAACACGGTTTTCAAGTTCTTCTTCATTTGGTAAAAATTCAAGTTTAGGATCAAGGAAACCTTTTTTCTCTAAGCTAGAAATAAGGCGTTTATGCGGCTCGAGCATGTCTTTACTCACCGTTTGTGCAATAGACAAAATTTGTGATTGACGATAGTTTGCCTCTAAAGAAAGCAAGCCAACCTCTTCTGTCATTTCACCTAATAATTTATTACGTGCCGTGTCTGACATCTTGCTGTTCTCTTGAATGAGGCGTAATAGTATTTTAATGTTCACCTCAATATCAGAACAGTTCACACCAGCAGAGTTATCAATAGCATCCGTGTTCACAAAGCCATCATTCAAGGCATATTCAACCCTCGCAAGCTGTGTTGAACCAAGGTTACCACCTTCACCAAACACTTTCGTGCGTAGCTCATCTGCATTGATACGGATAGCATCGTTTGCACGGTCACCCACGTCAGCATTGCTTTCACTTTCTGCTTTAATGAAAGTACCAATACCGCCGTTCCATAATAAGTCCACAGGCGCACGCAATATACCCTGAATTAACTCATTTGGTGTCATTTTAGACTTTGTCAGACCCAAGGCTTTTTGCGCTTCCTTCGAAATAACAACTGACTTGTCGCTACGGCTAAACAAAGCCCCGCCTTTTGAAACTAATTTTTGGTCATAGTCAGCCCATGATAAACGTGGGCTTTCAAATAGCCTTGCACGTTCTTTATAGCTTGATACCACATCAGGTGTTGGATCAATAAAGATATGCATATGGTTAAATGCTGCCACAAGTTTTGTTTTTTTAGAAAGCAGCATACCGTTACCGAAAACGTCACCCGCCATATCACCGATACCAACCGTGGTAAATTCTTCTTTTTGGATGTCTTTACCCTGCTCACGGAAATGGTGTTTCACACACTCCCAAGCACCACGTGCGGTAATACCCATTTTTTTGTGGTCATAACCATTTGACCCACCAGAAGCAAATGCATCACCTAACCAGAAACCATCTTTCGTGCCATCCCAATAGTCAGCCGCAACAGCTTCGCCATTGGCCATATCAGAAAATGTCGCTGTACCTTTGTCGGCAGCGACAACGAGGTAAGGGTCGTCATCATCAAGACAAATCACGTCACGTGGCTTTAAAACTTTACCCGCAGAAAGGTTGTCCGTAACACTCAGCAGCCCACCGATGAATATTTTATAAACATGTTGAACAGCTTCCATCATCGCTTGTCTTGTATTTTCAGTTGGCGGTACTTTAAGCACAAAACCACCCTTAGACCCAAGCGGTACAATAACTGCATTTTTGGTCATTTGCGTTTTCATCAGTCCTAATACTTCCGTGCGGAAATCCTCTGGTCTATCGGACCATCGCAAGCCACCACGTGCAACCATACCACCGCGTAAATGTATACCTTCTACTGTGTTGTGATAAACAAATATCTCAAACAATGGGTGTGGTTTTGGAAGGTTTGGCACATCAGCACTTCTCACTTTAAAGGCGAAAGGCGCTGTTGGGTTGTCGCTTTGATAAGCATTTGTACGTACACAAGCTTTAATAACATCCCAAATTTGACGTAAAATAACATCTTCATCAAGTGATTTAACCGACGCGAGCATTGTTTCTAGTTTACGGTTTTGTGTGCTTATAGCGCTCTTACGTTTATCGGCCTTAGCAGGGTTAAACGTCACATCAAACAGGTCACAAAGTGTTTTTGAAATATCTGCATTTTGTATAAGTGTTTGGCGTAAGTAGCCTTTAGAATATGGCATTGCTGTTTGCTGTAAGTAAGCGACAAAGGCACGCAAGTAAACAATTTCACGTACAGTTAAAGAAGCTTCAACAATTAAAGCATTCAAGTTATCATTTTCTAGTTCGCCATACCAAGCACGCTCAAGCGCCTCTGTTAAAATAGCGACCGTTTTTTCTTCATGTAACTTAGATTGCCCTTTACCCACTTGTATGCCGAAGTCATGGATCCAAATTTTACCCGTATCGGCGTGGCGAATAGAGGTCGAATTTTCGTCAGTAATATGCAAGCCCATATTATCAAATGTTGGCATTAATTTTGAGAGGTTAATACGGCCATTTCTGTGGAAAACTTTAAGATGAACTTCGTCGTCTTTACCGTCGGTAATGGCGACGAGGAAATCCAATTTATTATTTGTCATATTTTCAAAAGATACGATATCGTGCATCGCAAATGTAACTGAATTATTTTCTTGATAACCAACGCGGAAAGCGCTGCCATATCTTTCATGTAAATGTAAACCTTCGCGTTCACCATAAATATTACAAAGCTCAGACGATAAGTCATCCGACCAAGACTTCGCCACTTTACGCACCATAGTTTCAACGTCTTCGTCGCTAATTTTTGGGGTTGTCGGTGGTTTTGATCTTATTTTCAAGAAGAGCCTTGAAAGGCGTGACTCACCAATTGAAATAAGGAATTCAACATCTTCTGCATTGTAAGCCTCTTTAAGCAATGAAACAATTGTACGGCGTAACGTACTGCTCATACGATCGGTTGGAATATAAACCATGGCTGTCGTCAATAACTCATGCTGGCTATGACGTACAAAGACACGCACTTGTTGACGCTCTTTCAGGTTTAAAATACCGGTCGAAATACGTTCAAGGTCGGTCACGTTAATTTGAAATAGTTCATCACGTGGGTAAGTTTCTAAAATATTAACCAGCGCTTTAAAATTATGTGATTGTGGGTGTAGGTTATGTTGCCTTTCTATAACCGCCTCTATTTTTTTGCGAATGAGTGGTATTTCACGTGGGTTTGTTGTGTAAGCACGTGAAGTTAATAAACCAAGGAAACGGTGTTCCCCTATAATATTGCCTTTTTTGTCATACTCTTTCACGCCAATATAATCCATGTCCGCGCGGCGATGCACAAGCGACTTCGTTAGCGCTTTGGTGATCGTGATTAATTCTTTTTTGTCAGAATAATAATGTTTAAGGTTTGGTGGCACCTCGTCTAGACACTTTTTATTGTAAACAGATGACGATTTGTCGTCACTTAAAATGCCAAGTCCACTTTTTTTAGTCAGTTCCATATAGCTTTTAGTGCCTTTATGGCTAATTTGATAGTGACGGTAACCTAGGAAAATATAGTTTTTATCAACCATCCATTTAAAAAACTCTGCAGCTTCTTCACGTTCATCAGTGGAAGATATGCATGTCATCTCACTTACAAGGCCTTCCATTTTACCAACCATTTTAGTAAAATCTTTTTTAACAGAAGCCGCTTGCTTAAGTAAGTTTTTAGCTGTTTTTTCAAGATCTTTCAGTTCAGCATCACTATCAATATAATCAAGTTCCATATGGATAAAAACTTCGCGGTGATAACCTTTTGTACTTTCGTGCATTGTATTTTCTTTAAAATCGACTAACTTATTATTTTTATCGCGTTTAACCAAAAGAACAGGGTGAAATGTATGGCGCACTTCCAATCCTCTGACTTGAACTTCTTCCCAAAGTGAATCAACAAGGAAAGGGCCATCATTTAAATAAGCTTCAAGAATGGTATTGTTCGTACCTTCAGCACGGTAACAACGAACCATCAACTCACCTGGCTTCCATGTTTTCATTAAGTTGAAAACGTCTTCAATATGTCGGCCTAAACCAGCACGGTTCTCAATAAGTTTAACCACCTCATCTTCTGGTGTGTGGTCTAAATAATAATGCGAGAATTTCGCTAAATTTTTACCATCTTTCTTTTTAGAAAGATCTGCAATTAATTTTTTAAAGGCGTTTTTGCCGTCTTTTGTTGCTATAGGAGCCATATCTTTTTCACTTTTTTATTATGCGTTAAATTAGATAGTTTTAGATATCAATAATAGGATTATTAGAAAAGAAAAGAAAGCAAATACCAGTACCTTTAAAAAAGTGAATATAGAAAGTTAAACAAACGTTGCAGTTTTGTTGCAAAAAAAAGAAAAAGGTGCTAAATGGCGCCTCATCCAATAGTATAGGTTTTATTTCATTTAAGCTAAAATATCTGTTAAAGCTTCTTCCATTTCACTGACAGCTGAAAATACCTTTATGTTTGCCTCGTATGTATGTTTACTGGCCATCATGTCAACCATAGGTTTTATAGGGTCTTGTGCAGCGGTCAATGTTTCTGGTGAAACCTTGTCAGAGCTACTCGCACCACTCACAACATTTGCAGCGGCGGCATAACTTTTAACTACCTCTTCTGCGGCTTTTGTAAATTTAGCTTCGCTTTCTTTAGCACCTTTTACAGCTGTTGTCATTGCTGATGATGTACCGCCTACGTTTGAAATATCCATTTTATTCCTCTATGCACTTTGGTCGATAGATGTGCCATACGCCGCTTCTAATAAAGCGTCGGTTGCGGCATAACTATTCACCTGATTTAAAGCTGTAAATAAACCTGCATCTTTATGCTGGCTCATCGCTTCGTTTATGGCACCTTCTAATGATGTTGATGTACCATCTTGTGTAAAACTCATATCTGGGATTTCCTGCTTATAGGCAGAGGTAAGAAGTGTTGATTGCGATAAATTTTGAGCCGACGACGAAAAACTGCTTTTTAAAACAGATTCATTCACAACATTATTGATGTGG
>JBLILN010000030.1:0-14003 GCA_047635695.1 Alphaproteobacteria bacterium
CCCACCTTCCATTACGCGTGTTTGTGTTGCATCAAAAATGCTTGAGTGTGGGTTGTGGTTCATGTCGATAGAAACAAGAGGTTCGTCATTGTAGGCCATAACACCTTTAAGGAAACCTTCTGATGCTTCTTTAATGGCTTTGTTAATTTCTTCAACCGTTGTCGCGCGTTTCGGCGTAAATGTTAAGTCAACAACACTGACGTTTGGTGTTGGTACACGAATAGCAAAACCGTCAAGCTTACCTGCAAGTTCTGGCAGTACAAGGCCAACAGCTTTTGCGGCACCTGTTGATGTTGGTATCATTGAAAGTGCGGCCGCACGTGCACGGCGTAAATCACTATGTGCGACGTCAAGTACGGGTTGGTCACCTGTGTATGCGTGGATAGTGGTCATAAGCCCTTGCTCAATACCTATAAGGTCGTTTAAAACTTTGGCAACAGGAGAAAGACAGTTGGTTGTGCATGAAGCATTAGAAACGATTTTGTCTTCACTTGTGAGTGTTTCGTGGTTAACACCATAAACAATAGTCGCGTCAGCGTCTTTGCCAGGGGCCGATAGAATAACTTTTTTGGCACCCGCTGTAATGTGCATGCCAGCCTTCGCTTTATCTAAAAATAGGCCTGTACATTCAAGAACAATATCAATATCTAAGTCAGCCCAAGGTAGCGCTTCAGGGTTACGTTCTGCAAAAACCTGAATGTCTTTACCGTTCACTGTCATAACATTGCCGTTAAGTGTAACTTCACCTTTAAAAGGGCCATGCACTGAATCATATTTGAATAAGTGCTTGCTTGTTTCCACAGGGGCAAGGTCGTTAATCGCTACAATTTCGATACCTTCTTTTGAATTTTCAAAGTAAGCACGTAAAACATTACGGCCAATGCGGCCAAAGCCGTTAATTGCAATTTTTGTCATATTATTGTCCTTTATTTTAATTTACGAGTGGGTTACGCAGATTTTTTGTTCTGCAATTTTTTTTTAATAGTGTTGGCTGCATTTTCTGCCGTGATGCCAAAATGCTTATAAAGTTCTTCTGCTGGTGCGCTGGCACCAAATACATTTTGCCCATTGTTGTTCATGCCAATAAATTGACCATGAGCGCCTAAATATTTATGCCATCCAAGGTCGCAAGCTGCTTCAATGGCGAGGCGTGTTGTCACTTCGCAAGGCATAACACTTAAACGGTATTCTGCGCTTTGTTGGTCGAATAATTCTGTGCAAGGCATGCTAATAACACGTGCGTTAATGCCCTCGGCCTTTAACAGGCCTCTGGCGTCGAGTGCAATTTCAACTTCACTACCCGTGGCGAAAATAAGCGCGTCTGTGCTGGTATCGTCTGTGCCCGCTAAAATGTAACCACCTTTAGCGCTTAAGTTTTCTTCGGTATGTTCTGTACGAACACAGCGTAAGCCTTGCCTTGTAAGACTTATAACAGAAGGTGCATTCTTTGTTTCAAGGGCGACTTGCCAACATTCGGCTGTTTCAACTTGATCCGCAGGGCGGAATGTTAAAACGTTTGGTGTGGCACGTGACGTGGCCAGTTGTTCAACGGGTTGGTGTGTTGGACCATCTTCACCGAGGCCAATACTGTCATGTGTCATCACGTAAATAACGCGGATACCCATTAAAGCACTTAAACGAAGTGATGGTTTTAGATAATCAAGAAAACTCATAAACGTGCCACTTGTTGGTATAAAACCACCATAAAGGGAAAGGCCATTCATAATAGCAGCCATACCATGTTCACGGACACCATAATGCATATAATTACCTGAAAAATCATGGGCAGTTATAGGTGTCATTGCACTTGTTTTAGTGTTCACAGACCCCGTTAAGTCGGCACTGCCACTAATCAGCTCTGGTACATATGCGTGAATGGCTTCAAGTGTATTACCACTTGCTTTTCTTGTTGCGACTTTTTCAGCCTTTTGAGACGTTTCTTTTTTGAAAGCATTAATAATGTCTTTCAATTTTTCTGAAATGTCTCCATCAAGTCTGCGGGTGAGTTCTGTTTTTGTAGTTTCGCTTAAAGCATCAAACTTTTCTTGCCACTGTGCATAGTTGCGCTTACCTTTTGCACTTGCATGTGCGTAGGCATCGTAAACATGGTTTGGAATATCAAACGGCGCATGTTCCCAATCCAGTGTTTTTCTGGTTTGTTCAATTTCAGCTGCATTTAAGGGGCTACCGTGAGCCGATGATGTGTCAACTTTGGTTTTGCAACCAAAACCAATATGCGTTTTAAAGGCAATAAATGCAGGTTTCGTAGAATCTTTGGCGGATTGAATGGTTTTACGTATAGCGTCCACGTCATGTCCGTCACATGTGAATGTGTCAAAACCATAGGATTTTACACGTGCAATGACATCTGTAGAAGACGTGTCAGAAACTTCACCGTCAATGCAAATGTTGTTATCATCAAATAATACAACAAGCTTATTGAGCTTTAAATTCCCTGCAATTTCTAGTGCTTCATGCGAAATACCTTCCATTAAGCAACCATCACCAACGCTTACATAAGTGTAGTTGTTAAATAGATTTTTACCATGGCGTTTGGCGCTTAATTGTGTGGCTATGGCCATACCTACAGCATTTGCAATGCCTTGTCCCAGTGGCCCTGTTGTGGTTTCAATGCCGTCGGCGTAACCATATTCAGGGTGACCTGCTGTTTTGCTGTGCATTTGACGGAAATTCATAAGTTCGTCCATAGAGATGTTGTAACCTGTTAGGTGTAATAGGCTATAAAGAAGCATAGAACCATGGCCGTTCGATAAAATAAAACGGTCTCGGTTTGGCCAGTGAGGTGCGTCGGGGTTAAAATTTAAAAAGTCGCTAAAAAGGACTGTGCCAATTTCCGCCATGCCCATAGGCATACCAGGGTGACCACTATTGGCCTTTGAAACGGCATCAATAGAAAGAAAACGCACAGCATTAGCCATGTCTTTATAGTTTAGGTTTTGCATTTATTATTTCCCCAAAATTATTAAGATCAAATGGTACATCTTTTAAAGCTTAAATAGAAGTATTTTATTACTGACAAACTTAAGTTAAAGCGTTAGCATGTTCTCCTAATTATACGAAATTTAAGAATTAAAAGGTAACTAACTTCATGGACAGCGCAAAACGTTTAGAACAAGCGGTTGAAAAATTAGAAAGTTTTATGCAGTTAAATGCAGAAATATCTGCGCTTAATGGTAAAGACGGCGAAAAAATCTCTAAACTACTAGAAGAAAATAAAAGCCTTAAAAGCAAGCAAGATCAAATAAAAAAACGTCTGGATACACTCATTAAAAAGGCGGAGACTGAAGGTTAATATGGCGAAACAAGTTGAAATAAAAATTGGTAAAAAGTCTTACCGCTTACAAAGCGAAGAGGGGCAAGAGACCCGTGTAAAAAATGTTGCAGAACTTTGGGACAGTTATGTTTCAAACCTCATGGTAAGTGCGCCTAAAATGGAGCGTGATCAGCTAATTGTATTAGCGGGCATGATGATGGCGGACGATTTTTTAACAGCCCGTCAAACCAAAGAAACGCATCAGCAGTCAACAGAAGCATTCCACAATACACTTGCGGAACGTTTAGAAAAATTGGTGGATTAATATGACCGAAGAACTCTCAGCAGAAAAAATAATGAAACTTGAGCTACGTGAAAGCAAGTTGATTAAGCGCTACAAATTACCAGCAGATGAAATGCGTACTGTGATGATAAATGTGAGCGAAGACGTGCTTGATATCATTAATCAAAAACGTCGTACACAATGTGTTGCCCTTTATAGCGCTATAAATAAAGAAATTGATATGACATTTTTAGCAGAAATGTTGATGTCAAAAGGTATTAAAGTGGCGTTGCCACGTGTCAAAGTAAAAAATGAGCCGCTTACATTTAATACGTGGGACTTAACACCACTTCACGACAAAGACGCAGAGGGTATCCCATGTTCTATGGGGGCAGAAATTAGACCTGATGTCTTTATTGTGCCATTGGTAGCCTTTACAAGAGATGGTCACCGTCTTGGTTACGGCAGTGGTTATTATGACCGCACATTTGGTGTTATATCACGTGATTATTTATCCATTGGTGTTGGCTATGCTTTCCAAGAAACGGAAACGTTTAAAACAGAAGCACATGATATTCCTTTGGACATTATTGTGACTGAAAAAGAGATTATTGAAAATATAAAATAGGGTTTAACCCTTGTAATTTATTATATATACCCTACATTAGTAGCAGGAAGTGCCACAAAGGGCATATTTAAAGGATATTTTTCTTATCCTTTGCTCCTAAATAAAATTATAAAAGTGAGTTATGAAATGACGTTAAAAGTATTGTTTTTAGGTGATGTAGCCGGTAAGCCAGGCCGTGCAGCTGTGGAAAGACATTTACCTGCTTTGCGTAAAAGTTCAGGCGCTGACTTTGTAGTGGTGAATGCTGAAAATGCGGCAACGTCTAACAAAGGTATTACTTCAGAAATTGCTAAGGAAATTTTTAAGGCAGGCGCTGACGTTATTACCATGGGTGATCACACTTTTGACCGTAAAGGCACCGAAGACTTGCTTGCCATTAACAGTAAAATTATTATCCCTGCAAATTATATTATGGATACACCAGGTAAAGGGTTCCGTATTTACACGTTAGAAAATGGTAAAAAAATTGGCGTTATGAACCTGCTAGGCACTGTATTTATGCCTGGTAAAGTAAATTGCCCATTTATTTACTCTAAAAAATTCCAAAAAGAGTATCGCCTTGGGACGGACTATGACGCGCTTATCGTTGACTTTCATGCCGAAGCAACGGGCGAAAAATGTGTAATGGGTCACCAATGGGACGGTAAGGCTTCTTTAGTTGTAGGTACACATACGCATATTCCTACTTGTGATGCACGTGTACAAACCAGAGGCACGGGTTATCAAAGTGACGCTGGTATGTGTGGTGACTATAACTCATCACTAGGCCTTGACCTTGAAAGCACTCTACAACGCCAGTTTGATACAAGGCGCAGCACATGGAAGCACGAAGCTTCAAGCGGTGAGGGCACTATTTGCGGTACTTATGTAGAACTTGACGATAATGGTCTGTGTCTTGATATTCAAAGCTTTCAAATAGGCGGCTGTTTGGCGCAAAAACAAATATATACTGAAAATTCAAAGTCTAAACGTAAGGCTTCTTAAACTTTTAATTGACAGTCACAAGGGGGTAAGCTACTTTTACTTTTAGTACATACATACCCTTTTCTTATACAAATCCTTTTACTTCTTAAGATTTTCTTTCTGGAGCATTATTATGCAAAATATAGATAGATTTATTTTCGTTCGCCATGGCGAAACCGACTGGAATGCTATGGGTAAAATGCAATTCCATTCTGATATTCCTTTAAACACAAAAGGGGAAGAACAAGCTAAACAAGCTGCTGTTATTTTAGGTGATCAAAATGGTGAAACTTTCCATATTGTTCACAGCCACTTAATGCGCGCCGCTTATACTGCTTCTATTATTATCAATGAACTGATGCAGGCTAAAGACACGCAGACAAAAATTGTTAAAGGCATTTTACCGTTTATTGGTTTAGCGGAACGCTACGGTGGCACACTTGATGGCGTTTTTCGTGATGACTTTACTGTGATGGCAAATAAATCGTCACTTGAAGGGGCGGATATTTGGGATAATATACACTTGTTATGCCCCCATGCTGAAAGTTCCCCTAACTTGGTTAAACGCCTTAAATGTGCTTTGACACAAGGCCATAAGTTAGCAATGCAATCAGAGTCTACATTGTTAGTTTTCGGGCATTTTGGTGCAATGAGTACACTTGCGCGCCTTGAAATGAAATTGGCATTTTATCCTGAAAACGCAACGCCATATTTATTTGAAAATACAAAAAATGGTTGGGTTATCAAAACATTATCGTAAAGCATAAGCCTCTTTCACAATTGTGAGAAGGGGCTTTTTTTGTTATTATAAAATTTCAACAGTAAAGAAAGAGAGTTTAGATATGGATAATGTCGATAGATTTATATTTGTGCGCCACGGACAAACAGACCTGAATGCGCAGTATGTTTTACAGTTTCATATTGACGAACCTCTTAATCAAAAAGGGCGCGAGCAAGCCAGGCAAGCCGCCAGTTTACTTAATAAATTTAAAGGGACTTGTTTATTTATTTCCAGCCCTCTAAAGCGCGCAGCATCGACAGCGCAAATTATGCAAGATAGTTGGCTGGAGCATTTAGGTGAAACCGCCCCCCATAAACCTATCGCAAACGAAGACTTAAAGGAACGTTTTGGCGGGTCCTTAGAAGGTATAAACCACAGTAAACTTAAAGAGCTTAAAGCAAAGCATATTCCAGAAGGTTTAGAACCTTGGGATAATTTACATCTTATCTGCCCTAAAGTTGAAACTTCAGAGTCGGTTGTTAAACGCATGAAAAAAGCTATTTTAAACGGCCACGCACGCGCCCAAAAACAATCATCAACGCTTGTTATTATTGGACACTCTAGTGCCTTTGCCGCGTTTACACGTAATGAACTTGGTTTTGAATGTATTACAAAAAATGCCATGCCATATATGGTTGAAAAGATTAATGGAAAATGGCAAGCACAGCCATTTTCATAAGCCTAAAAATTATAATATAATTCTACCTTATATATAAAATGACTTACTTGTCAGGTTTTTGCCTTTTTACATTAATACGCATACTTATAAATATACTGTAACGGGTGTTACATATAATTTAAGAGGATAGTTTATGGGTTTAAATGATATAGCAAAAGGTTCTTCTGGGACATTTGGTAGAAATATGATTGCTGCTGCAGGTTTTGTGGGGTTAGTGTCGTCCATGGGTAACGCTTTTGCTGCACAACAATATGTTCATCAGCAAGGTTTAGAGGCAGATAAAGACGCCGTTCAAATTGTTGCAATGCCCGATCATAAAAGCCCTGAAGCATTACTACAAGACAGTATTAGAAAAGTTCAGTCTACAACAAGCCTTCAATCGTCACCGCAGATGGTGAATTATATTCTTGAAAGTACACAAAATAGAGAAGAGCGTGTACGCCAAGTAATGAATGAATTTAAAACGAAATTCCAGCAAAACCGTAGTGAAGACTCTATGGACATAGCCTTTATAAATTCTGAAGATATTGAGTTTCACAGAAATATAACTCCTGATGATATTTCTGAGCAATATGATACTTTGCAACGTGACGCCTTTACAGAGGAATATTTATCAAAAGGTCATAACCACGAAGATTCTGTTGAAATGGCTAAAGAAGCTCAGGAAAAAATATTAAAAAACGTATTAAGCCCCAAAGTAGTTGCGCGTTCAAATGCTGAAGATATGGAAGCGCACAATAAGGAGTATAACCTAGCGCTTGGCATGCATGATGGATCTTCCTTTTCTCTAGCAAGTTTACCCAAAGATAAAAAGATGCATAACTCTGCCAATCAATATAAGGAAGAAGGTTTAAATTCTGCTGGTATTGTACAAATAAAAAATGACAGTACTATGAAGATTTATAAAAGTTATTACAGTGAAATGACGGAAGATGTGGGTTCATTAGAAATTCAAGGTTATTCATTTGAAGAAAATTTAAAATGTACTATAGATCATGAAGTTGGTCATAATTTAAATACTGATCACAATGATGCTTATATGAATCAAAATGCAAATGAAGCTCTTGCTGACTTAAATTGTTTGGCGCAAAATGCCGCCGAAAATAATGGTAAACTTTCTCAGGAACTTGTAGACCGTATCATTATAGAACGTAGTTATGGTGCCATGGGTGGTGCCAAGGGTGGTGACATGGAGCATTACGGTGTTCCTGTTATTAAAGAATTTGTAAAAAATGAGGATTTTAATGCCTTTGTAGGTCAAACCTACGACGAAGTTTCAAGCACTATTGTAGAAAGTCAAGCACAATACTTAGATCTAAGTGAAGTGGATTTGTCGTCGAGAGACTCACAAACAGGAGAACACATAGGTGTTAAAAAAGTTAAAATTGTGGGTATAGATATTGATGAAAACGCTGACTTTAATGCTCGTTTTAAAGAAGTGCTTGCTCAAGCTATTGCATATCATAAACTTGACCCTGAATTTTTTGAAACCCTTTCACCGCGCATGTTGAGAGATTATATGGACAATAATGAATTGCCAGAAATGTTAGATGTTGAACAGCAATTATTTACTGATATTGCAGACCGTGCTTACTTGATAAAAACAGCAGAAGACAAAATGCTTGGCCTAGATAAAATTGAATATGAAATGCCAAATAATACCAGAAATGCGGAAGCTGAATATAATCACTCAATGTCTTCAATAGAAGAAATTCCACAAGAAATGATGGCGACCTATCATTACGATACAAGCCCTGAAGCGGTTGCCGAAATGACAGGTAATGAATTAACTGTAGCAACTTACGCTAATGAATTAGCTTCAATTTGGCGTGATGAAGATAATTTAGAAATGCATGACTATAGTTTAGATGAAATATCTCATAAACTTAATCAACATGAGCGTATGACACAGAGTACGACATTTGAACTGCCAGAAGGTTTAACAGTTTCTGATATTGAATCAATACATGGGTCACATAAAATGGCACTTGAATTCAGTCAATCGCAGGAAATTACCTACGGCGATCATAAACACACACCTAAACAGGAACTGGATAATGAGGACTTAACGAGAATGTAAGTTATTTATATTAAAGATTATTTAATAATAAAAAAGAGCCTATAATAGGCTCTTTTTTATTAATTTTGTAGGCTATGCCTTGTTTGTAGTTGCTTAGGAATATACCAGTCAATAAAGTTATGGCTAATACCTGCAGGTGCTTCTTCTACTTCTTGAATGCTCTTTTGAATAGCAATAAGGCTATACGGGGCGTAAAGGAAGAGGTAGGGTTGTTCATCATTTAAAATTTCTTGGAAGCGGTCCAGATGTTTTTTACGTATGGCTTGGTCAAATGTACGCCTTGCTTTAACCATAGCTTCATCCGCCTCTTTGTTATTGAAACCGACGATGTTAAATTCTTTTTCACCCATTTTGCTTGAGTGGAAAATATCAAATGGGTCTGGTTCTGGTGATAGCGACCAACCCAGTATAAAGGCTTCAAAATTACGTTTGTTAATTGTGTTTTGAATAAATGTTGACCATTCCTGAATGTTTATATTCATTTTAACGCCAATGTTTGCGAATGCCTGTTGCATGAGTTCAGCTGTCATTTTACGCATGTCGTTACCTTGGTTTGTCACCACTGTAAATTCAAATTGTTTTTTATGGCCATTAATTTCTTTATCTAAAAGGCCATCAGCGTCAGTATCAACCCAGCCCGCTTCGGCAAGCATGGATTTTGCTTTCGCTATATTTTGCTGGTATGGCTGTATTTTTTCATTGTAAGCCCATGTACCAGGCTTGAAGGGGCAGGCAAGGGGTAAGCCTTGGCCAAATAAGACACCTGCAACAATATCTTCGCGTGAAATAGCATATGAAAGTGCTTGGCGTACTTTTTTATCTTCAAATAAGGGGTGGTCAAGCTTGAAGCCCATATAAGTATAGCCATTGGAAAGGTATTTGTATTTTTCAAATTTATCCGTGAATGATTTACTATTTGTCAGTCTTGTAAATTGCAGTGGCTTTAAGCCCATGCTGTCAATGTTACCAGCTTTCAGTTCTAAAAACTGTGTATCAATGTCGGGTATTTGCCTTGTCATTAAGTTTGTGATGTAAGCCTCATGCTTAAAATGTGTTGGGTTTGCTTTTAAGGTTACAAATTCCCCACGTTTCCACTGGCCTAAAGTATAAGGGCCTGTGCCCATAGGTTTTTCTTTAAGAGAGCTGTTGTTAATATCTTCAGCTTCAAGGCGTGATTGAGGTAATATTTTTAATGTCCAGCTGGCAAGGGCAGGGGCAAAAGGTTCTGTGTATTTGACTTGGAAGGTATATGGGTCAATAACGATAGCTTCTGAAACAGCTTGATAGTCACCTGCATATGGTGTCAGTGTTTCAGGGTGCGTTAATGTTTTAAAGGTAGCCATAACGTCATTGGCTGTTAAGGCACTACCATCAGACCATTTAACACCTTCTTTGAGGTGGAATGTCATGGTTAAACCATCATCTAAAATTTCCCAACTTTCAGCAAGGTCACCCACAAGGTTGAGGTTTTTATCATATTTTAAGAGGCCATCATATATGTTGCCTGAAATCGCATGCGAGGCACTATCTGAAGATGTCCATGGAATAAGGTTGCTTGCTTCACCAATGGCTGCGTCAATGTAAAGGCCTCCTTGTTCTGGGGTATAGGGTTCGGTTGAGGCCTTCGTTGTTTCTGTTTCTTCGCTCGAACAAGCTGCCAGCGCTACAAATACCAACGTTAAGATATATTTTTTCATTTTTAGCTCCAAGTTAGGGAAATAATATAAGCAAAGTAAAGGACGATTAAGGTAATACCAAGTGCCTTTGTATTTGGTTTTTTTACAAGGAATAGGTACGCAACAACAAAGCCTAAAATAAGCATAACAAAAAGGTCGTTTGCCAATTCTTCATGTACTGTGAGCGTTCTAACAATAGCGGCTGTACCAGTTGCACCAAGAGCGTTAAAAACGTTTGAGCCAGCAACATTACCTAAAGTTAAACCAATGTTACCATGCCTTGCAGCCGCAATAGTTGCAGCAATTTCTGGTAAACTTGTACCTACTGCCACAAGTGTTAGGCCAATAATGCGTTCACTAATACCAAAACTTTCAGCAATAACAATAGCACCGTCAATGGTAAGGTCAGCACCTACAAATAAACCGAGTAATCCAAAGGCAATGAATGCGCCTGCATAGTATTCATTTTTAGGCAGGTTTACTTCTTCTTCAACTTCTTCCGGGCTAAAACCAGCTTTTTTACCAGACTGATGTGCAAGGAAAAGATAAAAAATTAAGCCGAGGAGGAGTAAACAACCTGTGAGCATGTTCACTTGGCCTTGCGTGATGATAATGAATGCAAAGAGCCACATGCACATCATCATAATAAGGTATTCACGTATTTGCTCTTTAGTTGGCGCGAATTTTTTCATTAATAATAAGCCAACACCCAAAACAAGGGCGATATTGGCAATGTTACTACCAATAATATTACCAAATGCAAGGGATGGTCTGTCTGCAAGTGTTGCTGAAACTGTTGCAATAATTTCTGGTAAACTTGTACCAAAACCAATAATAGCAACACCAATAAACAGGCTTGATAGTTTAAACCTATGCGCAACAAAAACAGCGCCATCAACAAGGCGGTTACCGCAATAAAAGAGTAAGAATAGTCCTGCAGTACAAGATATAGCTGCCATGATGAGTGGGCTCGTCATTATTTATCACTTTCGTTAAGGTTGTTATCAGTTATAGGTAGTTCAATTTTTTTTGCACAAAGCTGCGTAATACTTTGGTTTTTATGACCAATAATTTTAAACTCTAAGCCATTTAGTTCAAATGTTTCGTTTAATTCTGGCATACGACCAAGCTGGTCAATAATTAACCCTGAAAGGGTCACAGCGTCTTCATTTTCTGGTAAATGCCAGTCAAATTCTCTATTGGCATCACGGACAGGGAAATGACCTGCAACGGTTATTGAACCGTCTTTTTCGTAACGGTGCGTAATTTTAACAACATCATGCTCGTCAATTATCTCACCAACAATTTCTTCTAAGATATCCTCTAATGTGACAACGCCCTGAATGTCTCCATACTCATCAACAACAAGTGCTAAATGTTTACGGTGAGATTGAAATTCTACAAGTTGATCACTCAATAATACGTTTTCGGGTATAAAGTAATTGTCCTTCATAACGTTTTCTAGAACAAAAGCTTCTCCACATTCTTTATAGTTGTAATATGCTTTAAAGAAATCTTTAATAAGCAAAATACCTATAATGTTGTCTTTGTTGTCTTTCCATATAGGGATGCGGCTATGCACAGGCTTGGTTGAAAGAAGCCTATAAAGTTCCTCAACTGCGACTGACGCATCAATCATTTCAATGTCGCGGCGGTGAACCATAACATCTTCAACAGTCATTTCATCAAGTTTCATTACGCTATCAAGCATACGGTGCTCACCTTTTTCAAGGACGCCTTCTTCTAGCCCCATACCAATGGCACCACGAACATCGTCTTCATCAAAATTATTACAGTTTTTTAACTTTACGCCCATAAGTCTTAACAAGAAATTTGCAATACCTTGAATGCAATAAGTTAAAGGCTTTAAAACAAAAATAAGAATACTCATGGGAAATGCTAACCACATGGAATGCCTAACAGGGCTTCGGCTGGCAATTGTTTTGGGAATGATCTCTGAGAAAATCAAAACAAGGAAAGTCATGACAAGTGTGGCAGCAGCAATACCACCTTCACCAAATAAATGAATAAATAAACCTGTTGTTAATGCAGATGCACTGATATTAACAAGGTTATTACCGAGAAGTATTGTGCTTAATAATTTTTCAGGGTCCGCTGTTAATTTGTTAACTCGGGCAGCTTTGGTATTACCGTCTTTTTCCATTTCATGCAGTTTTGGTTTACTAGACGACATTAAGGCCGTTTCAGATCCTGAAAAAAATGCAGAGCATAAAAGTAATAAAAATATAAAGCCTAAAATAATAAGCGTTTCGGGGTCGTTCATTTAGTGTTTTTTAACCTTATGTTATTGATATTTTAACTTTAGTTTTTTCGCCTTCGTTGCCTAAACTACCAAACATGGATAGGTCACCTGTATGTCGCATTGAAGGGGGGATGAGGTTTCTCATATCTAGCCAATCTAAGCAAGCACCTTTTACAGTTTTTACCAGATAAGAACCTGCGTCGTCATCATCAAAATATTCAATCAATCCTTGTACGCTCGACACTGATTTAATAATAGACTTAACAGCGTCTTGGGTGTCTGGTGATAATTTTTTAAACTTGGCGTTATATATAAGTTCATTTAAAAAAGAAAGAGGTAAGCTTTCAATAATATGAAGATGGTTTTTATCAGAACCGTCAACAATATCGTTGGCGTCTGTTATAGCTGTTATTTCACCATTTCGAGTGTTTAAGCACCATAAATCTGACTGTGCATCACCACAAAAAGCAGCGAGTAATTGGTCAATATCATATTTGTGGTCGAACAATTTGTCGGAGAACATTTTACTACCTCTAAAATTAATACAGGATTATCACTTATTTGTTTGCATTTAGCAAGGTTGCAAACAGCAGTAAAACTTGCAAAATTAAATGTCTGGCGTTATTGTGTCATTACTTGGGCCTAGATGTCCGAAAATAATGATAAAAAACAAAGGTTATTTTAATGCCAGTCTCAACTGAAAAGCCATTAAAAATTGTCGCTGCAATTGTAGTTATTATATTAACACTGTTCGTTATTGGTATCTTTAAAGAAGTGCCTGTCTATGAAGTGCGTAAGGAGGTTTCTCTTTAAATGTATAAAATCGTTTTTCCTGCATTGCTTCTTTTTTCTCTTAGCGTCCATGCTCAAGGCATTGACTTTGATAAAGAATTCCCACTATCAGAAAATGACCTGTACTATCCCCTTATAGGTGAAAATGGTGAGCTTCCCTCAGAGCTAGAGCAAAATAACGATCATTATACAGCCTCACCAGAGGAAATACGTAAAGTAGAAGAGAGTCTTCGCCTCGAGCAAGAAAATGCATACGCTTTAGAAGAACCACAAAATTCTGTTTACCAAGAGCCTACTACAGCACTTGGCTATCAACCTCATTCGGACGACGCACCTATCAATGCACAAAGTGAGGTACAAAAACCTGCCGCTGGTGCAAAAAGCTTCAGTATTGATGACTTAAAACGCACTGTAGCGCCAAAAAAAATAACAACCGAAGCAGAGCTCATTGAAGCTGAGAAATCAATCACATCAATGGAACAGACAATAGAATCTCTTATTGGTTCAAATGCAGATGCTGAGAATGCTTCTGTGCAAGAAAATCAAGCGAGGCCTTTGGTTGAATTTCCAAAATTGACAGAAAA
>JBLILN010000031.1:0-13880 GCA_047635695.1 Alphaproteobacteria bacterium
CCGGTGTGTAAACAATAGCGCCCGTAAGAGAGTCAAATGTTACAGAGCCACCTTTGGCTGTGGCAGTATCGACAGCTGTAACAGTTAAAGTGTCGCCGTCAACGTCTGTATCATTGGCAAGAATTTGTGTGGCCGTGATGTTAAGCGCGATATCTTCAGGTGTTGTGAAGGCATCGTTTACAGCGATAGGTGCACTGTTAATGGCGGGTGTAGCCTCAGTTTCTTCTTCTCTTTGTAATAGTTCTTCTCTAAACAGAGGATTGTTAGTAAAAGAAATAGGATCTATCACTTCACTAATAGCGTCTTGAGTTTTATATGTATCAGAAATAACTTCGGGAGAGTTAAAACCTTCATCTTCACTTTGAGGTGTTGTGTTTGTAGGACCAGCAGCAGGTTCAATGTCATTTAAATTGTTATTATTTTGTGCAGATGCCTGAATAAAATCCTGTGCATTCACTTCCGTACCGTCAGGGAATTTAAACGTTGGTGTGTCGTCTTTATTAATGATTGTATTAAAACCTAAGAGAATAACATCAGCATTGTCGTCACTTGAAAGTACCAGGTGAGGACCATTTGATGAAAATGTTATATTTCCCATATCAAAACCATCTAATGTAATAACCTGATTTGGCGTTACTTCATAAGTTTTATCGGCTTTTTTGGAAGCTGTTACTGTAATATTTTGCATAATATAATTTTAAATCCCATATATATTTAACATTAATCGTAATGTTTGTATACGTATTTATAAGTATCAATAAAGGGGACTTCAAGCCCCCTTTGTAAAATAAATAATAAAAAGTATATATTTTTTAATATATTAACTTTTTATTTCTTGAATGATGATTGGATATCACCAGTTGTTGCAAGAACATTGTAAACAGCAAAATCAACGGCATACTGACCATTAATGTGTGCAGTTTTAGAGTTGAAATACTCAATTTCTGAATCGAGTAAGTCAAGTAAACTACGCTGGCCTATGTCGAACTGAGATTTATACGCTGTTTTTGTCTGCCCACTAGATACAACATGGTTATTTAATGGTTTTAAACGTGTTTTAGCTGTTTGAAGATCGTTCCATGCTTCGTACATGCGCTCTTCAATTTCACGACGGTCACGTTCTAGAGTGTCATGTGCTTCTTGAACACGAGCTGTTTGTTCACGTTTACGAGCAATGTCTGCACCACCACGGTATAGGTTGTAACGAATACGAGCCATAGCTGAGTATGAATTGTTACCACCAGGTTGACCATCAAGGTTTTGCTGACGCTGTGCATCTAGCTCTAAATCTAAACGAGGATAAAATGATGCTTTAGTACCATCAAGAGCGCTGTCAGCTGCTTTAATATCATATTTTGCTGAGTGGATAGCTGGATTAACTTCTAAAGCGCGTTTTAAAGACTCTTCAATAGTTGTAGGTATGTCAGCTGTTGGTGTTTTATAGCTAACAAGGTCTTTAGGTGACTCACCAACAATTTCTTTATAAGAAGCATTGGCGTTTTTTAGTTCACCTTGTGCTGAATATAAATTTGCTTCTGCAAGAGCTAAGCGTCCTTCTGCTTGACGAATATCAGCTTTGTTACCGCGACCTGAATCACTACGTGCAGTAATTTGCTTGAGATATTTTGTATGGGCTGTCAAGTTTTCCTGAGAAAGCTGTACAAGTTCTTTGTTACGTAATACATCTAGGTAAGCTTGAACTGTTCTTAATACGATAGTGTCTTGAACTTCTTGTGTGTTTTTAGCGGCTGATTCAAAGCGTGCGCGTTGCTGACAAATGTTAGCAGAAGTTTCAAAGCCATCAAATATCATTTGATTGGCAGTTAAACTTGCTTCATTACGCCATAGAGATCGGTGGCCACCAGTATCACTTGGATCACGTGCCGTACGGTTTCTTGTTGTTGAATTGTTACTACGTTCATGTCCGCTACCAATGTTAAGGTCTACAGTTGGGAGATAGCCTGACTTAGCTTGTTCCCATTCTTGCAAAATAGCGGCTTTATTTTGTTTAGCTATAAGGACTTCTGGGTGACTATTGAGTGAAGTACTTACTGATTCACCAAGTGTTTTAGCTTCCGCCATATGTGTCATACTTGTAATAATAGTTGCACTAAGTAGCGCTAGTTTGAATGTTTTAAAAGTCACTTTTATAAGCCCTTGTATAATTGTTATTTAAATTACTATAGAGGTAAATGGTCCTTCTGTCACAAACTTTAAACCCCTAGCCTAAATAAAAACAAGTTTTTACAGTGCTACACTGTTGTTTTTATGAGTCAACTAAAGATGTTAATACTAGGTGGCAGGTGTTTTTGTTTGGTTAATTTGTGTTATGCACATAATATAATTAGAGTTAAAGTGATAAAAATAAAAAAAGAATGAAATGGCAAATAAATATAAGTTACCAAACGTTGAAGATATGAAAGATTATGTCCATGGTTTTGAGCATGACGGGTATCTCGCTTGCTTGATGTATATGGTGCGTCACTATAAAAAACTTCATTCGGCTGAATCCTTAACGGCTGGGTTGCCTTTAAAAGATGATAAGCTAACACCATTTCTTTTTGTGCGTGCTGCAAGACGAGGAGGGCTTCATGCTAAGGTTGTTGACCGTAGTATTGATAAGGTTTCACCTCATGTATTGCCTGCGATGGCTTTAACAAAAGGTAATAAAGCTGTTGTTCTTACTTATAAAGACGATGAGTCATTACATGTATTCTTCCCAGAGACTGGTAAACTTAAGAAATTCTCAAAAAAGGCAGATTTTGAAGAGATATATGCAGGCGCTTTGGTTTTGGTGCGCCCTGCAACAGTATTTGAATTAGGGAGTGATAGTTTAAGTTCAGGGCAAACATGGTTCTGGGATACAATTAAACAGTTCTGGCGTATTTATGCTCAAGTTGTCTTTGCTGCAGTTCTCATTAATATGATGGCGCTGGTATCACCGTTATTTGTTATGAATGTTTATGATCGCGTTGTTCCAAACAATGCCATTGAAACTTTGTGGGTATTGGCCATTGGTGTGACACTCGCCTATTCTTTTGACTTTTTGCTTAAAATTTTACGTGGTTATTTTATTGATATTGCAGGTAAGGGGGCAGACATTTTACTTGCCGGCCGCCTTTTTCAACAAGTGTTGAATATCCGTTTAGGTGTTCACGGGTCTTCGGCGGGGTCATTTGCAAACCAATTGCGCGAATTTGAGACTCTACGCGATTTCTTTACTTCTGCAACGATGGTCACTTTTATTGACCTGCCTTTTGTATTCTTATTTATCGGTATTATTGCCAGTATTGGCGGAAAAGTTGCCTTAGTGCCTTTAATTGCGGTGCCAATTGTTATTGTTGTGAGTTTATTTATACAAAGACCTTTAAAGTCTATTATAGAACAATCTACGCATGACCTTGATGCGAAACATGGGCACTTAGTTGAGTCTATTAACGGCCTCGAAACTATTAAAAGTTTAAATGCACAAAGCCGCGCGCAAGCGAAATGGGAAGGTTATGTTGCAACTGTTGCAAAGGTTGGTTTACGTTCAAGGTTTCTTGCTTCGATAGGTTTAAATTTTGCTGGTTTTGTACAACAAATGGTTTCAGTATTAGTGGTCTTTTACGGTGTGTTTTTAATTGCCGAAGGTGAAATGACAATTGGTGCATTAGTGGCATGTACAATTCTTTCAGGTAGAACAATGGCACCGCTTTCACAGGCTGTCGCTCTTTATACAAGGTATCAACAATCTAAGCAGGCGCTTAGTTCATTGAATATGATCATGTCTATGGAAGTGGAACGTCCTGACGCTAAAAACTTTGTGCACCTACCTAAAGTGAAAGGTGATCTCGTGTTTCAGGATGTTTCGTTTACATACCCTAATGCACCACTTGAAAGCTTGAAAGGTATAAACCTTCACATTAAAAAAGGTGAGAAGGTCGGTATTATCGGCCGCACAGGCTCTGGTAAAAGTACAATTCTACGTTTAATGCTCAACCTTTATAATCCAACAGCGGGCTCTATATTATTAGATGGTTTAGAGTTGCGTCAACTTGACCCTGTTGAATTCCGTAAGCATATGGGGTATATCCCGCAGAATCTTATGTTATTTAGTGGAACACTGCGTGAAAATGTCTTAATGGGTGACCCTGAGGCGACGAACGAACGTTTGGCAGAAACTTGTAATTTAACAACGGTTTCAGAATTTGCACGCCGCCACCCAATGGGGTTAGATATGCCTGTAGGTGAGTGGGGTGGTTCTTTATCTGGTGGTCAAAGGCAAACAGTGGCCATTGCAAGAGCTATGCTTAAAAATCCTGATATCGTCTTTATGGATGAACCAACAAGCGAGTTGGACAACCGTACTGAGGAATTGGTTTTGAGTGGCTTAAGAAAAGAAATAGAAGATAAAACAGTGGTTATTGTAACACATAAATTTTCAATGCTTGAACTGGTTGATCGCCTTATCGTGATGGACTATGGTCGTATCGTTGCCGATGGGCCTAAAAAGAAAGTATTAGAACAATTAAAAAACCGTGCAGTTAAAGGGACCGACTCATGAGTGATAAGAAAAAAGAAAACAAATTAGCTGGAAAATCTAAAGCTGTACAAAAAACTAAAAAAGCCCAATTAAAATTAAAGGCTAATGCACTCGTTGATTCTATGGCATTAGAAAAATGGCAGCTTTCAGCGAATGCGAACGAAGTTACGGATAAAGCCAAAGCCGCTGTCTCACGCTACTTTTCATCGGATGGATGGGAAGATGGTGAATTTATGGATGACGTAAGTCAAGCCACATTACGAGGTGCACACCCTGCAGCTAACTTACTTTTTTGGGTTTCATCGCTTTTTGTGATTGTTTTACTTGTCTGGGCTAACTATGCCGAAATAGATGAAGTTACACATGGCGAAGGTAAGGTTATACCATCCACTAAAGTTCAGGAAATCCAACATGGCGAAGGCGGTATCGTTAAAGGTATTTTTATCCGTGAAGGTGATATTGTGAAGAAGGGTGACGTACTTATTCTTATTGACGATACTGAATTTGCATCCTCATTAGAAGAAAAGAAAACAAAGCATTTTACGCTGTTAGCTGAAATTTCAAGGTTGGAATACGAGTTATTATCAGCAGAGGATAGGCCTGCAGGTATCGAATACCCTGCAGAAGTTATCAAAAATGCTGCGGGCGTTATTGCGAGCCAAAATAATATTTTTCAAGCAAGGCAAAGTGAGTTGAGTAATACTATTAGTATATTAAATCAACAACTCCAACAAAAAGATCAAGACGTTAAAGAGGCAGAAACGCGTATGGGACAAACAGCTCGTGCTTACGAATTCTCGAAAAAAGAATTAGATCTTACAATGCCGCTTTTGAAAGAAGGTGTTGTGAGTAAGGTTGAAGTTTTACGCCTTGAACGTACAGTAAATGACCTTCTTGGTGAAAAGGAAACCGCTGAATTAGCAGTGACACGTGCAGGGTTTTCAGAGGAAGAATCTAAACAACGCCGTGATGAGGCTGTCGCCAAATTCCGTACTGAGGCGTTGGTTGAGCTGGGCTCTAAAACTGAAGAAATGCAGCGTATTGCAGAAATTTTAAAAGCTGATGCTTATAGGGTTGATCGCACATCAGTAAGGGCACCTGTAGACGCAACCGTGAAGCAAGTTCTTGTAAACACCATTGGCGGTGTGGTTACTAAAGATGAAATATTGGTAGAGCTTATTCCTATTGATGACAAGCTTCTTGTAGAAGCAAAAGTGCGTCCAAAAGATATTGCGTTCTTAAGGCCATTGCAAAAAGCAAAGGTTAAAATTACAGCTTATGACTTTTCTGTTTATGGTGGCTTGGATGCTGAACTTGAATATATTGGCGCTGATACTGTGACAGATGATAAAGGTAACCCTTTTTATCATATCCGTGTTAGAACAGATAAAAATTACCTAGGTAAAGATAGTCAAAAATTACCCATTATTCCAGGGATGGTTGCTACTGTAGATATTTTGACAGGTAAGAAAACAGTACTAGATTACATCTTAAAGCCATTCAATAAAATGCGTGAGAATGCACTAAGAGAACGTTAAATGAAGATATTACACTGTAATAAAATATGGAAAAAGTTGTTAATGCTCAACGTTCTTCTGTTTTTTATTTGCGGCGAATCTTATGCGGCCTCTGGTTTGTTTGGTTCTATTGAATTTAAACTAGGGTCGATTGAAGCACTTCCTAAATGGCGTAATGTGCTTGAACGCATAGAGAATGAGGAAGCGTTGTTTTTAAGTTGTGACACTGATAAACGTGAGTGTGTCAGTAACGGCCTTGCGGCTTGGCGTGATTTTGTTCAAGATATGAAAATGAAAAAAGGCGATTTAAAACTTCAATTGGTGAATGACTTTATTAATAAATGGCCTTATGTTGAGGATAGACAAAATTGGAATAAGTCTGATTATTGGGCCTCACCATCTGAATTTTTAGATAAATCTGGGGACTGCGAAGATTATGCGATTATTAAATATGTCACACTCAAAGAGCTAGGTGTTAAAAGTGAAAATATGCGCATTGCAGTTGTGATGGATAAGCTCAGGCTTATGTATCATGCTGTTTTAGTGGTGTATGATGACAACAATCAAGCACTTGTAATGGACAGTTTATTTGATGCGGTACTTCCACAAGGGGATGTGTTGCAGTATACTCCTCATTATTCAGTAAATGAAAAAGCGCGCTGGGCGCATGTAATGCCGGTAAAAAGAGGTAACTAAAAAAATGACAACGCCAAAAGTAAGTGAATTAAGAGAAAAAACATCAGCTACAGGTTTTTATATGCCATTAAAGTCCCTTTTAACGTGGGGTACTTCTATTTTTATGTTTATGTTGTTTTTAGGACTGTTGGTTTCTTACTTTTTAGTAAGTAGTCGAGAGTCATCTTTATACAACGGCTTACAAAACCGCATAGAAATTATGACCCAAGACAGGTCTGAGCTTATTCAATCATGGGCTATCAATTTACAAAAAACAGGTTCTCATATTGCAAATGCTGATGTTATCCGCTTATTTGCATCAGAAAGTGATATGGCGCTGCAAGATAACAATGTTGAAGTTTCAAATTCTATCCGTCAACAGGCTAAATATTTCCAAATTACGATGGACGAATATGTTAAACAAAATAACCTTGCAAATGCCTATATTGCAGGTCAGGGTGGCGAGGTGTTTTTAAAGTCATCAGCCGCTGCTGGTTTAACGTCTGCCTATAAAAAATACGTAGACCATGTCATCGATACAGGTAAAACATTTTTCTCACCTTTTACAGTAGAAGATGGTGAGATTATTACAGTTGTTGCAAGGCCAATATTTGCTCTGGACGTTGTTAGTTCATCACCTAAAACAGTGGCTACATTAGTAAGTAGCTTTGTTGTTACAGATAATATATTGCACTTCCTAAAAGAAGGGCCTTTAAATAAAGCCGGCGAAAAAACACATATACTACAGGACAACTTTGGTGTTATGCAGTCTATTGCTCTGGCAAATAAAATACCAACTCTTTACAGCCTTAAAAGTAATAAAATTGAAAATATCCTCGTAGGTAAACGTACGCGAGAAGAGTTTGGTTTCAGTAAAAGCATGGTCGGTGATAAAAACACATTTGCCGCAACTCGTTATGTCTATGGTACACCGTTTGTTGTATTACAGGAATATGAAGAAAAGGCTGCGTTGTTACCGATTAAGCAGTACTCGGCAAGTGTGCATAGTTTGATGCTTCTTGTTATATTTGTCCTAAGCTTTTCTGTGCTTCTTATGTTGAATTATGTTGTAAGTAGCCGTAATCGTCACCGTGTAAATCATCAGCAACAGGTATTGAATGCCTTGGTGAAGTCGGTTGAAATACGTGACCCTTACTTAAGTGGACACCATGCACGTGTTGCAAAAATTTCACTAGATATTGCAAACCAAATGCGTTTAAGTATCCCTGAAAGGTCAACATTATATTACGCAGCAATGCTTTCTGGTATTGGTAAGATTTTTGTACCGCGTCGTATTTTAACTAAACCAGGTAAATTAACAGCAACTGAAACAGCTACATTGCGCCAACACATAAATTATGCAATGGATGTTTTAGGGGACATGGAGTTTGAGTTCCCGATAGCTGAAGTGATTGAACAAATGTACGAACGTATCGATGGTACAGGTTACCCTAATAGCAAGCAAGGGCCTGAAATTAACTTTCTTTCGCGTATTCTTGGTGCAGCAGACGTTTATTGTGCTTTAACTAAGCCACGTGCTTATCGTGACGCTATGTCTGTTAAGAAAGCATTAGAAATTATGGAAGAAGAAAAAGATAAATACGACAAAGGTGTTGTCGGTGTTTTGCAAACTATCAAAGAAAATTAATAATTTCTTGAATAAAAAAAGAGCCTTACGGTTCTTTTTTTATTTCATATTATGCAGTGTTTTTCTTATGCCTATACCAGACCAGTCATAAGCACCCACAATTTTATCAACGAGCTCTCTTTTGTTGTTGATGATGAATGTTTCAGGTGTCTTTTGCACATTAAATATTTTAAGAGAGATATCTTTATTTTTATCCCAACCCCAGTATATATGAGGATTATTCATTGGCTCCGCATATCGCTGTTTAAAAGCGTTGTAAGCTTTTTGTGCATCTAACTCATTGTCATCGATAGAAATGGTTAAAAGGGCGACTTTACCATTCATATCAGCCACAAGTTCAAACAGTTCATCCATCTCTGTCACGCATATAGTACACCACGAAGCCCAAAAATTTAAAAGAATAACCTCTTCTTTCATTGCATGTACGTTAATGTGCTTATTATTCAGTAAATATTTTACACTGAACATTGGCAACGGCATTGTATTTTGTACTAAATGATTGTTTAAAGGGCTTGGTTCCGGTTGAAGCCAAGAGTCGTATAAAATAGCCATTCCAGAGATAGTGATAAATGCAAATAATACACATAATTTAATTTTCACGCCTTGGCCTCCTTATCTTTTGTTTTATAAGTATTTAATACGACTAAAACTAAAATGAACAACATTTCAGCAGTGCAAAATAGTATAAGGTTTAGCAATATATTATTGGTAAAGCCGTAGGAATGTAAACCAACGCCAAGTAAATTAACGCCAAACCATGCAAGTGCCACCATAATATTTGTAGCGGCCACACCTGCAGCAAAGTATAGCGGCTGTAATTTACCAGAAATACGGCCATGTAATAACCAAATTAACCACATACAAATAAGCATGGCACCGTTTTCTTTTGGATCCCATCCCCAAAAACGTCCCCATGATTGATCTGCCCATATACCGCCGAGTATAGTCCCTAATGTTGAAAAGAATAGGGCGACAAGTGTTGCACCAAGCATGTTTTTCGTTAGAATATCGAGTGTTTTTTTGAGATGAGGTTTTCTGGACTTTGTTACCAAATAAATGTGACCAAGTAGACCTGCCACTAAACAACAGCCGTAGCCGATGGTGATAGTCACAACATGTGTGGCCAACCAAAAGTTTGTATTTAATACAGCGTCTAACATACCTAAAGTATCACCTTCACTGGCATAACGTAGGGAGATGAATTGTAAAAATATACCGATGACAGAGCCAATAAATATTCCTATACCATCCTTTTTTCTGTATTCAAATATTAAGGAAAATATCACTGCTATAAGGCTAACAAAGAGAACTGATTCATACAACGTGGTTACAGGTGGTCTCGACATAATAAACATGCGTACAAGAATACCTGCTGTATGAATTATACACCCTAAACCAAGCATAGCATGAGATAATACTCTTAATTTTTTTCTATATATTAAGCCCGAAATCATTAATAAAACAAGGCTAGACACATAAAAAATGATACTTGTTTTAAAGGGCTTTATTTTGTTAGAAATAACTTCCAATACAAGTTTGTTTGGTGACGCTTTAATGTTGGATAAGGGTAATGTTTGAGTATAAATAAAGTTACTGAGTGCCGTAAAGTTCTCTAAGTTTTTTTGTCTATAGGCTAAAGCTATATTTTGCCATTTTTGTAATAGCTTGGCTGTTGCAGGTGACCCTTGACCTTCATTTAAAATATCCCACGGGCTATGCCAATTGCTACTGTTTCCCCACTGTGCAGGCACAATTTTAAGTAACTTACTTTCCTCGTTTAAATTAAAACTCTGGCTGATTTTATAATATTTTACAGTGTTTTTATAAAGTGTTAGTATTTGATTTTGCTCAAGCGTACGAATGTTTTTCTCTATTTTTTCAAGGGGTTTTATTGTGTTTAAATGCGTTTTGGTTGCATGGATTATTTCTTGAAATGAATATCTGTGGTTTGGGCGTTTAGGCAGCTCTAAAGCTAGTACAACAGCAGGGTTGCTAATATCAAAAATAAGCCTCTGATAGGCATTTTGATGATCGAATAATGCTTCTGCAAGCCAGTTGCTTGCACTCATGTTTTCCAAAGAATCTTTGCCGTTAAATGTGGTAAGCCAATGGCGCGCAAAGGTATCTAAAGGTTTAATTCGACCATTTTCTAAAATAGGAATAGTGTCAAATGAACTTGACGAAATATCGATATTATTTGCATGGGCGCTAGGCGAAATAAAGGCGAATAGAATGAGAATTAAAGCAGAATACTTGTGGATTAAACGCGGAATCCGAACGCATAAATGAATGAAGAGCCCCAGACATAAAAGGCTGCTCGATATATAAGGGAAAAGCCTGCCAATATTATTAACAACAGCTAAAACGGTAGTATCACGTGACCCTTCAATATAACTTGACTGGAAAAATGTATAGCCTTTATAACGTAAAGGTTCGTTCATTGAAATAATACTATGCCACGT
Organism: Alphaproteobacteria bacterium; assembly: GCA_047635695.1. Classification (GTDB taxonomy): domain Bacteria; phylum Pseudomonadota; class Alphaproteobacteria; order UBA2136; family UBA2136; genus UBA2136. The sequence goes on from JBLILN010000031.1 coordinate 10,828, forward strand.
TAAATCACCATCCATCAAAACAACTTCAGAGCTATAGTTTTGTGCTTGATCACTCCCAGCATAACGATCAACTTTAAATTTATTTAATTTAATTTTAAAGGGCAGGTAGGTACGTTTATGGCGCAGCTCAATGCGAAAAATATTTTGACCATCTTTTACAATAGGTTTAAATGGCATATCTTGGAAAAGGGTGTAAGTTTTTGAGTTTTTCTTTGTGGTGACATTTAAGATGACAGCAGCCTGGTTCATCTCATTTTCTTTTAACAGAGGTAAAGATGAAATACGGTAACTATTACTAGAAACATGATGCTCTTCATTCAAGATATTTTTATGATATTTTTCAACCAATGCATTGCGATGATACTGCAATATTTCAGCTGTAAATGGTAAGTTTTTATGAGTAATTATTTTACCAGCTTGTAACCAGTCTTCATTGAAGGCTGTAACTTTTTCCGTGCCATTATTTTTTATTTCAATAACGGCAATCTCAAGTTTATGATAGTCACTCACATATTGGCTCTCTATGCCTTCTTCTATGACCATATTACCTTCACTGCTAAAGTTAGCTGTTAAAAAACTACCTAAAAATAGCATAAGAATTGAAAGGTGCGTCACAAGTGTTCCTATGTTTTTACGTTGCCATTTTTCAAGCATTGTTTTGGACAGTAATCCAAAGAAAATTAAAGACATCACAGTATAACCACTTGGAAGAGGAATGATGTCGCCGATCATTATAAAAAAGGATGAGAAATATTGTTTTTGTGCCGCATAAAGACCAATATCTTTCTGAGCAATGGTACCGGCGACAAGTAAAATCATCAACCATAATAATAGTATGAAAAAGACGTCAGTTCTTGAACTGAAATGAACCAACTTTAAAAATATATTTTTAAGATTTATCATTTTTTAACACCTTCAACAAATTTTACAAAACTATCTGTTTGCTGTTCTACTGTAAGGATAGGGCCACGTATTTTTATAAATAATGAACCGTCTAATTGTTCAAATACGGCGGTTAGTAACGCTTCATTTGTTGATGTGTTTTGTAGTTTTATAAATTGTATGTTACCAAGCTTTGTTTTTATAAGGCGCGCTGTATCAGCGTAATCACTTGTTTCGTTGATGCCTATTTTTTTTTGCCAACGTTTGATATTGCTGTTTAATGTGCCGGCACTTCCTTTAAGAAAACTTAAAGAAACGGTGGCTGTAGTATGTGCATTTTCTGTGTATTTATCTGAATTTTCAGGTGCTAAAAATAAGGCTAATTGCATAGGGTTTTGAGGTGTTCTATATTGCCAATGAGAAGGAGCCTGCCATATAAATCCGGCACCTGTCGTTGTACGTAAGGACATGCTATCGGGTTTTGCTGTGTATTGATTAATAGAATTTTCACTATCACAGGCGCTGAGTGTGACACACAGTATTAAGAGATGAATTAGTCGATTAAAAATTGTCACGAATGGATCGCTTTTCTTATTTGTAAAAATATATGCAGAAGATAGCACAATTGACTATTTCAGGAAACAAAACATTAGGAATAAAAAAACACCTTTAAGGTGTTTAAATAAAATGGCGGACAGTGTGGGATTCGAACCCACGGAGGGCGAACCCTCACATCCTTAGCAGGGATGCACCTTAAGCCACTCAGCCAACTGTCCGTTAATTGACAAAATGCCTTTTTTCAACGGATATGTCAATATCTCAATGATAAAAATATGAATTAATTTTATATATATCTACTTTCAATATAGTTAATGCTATTTTTTGTGTTAAACTACAATGTGTTATATTTAATAATTTTTTAAGGAAACCAATGGAATCATTTATTGCTAATATGCCTAAAACAGAACTTCATTTACATATTGAAGGTACGCTTGAGCCTGAACTTATGTTTGAAATTGGCAAACGAAATGGGATAGACCTTCCTTTTGATACAATTGAGGATGTACGTGCAGCCTATAAGTTTGATAATTTACAGTCATTTTTAGATATTTATTACCAAGGCGCAGGCGTTTTGCAAAATGAGCAGGACTTTTATGATATGACCATGGCGTATTTGAAGCGTGCACATGCTGATAATGTGAGGCATGCAGAAATTTTCTTCGACCCCCAAACACATACAGAACGTGGCATATCGTTTGACGTCTTTGTATTAGGTATTGACCGCGCATTAATAGATGCAGAAAAAAAATGGGGTTTGACCTCAAAATTAATAATGTGCTTCCTTAGGCATTTAGATGAAGACGCTGCAATGAAAACGCTTGAGCAGGCATTGCCGTACAAAGAAAAAATTATAGGTGTTGGTTTAGACTCATCAGAGAAAGGGCATCCGCCCAGTAAATTTGAACGTGTTTTTGAAAAAGCACGTAAGGAAGGTTTTTTGATTGTTGCACATGCAGGAGAAGAGGGGCCAGCAGAATATATATGGCAAGCCTTAAAGCTGTTGAAAGTAATGCGTGTTGATCATGGTGTTCGTTGTGATGAGGATGAGACCTTGATGGATTACCTCATAAAAGAAAAAATGCCGTTAACGGTTTGCCCTCTTTCCAATATAAAGCTATGTGTTTATGATGACATGTCACAACATAATATCAAAAAACTGCTCGATAAAGGCTTGCGCGTGACAGTTAATTCAGACGACCCAGCTTATTTTGGCGGATATATGAACGATAATTATAATGCTTTACAAACAAGTTTAAATCTAGATAAAAACGATCTTTATAAATTGGCAAAAAATGGTATTTTATCGTCCTTTATTACAGAGGAACGTCAACAATGGTTACAACAAGAGTTGGATGTTTATTTTAATAGATAAATGTTTATTATGAGTTGTAAATATCCGTAAGCGTAAGGGTTTACATGAGTATATAAGTGTTTGTAGGGCCTCACTGTAAAAAAAAGTGACTTAAAGTAACATTTTTCTCTTTACAAGAAGGCGGTGCTTCATTATATTCCCTAACCAATGGGTATGCCTGTTTAGCTCAGCTGGTAGAGCAACTGATTTGTAATCAGTAGGTCGGCGGTTCGACTCCGTCAACAGGCACCATCTATTT
>JBLILN010000032.1:0-13444 GCA_047635695.1 Alphaproteobacteria bacterium
AAAAACTGTAGCGCAAACGGCTAAAACTGTTAAATATACAGCGCCTAATTCTTTACAAACGGCTTTGTCTGCAATCGGCAAGGCTGCACATCATGGCTCTTCAAGTGAAAGACAGGGTTATGGCTCTGATTGGCTGGCTGATGTTTCAGATTATGGCTTAACAGGTTGTTATTTTGTGACTAACAGTCATGTTGTAAATGCTGGAGTAAACGAAAAACCGACAGTTAAACGCATTATTGTGGAAACCTATAACTTAAATAGTTTTGGCGACTCTGTGCTGATTGAACAAGTTGGTGATGTTGTTTATGATGACAGATTGGAAGATATTGCCATTGTTAAAGTTGCGGCATGCGAAGGCTTGCCACGTTTTAAATTAGACTTGAACCCTCAATTTTCTACACCAGTGTATGCTTTGGGTCATCCGCGTGGCTTAATTAATTCTGTCACAGGAGGGATTATTTCACACCCTAAACGCTTTAGGAAGCGCCTTGCTTCCGGCTATGTTTATGTTCAAACAGATGCGCCTATTAATCCAGGTAATTCTGGTGGTCCATTGGTTGACAAGGCTACCTTTAAGGTTGTGGGTATGAATGTGCTTGTATTAACACATGAGACGGGTCGAGATGGTATGGGTTTTGCTGTGCATGCTGCTACCATTGACCAAGCCTTTAAAAACTATAAAACATTGGGGCGTCCAAGCTACCCTAAATTTGGCCTCGCTTATATAGAGGTTAAACCTGAACTTGCAAATGCATTGCATATACCTGCAAGTTATATAAACGCCAACTGTTTTGGCGTGTATGTGGACTTGGTTGTAGATGGTGCTGTAAAAAAAGTTGGTTTAAAGGAAGGTGACGTTGTGCTAAGCCTAAATGGTGCATGTGTCAACAATGACGCGGATTTTATATCTGTTGTTATGGCAAACAATACCTTAAAGCCTTTTAAACTCAATGTTTGGCGTTCTAGTACGTCAAAGGTTTTGAATTTTGATGTGTATGCAAAAGATTCCTATGAAAAACCTATTAATCCACGCTTAGACAATAATGAACATCAACGTGTTTATAGTGGTTACTTGGGTTTTGATGTTGAGAGACAAACCGATTATCCAACGGATAAGTTAGTGGTGACGAAGGTTTATCAATTTAGTGAAGCTTTTTGGGCTCAAGCATTACGCGCAAGAGCGCACAATATTGAGAACGGCAAGATGGTTATGGCTAACAAGCCCGTGCTTAAAAACCCGCTACCTTATGTAGGTGTTGATGGTATGAGCATTAAGAGTTTTCAAACAATTGAATCTGTACGTGACAGTGACGGTCGCGTGTTGTTTCTCATTACAAAGGACGGTTTGGAAAATTTTGCGCGTGAATCTGCCTTAAATGGAGCAAAGCTTGTTATTGAAATGCGAGTGCATGTTTTAAGGGCAAATGACTACTTTTCCACAAGTTGGACTGAGTTATCGACTGATACGCATTTTGCTATTTTTACGCCAACGCAGTACGTTATACCTGCTAAATAGCTGTTTATGCTATTGTATTATCGACTTAAAAGGCCCTCTTGTGAGGGCTTTTTTATGGGCGAATATCGAGATATTTTATGTTATTATTGTGGACAGCTTTTTACAAATAAGCTAAAACATGTTTTTAGAATTAATAATTTCATATACTGGTAAGGGAATTGAAATGACAACATATACACCAATGACACCATCAATGGAGGTTTCTCCTCTTATTGAAAATACCAATGATCCTATTGTCTGCGCGACATTTTACCATTTTGTCGACGTAACTGACCCTGAAGTTTTGCAACCGAAGTGGAAGCATTTTATGCTTGAAAATGAAGTGACAGGTACAATTCTTGTCACGCCAGAGGGTATAAACTCCACAATTTCAGGGGAACGTGCAGGCGTTGATGCGTTGCTGGCGATGATCCGTAGCGATGAACGCTTTGAAACCATGGCACACAAGGAAAGTTACGCGCAGGAGCGTCCATTTAAGCGCACGAAGGTGAAACTTAAAAAAGAGACCATTCCGATGAACTACAAGGCCGACCCTAAAAAGATTGTCGGTTCGTATGTGAAGCCTGAAGACTGGAATGCTTTAATCAGCGACCCAGATGTGATTACCATTGACACGCGTAACGACTATGAGCTTCACCTCGGTACTTTTAAAAACGCCGTCAACCCCTGCACAAAGACCTTTAAAGAGTTGCCGCAGTGGGTAGAAGAGAATATGGACACGAACAAACACAAGAAGGTTGCAATGTTCTGTACAGGCGGTATTCGTTGTGAGAAGTCAACATCATTCATGCTCGACCAAGGTTTTGAAGAAGTTTACCACCTTGACGGCGGTATTTTGAAATACCTAGAAGAAGTGCCTGAGGAAGAATCCTTATGGGAAGGTGAGTGTTATGTATTTGACGACCGTGTAGCGGTTGGACATGGCCTTAAGCCTTCACAGGACGCTGTTATATGTAAAAGCTGTGGTTATTCATTGATAGCAGCTGACTTACGCCGTGCTTCATTCAAGGAGCCGGGCAGGGTATGCCCAAATTGTGACGCTAAGAGTGAAAGATCTTAATGAGGGGCAGGCGCTCTTGTAGCGTCTATTTTTGTTTTTTTGATGTGAGGTGTCAACTTTCATACTAGAAAACAAAACTATACACCGCAATATCACCTATTCACGGTGTACCTAAAAGATAAATTTCAGCACACATGTATATATTATATGTAGCAAAAAAAAGCCCTCAATTGAGGGCTTTTTTGGTGATTGATTTTATCGAATATTTAATTATGCGCATACTGCTATGGCAATTATCAGGAGTGATACAAATATAAGTGAAAAAGCTGATGCTTTTAAAAGGTCTTTCATGTGGTGTCCTTAAGGCTTGCGCCTTGTTGGTAGTTGTTAGTGATTATCGTTTAATAGAAACCTTTATATCGTACTCGCCTGCTTGGCGTGGGTTGTTATTTATGGTATCTGCTGATGCGTTTATGACGAGGCTTTTACTCACATACAAATGCTTGTTACGTAAAAGAATGCGTAAGTGCTTTTCAATATCATTAAGAGCTGGGCTTTCTAGAAGTTGTGTGGATAAATATATTCTAACGAAAGCGTTTGAAAGGTTTTTATCCGTTTGCATTTTGTCTAAAAGGCAGTCTCTTACCCTGTCAGCTTCTTTTTCAGATGTTTTGTCATACTCTGCGATAAACTTGGCAATGGCCAAGCCTCTGTGTGATGTGATGGGTTTTTTATGGTTTGGCATAATAGCCTCCAAATTGTCGTAAGCACGAAATGTGCGAAGTAAAGCAAATGGCTTTGTAAAAATTTAGGTGGTTCTTTGTTTCTAAATTATATATAGGGCGTAAAAATAAAATTACTAGCACTTTTTATGTTTTTTTTTGAAAAAACATTCGTCTATTGTTTGTGAAATGATGTGGTATACAAAAAGTTGTTAAAATTCATAACCTTTTTAATTTATTAAGGGAATTGCTGAAAAAATATGTATTTAGCCCTTGCATATAGCCCCTACCTTTGCTATAAGACAGGAAGAATTTCAGCGGAAGGCCGTCCTTTTTTGGTTGGTTAGGTATTGAAATTCATTGGAATGTAACAACATTTTACGATGTTTGTTATGTATTATAAAAACCGGGAGCCTCTGGATGTTATTGTATCCACGCTCGTATAAGAGGTATAAATTGTTATGGATCAAGCGACCCAAAACATTAAGATTCGCCTTAAAGCGTATGACCACGGTGTATTAGATAAGTCGACAGCGGAAATCGTTGAGACTGCTAAACGCACAGGTGCGTCAGTACGTGGGCCAATCCCACTTCCAACTAAGTTTGAGAAGTTTACAGTACTACGTAGTCCTCACGTGAACAAAAAATCACGCGAGCAATTTGAAATCCGCACACACAAACGTCTGCTTGAGCTTGTTGATCCAACAACTCAAACGGTTGAAGCTTTAATGAAGCTCGACCTCGCTGCAGGTGTTGATGTGCAGATTAAGTTGTAGGGGGTTATTATGCGTACAGGACTTATTGCAAAAAAAGTTGGTATGACTCGTGTCTTTAACGAAGAAGGCCGTCACATACCTGTGACAGTACTTAGCGTTACTGACTGTCAAGTAACTCAAAAGAAAACAGTAGAAACTGACGGCTACAACGCTGTGCAAATTGGTATGGGTGTGAAAAAAGCTTCACGCACAAACAAGCCTCAACAGGGCCACTTTGCAAAAGCAGGTGTTGAACCTAAACAGTATATAGCTGAATTCCGTGTAGACGAAGATCAATTGCTCGAAAACGGGCTTGAAATCTTAGCTAACCACTTCCTACCAGGTCAAATGGTAGACGTGACAGGTATCACAATCGGTAAAGGTTTTGCCGGTGCGATGAAACGTCACAACTTTAGTGGTTTGCGTGCGACACACGGTGTTTCAATCTCTCACCGTTCACACGGTTCTACAGGTCAGTGTCAAGAACCTGGTCGCGTATTCAAAAACAAACGTATGGCTGGTCACATGGGTGACAAGCAGCGTACACAGCAGAATCTTGAGATTGTGCGTGTGGATGCTGAAAAAGGTCTTATTCTTGTTAAGGGATCCGTACCTGGCTCAAAGGGTAAAGTTGTTACTCTTAAAGATGCTATTAAGCTTAAAGGCCCAGACTTAGGTGCTATTGAAACTGCTAAGGCAGATTTCATTGCGGCTAAAAACGGCGGTAACCAAGACGCAACAGCTGATACAGCTGAAGCAACGTCTTAAGATATTTGAGGAATAGATAAAATGAAATTAGATATCATTACTTTAGATGGCAAGAAAAGTGGTTCTGTTGAACTATCAGCTGACATCTTTGGCCTTGAAGTTCGTAAAGATTTGCTTCACCGTGCAGTGCTTTGGCAACAAGCGCGCTGGCGTTCAGGTCAAGCTTCAACTTTAGGCCGCAGCGATATTAATGCGACGAAGAAGAAGTATTACCGTCAAAAAGGTACAGGTGGCGCACGTCACGGTGCTAAAAGTGCAAACATTTTCCGTGGTGGTGGCGTAGTATTCGGTCCATCTCCTCGTTCATTTGCATTTGACATGCCTAAAAAAGTTCGTGCTCTAGCTCTTAAAACAGCTTTGAGTGCTAAAGCTGCAAATGGCGATATTGTGATTATTGATGAAGCAACTGCTGCATCACACAAAACAGCTGCTTTGCGTACTTCTTTAGGTAAGTTGGATCTTACATCTGCTTTGTTTGTTGTTGACTCTGTTAACGATAATTTCGACAAAGCTTCACGTAATATCCCGCACATCAGTGTTGTTCCAACAGAAGGTCTTAACGTTTTCAATATCCTTAAAGCGAAGAAGCTTGTTCTTACTAAAGCCGCTCTTCCAATGGTTGAAGAAACATTAAACCGTCGCAGTGGTAAGGAGGCTAAATAATGTCTAACACAGCAACAGAACGTATGTACCAGGTACTTGTGAAACCAGTTATTACTGAGAAAACAAGCCTAGTCGCTGAGAACAATGTACTCACTTTTGAAGTTTCTAACGACTCTACGAAGACAGAGATCAAAGAAGCTATCGAAACTATTTACGGTGTAAAAGTTTCTAAGGTGAACACATTGAACCAGCAGGGTAAAACAAAACGCTTTAAAGGCCACATGGGCCGCCGTAGTGACACTAAAAAAGCTATGGTAAAACTTGCAGAAGGTCATAACATTGACGTTTCTGCAGGCGTTTAATTTGAGTGAAGGTAGTTAAATATGGCTTTAGTAACATATAAACCAACTTCACCTTCTCGCCGTCAACTGGTAACAGTTGATCGTAGCGAATTGGCGAAGTGTGGTCCAGAAAAGAGTTTGACACGCCCCCTGAAAAAATCAGGTGGTCGTAACAACACCGGTCGCATTACAGTGCGTCACATCGGTGGTGGACACAAACGTAAATACCGTTTGATCGATTTCAAACGTACAAAACAAGATATGTGGGCAGAAGTACTTCAGCTTGAGTATGATCCTAACCGTACAGCATTTATCGCTCTTCTTCAGTATGAAGATGGCGAGAAATCTTACATTATCGCACCACAGCGCTTAAAAGCTGGCGATAAGGTTATTTCAAGCAACAAGGCTGATATTCTACCTGGTAATGCTCTTCCTTTGAAGAACATCCCAGTAGGTACAATTGTTCATAACATTGAAATGAAGCCTGGTAAGGGCGCACAAATGGCACGTAGTGCTGGTGCATACGCCCAAATCGTAGGTAAAGATGCTGGCTACGTTATGCTACGTCTTGGTTCTGGCGAACAACGCAAGATCCTTGAAGTTTGCATGGCAACAGTTGGTGCCGTTTCAAACCAAGACCACTCTAACGAAAACCTCGGTAAAGCCGGGCGTAAGCGTTGGTTGGGTGTGAGACCAACAGTTCGTGGTGTTGCCATGAACCCTGTTGATCACCCACATGGTGGTGGTGAAGGTCGTACATCTGGTGGTCGTCACCCTGTATCACCTTGGGGCCTACCTACTAAAGGTAAGCGTACACGTCAACCTAAGAAGGCATCGAACAAGCTTATCGTTCGTCGCCGTTATGCTAAGTAAGGGAGTCAATAAATATGCCTCGTTCAATTAAAAAAGGCCCATTCGTTGACCACCATCTTGCTAGCAAGGTGATGGCTCAATTGGATAGCCCACGTAAGAAACTCATTAAAACATGGTCACGCCGTAGTATGATTATGCCTGAGTTTGTAGGGTACACATTTGCTGTACATAATGGTAACAAGTTCATTCCAGTTTTAGTTACGGAAAACATGGTAGGACATAAACTTGGCGAATTTTCTCCAACTCGTACGCACACTGCGTTCGGAGCGGACAAAAAAGCTAAGAAATAAGTTAGGGAGAAAAGACTATGGCAAAAGCTAAACAGTCACGTCGTCTAGCTGACAATGAAACGCAAGCGTTTCTGAAGTCCTGCAAATCAAGCGCGCAAAAAGCACGTTTGGTTCTAGATATGATCCGTGGCAAGAGCGTTGATGCTGCACTTGCAGACCTCACATTCTCGAAGAAAGCAATTTCTGTTGAAATTAAAAAGCTTCTTGAAAGTGCGATTGCAAACGCAGAGAACAACCACGACCTAAATGTAGATAACTTATATATTAAAGCTACTATGGCAGACAAGAGCTTCCAAATGAAGCGCTGGCGCTGTCGTGCACGTGGCCGTATGGGTAAAATCTTGAAGCCACGTTGTCACCTGACAATCGTTGTTGCTGAAAAGGTTAAAGTAGAACCTAAAACGAATAAGGAAGCTGCATAATGGGTCAAAAAGTAAATCCGATAGGTTTGCGTCTTGGTATTAACCGTACGTGGGATTCCACATGGTTCGCTGAAGACAACTATTCAAACCTTGTAAAAGAAGATTTCGACATTCGTAAGTTTCTTAAGAACGAACTTAAAAATGCCGGTGTTGCTAAAATTGTAATCGAACGTCCTGGTTCTATCTGCCGTGTGTTTATTCACACAGCACGCCCTGGTGTGATTATCGGTAAAAAAGGTGCAGACATTGAAACACTTCGTCAGAAATTGATGAAGATTAGCAAATCTGAAGTTTTTGTTAATATTGTTGAAGTGCGTAAGCCTGATGCAAACTCACAGCTTGTAGCAGAGAATATCTGTTCACAACTTGAGCGTCGTGTTGCTTACCGTCGTGCGATGAAACGTGCAGTACAAAACGCTATGATGAACGGTGCTAAAGGTATCCGTATCAACTGTGCGGGACGTCTAAACGGTGCAGAAATCGCGCGTACTGAGTGGTACTTGGAAGGTTCACTTCCACTTCACACACTTCGTGCTGATATTGATTACGGTTTTGCTGAAGCACTCACAACTTACGGTATCTTGGGCGTTAAAGTCTGGATTAACCAAGGTGAGAAGTATGGTGTTGAAAGCAACGTGCAAAATAAAAAATAAGTTTCTTTTTGAAGAACACTTGAAAATAGGAGAATAGTAACTATGTTACAACCTAAGAAGACTAAGTTCCGTAAGGCGCATAAAGGTCGTATTCATGGTAAAGCCAAAGGTGGTTTTACGCTGAATTTCGGTGATTATGGTCTTAAGGCACTTGAACCGGCTCGTATTACGTCTCGTCAAATCGAGGCTGCACGACGCGCCATGACTCGCCACATTGCCCGTGGTGGACGTATTTGGATACGTATGTTCCCGGACGTACCTGTATCAGGCAAACCTGCTGAAGTACGTATGGGTAAAGGTAAGGGGTCCACTGACTATTGGATCGCTCGTATTAAACCAGGCCGTATTTTGTACGAAATGACTGGTGTTGATGAAGAACTTGCACGCGAAGCTATGCGCTTAGCTGCAATGAAGCTTCCTATCAAGACTCGTTTCGTTAAACGCCAAACGTTCTAAAGAAAAGGACAACTATAATGGAAAATAAAGAGATCAAAGCTCTTAAGGCTTCACAACTTAAAGATGAGATGATGAGCCTACGCAAAGAGCAAATGAATCTTCGCTTCCAAAAAGCGACAGGGCAACTAGAAAACCCTAATCGCTGGCGTGAAGTACGTAAGGACATTGCTAAACTAAAAACCGAAGAAACTGCACGTGCAGCTTCTACAGCTAAGTAAGGAGGTATAAAATATGCCAAAAAGAGTATTACAAGGTACTGTTGTCAGCGATAAAGGCGACAAAACTGTGGTCGTAAAGGTAGAACGTACCTTTAAACATCCACTGTATGGTAAAACAATACGCATGAGCAAAAAGTATCACGCTCACGATGAGAAAAACACTTTCGCAGAAGGTGATAAAATCTCAATCGTTGAATGTGCACCACACTCTAAGCTCAAGCAGTTCGAAGTTGTATCAAATGACGCAGCTTCTTCTAAAGGGAGTAAATAAAGATGATTCAGGTTGAAACTCAACTCGAAGTCGCTGACAACTCTGGCGCTAAACGCGTTCAGTGTATTAAAGTGCTTGGTGGCTCAAAACGCCGTTATGCACGTGTTGGCGACGTCATCACTGTTGCTGTGAAGGATGCTATCCCTCGTGGTAAAGTGAAAAAAGGTGAAGTAGCTCGCGCAGTTGTTGTGCGTACTGCTAAAGACATCAAGCGTAAAGACGGTACTGTTATCCGTTTTGATAAAAACGCTGCTGTGATGATCGATAAAAAAGAAGAACCAATTGGAACACGTATTTTTGGACCAGTAGCACGTGAATTGCGCGCTAAAAAGTTCATGAAAATTGTTTCACTAGCACCGGAGGTACTATAATATGTCTCGTACAATTAACACACCTCTAAAAACGGGTGATAAAGTCGTTATCGTTGCTGGTAAAGATAAAGGTAAGACTGGCGAAATCACTTCTGTGATCGTTAAGACTGACCGTTTGGTTGTTTCTGGCATTAACCTCGTTAAGCGCCACAACAAAGCAGCTGCAAACCAAGAACCTGGTATCGTTACAAAGGAAATGCCTATTCACATGTCAAATGTGATGCTTGCTGACCCTAAAGACGGTAAACCAACACGCGTTGGCTACAAAGTGGAAGGCGACAAAAAAGTTCGCTTTGCTAAACGTAGCGGCGAAGTGCTAGCAAGCTAAGAAAGGAAGTATTAAAATGACAACTCGTTTAAACGAATTATACCAAAACGAAATCAAAAAATCTTTGATGAAGAAGTTTGGTTTTAAAAACGTAATGCAGCTTCCAAAGCTAGACAAAATTGTTCTAAACATGGGTGTTGGTCGCGGTACACAAGATAAGAAATTGGTTGAAGGCGCTGTTAAGGACATGACTGCTATTGCTGGTCAAGCTCCTGTTGTAACACGTGCTCGTAAATCAATTGCTGCGTTTAAACTACGTGAAGGCACAGCTATTGGCTGTAAAGTTACTTTACGTGGCGAACGTATGTTTGAATTCTTGGACCGTCTGGTTACAATCGCACTACCGCGCGTACGTGACTTTGAAGGTGTTAACCCTAAGTCTTTTGACAAGCAAGGTAACTATGCTCTTGGTATTAAAGAGCAAATTATCTTCCCGGAAATTGACTATGATACAATTGACGAAATTCGCGGTATGGATATTATTATCTGTACAACAGCAACGAACCCTGATGAAGGTCGTGAATTGCTACGTGAGTTCGGCATGCCGTTCAAGAAGACTAACGCAGAATTGGAGGCTATTGCAAATGGCTAAAGTAAGCTTTGTAAACCGTCAAACGAAACGTGAACACGCTGTGTCTCGTGATACTGATAAACGTGCCGCACTTAAAGCGATCATCGTAAACCAAGAAGAAGACTTTGGTGTACGTATGGAAGCCCGTGATGCATTAAACAAACTTACGCCAAACGGATCTAAAACTCGTTTGCGTAACCGTTGTGCTTTAACAGGTCGCCCACGTGGTGTTTACCGTAAGTTCCAACTTTGCCGTATCACTTTCCGTGAAATGGCATCTGCTGGCCTACTTCCAGGTGTTACTAAATCATCTTGGTAAGACGTTACAAATAGAAAATCCCTCTTGCTTTCAGCAAGGGGGATTTTTTTATGGGAATAATTATCTAAGGGTGATTAATTCATTTTATGCGCTCTGTCACTTACAAAGTGTAAGTTCTGTTACTGAACAATAAATTTCTCATCCCTTAGCTAATCATTCTAACAGTCAATCTTTAATCGCCCCATGCCATAAAAAAAACACCCTCCAATTGGAAGATGTTTTTTTTTGAGTTATATATTATAAATGTAAATGGTTAGACATAGGTTTATAATAAATGAAATCAAAGTTATAGCAGAAGGTATTATTTCTTTAGTTGATAGTGCGGCAATGCATTTTTTATAGCCTTGCTGTAATCTTATTTTTCTTGATTTATTACATAACATATCCATGCTTACCCAAATAATAATGGATGCTATGAAAAGATAGATGTTATAATTTTGAAGGGCACTTACTTCTGTTGCGAGTCCCGCTATGATAATTAGTAATATAGTAAGGTTAGCAATAGCACATAACCATAAATGTTTGATGTATGGCCTTGGTGCGGCGTTGTGTTTTTTTTGTGTTGACATAGTCATGTCCTCGGTGGTTATGGGCGAAAGGACATTTTGAAAAGAATAGGTTTTACAACTACATACTTCACACACAAATATGTGTACAATATCAATAGGTTTGTAAAATTATAGAAGAGACTTGTAAATAGTTATCATAAATCCCATACTTTATTTATCAATTACTTTTTCTTTTACCACCTTCGGAGGTGAAATATGTCAAATTTAAATGAACTCATGGATAAATTTAGTGAAATTAGGCAATTTGCCTTACACGCGGGTATGCATGCCGATATTAATATTTCAGCAACGGTTTCACTTAAAGGCAATACAACTTTTGTAAAACCAGCGACTGTGCATGTTGAAATTTATGACGACTTAAGCATTGAAAATGAACTTATTTTCATGGTAAAGCAAATGAAAGGTATATAACAAGACGCTTTAAAGGCGATAGGTCAACCTGAAAATATGCTAAAAATGTCGGATGTTGATAAGATGTATAATTTTGATTATCATATTAAACATCAACTTTGTACCTTCACAAACGAAAAAGAAAACACCCCTCATTAGAGGGGTGTTTTTGTTCGTTCACACATGATAAAACGTGCCGTATATAATGCCTGCTATACAGACTGTTAATGTAATTCCTAGCATTAGCCCATGATAAAAAATTGAAATAGGACGTCGCTAAGGGAACAATGATTTTTCTCTTTCCGTTTTTGGTGCTATGCGTGTACTAGGTGTGTAGCCTGAACCGCCACGGTCATGTTCACAAACAGGATGTTTTGGTTGAAACATAATAATGTCCTCTTTGGTTGTGGGGCGTAAAAGCCTCTTATGAGAAATAAGCGTAAAAAGGAACGCCTACAATCAATATAATAATGAAAATAACAATGATAATAGGGTGGATTTGAAGGTCTTTATCTGGCGGAGGTGGTTTACCTGAATAGTTACTCAAGTCATTGTCGTGTGACATAATAATGTCCTTTAGTGATGGCATAAAATGTGCGTGAATAAGGCGGTATGCCCTTTAAAAAGATAAAAGTGTTTACTTCTATTTTTATTTTACCCTTAAATGTATACACGGTCAACAGGAAAAAGGTTATATTTCATGTAAAACAACATTTACCCCTTGCTTTTTATGACGTTTAGGCGCATAACATGGCTACATTCTGTGCATGGTGCGCAGATAATAGAAATATATTATTTAAAGGATATCGATAATATGACTATGACTGATCCAATCGCTGATATGCTAAGCCGTATTCGTAACGGTTTGCAAGCGAAGAAAAAAACGATTGAAGTGCCAACTTCAAAAGTTAAAAAAAGCATTCTACAACTTCTAACAGACGAAGGTTACATCCGTGGCTTTTCTGACATGGAAGGTACTCAACACCCAACTCTTTCAGTTGAGTTGAAATATTCAGGCGGCAAAGCTGTTATTAGCACAATTGACCGTTTTTCTCGTCCTGGTTTGCGCCGTTACTCGAACTCAAAAGAGATTCCAATGGTAGCGAACGGTCTTGGTATGGTTGTTGTTTCTACATCTAAAGGTGTGATGACAGATACTCAAGCTAAAGAACAAAACTTGGGCGGCGAATTGCTGTGCAAAATATTCTAAGGGAGAGTATAAAATGTCAAGAGTAGGTAAAAATCCAGTAACAATGCCAGCCGGCGTTGAAGCAACTGTTGCAGGACGTAACATTGCGATTAAAGGCTCTAAAGGTCAACTAGAATGGGAAGTTCCATTTGAAATTGAATTTAGTGTTGAAGATAAAACAATTACTTTCGCAGCTAAAAAAGATAACAAAGAGTCATTAGCTCTTTGGGGTCTATCACGCGCACTTGTTAACAACATGGTTATTGGTGTGAGTGAAGGTTATGAGAAGAAGCTAGAGCTACGTGGTGTTGGTTACCGTGCAGCCGTTCAAGGTAAAACTTTAACGATGAACCTAGGTTACTCTCACCCAGTTGTGATGGAAGCGCCTGAAGGCATTTCTATCGCTGTTGAAGGTAACACAAACGTAACGATCTCAGGTTTCGATAAGCAAATTGTTGGTCAGTTTGCAGCAGAGATTCGTTCTAAGCGTAAACCTGAGCCTTACAAAGGTAAAGGTGTACGTTACTTAGGCGAACATGTTGTTATGAAAGAAGGTAAGAAGAAGTAATTCTTTTCACATTCATAAGAAGCCCGCTTTTAGCGGGCTTTTTTTATGTGCTCCAGGGCTTGAAATTTAGTACTAGAGTTCATACATATTGACTAATACAATTAACTTGGCGCTTATTTAAGTGCTTATTCTTTTTTTAACTTGTACCTATTCTAGGTGCTAAGGAACCCTTGTGAATACTTGTTTACCAGTAAATGACCCGTACGCTGTTGTGGTGAATAGTCGTTCTGGCTTAATGCAAGCGCATATTG
>JBLILN010000033.1:0-12562 GCA_047635695.1 Alphaproteobacteria bacterium
TCATGCGCCCTCGCCTCTTGCATATATGCCATCGTCATTTGCAATGCCTTCTCATCTTTTGTAACAAAATCCGTCAATACATCTGTTATCTTTGACATAACATCCTCTGAAACGCCTGCTTTTTTGGTCAGAGACTTATTTTTATCTAAAAATATCCCTACCAATGACGTTAACAATGGCACTGCAATATGCATCACAACCCCACCCTTTCCTTCAAATTAAAATTAGGACATACTTTATGTTTATAAAATTCGTTATGTGTATTTAAACTTATTTGTGGGAACAATTTTCTGAGCATCTTATGAATAACCTTTAATGCTGTAAATTGAGCCGATGTAAAATGCGTACTACCAATTAAGCATGTCCCTATACTCGAGGTATTATAGCCTTTGCAGTGCGCACCAATTTCATGCATAGGCCTGCCCATTTCAATTTCTCCATCGGTACGAATAATAAAGTGATAACCCACATCTAAAAAACCTCTGGCTTTATGCCATTTACGTATTTCTTTAACATCGCCAAACGCGCTGTCTGAACAATGAATTATATGACGTTTTATATATCTCATAACCCTGTTGCCCCAATTGCCCACTTATAAATAAACTGAAATGCTGCAAATAAAGCAGCGCCTGTCCATAGCACACCACCCACAAATCCTTTGTATTTTGTAATTTCTTGTTCCAATTCACGGATATCATTGCGTATATCCTTAAGTTCAATTTTAATTAAATGCTCTAACTCTTGCATTGTGACCCCTTCGCAACCCTGTTATGTTTTAATTTTTGTCACCGACACTTAAAAACTTGTTCTTATAGCGTATTCACGATAAATTCACCTCATGAGTGATTTTTATGACGAGTATGAAGCAGACGAAAAGTACATAACCAAACAAGGGGTACAACCTCATAAGTACAATATTGTCTTAACGAAAGAGGGTGAAGAAATCACCTTTGACTTTCCGCCTGCCACTTCAGAAAACATCACACGCTTTGGTTATATAACACCTACGGACAAACGCTGCACATCAGGCCTTGTCAATAATGAAGATGACCTTTACGACACATTAAAGCCTATTTTAGGTAACAGCTATAAAGGCGAGCTTGCCTACCATACAAGAAAGCAAACAATCGTTTCCTTGCATGATACAGCCATACTAGGTTATCAGCGTCAAACCATCATGGACCCACGCATTTCAAACGAAATTGCCATGTTTTGGGAAATTTATCTCGATCAACGTATCTTCCCGCAAGCGCAAGAAGATGAATGGCGTCAATTGATGGCCAAAATTATCATCGCTGAAAAAGAAGATGAAGACGCTGATAAAAAACTCGCCGAAGATATAAAAGACCGCTTACTCGAACAAGCTTTATAAAAACTTAGCCGTTAAGCATCATTTCTAGCTCAGCCAACAAACTTGTGATAGATAAAAATTGATCTTCACCCTGCAATGTTTTCATCGTAAGTTCATCTTTTTCAATATTCAACTTAATAGACTCAAGCAACGGATTGAGCTCTAAGTCATTCCATATTTTAACGGCTTCGGCCTCACGTTTTTCGAGAAGTAGTGAGATAATGTACTTAAGTTCTGCTGCATTTCTTTGTACGATTGAAACAACGTCTTTTGTTTGATTTTCGTAATCAGACATCGCTTGTTTCCAAGGGTTCAATTCATTTTCAACCCAATTTTTCATGACAGTCATCATAACCACCCTTTAATTTTTAATACCTGTTAAAATTTGAACCAATAGAACTGCCCACTGTTGCGCCAACAGGCCCACCAAAGAACGCCCCTGCAACCTGTCCAAATAATTGGGGTGCCTGTGCAGGGTTTTGCAAACGGCTGTTGTTGTTTGCAAGTTGACGATTATAATAATCAGCAATAGATGCGCTATTACCCGCATTTATTGATGAAACAGCACTCAAACCACTGACGGCAGAATTCATGGTACGCGCACCTTCAATGTCATTACGATTGGCGGCGATATTGTAAAGGTTTTGTTGCAGCGCAAGCTTTTCATTACGTATACCCCCCGCTATCAAACCTTTTTCGCGTGTCACTTCAGCCATAGCATCGTGCTTATCACCAATACGTCGACGCCTTGCTGTTTCCCCTGCAGAAGAACTTGTTAAGCCTCTTTTTGCTAAAATTTTATCTTCAACTTCTGCACGCTCTTCAAAGTTACCATCAACAAACTGATTTTTTTCACTTTCCCAAGCATTTAAAATGCTTGGTGTTTGTTCACTTTGGTCATAGTCAGCTGATGAAAGTTTCTTAATTTCTGCCAAGGCATCATGCATAATTGACTTATATTCCTGCTCCTCTGCCATTTGCTCGGCAGTTAGCGGAATGCGTTTAGTAATATAGGTGTAAGTACCATCATCATTTTTGACTGGTATTTGCTCCGTACCACCAATTTCGTCACGGTAATAACTTGGTGGTGGTGGCGGAGGTGATTCTTTTTGCTTAAATAATGTTGCCATTTATTTATCTTTCTATTTAATTTAAATATCTTGTTGAAACATTGTGTCGACTTAAAACCATTGTGACAGGGCTTATATCATCTAATCCATATACATATTGAAAACCAAATTTAGTTGCCATACGCAGGGATTCTTCCCTGCGTGGGTTCACCCAAATATAGTCTAAACTCATATCATTAAAAATAAGGCGCATAAGCCATTTAAGTGTTTTTTTAGAAGCCCATTTTCCACGTTTATCTTGCCGGCAAACCACATCTAAAAAAGCATTTTCATTGGTCACGTCTCCCAAAATAAAAGCAGCTTCCAACTGCCTTTTACCGGAAAATTTTCCGTAACATATACAACCTTCAAAAAAGGCTTCTGCTTCGTGAAAATGTTTGGGAGTATGGGGGGATTTTTCTTTTGTCATAAGCATAAAAAGCGCATGATATTCACAGGATTTCAAAGCGCGTAATTGCATAATAATATCCTTTAAACAAGGGTTAAACGAATAGACGCCTTCTCATCGAGTAATGCCTGTACCTGTACATCAAATGCTGATGCGTTTTTAATATCTTCAATCATTCTAGGCAATTTACTTTGTAGATCTATATCAATTTCATCAAGCCTTTTGTAGGGTGCTTCTGCTAATATTTCAGCTTCTACTCGCGCAATTTCTGCGTTACGCGCATCAATCTCTTCCACCGTTAAATCAACAATTTTACTAGGTTTCCCTGGCACAGTTGCTATTACTTTTTTCATAATTTTATTTCCTTATGTTTTTTTAATACCGTATAAATAAAACGCACCAGATGTAAAATTACCTGTTGATAATAACAACTGCACACCGTTAAATGCCACGGCGGTGTTCTTCAAATAAAGGCCACCAAACCTGTGGACATAATTGCCATAGGACTGTAAAAACCCATTAACATATTTGTCGTATAAAGTGCCAACATTTGCCATATCAGGTAAGTTTATTTCACCTCTAATAGGTAGCGTACCAACAGGCTGACCTGTTGTAGCATTTAAGTGTATTTCAGAATCAGCACCATCTTGACTTGAGCTAATCCTTGCAACCACACCCCATTGGTATGACGTAGCCCCTGACTCCCAAGTTGTACCAGAGTCCTCAGAAAACCTCATAATAACATCTGCTGATGCTGAAATTACTACATCTTCCATTTTTATGACAAAACCAGAATAATCATTCGTAAATCCACTTGTAAATTCAACAGATGTGCTTGCTGAAGCAGTTGCACTTGAAATAAGTTCCCATACAACATTCACTTTATCTTGATAAGATGGATCAACGCTACTTCCATTACTTGTCAGAACTTGTCCAAGCGTACCTGAACGAGATAATTTCGCAGGTGTAATGGCATTTGAAGCCAATTTATTTGTCGTGATAGCTTCGTCAGCAATGACATAACCATTTGCGTCCACAGTGGCGCGCAATACCCAAACAGGACTGGCTTCACTACCTGTATTTTCCACCACTTCAAAATTACCGCCAGATGATCGCAAACCATATATTTTGCCACTTATACCTGTGTCTGTTAAAGTTACAATGGCAGTATCATTTTTCACATTCAATGCGTCCACTGTCAGGTCTGCAAATTTTTGCACAGCATTACCAATAGCAGCTGGCATAATAGGGCTGTAATAAATAGACGTTGGTGCCGCAGTTATAATAGCAATACCACCATTTTCATCAACCAGATCGATTAAATTTAGTGTTGTTGTACCGGTGCTAAAAGTAGAAGATTCTAATGTGGCAAATAAAGGCACGCCCGCATCAATAATTTTAACACGGCGGTTAGCAACATAAATAGACCTTTGATCACCATCACATGTTATGGTTGAGTTATCCATGCGTATTATATTAATCACCTCATGATTTACCCAGTCATCCATCACACTAGAAGCAGAAGCTTTAAGCGAACCATCCTCATTAAACGATAGGTTAAGCCTATCTGCAATTGACGCTTGAGAACCAGCAGCTTCATCGATATCATTCAAAGCATCAATAACGTAGTTCAAATCACCATCCATTTTACTACTAGAGATGGATACCTTTGGTTGAGCCGAAGCATCACTTTGATATTTATCTCTATTAACGAGGGAACTTCCCCCTGAGTATGCCCATAACGGGCGCTGTTATTTAGTTGTCATTTTCCCTGTATCCCAAATAATTTTAATCCATAAACCGTTAAAGGCCCTTCGGTAGAATTGGTTTCAACCACATAAGACAATACGTCTGCAATAAAGTGATCACGCACTTGTTCTGGCGCCGACGCACCATAATCCCAAAAGGCTTCATCCCAGTCAGCTATATCCCAATAGTTTTCGCCTTTATGTACTGTTACATTGCTTTCAACAAAACTTGAATTATTGTAATTCTTAAAACGCTTCGCAGAAATGGTAAGAGGTTCCCCCTGCTCTGTAAGTACTTCAATGTATTTATTAGCCCATCGTTTCCCGCCAGTATTTGCCTGTATCCAAGGCATCCACCACTTTGTCACAATCGCAGCCCCATCATCGGAAAATACCGTTTCATCATAAAGATAAAGCTGACCACCTACTGCGATATATAACTTACCGTCTGGTGTATTCAACGACGCTGTCATGTCACCAAAAACGCCATCAAATAATGATCAACCGCTCGACGTACCGCTTAATTGAAAAATAAAAGTTTCATCTGCTGGTTTAAATGCAAACCAACCTTGGTTATCATGGCGAAATGTGAGGGCATTTTTATAACTGGCATCACTTGCTGTGAGTGTTTGTAAAACTTTAGATATCGTGCTGTCTACTTCAGAGCCTAAGTCTGCAATATCAAGCTGTTCTGTTTGTAAAACACGGCTTAATGTGCGTACGCCAAATTTTGTAAAGAAGGCAATATCATTAGGCATTTCTGCAATTAAATCACCGTGAACAAGCCCTAAAGGAATTGTCTTACTCCATGACATGTCGCCACTTTCAGTAGGGTCATAACCCGACCAAATTTGAATATAATTACGACCAAAAAATATACTTAAACCATCTTTCACAGCCATCGCTAACACTTCGTCAGAAACAGGCATTTTATCGGCAATATTAATATATTGCAAAGCACCATCTGCGTCACGCCAATCAGTTTCGTCACCACTTGAATTGGTATAAAATACAAATGTCCTATCACTGCTGTTAGAAAAACTATTGGCTTTTAAAGCCCCCTCACCCATGCCCCAAAGCCTGTCGTGTGCTGCGTAAACATAATTAAATGTGGGCGGATATTCTTTAAATTCAATTTTTTCAAGCGCAACTGTCGTCACACTTTCATTGATTGTAACCGTTGTCACAGCACCTGTTTGTATTGCAGTATTTACAGTGGTATTTACATAAACATCCACACCAAGCCTTAACCTTATTTCTTTACCGACAGGATAAAGAGATGTGTCTGAATCAACCGTAAATAATGTGGCAGAAACGTAAGTTAAATTCGCCCCTGCTTCATCCACCCATTCATGTATAATGGAGAGTGACGTGCCGTCCCAGGACATAACTTTATCAATGCCGTTACATATAATAAGACGCCCCGCATAGTGTGCCCAACGAATTTTACCACTGGCATTTAAGCCTGCATAAACTTCAAGCCATGTATCATCATTTTGATAGTGATATATTTTCCCTGCGTCGGTCACAGCCAACAGTTGAATATGACCTGCTGTGGGGATATAATGCATCAAGACTTCAATATTTTCCGCTTCTATCGCAGCGACATTTTTAACAACGCCATTGCGTTTGTAACCCGCACCACCTTGTTGGGCCTACATATTTCTATGTTCTCTTGCAAACTCTAAACCCATTTGTGTTGGTGTGCGGTTTGTTGACATTAATCGTTGTGGAAAGGGTATAAAAATATGTGTTAAATTACGTTTCATCTATCTAACTTTCCTTTAGAAGGTTGAGACGCTAATGATAGCTTAACTTCTCTTTTAACTTCGTCCCATTTTTGCTGAAAGAGCTTTAAATCGCCTTGTGAGCTAAAGCCACGTTCAAATATAGAGGACCAAACAAGCCCGCCCCAAACAAGACCGTGATGAAACTGTTTGGGATTAAAATTTCCGTTTCTGCGCCACCATCTAATAAGTCCGTCACCTGTCTTAAATACACAACTTTTACACTGGCGCCACCTTGTGGGTATAGCTTAATGTCACGCCCATCAATCCAGTAAGCATGTGCGGCCCCACTGGCTGTTAAATTTGCGTCTTTTTTCACAATATCAGCATGAGATTTCAACCTAAGTTCACGGCCAGTTGTAGTATCAACCACTGCCAAAACTCGATAAACATCACACGGCAATATGCCTGTGCCAGAGGCTACCTCAACTGTGTTTGTGCTTTCAATATATCTTTCCAAGTAAGGCATACATACGCCCACAATTTCTTGATATGCACTGTTAAGCCAGCTGAGTGATTTTAATTTTAAATTTGTGTCGGGTGCAACTTCATCATGACTAATTTCAAGAATACGGTCACGTATTTCATTCACATTCATAAATACTTCTCCTTTAAATAAAAATGGGCATTTTTCTAAAGAAAATACCCATATAAAAGAACCCTCAATTAATACTTATAAGTACTAATCAGCTTCTGCTGCTGTGAATACATTCACAAGACCGTGATCAACACCATTGAACACTAGTTTTTCAATCCCACGAATCTCATCAATCGCAAAACCATTTTCGTGGCCGTAGTCGTCGCTGTCTTCTTTGTAGTTAGTTTTTTTACCCCAAGCAATAGCCGCTGATTGCGCACCACAAAGTATATTATGAGCAACATCAATTGACGTGTCACCAGCCCCTGCAAGAATAGGCATTTCTGAACATTCAAAAATCATCACACCGTCCCACATGCCTTTATAGCGTTGGCCATGAACAAGTACACTGTCTCCAAAAGTTGTTGGGATATGTGTGTTTACATCTTTAAAAGATCACGAATAGCATAAGAATGTGCAAATAGTACATAAACTTCTTCAACTTTGTTGCCTTGTTTGAGGACAAATGGACGTACCTTACGTGAGCCGTCTAGCATAGCTTTACGCTTTGCTCGAGAAATTAAATCGGTTGTTAATTTATCGTTTGTTGCATCCACAGCTGCAAGTGCTGTAGCATGAACAGCGTTGTAGTTTGCATCTACTGCACCGTACATATAACGCGTTTGATCACGGCCAACAGATGTGTCTGTGAGCGCTGTAATAATATCGGTACGTACTTTATCTGAAGCCCAATCTACCAGTGCTTCTTTTGCTTGGTTACGCAGGTCAAAAGCTACACGCTTTTCGCTCATTTCCCCACGCAAAATAACGGCGTGACGAATGGTGTCAACTGTCAGTTTTTGATCATAAAAATAAGATCTTCTTCATTACCTTTAAGGGCTGTTTCACCCGTAACACCAGCGCCTGTAAGTTTAGAACGAAGTTGTACAGTAATAGCGTCACCTGATGATTTTGTCAGCTCTTCTTTAACTTAAACGATGGAGTTTGAACCCGCACCCATAAAATTAAAAAATGGGTTTTGTCAAAGGTATTCAGAAAAAACTTCTGCTGACCATTTTTCAGATGAAACACCATGTGTTGTTTGAATTGTTGCTACCATAATTCATTATTCTTTTTTGATATTAGATATTTTATTTATTAAAAATGTCATTAAACGTTTGAACGTCTGTTGACTTATTTTTACCTTTACTATTGCCTGTAACAGCACTTGAGAATGAAGGGCGATTTAAAGCTTCCGTGAGGCTTGCGTTGTCAAGCACATCATTTTGTTTTACTTCTTTATTTTCACCTTCATATTCACTACGTATGTTCTTTAATATGTCTGCTGGTTCACTGCCATATTTATCCATAAACTCAGCATAGGGCTTGAAGCCAAGTGCAATTTTCACAGCTTCAAAAACAGGTTTTTTTGACGACTTAACAAAATCAAGTACAGCAGGATTTGCCGCTATAGCCCTTGCATATACTGACTTTTCGTCCATACGAATAAGTGCATCGTAGTTAAGACCCATTGTTTTAAGTAACCCACGCATATCATTTTCAGAACTCTGAATTTTAGAAAACTCTTCAGCACTCACATCAAAGTCGTCTGCAATTGTTTCATCAATGGCAATTTCATTATTTTCTGATAGAGGCTTGTTTTGAGCTGCTATCAAATTTAGTTTTTCTGTCAGTTGTTTTAAACTATCTGCTTCACTTTTATCCACAGGGAATAAAGGTGTTTTCGTTTTTTGATCTTTCATAAAAAATTCCTTTTTTAAACTTCATGATTTATTTGTTGTTCAGGCTCTAACGATCTTAAAATTTCTTCCTTATTTTTAAGAGTTGTCGCATTAACAATAAGCTTAGGTGGTATAGTAATACCCGCTTGCATCAACATGTTTAGCTGTTCCATTTCAAGTTCACGGCTACTACTTACGTCGCGTACCTCTTCAACAAGAATGTCAAAAACGCCTAAAGAAACATCATTGTGTTTTAGTGTTTTACCATCCTTGTCTTTCATGGCATGACCATCTTTATCAACCACAGGGGCATTTAAATGAACGGCATTTGCCGCACCTAAATTATCTGTAATATTAATCACCATATGTGCTGTGAAGAATTGCCTTATCATTGAAAGAACAGCCTTGCCCAATGCTTTTTTCGTGCGTCTAAGTGCATCAAATGCAAACATTTGGTTCATAGCACTGGCTTGTTGACGCTGATGTATAGCAATACCCGACGTTGCATTTGTATGCTTACCAATTGACTCATCAAAGAGCCCGATAACCTCTTGTATATCACGTGACGCTTGCTCCATCACAGCCACTTGGCTTGCTGCTAAGTCGCTATTACGAATAATAGCAGGTCCTTCCCTGGGCGCTTTAGAATAACACCGTCAGGCCTTGCTGCTTCCCGTGCGAGAATGTTAGGGTCATCCACCGCATCAATGTCTGCAATAACTTGCGCTGTATTCAACAAATGCATCGCCTTAGAACGGCGTTTGTTAAGTTCCCTTTGTGGGTCAATGGCACTACGAAGTAATCCGTAAGGTCGGCCGTCTTTTTTGTCTCGTTTATAGATAAAAGGTAACAGGGTAAAGTTATAAGGAAGTGCTCGCATATCTAGCAATGTATCGCCAGAAAAATATGCAATATATACACGTGAGGTATAAGAACTTTCCACTTTATTTTCAGTGTTGGCATAAGCCACACTTTTATCGAATGTTTGGAAAATTTCGCCTCTTACCGTAGTTATTTTATAACTGAGTTCTGTTTTCTTAAATTGCACTTCCACAACAAGCGCCGTATTGTCTTCCACATTATTGTATGACACCGCCACTTGCTTATTTCCATTTAAGAAATGTTGCGCTGAAAAAGATTTTTCATTTTGCTTAAGCCCGCCAATTACAGTTTCGTAGGTTTTAGGAAACATAGCTTTTAAAGATTCCTCATCTAACCAACGCTCACGGCAAACAAAACTTGTATCGCTATAGTCTGCTCGCTTAAATTTCTGGTCCCAAACAACAGCAGATGCATCTTCATAACGGTTAAAGATACTCATACCTTCGCTTTGTTCTTCAACACCAACATCTACCCATGAGATACCTGAAATGAGCCCCTCTTTAAAGACGTTAGATAGTTCGACCCCTTGCTCACTTTGTTCAGCGACATAGAGTGCAAGGTCACTCAGCACACGCGCCGTTTCTTCTTCACGTTTGTCGCCACTACGTGAACGATAAAGTATGAGCGTGCGACCAGAAATTTCGCTACCTGCAATGTTGTCAATTTTACTTGCAAGCTTGTTAATGACAATAGCAGGCTGTCCATTTTCATTGAGACGATCAACTTCTTCTTTTGTCCATTGTTCCCCATCGTAAAATGACCAAGACTCGCCTGATTCTTGTAACCAATTTTGATACGAACTTGAAAGTTTTGCACCTTCATAATAACCCTTAATTTTTTGTAATTGATCGTTCATGACATTTCTTTCATTTCATTTTGTTGGTAAATATCTAGTTTAACAGGGGCTTTAAGTTGCGCATTGTGCGCACTTTGTACATTGACGCGTAAAGCTGTGATACCAATAATTTCAAACGCAAAATCACATGTCAGCATACCTGTTTCATAATTATGCCATTTAATACGGGCATCATTTTCTTCACCCTTTTTCAACTTATCGTAACAATATTGAATATGCGCTTTCATACCCTTGGGCACATCAATAAACACGCGTTTGCGTCCAATGTCATCCCATAAAAAAACCGGCTTTTTAAGGCCGGTTTTTGTGTATGATTTTTCACATGTTTTTATACAAGTCATTGTACGTTCCTTTGTTCATTATTATTCATTTAAACTGTTCTCCAATCACTTGGGCGTTGTATCGTTTTATCTCTAGGTTGATTATAAATACCCGAAACAATGAGATAACGCATCGCGTCCATCAAGTGGTCATGTTTTTTCACAATTTTGCCATTTGCGCTGCGCCTGTAAAGCCTAAATTCAGATAGAAAGCTTTCTAAGTGAGAAAATACTTTTAATTTCCCCTCACGCATAGCATCCAATACTTGCATAAGCCCTGCCTCAACATTGTTATCTGCTGTGGAAAGTGACACGCCATTTTCCAAATATTGCTGAATAAGGTTACGCCCATCAGCCTGGCTGGAACCTAATCCAGTAGGGTCGCAAACACCTTTAACATTTTTTTGTTTAATAATTTTTGCATGCTGTGCGGGTGTACATTCACTGGCTGTATAAACGTCGTAAATATAAACAATGCCTGTGGTGAAATCTTTTGCACCCCAGACAATGGCGGTTGGATTTGTCCAACCAAAGTCCATACCAAAACAATGACCGTAAGTATCCGGTATTTTAAATGGCTCTACTAAAATATCGTTTTCTTTTATCGGGTAAACTTTGCCCGCACCCAGTGAAGGAATACCTTTTTCTCGCGCTTCTAATTCATGTGGCCGCAAAGTTTTTCTTAACAGTTTCTTTTCATTTTCACTTAAATGGTAGGCGTCATACCATGTTGCTGTTGTGACAAACTTTGTATCATTCTGGTCATTTTGTAAATAATGCTGACAAATATCTGTCATACCTTTAAGAGGCGTCATTGTGAGGATAAGGCTACCTGAAACATCTAACGTCCGCATTAAACATTCTTCATACAACCTTATTTCAGGCTCTTCATCAAGGTGGATAAAATGCCTTGATGTTCCTTGAAACTTTTCTCGGCCTTGGTCATAAGATTTAAAGCCAAGAACTGAAATATTACCACTTATATGTTTTACATATACCGTGTCTACAGCTTCTGTCACATCACGTTTTTTTGTCACTTTTTGAATGAGGTGTTGTGGGATAGTGCCCATTTTGTTTTCTTCGGCTGAACCTAAGTAAGCCTTTTGCAAAATATCCCTTGTACTTTCTGTTGTATTCGAAGCCGCCCAAGCTTTAATGGCATTGTTAAATTTTTTGCCCTGCCACCACTTAGGGTAATGCCCCGTTAAATGCATAGCCATTTCCATCGCACCGCCATAGGTTTTACCACACCGGTTACCCGCTAAGAACAAACGTTCTTTAAACCGTTTACCTTCTTTATGGAATAAGTGCTGCTTGAGATGTGGCTTATAATAATTAAAACTGACTTGTATGCGCCTTAAACGGTTTTTTAACAATTGTAACTTTTGTTTTCTAAGTGCTGTTACCTGCGTCATGTTCTAGCTCCTGAATATCTTTTTGAAGACGCTCAATTTCAACCAAATCTTGTTGTTCATTTTCTGTATGATGAACTGATTGAAAATCATCATTTTTTTTAGCTTCATCCCAACGGTTATAGAAAAGCTTTGCCGCAACCATATCGCCCCTTAATCGCCTTTGCAAACACTGCTCTGTCTACCAAGGTGAGTGATTCTGATATAACGGCTAAACGACGCTCATGGATTTCTTGCCAAAAATGTGCCGTTAAATAATTTTGTACCGTTTTTGCTGTAATGTTCATCAAAACTGCAATTTCTTTTTGTGTTTTGCCTTCATGTTCAGGGTTAGAAAGAATATCGACCAATTAATTTTTGGTTTTCATA
>JBLILN010000034.1:0-12490 GCA_047635695.1 Alphaproteobacteria bacterium
AGAGCCATAACCCTGTCTTTCACTTGAAGAGCCATGATGTGCAGCCTTGCCGATTGCAGACAAAGCCGTTTGTAAAGAATTAGGCGCTGTATATTTAACAGTTTTAGCCGTTTGCGCTACAGTTTTTTCGACAAATACTTCTGTACGACCAAAGGGCGTGTAAAGAAATGAAAATGAAGTTAGCAATAGCAATGCTATAGGTATAAAAATTTTAGATAATTTCATAAAATTACCCTCCATAAAAGGGATAGTAGAATAGAATATAATCCCCTTTGATAAAAGAGAGCATTCTAAGAGTTAAAAGAATATTTCATTTTTGATAATATCTCACGTAAGAGTAAGTATAAAAGGCCAGAAAGGCACTATTTATTATAAACGTTAAAGGTTAGATTTATTGATAATCTGCGTTAAAGAATACGGCAATAAACAATACATATCAAGCACTTTAACAATATAGGTGAAAAAAAGAGCCCCGAAGGGCTCTTTTAAACTGATATACAGTATTACGTAAACCTTATGGGTTTGGCGCAAGAGTGTATGTTAGTGTATCAGTGTACGTACCGTTAGCAATAGCCATAAGACCAATATCAGGCACAGTGGCACGGATATCAGTATCGTTACCACCACCACAGTTAGCCTGTGGGTCAGCCATTAGGTTATAAGCAACCGGAACTGCACCTTCAACATGCGCAAGAAATGTACCTGAAGCAGCTTCATCAACTTCAACGTCGTAGTCAATAAAGTCAGTACCATCAGTTAAACGGTAACCATTAGCACCACCTGGGTTAGCTGACTCAATTGTCAATGTAACCTGTGCAGAGTTGTTGTAGTGTACACAAATTCTTGTTGTCGCAGATACATCACCAGCACCTGGTTCGTACGTGTTTGCAGCGCCACCAGAGCCGTTATCTAGAGTGAAGTCAGCAATAGCGTTAATTTGAACCTGCTCAAGCACATCCATGGTAACAAGAGCTGTACCAGAAGATGTTGCATCAAGTAGACCCTGCGTCGCAGCATTTACAGTAGCAGCAGAAAAAGCCAATACCGTAGTAGCCATTAGAATTTTAGTTATTTTCATCGCGATTTTCCTTTCTTATTTAGCATCTAGCTTCTTGCCCGATACTCACTTGATAGTTCCCCGTATTAAAGAAACGATACATTCGTAATCTAAGATACATTCTTCTATCAATTACTAGTATTATACATATTTAAATTCACATTGCGAATTAAAAATGAACAATACGTTTCACTTTCCTTATATAACCCGTAATAAGCAAAGGGCATGCCAAACAGGGATATAACCTTTTATTATTATACGCAAACTCTTTATTTTGCTTTAAATACCAATGCATTACAAAATTATAAAAATAAAAAACCCTGTCATTTTTTTTTACTGACAGGGGTTTTACAACACATAAGCAAATAAATATTGCTACATTAATAACGCATTATTCTTCAAAAGGTTCAAACCTAGCCTTCGTTTGAAATGTATCATACGCCTTAACAGTCCAAACCAAAGGAATATTTGCGTCTACAGCATAGAAATAACTTTCACCCGGGCTTAAACGATTTGCAGGCAAATCAATACAAGCCTTTTCATCTTCAATTTCATAACAATAATGATGTCGACGTAGTTCAGACGTTATATTACCCTCATTTAAGAAGTACACCCCTTTTTCATCACGCTTATAAGTAACGTTAAAGTCTACGACCTTTGGTGAAACATAAACCAAAATAGCAGCCCTCGTCACAGTTGTTATACCAAGTTTAACCTTCTTTTTATAAACTTGTTTACCATCCACATCACTTGTAACCACTACCTCAGGCTTATAAGCTAAAGTATATACACGCTCCTTATCGTCAATAGGCGCAGTACGCACAAGACGTACTTTACGTGATGTACCTGGCTCTAAAACAAAAAGTTTTGGTGCAAACAAAAAGTGATTATCTACAGGTTCAAGCTCCAATTTTGTTCTGTCAAAATCATCTAAATTCGTAAATAACCTTATATCACCCTTTAACTCAAATGACCGACTGTCACTATTATTAGAAACACTTAAAGTTTGATAAGGCGCCATATCTGACAAAAAATATCTTTGAACAGCACCAAGGGAGATATCAACTCCCGCCTGCGCAAGCGGTGCAAACAACAGTGACACAACAAATGTTGAGAATAAAAATTTAAACATAAATAGAACCTTTTTAATTGTTATTTAGACTACCAATATAGAATGCAAGTATCATACCTATTTCAACCTTATTACTCAACCCGATTTTAAACATCAGACAACATAGGTTTAGTCTTTATTTTTACAATGCTAGCCATTCCGCCATTTAAAAGCATTTCACATAACAATTATAAGCAACGTAGGTGACAATATTTATACATTGCCCTTACGATAATTATTGAGTGAAACAAATAGAGAAAACAATTATGAAAATGGCAGTACTGCCCCACAATGTGCTTAACACCTTAAAGACTATAGGCTACGATGATTATTCAACTATGAATACGCTTATCAGCTTATATAAAGAACAGGCACCTGAGATGATCGCAACAATAAAATTAAGTGCATCACAACAGGAGTCTCATGAACTGCACGATGCAGCCCATGCATATAAAGGTGTTTGCATGAACCTTGGTTTTACACCACTAAGGGACGTATGTTATGACATTGAAAATGCTGTTATAAAAAAAGACTACTTGCGTATAAATGCCCTGTGTACGCAGTTAGAATATATTCATAACGAGATCGTTTCTCAAATAATTACCTTAAATCACGGGTAATTTGATCTGCTCACTCACCCACAAAAAAGAGGCCTTTACCCCAGGCCTCTTTTTCTTACCCAAAATTTTATAGCCGCTGAACAAACAAAAACCCTCAAGTGGGGGCTTTTGCTTATTTAGATAGTTAATTAATTAATCAGCCACCCACTCATTCAGTTCTTTCATTGGGTGGTAGTATTTACGCTGCTGATTAAAAGCAGAATGAACCATCCAACCAAGGTCAAGTGTAATGTCTGACATCATTGTTTTAACGAGTTTTTTCATTTCATTGCGGTCACGCTTCGCTGAAGGCAAAGCCCCTTTGAATGCTTGGCGCCATTGACTGTCACCCACAACCACTGTTTCACGCATAAGCACACGGCTATCGGCGTCACGTACTAAAAATTCAAATTCAGCGTCAACACGATATTGCCCATAACGTTTAAACCAAGCATGTTCAACTGTTGTTTTAAATTTCTTAATATCAATTTCCAAGCCAAGCTGTGTTTGAGCGTCATCAGGGTAATTCATATACTTATTCACAGAAGACTTCACATAACCTTCAAGGCCATTAACCAAATGATCAGGGCGGTAGTCATAAATAATGTTAGATGTATCAGAAGGCACACGGTCTTCTGGTGAACGCAAGTCAGTCACACGTGTGAGGTTCAGCTTAAATTGTTCTTCTTTAAGTGTATCGTTTTTAGCGGCATCACTCTCAAAAGAAATCTCGTCCCAGTCTAGTGCAAAGCCATATTCAGGACCTTGTGTAAAAGGTGAACTAGAACATGCGGTAAGGTTTAATACCAATACCAGTGTTATAAGAATTTTTGTGATTTTCATGAGCGTTTTCCTCTTCCCCATTCGACAACTTTATTATTAAATTGATAAGCAATGTCGGCGATACAGTCATTATACAGACCGTCCCAAACTTTCATTTGCTTTACTTCTGCTTTTGGTGTGTTTTGATCATGTGAAAGTAAATAGCCTAGTGAACTTACAAAGGCCTTCGCCTCATTGCGTTCAACAAGACAACTAAATACACCTGTTGTTAACACTTTACCTTTTTCGTCAAAACCTGTCACATCTACGTAAAATGAAAGTGTATAATGCCAGTCTTGTATAAAGGCAGCATAATCTTTCAGCTCTATACGCAAAGTGGCGTCTTCATAGTCATAAATGCTTTTACCATTAACCTTTTTAACCATAGCCTTCACAAAAACATCTTCATTAAAGGGTAATTGTTTACGCGTGCTTAATACATCAATAAGTGTTGGGTCTGCCTTCGTCGGGCGTTGATCAACAAAACTTTCTAAAAAGAAGTTATAAGGTAACTTCACAGGTTCCTTAGGTTCTTGATAGACATACTCATTCGTCAGGCTATTCATGCAGCCAGAAAGTGCAAATGCCGTTACAATACCTAGAATAAACTTATTTTTCATGATGTATTTTTATTAATTCTTTATTTTTCAGTCTTAATGGCGGCAATCACGCGGTCGTGCCCCGCAAGGTCTTTAAAGCATTGAACGTTCTTCCAACCCTTACTCAACAAATGCGATACTGTTTCTTTTTGGTTATAACCAATCTCCAACAATAACAAACCACCTTTATTGAGTTTATCATAAGCACTGGGTATAAGGGAACGGTAACATGCAAGACCGTCAGCCCCCCCGTCCAAGGCAGACATAGGCTCGTGGTCCTTCACATCGTCCATAAGTGACGCTACGGTTGACGTTTCGATGTATGGTGGGTTGCTAACAACAATATCAAACATCTCATCAACAGCGTCAAGCCAATGGCTTTTTACAAAGGTTGCGCGGTCAGAAAAACCTAAATTAATGGCATTTTCCCTCGCAATTTCAAGTGCTGTGTCATTCATATCAACACCGACACCCTTAAATTTTTCAAATTCGCTTAAAATACTCAAAAGAAGCGCCCCGCTACCCACACCAAGGTCGGCAACCAGTCCCTCGGCATTTTTATCGGCTACAGCCGCAACTAAGGTTGCAACCATCGTTTCGGTGTCGGGTCTCGGAATAAGGACACTAGGCACAACCTTAAACGGCAACGCCCAAAATTCTTTTTCTCCTAAAATATAGGCAATAGGTTCGCTGGTTTGGCGCCTTACAATAAGGGCATCAAAAGCATTTAACTGCATTTCAGTTAAAACATTCTCATCACGCATAAACAGCTCAATTTTTGTCAACCCTGTGGCATGGCTCATTAAAAGAGACGCATCCAAAGCAGCTGAATCACTCACACCCTTAAGCGTTGTAACAGCTTGCTGTAATGCGTCTTTAATTTTCATAACTACGATTCACCAATCGCTGACAAACGACGAATTTGGTCTTCTGCAAGCAATGACTCAATCACATCGTCCAAGGCATCACCCGCCACAATAGCGTCTAAGCTATGAAGTGTGAGGTTAATACGGTGGTCTGTCACACGGCTTTGTGGGTAGTTATATGTGCGAATACGTGCGCTACGGTCACCTGTACCTACCTGTGACTTGCGGTTATCACTTCGCTCTTGATCTAATACTTCACGTTGTGCATCGTACATACGTGAGGTCAGCATTTTCATCGCTGTTGCTTTGTTTTTGTGTTGTGAGGATTGGTCTTGACACTGGGATACTGTCCCCGTTGGAATATGTGTAATACGTACAGCCGATTCCGTCTTGTTCACGTGCTGACCACCGGCACCACTGGCACGATAAACGTCAATACGTAAATCGGCAGGGTTAATGTCAATATCCACTTCTTCTGCCTCTGGTAACACGGCCACTGTAATGGCAGATGTGTGAATACGGCCTTGAGATTCTGTTTCAGGCACACGTTGAACACGGTGCACACCTGACTCATATTTCATACGACCAAAGACACCTTCACCGCTCATCTGTAAAACAGCTTCTTTCACGCCACCTGAATCTGTGGTGTTACTGTCCATAACCTCTGTTTTCCAGCCTTTAATTTCAGCGTAACGGATATACATACGCATAATATTAGCCGCAAATAAAGCCGCTTCGTCACCGCCTGTACCCGCGCGAATCTCAATAATAACATTACGATCATCCGCTTCATCTTTAGGTAACAGCATAATTTGAATTTTGTCTTCTAATTTAGGAATGGCTGGGATAATAACCTTCAGCTCTTCCGACGCCATCTCTTTAACATCCGCGTCGTCAGATTTTGACATTTCTTCTAAATCAGCCCTTTCAGAAACCATGGCCGACAGCTCTTCATAAGCTGCGACAAAAGGCTTTGTTTCTGCATATTCTTTATTAAGCCTGGTAAATCGTTCCATATCATTGGTGGCATCGCCTTGACCCAAAATGCCTTCAAGCTCATCATGACGTACTTTAATCTGCTTTAGTTTTGGTAAAAGATCCATAAAAACCCCTGTTTTTTTTATTCTAAAAAATTTATTAAGTACTAGTGCTTTTCAGCATTTAGCCCTTCCAAACGAACAACGTCCATAAAAGGACACTCGCCACTTTTAACTGAATTTGCTTCAACTTGCAAGAATTCTACACGCGGGCAACGCATATCAAACATTAAACTCAGCGCCATCTCAACAGCCTCGGCTGGTATAAGGCCACCCTTAATTAATTGTGTTGGCTTGTGCATAAGTTTATTAAGCAACAACCTTGTTGCATCTTCTGCTTCCTTGGAAGGACACTTTGTCAAAACTTCATCACGCACAGTGTCAAAAGTAGAACGTAAGTGCTTAATCATATGCGAGCTTTTGCGTTCTTCACTCCAACGACCAAAGGCTTTTATTTCTTCATTAATAATAACCTCTGCATGGCCCACTTGTGCAGCACGCTTGTCTTTTGAAACACGCACCTGCTCACCTAGTTTATCCATATCATAGAGAGAAACCCCCTCCAAAACATCAACATCTGCCGCCACATTACGAGGTACAGCAATATCGATAAAAACCAACGGTATGTTATAACGAGAACGCATAATATCAGCCGCCATATTTTTAGTCACCAAAGGTTCCAGGGAACCTGTACAACTCATAACAACATCAGCTGTTTGTAAAACAGACATAAGCTTTGGTAAGCGCACAGCTTTACCCCCCACTTCCTCTGCTAATTTTTTAGCATTTTCGAGGGTACGGTTGACAATCGTTATGTATTTTACACCTTGTGACTTTAAATGCCTTGCCGCATTTGTACACATTTCACCCGCCCCAATAAGCACCACATGACATGTCGCAAAATCAGGTTCATAAACATTTTTAGCCAAGCGCACAGCCGCTGATGCAACACTGACAGATTCATTCGCCAATACGGTTTCGTGACGGACACGTTTACCGACATGAAAAGTCGCATTCAAAAACTTATCTAGGTTCATCTTCATGGTGCCATGAGACTTAGCCTGTTTATAAGCTTGCTTCATTTGGCCAAGAATTTGAGGCTCACCTAAAACCATCGACTCGAGCGAAGAAGCGACATTAAAGCCATGACGCAACATATCTTCGCCTGTTTTCTCGTAAATATGACCTTCAAGCTCGCTTGGCAACATAGACGTTTGCTCTGCAAAAACGCGCTTTAAGCTTTTCAAAGCATGTTTTGCACTATGCTTACAAGGAGATGAAACATAAACCTCAAAGCGGTTACAGGTAGAAAGAACATAAATCTCATCTACAGGTAATATGGTCGACAACTCTTCCATAGAAAGTTCACTCAATCGCTGACGCACATCAACGCTTGAGGCGTGATGATCAATACCAACGATGAATGATTTTTCTAGCATTTATTTTGTTTCTTTATTTTTGAAGTATTCAATAACACCATCAAAGGATAATTCATGCTGCGTACCTTCGTCCATATCTTTCAGTTGAAAAACATTATTTTCAAGCTCAGATTCACCCACAATAACGGTGTAAGCCGCGTCAAATTTATTGGCTTTTTTCATTTGCGCTTTGAATGACGTCACTTCAAGCGGCATCAAGCATTTTACATCTTGAGCGCGCAAGCTTTCAGCCAGCTTAAGGCAATTGAAATAGGCTTTTTCATCCATCACAATAAATGAAACAGGGCGTTCTTCAAGCACTTGCTGCGTCATAATACTTTCAAGACGTTCCATACCGCAACCAAAACCAACAGCCGGCACAGATTCACCACCTAATTGGTCAAATAACC
This sequence comes from Alphaproteobacteria bacterium, assembly GCA_047635695.1. Lineage (GTDB taxonomy): Bacteria > Pseudomonadota > Alphaproteobacteria > UBA2136 > UBA2136 > UBA2136. Next base: position 7,920 of record JBLILN010000034.1, read on the forward strand.
CATCAAAGCGGCCACCACCAATCACCTGACTTTGTGCCCCAAGGCCATGCCCATGAATTTCAAAGACAGTGTGCGTATAATAATCCAAACCACGCACAAGGCTTGTATCAATTTCATAAGCAATATTCAAAGCTTCAAGGCCAGATTTCACTGCCGAAAAATGCGCCAGAGAACTATCGCATAAACTATCAATCGGTCTTGGTGCATCAGGAATAAACCTTTGATCTTCTCGCTCTTTAGAGTCGAGAATGCGGAGTGGATTTTTAGCCAAACGCCCTTGTGACTCTTCACTTAATTGCGTTTTAATAGGCTTAAAATATGCCAACAATTTTTCACGATAAGCCTTGCGGTCTTCTGCTGTGCCTAAACTATTCATGCGGACAGTAATATCCCCTTGAAGGCCGAGTGTTTTAAGTAAAGCAACACCGGCGGCAATAACTTCAACGTCTGCATAAGGGGCGGCAATACCAAAGCACTCCATCCCCAGCTGGTGGAATTGACGATAACGCCCTTTTTGCGGACGCTCGTAACGAAACATCGGAGAACCAACATAGTAAAGCTTCAACGGTAAGTGTTGCCTTAAACCATTGCTAAAATAAGAACGCACAACACCTGCCGTCCCCTCAGGGCGCAAGGCCATTTTTTCACCGTTACGGTCTTCAAAAAGGTACATTTCCTTACTAACGATATCGGTGGTTTCACCAACTGTACGCAAGTAAACATCAGCTTGTTCAAAAATAGGTGTACGAATTTCACCATAACCACGCTTAGAAAAAACGCGTCTCGCTGTGTTTTCTATATAATTAAAACGGCTTGCAAGTTCAGGCAGTGCATCGTAAGTGCCTCTTGGCGGTTGTAATTTTTTACTCATTTATTTAAAAACCTATTTTAAAGTTAGCATGGCGTTTAAAGCCGCTGTTTTGGTATATGGCCGTTTATCTATTTTTAATCCACTGATTGTAAGACTTGTCATTTAAGCCTTTGCCGTAATAGTCATGAATCAGGTAGTCACCGTCAATAGAAAGGTTTTTAATAACGCCACCCCATGAAGGGCCTGCTATACCTTGTTCTTTACCATCAATCGTAATTTTGACTTTATGCGGGCGACCGAGGTCCATTAAGGCATCAGGGTCAGACTTCAACCAAACAGATTGACCAGACTTAAGCACTGCATTTAAATATGTTTTTTTTGTTTTAGGGTTATACACTTGGTACCAAGCGTCTTCCACAGCGGTGAGCATAACGCGTGCACCTTCAGGCTTTGTGCCAATAATTTTTATAGGTTTAGCAACATCAGCATCTTTTTCAGCCTTGGCTGTTTCAGCCATAAGTTGAGGGATAAGCGCTTCCTTCACAGGTTTAGCCACAATGTCTTTTTCAATAGCAGCCTCTGGAACTGCAACGTCGCCTTCAACTTCAACTTGCACGTCAGAAGTTAAAGTATTTTCAGTCGATGCATAAAAAAAATAAATAGCTGCTAAAATTGAAACCAAAAGTAAAACAAGAAATGCGATACCGAGTAAATTTTTAGCAGGAGAACTTTCTTTTTCACCGTCCATAAGAGGTGTTTCAGGCGCCAAGTTGGGTATGAAGTCACTTTGCATCAACCTATCCACAAGGTGAACATCGTTTAAACCAAGCAACCTTGCATAGCTTTTTACAAAGCCAACAACATAGGTAGAACCTGGTAAATCAGCATATTGATCCTTCTCAATAGCTATTACATGCTCGACACGTAAATTAAGTTCTTCGGCTACTTCATTAATTTTCAATTCTGCTTTTAAGCGCGCTGCACGTAGTTCTTTACCAACACCAAATTCTATTGTCATCTGACTCATTCTTTAAAATACTCTTTAAACTGATTATATTTGTCTATTTAACTTACGAATACTATACACCACCGCTCACAAAAGTGGTAGGGGCAATAATAAATAATTGTCATAAAAAAAACACCTGTAAAAAGAGGCGTTTCACATCAAATAAAAGTAAATAGAGATAAACACCCCCAATAAAGCTCAATAGATGCAGGGCGCATACATTTTCACTTCAAAACACGTAACACCTAACCAAAAAAAATAGACACCCTAAGGTGCCTATTTTTTATATTCGCAAAAAAGCTTAAAACTTAAAGCTTACTTGAAAGAATGCGAGAACGGTTCTTACGAGAACGACGCACTGCTTCGCGCGCTTGACGCTGACGCTTCTCAAAAGGTTTTTCGCATTCGCGACGCATTTTCATTTCACGGAAAACACCCTCACGATTCAATGTTTTTTTCAAGCGACGTAGCGCTTGGTTAACATCATTGCCTCTAACTTCAACAGAAATCATACCTTCTTCACCCCCTCTCCAATAATTATCTAGAATTAATTTCACAGCACAAACACTGCCTTGTATGTTTATATGCCCTATTTACCCTAAAATTGCAAGTGTTGTTTATAAAAAATAATGCATTGGAGGGCTTGAACTTTTATTCTTCAAGCCTTACTCTCTTATATGGGATGAAGATCAGCCAATAAAAAATGATAAAAAACATGAAACAACCAGAAACAACTGCCGTTAAACTTTCAAAGTTATGGAGATTTTTTAAACAAGGGCCTGAAAGCGCTAAAAAAGCCTTTGAGGACTATCATCTTGTGCGTCGTAAATATGTTGTTTCCCACGCGGCCGAAATTTTTAAGCGTAACAAACTTGAACCAGCCCCGCTTTTAAACTTAAGCCTTTTAGATATCGGCTGTGGTACGAGTAAACTTGCAGAGGAACTCACCTTTAGAGGTGCAGACGTCACGGCTATTGATGTCAGTACTGACTGCATTACAGACGCTTCTGAACATGCCAAAAACAACGGGGCGATTGTCGACTTTATTGAGTGCACCCCCCAAGAGTTGGTTGAACAAGGCAAAAAATTTCATGTTATTCTGTGTATGGATGTGTTCGAATACATTGACCACACCCATGGCTTCATTAAAGAGCTTCACAAACTATTGCATGATGATGGCATCGTTCTCTTTTCAACCAACAACCGTAATTTTAGATCAGCCTTTGTTCATATTATTTGTGCACAATGGTTATTTAAGTGGGTACCAAAAGGCACTTACAAGTTTAAGCGCTTCAGAACACCTGGCAAGCTCATTGGAAAATTTGAAGATAATGGTTTTGAAATTATCGACCTTTGCGGCGTATACCTTGATCCTGAAACAAAAAGATGGCGCCGCTGCACAAACCCTGCGTCACGTTATTTAGGCGCCGCCGTTTACAAAGGGGCTAAAGAACAGCCTGACACACCTGAAACAGCGCAATAGCGAGAAAAGAAGCCCCGCCAACAACACTTGGTAGCGTAAGCAAAAAACGCCCTACTGCCGCATAAAAAATAGCCAAACCAACAAGCCACACAACAATAAAACCAATCATGTAAGCCAATGCATAAAATACGCCTTGCTTTAATACATCTACACTTTGAGCTTCTTGTATCAACGCCGCCGGCCAATCAGCGCCCATAAAAACAAATACCGCCAAAGCAGCGCCAAACAAAATAGCCATGAAGGGTGCCGCTGATAAATCTTCATCTTCATAGTTACTCGAAACAGCTTTTTGTGTTGGTATAAAATACCAAGCGGCCACCATTATAAATGTGGCAGAAGACAACAAATAAACAATACTATCAATAGTAAGTCCGCCTAAAATATCATCTGTCATCTGCATAACAGTCATAGGCGTCTGCAAGGCAAACAAAACCACCGCAGTTATAGAAAAGACAAAGAGAGCAGAAGCACTCACCCACAAAAAATCACTTAAAGGGTTTAATGGTGCACTTTCTTTTGTAATAGAGGTATAGGTAAAAATGAGGCACAGCACAAACGCCACCAAGGCTTCTGGGTGAAAAGTATAAGCCACACCCGCCAAAATAATATCCAGCAGCTCTTTATATGCCTGTATATCCATCCTATACCCCTTAATTCTTTAGATGTTATTTAAAAAAGTTCTGTGAGTTTACCTACGCTATGTAAGGCATGTAAATCATCGCAACCACCAATGTGTTTTGAACCAATAAATATTTGAGGTACCGTGTAAGAACCACCTGATTTTTGAATCATTTCATCACGTTTTTCTGGTTGAGCTGCAATATCAATAACTGTAAATTTTTGACCAAGAGACGTTAAAAGATTTGTTGCTTTAACGCAGTATGGACAAGTTGGTTTTGAGTAAACGATAATAGACATGATTTTATATTTCCTTATATTGCATTTTCTACGAAGCATATTGTTACCACATCAACACGTAACGCACCAGCTTGTTTTAAACATTTAGCGCAAGCATCGGCTGTACTTCCTGTTGTCCATACGTCGTCAATAAGGATAATGTTTTTACCCACCACTGCCGTAGGATCAGCGTAAAAAGCCTCCGTTAAATTTTTCTTGCGGGCAGCGGCTGACTTGCCCAGTTGCGGCGCTGTTTTTCTTGTACGCTTCAATGAAAAAATATCAAGGTCAATACCAATTGTGCGTTGAATACCCTGCGCTAAGAGCGTTGCTTGATTATATTGGCGCTTAAACAAACGTTTTTTATGCATCGG
>JBLILN010000035.1:0-10533 GCA_047635695.1 Alphaproteobacteria bacterium
AATGGGTGTGCAAATTCGCTTAAACTCCGCAATTCAAGAAGGCGACAAAAACATGGCAACGCGCGTTGTTGCTAGTTATTTAGGAGGTAGTGCCCCGCAATTCAAAAATTAAGGGCATTATTAAGATGATCTTTTAATTTAGTTTAAACTGCGTGGGCAGGTTATGTACAACTGTTCACGACCTTACCACGTTTTAAACCAAATCAAAATTCTACCCTTAATTCGATCTATAAAAAAACGGTGTCATTATGATGGTGCTGTTTTTTTATGTCTATCTGTTAAGTATTAGGAAGTTTTGATATATTCTTTGATAATTTGGAAGGCGACGTTAATTTTTTTAACATGCTCTTCGTTTTTCTTGGCGCCCTTGTTAAAATCGGGGTGATGCTTCTTCATCAGGGAAAGGTATTTTTTCTTGAGTTTACCTGTTTCAATGGGTATTTCAACTGAAAAGATAGAACAAGCCTCGGCCACGTCAGCTGGTAATGCAATGTCATTTGCTTCTTGGGTGTGTTCTTCAAATCCGTATTGTTTTTTGATCGACTCCTCTTTTTGGCGTTGCTTGAAGAATTGGAATAAATCTTCAGCATCGGCAAATTCAAAATGAGCCGCCTGCGCGCTCACCCCATGAATGCCGAATTTTTTTGTAGGGCGGTTCCATGTTGATTTTGTTTGCATGGAAAAAATATCGTCGTCACTCATGCCTTCAAGGCCATTCCAACGTTTGTTAAAGTCTTTAATGTGGGCCTGACAAAAATATTGGCGGTCATAAATATCCTGCGTGTTTTTAGGCGCAGCAAAGGTACCTTCTTCCTTGCAGTCTGGCCATGCACATAAATTCATTTTAAAGGCTATTCCCCTAGCGATATTAACTCGATTTCACTCAATTTATAGATGGCATGGTTATAAAATGCAAGGTTTAGATGAAAAGTGAAAGAGCGTGGTTTAAAATGTCTTCTTGGGTGAGCAGTATCCACAAAGCTATAATAAGTGCTGGGCCAAAGGATATAGCGTGATTTTTACTTTTTAATAGCGGATACAAAATAAAAGAAAATAAACAAGCGACCCAAAGGAATATAGGCATGAGCGATATGCCTAAAAAGCTGCCAGCTACGGCAATCATTTTTATATCACCACCGCCGATATTGCTTTTACTATTTATTTTATCGAGGGCTATGGCAAGTATTAATATGGAACCACCGCCTGCTAATATACCTAAAAGGCTTTCTATCAGGCTGATGGAAAGCAGGGGTGATGCTGCAAGCCCTAACCCTGTGGCCATAAGCGGTAACGTATAAATGTCGGGTAGCACTAAATAGCAAAGGTCAAGGGTGACAAGCCTTGCTAAAATGGCGGACATTAAAAGATAAAGGAAAAAAAGAGGTGATATAGCCATGCTGAAAAGTATACTCGCCATGAAAAGGCAGGTGAGTATAAGCCATAGTTTTGTGCAAAATTTTTGACAGACAGGGCCTGTAGAGATGTCTTCTTTTGCAATAAACCGTCGTTCAAATTCAAGCATATTCAGGTGCTTTCTATTATTTATTCATAAATAATAGAAGCAGAAAACGGCGGCTTGTGTGCATTAGGACGTTGCTGAATGAAGTTGGAGTCATAAGCGAGGATACGCTTCCAAGGGTCGAACGTAAACTCTTTAGGTAATCCCAGTACTTTCATCAGCTCAGCCATACTGAGGTCACTACCAGAAACATAGATACTGTTACCACCACCTGATTTAATATCGTCGTAATATGTTGCGCCAGAATTGTCAGAATTTGATTGTGGGTAAAAGTTGAAGTCGGTGTACTTGTCACCGTCTGCAGGGTAATTGTTGCACCAGGTAGCCGCAGGGCACTGTGTTTCAGCTTCAAGGTAATTTGCCGAGCTGTAGTCTTCTAGTTTATTGACAATGAGTTTTGCACGGCCTTGATATTCAACTACGCGTGATTTTTCAATTTCAAACGTTGAAAGTTTTGTGCCGATATCATCATTCATATATTGCCATACGTTCCACTCACCTGGAAATGTGGGTGTTGGAGAATCGTCAACGCCATCTTTACCTGCTGAGTGAATGGTGGCCATATATTCTGTGACAGTGAAATCATTAATTTTGACTTGACGGCTCAGGACATTATAACGCCATTCGTTGTCCCACGGGTCTTTCATTAACGATGTTTCTTCAATGAACCCTTCTTCAAACAATGTACGAATGTCGGGTGATAGTTTATTAAATGATTTTGTTTTGTAGTGATTTTCTAAAGCATCTTTAATAATTTGTACGCCAATTTCAGCCCCTTCAACACGGCTACGTTCAAGTTTAGACATCATCGTCACACCACCTGTAGCGGCGAGTACACTTGCAATAATAAGTGCAATACGCGCGTCCATACCAAACATGGCACCTTGTTGGTTGCGTAATTTTTTAAAGATGTTGAAAGGCATTGTTTTTCCTGTTTCTGTTAATTCATATCAAGTTTGGTTTTATAAGTGTAACCCCAAGGCGTTGTAAAGGAAAGAATAACTAATTTGTCAGACTTTCTATCGTATTTAAAACTTTGTCCCCAAACGTCTTTGTTGCCTGTGGCTGCATTGATTTGTGACTTATATTCGTCAGTGGTGGGGAACTTGTAACCGTATGTTGTATAGGAAACGTATATCTGTGAAACTTCACGCTGTAGGCGCTGTTTAGATTCTTTTATTTGTTCAAGGCGAATAGATTCACTGTCAAACATAACAACTGAACCTTCAGTACTGTTATAGTCTTTCATGGCTTCTGCGCCAGCAAGGCCACCAACATCGTCGCGTACTAACTGGTCATCAGTTACGGCGATCATAATTTTTTTATTACTGGTTTTGAAGGATCCGCTGTCATGGACAGTGCTTAAAACAGCGTCGTCACCACTACGGGTTTTACCAGTGGACCCACTTAAAAACTTTTGTGCACGTTGCATTGTAAAGTCTTCACTATAAGGGTTTTCACTGTCGATATTTTCAGTGAGCATAGCATTCTCGAGTGCTTTTTTGATCTCAATCGCTTTTTCACGGTTAGAAATCCTATTGGCTTCATCAATATCAACAATTTCACGTTTAGCCCAATGGTTCATGGAGGCACTAAAAACGGCCACACCCATCAGCATGCCAAACATGAAGGGAGAGAAGGCACCCTTTTGATTGTTTATAGCATTAAACATGGTCATTTTCCTGTTTTCTGTTTTATAGCGCGAGTTTAATTTCTAGTGCGTATTCTATATCAAAGAGGTTTATAATAACCTTACGTGATTCGATGTCTTTAATTGTTGCACTAATTTTGTGTGTTTCGCCTGTAATTTTTTTACCATCTTGGCCTGTACGTTCTTTAAATTGACGTAAAGCTTCAGACTTTAACATACTGTATTGCTTAAATGATTCAGCCGATATGGCTTTTTCATTTGGCATGTATGAATCGATAAGTGCTTCCATTTCGCTGGTGTCTTTTGTGGCCAGCGATATTTGAACAGGAATACGGTCACCAATACTGAATCGATGATTATTAATGATCGCGTAAGGGTAAGGTGACGTGACGATACTTTGAATGCTGAACTTAGAAAATTCAGCATTAAAATCAATGTCTTTAATGTCTGCGTCACGTGCTTTTGTGGCTTGGGTAATGATGTTTTCCAAGAAAGATGCAAAGGCTTCAAGGCCCTCTTTTTGTTCAATCGTCACCTTGTCTAGGTCGGGTAATGTGCTTGTTGTAATGTGGTACTCAGGCAAGCCTGAAATTTCGGGCATTTTCTCGTCTTTTTTATCTAAGTCGGAAGATTGTAGGTACTGATTACCGCCGAGTAAATTCTCAAAAGACTCTGAAATACTACGTTCACGGTGTGATTCAAGAACATAACCTTCTTCATCCACTTCGATATTAATTTTGCGGCCATCACTTAAAATTTTGGCTTGTGTATTGCTGAGAAGTTCGGCTTGAGCAACGGTGCCGTCGCCTAGGTGAACCTCTAAACCACTGCCAATGGCAATGTCTGGGTAAACACTACGGAATTTTTTATTTTTCTTTTTAAGGCCGAAGCGCTGTTCAAAAACGTCTTTGCTATACTTACTTCTACCAATGTCAGATGTTAAAGGTTTTGGTGTGTAAGGGTCTATGTTTTGTGACGTAAACAAATCTGTCAATGTGGCAATGTATTTAGAGGCATCCACACCTTTTTTTCTTGTAAATTCATCGATAACGTCTTGACGTGCAAATTCAAAGTCAGGTTGACCGACAAAGGTTTTTGGCCACAACGAATTTTCCTGCGCGAGGGCAGGGGTTGCTATGAATGTCGCTAATAAAAGCGCTTTATAGGATATTTGGATCGTACGCATAGAGGTACCCTTCTATGTTAACCATATGTTCATTTTCATCGAGCTGTTTATTGCTTGTGGCACAACCAAAACAGATATCGTAAACAACAAAGCCTGGAAGTGACGGCAATGTTTGCATTCTTTTCAGTAAAGTTTGGACTTTCTCAAACGATGCAGGGCCAGCAATTTTAAAGTTATGCCTTATAATACCAAGGTGTGCGTCTTGTCTAAGGGCTTGGCCAATAAAGTTAAAGCTTAAACCAGGCTCGCCAATTTCTAGTAAACGTTCTATGATGTTTTTCTTATCATCGCCACGTACAACAGCAAATTTTGGTATTTGTTTTGTACGTTGTTCAATACGTAAATAGCGGTCACGCTTTTCTTCGGCCTCAACGAGCCCGCGTTCTTTTGCTGCAATAAGGTCAATGTTTTCATAATATTTGTAACTACCCACGATAAAGGTAAAAACAAGAATGGCAAAACCAAGTGTGAATTTCATCATGACTATTCTTCTCCTTTACTAGCAGGTGTGACAGGCAGAGCAGACTTAATGGTTTGCTGCTGCATACGCCTAACGTCTTCTTGGTATTTTGCTAATAGCTCTGAGATAGGTTCAAGCTCAACAAGGCCTTCAATTGTAAATTGGTTGCCACCTGGTGGTCGACGTATGGCAGACATGGTCACACTTTGACTCAGCAGAGCCTTACTAATAGGTTCTTCTTCTAGCCAGCCTTTATACGTGTCTTTTTGTGCCTTGATGGTGACCAAAAGTGTGTCGGCAGGTTTTTGTTTGTCGGGTGCTTGAATTTGGAAGCTATGTATTTTCATACCACTGCGTTGAATGGCATTGGCAACATCGCTCGTCACGAATGGTGCAAGGCCACGGTAACGCATGAACTTTTGCTGCATAGAAATAGCTCGGTTCAATTCTAAATAGCTTTTACCTGAAGGTGTTTCAAGGTCAATGGTTCTAATTTGTTGTGATAGTTTATCAATTTCATTGCCTTGCATAAAGGTAATGAAGTAAACAACAATGGCCACGAGGATAGAGAAAAACATAACGGTATAGCCGTGTTTTTCTTGGAAGCTTGGCATGTTTACCCAAGCGTCTTCATCAATTTCTAGCTCACGCAATGGGCGTGATGTGGCGCCAAGTTCATTAATGCGGCTATTTTCCCAATTTGTGTAAACAAATCGTTCTGTTGTTCTTGGGTATGTTTTTAAGATATTTTGAATATCACGCACCCATGAAATGGCCGATGTTGGTTGGATATAACTGTCGTTTGAATCCCAGTGGAAGATAATATCGGCGGTAACAAGAATATGTACTTCGTTCGCATTTTTACTACGTAGGCGACACATATCAATCAGAGGAATATCACCAAAGGCTTGCTGAGCAATGAGCACGCTTTGTTCGTCGCCATCTTCGCTTTCAGTCAGGAATATATATGGGTCAACAGGTTCACCGTCTAGGTCACGTGGTGCAAAGAACAATAGCGCCAAGTTACGACGAGATTGCTCATCGGTGACATCTTGCCAAGTATCTGCAAAAATAGATTCCTCAGAGTGTTCTGGGAAGTATTCCACACGGTTAAGCCCAAGAAAACATATGTTCTTGAATTTAGACCCTATCTCAACTTTCTTTGACATTTAACTTATATCCTCTTTAGTTTTGTGCCATAACAATGGCAAGCATTTCTAGCAGTAATACGGCGCCACCGAGTAGCCACATAATTGTCGAAAATACAGCGACAAAATTTGTGTAGGCGTCATTTAATTCACGTTCCAATATTGAATAGGCATGATGCATGCCGTCAATCATCACGTCGTTTACGCCTTTTTCGTTTCCGGCATAATTTTCAGACACCTTCACGGGCGTCACAGAAATAATCGGAAAGCCGGCTTTCTCCATAGCGGCAGACATTTGTCCACCAGTGGTAATCACTTGGTTAAATTGATCAATGCGTCTTTTTAAAATGGCATTGGTCGCCAAGGCTTCCATAATAGGTATCATTTGTTTTGGTTTAACACCGCTGGCAATCAGGTGTGGAAAATATAAAAGCATACTGGCATAGGTTTTATAGGTAATAAATTTACCTAAACCAGGGATACGCAAAACATAGTTATCTAACCAGAAGCGCCCCTGCGCAGATTTAACAACACTATAACCCACAACACAAAAGATAATAAATGCGGTTAAAATAAAGTACCAATATTCTGCAACACTCGACGTGAAATCCATAATAACCTGTGGAATGGCAGCCATTTCTTTACCTTGAGCCTGACGCATTTGCGCCATAGTCGGCATGGTGTTGATACCTGTGTTGAAAAGCGAAATGCAACTCATACCAAATAAGACAGTTGGCGTGATAATTTCAGCCATACCACTGCGTTGGTTCTGAATTTTTTTGTCTTCAAGTGTTTGGAGTAAGTGGAATGCTTCTGTCATGTTGTTTGAAGCTTCACCCGCCAAAATAGCAGCACGGTGAACGTCGGTAAATAAAATATATTCATGTTCAGCGGCACGACTTAAAGGCTTACCTTGAGATACCTTTTGCGCAATACCATGCAATGCAGCGCTTAGTTCTTGTTTTTTCTCAGCACGGAATGCACGCGCGACAGCACGTACGCACGCTTCTGTAGGTTGACCACATTTGAGCATTTGGTGCATAAGAAAAAACAAGCGCTCGCGGTCGCGCGCACTTATTTCTCTGCACCTAGGGCCAACGCCGTCGCTACTGAATTGTTTCCATATCTGCACTAAAGAATTTCTCCAGTTCTTCTAAGCTTGTTATTCCGTTTTTCACATGTATAAGACCGCTTGTCAGCATATCAAGCATATGACCGCTTGATTTTGACTGTTCACGGATAATTTCCAACCAATCTGGGCGTAACCTTGTATTTGTCCAAATGTTACGGCTGACGTCTTTACGCCATAACTCTAGAACTTCTTCAATGGCAATACGGTCACGGTAACCTCTGTATCTACAATGCTCACAACCATTTTTATTAACACGGTATATAATATCGCCCGCTCTAAAGCCAACTTTTCGAAGCGCGTTTAAGCGGTCAGAAAAATCAAGATCTAGTTCCGTCGGTATTTTACATTTCGGGCATAATCTTCTCACAAGACGTTGTGAGATGATACCTCGAACATTGGTAAATATTTGTTCGGCAGGGACACCACGTTGCACAAGCCTATCAAGCGTCATGAAGGTGTCATTGGCATGCATAGTTGTAATAACCAAGTGACCTAAGTTACCTGCGTCAATGGCTTTTTGCGTATCTTCAGGGTTACGTACCTCACCAATAAAGAGCACGTCTGGGTCTAAACCAAGGGCCGCGTACATAAAGCTTTCAAGGTCTAAACCAGCACTTGTGTCTTCTTCCGTTTGGATAACGTTATCCATACGTTCTTCAATTTGTTTTTCGTAAGAAATAACGTTCTGTCCTGGACGTTGCCCACGACGGATCATAAGGCGTGCGGCCGTTGATTTACCAGAACCTGTTGGCCCTGAAAAAATGATACAACCTTCTTCGAAACGCATGAGGTTGTCAACCTTCGCAACGGTTGTTGCTGCGTAACCAAAGTTATCCAAGCTACCTTCAAATGAACGTAAGAAACGCATGGCGATTTTTGCCGTGCCTTCAAGGGTAATGGGCTGTGTTGTATAACGTATATCCACCTGTTGTCGGCTTGACAAGTCAAAGGTCATACGGCCATAAAGTGGTTTTTTGTAGTTTTCGGCACGTACACCCGCAATGTGGCGTAAACGGCCTAAAACGCGTTCATAAACTTCGATCGGCAATGGTACTAGCTCTTCTAACTCACCATCAATACGAGCAAGGGCTGTTGGCTTACGGTTTAAAATTTCAATATGTAAATCTGTTGCACCGTTTTTAAAGGCGGTACGGATAATTTCATCGGTTAATGAAACGATAGCATCGTCATTACCTTGGTTAATTTGTGCGTAAGCATTCTCCACCAAGAACTTCAATGAGTGCCCCTCACGCTTGGACATGCGCTCAATAGCATTTTCAATGGCCTTTGGTGATGCCCAAACAAATTCATGGCGTGATTTGCGGTGACGCAAAATAATTTCACTCACTAAGCGTTTGTTCGGTAGATCGGCGGCAGCCCAAACAATGGCGCCACGTGCAAGTTCGATAGGGCAGGCTGTGTAAAACATCATGAAGTCACGGTCGACACCTTCAAGTTGGTGTGGTGTGATAGCCATCATCTCTTCGTCAGATTTAATGGTGTAGTCATAGGCGATGGCCTTATAACGTACCTGCTGTACTTCGGACAGTTTACCAGCACGCCCGAGGGCTTCAATAAGCGCATCTGGGTCTTTTTGTACAGTGACAGGGAAACCTTGTAGGTCCCCGATTGTTACAATATGGTCACTGATCATCAAGTCTACAATATCCACAGACTCATGCTCCCCTTAATTTAGATTAATCCTTTTTTAGTCTACATTAAAGCGATGTAAAAAAGAAAGGGATAGCTGTTAAATAACGAAAAAACCCCTGTAAGTGATATGCAGGGGTTGCGCTGTATCTACAACAGTTGAGGGTTTTGGTTGTTATTTGCGTGAAATACGGTAATAAATATTGGCTTTGTCGATCGCTTGGTCAATGTCAACAAGAAGGCGTCCACTATCAGGTGAGCCTTTTTCGTCAATGGCGCCATCAAGGTGCTCATCCACAGATGAGGCAAGTACTGCTGGTACATCTGAAAGTTTAAGCCAAACAAAGCAAAGGTCGCGTGGGTTAATGCAAGGGCGTGGTGTTGTGCCTTTAACTTTACGCATTTCAATGCCATATTCAAGACTGTAAATACCAAAAGAAACATGACGCTCAGACGACATATGCATGTAAGGACCACTCCAGCCTAACTGGCCACCGTCATTATTTAAAAGATCGCTAAAGGTATTCGTGTTGACGCTCGTGTCGAGCATGAAGTTTGTGTAAGCCTTGCTGATATTATCAAGCTCTGTTGAAACGGAAGTAATTTGCGTTTGCTGCATGTAACCGTAACCAGCTGTACCGGCAATAACACTTAAACCACTAAAGATCGCCAGTGTAATACGGGCGTCCATGCCAAATAGTGCGCCTCTTTGTGATTTGAGTTTGTTGAATAAAGCCATTATGTTACTTCCATTTATAAAATTCATTTTTAATACTATGACGCTATTTTATATCGATATCTATATAAAAATGATTATTCGCTTATGTCTGCAGGGTTTTTGGGCTGTGAATGTGGATAATAAGTCACGTTTTGATTGTGCATACATCATAAAAAAAGAGGCCGAAGCCCCTTTAAAAATTACTAAAATTTTGTCTGTTATTTTTGTTCCTTCAACCATGCAATAAGGTCGGCACGGTCTTGTTCTTTTCTAATACCAGGGAAAGCCATTTTTGTACCTTTAATCAACTTCTTCGGTTTTATTAGGAAGGCGTCAAGTGTAGCCTCGTCCCAAACCATTTGGCCTTTTTTCTCATTAAATGCTGATGAATATGAGTAACCGTCCTGTGCTGATATAGGTTTGTTCACGATATCCCAAAGGTTAGGGCCTGTTCTGTGCTTACCGTCGTTTTTGAAACTGTGGCAGGCTTTACACTTACCAGAAACTTTTTTACCTTTGCTTGCGTCGGCAATAATGGGCGCTGCAGGTTCTGCTTTTTTAGCGACATCTGTTACTACAACAGGCTCATCGTCAGATTTTATCAGAACAATCTCTTGCTTGTGCGGGCTTTCAATGCTGCCTGTTAAAAGATAACGACCACCGTAAAAAACCACGGCGAATAGGTTGGCAACGAGTACGAGAACGATGAAGTTGTTTTCAAATTTTTTCATAAGCGCGTTCTTAACAGTCCTTATTATTATTTAATTTATCAAAATTTATGAACACTATAGACGGATGAATGGTTGTCCGTCAATGCAATATCGTTTAAAGTCATGCGAGAATGTGATGTGAGGCCTTTTTTAACGAAGGCGTTCAATTTTTTGTACAAAAGGAAATAGTTCAATTGTTTGGTAAAGTTATAGGCTTACTTATTGGCTTTGTTGTGAGTCTTGACCTTTCAGGCGCCGTTGCCGGTTTGCTGATCGGTGCGATGTTTGATTTTTATCTGCTGAACATCGAAAAGCCCCAAAGGGCGGACGATGCATGGCAAACTGAATTTTCACATCTT
>JBLILN010000036.1:0-7972 GCA_047635695.1 Alphaproteobacteria bacterium
CTTTAACATCCTGTATATTTTTATGCAGTGGCTTATTAAAAAAAACCGATAAAAATATGCAAAAAAACTGACACTCCCTCCCTGTTAACATAAAAAAACGTTGTATACATAATTGTTTTTATTAAAACTAATACTAACAACCTAAATAAGAGGGATAATAAAAGAGGTGTCATCATAGATGTCCGAGACTTATAAAGACAACGAAATACTAAACGTTCTACAAAAAATGACCAACCGAAAAAAGCTTTCCTTTACAATTGGTTGCCTTGAAAGGCTAGATGCCGCATTATTATTTAATAATAGCGACGCGCTACTATTTGTGGACACATTAATGGTCATGAAAACATACATAGATGGGGCTACCCACAAAGCAGAGATCGACGCGCTGATTACCTATATCGCTCCGAGGTGCGGCGTTTTACATCAAACAGCGTCAGGAAAACCACACCTGATAAAGGACCAATACAATGCCCATGCCCGCTCATATGCCGCCGACGCTATCTATGCAGGTGCTGAATTTGTTTATCACTACCTTGCCAGTGAGAATTGTCCGATGAATGTCATGCATGTACTGGAAAATATATGTTTATCACAAAAATGGCACGCAAAGAACTGTAGCCAAACCGTTGACAGGGAAAAAATGTGGCAATTACACTTTGCGGAAAGCTTATTAAATAATAAGGAAAAAGAACCAGTCTCTGCCAACGTGGTTCAACTTCATAAACAGGACTAATCTATTGTCGTTGTAACATCGACCGTTGTGAAACTAACCTCGGTCGTTTTTGATAGGTCGACCATTTCATTTACACTTGTCGTTGTCACATCCGCCGTGAGAGACACGTCGGCAACTTCTTCTAAAGCGTCTACTGTCGCTGACACATCAACTGTCTTTGTGGCATCCAACATTGCGCTTACATCTGTCGCTGTCACATCTACTGTGAGAGACACATCTCTCATTTCTGTTGGAACAGTCTCTACCTTTATAACGTCTAATGTTTCTGTGACGTCCGCTGTTGGTGAAACAGCTATACTTACTGATGACACGTCAACCACAGCAGGAATAGTGCTTAACGTTACCGTTGAGACTTCGTCTACTACGTCGGTCGCCGATATATCCGTCACAGATACATCTGTTATAGACACAGGCATCGCTTCTGTCATTGGGGCTGTGTCTAGCGGTACGGATGAAACCATGTCTTCCAGCACTGGTACGTCACGTGGCACTATATTCGGTATAACGTCAATAAGGCTGGTTATAGAAGGTATGTTAGCGATAATAGGTATGCCATTAAAGAGAAGCGCTTGATTGGCGGTCTTAATATTAAATTCAAATTGACTCATAGATGGTTTGAATGGCATAGAAAAAGGCAATGTATGATCGCCCGTTTTATTTAATAAAACGTCTGCGTTTTTAAAGGCAAGCTTCAATTCACCTTGAGGTTTCATGTTTTTATTGATCGACACATCGCCCGAAACTTCACCTGAAAACTCACCAATATGAATGTCAAATCTTTCTATATTGAAAAGGCTTTTATGTTGAGACATTTGACGTGTTTGCTTATGGAGCGCTTTCTTTAAGGGTACAAGGTTAAGTTCTTCTTCACGCGCATCAAGCTCTGCAATTGCCTTTAAAGCACTAGCAACTTCACCCATATTTGGAAAATCATTTAAATTGAAAACCATTTTCAAAAGGTCAACCGTAAGGCTATTTTCACCTTTTAGGTCAAAAAATGTCGCACCCGTTACTTCAATGTCTTCATGAATATTTAGCAAAGCATTTTTTTGATTTTTAACAAGGTTAACCGCCAAACCATTAATGGTGAGCATACGGTGGTTAGAAAGTTCTTCTGTTGTCGTGTAAAAGTCAATATCGCTTGCAATACCCTTATAGCTCACATGATCAGAAAGAATACCTTCACCGATAGACCTGACAACATTCAAAGAAACAGAAACTTCTTTCTCTTTTGATTCAACTGTAAAAACACCTTCGAAATCAGAAATTTCAGTGCGGTATGGAATTGCTTTATTAAACAACGCCTGTGGAATATCTTTTAGTGAAACGAATACTTTATTTTCGCCGTAAAATACCGCGCTCGCCTTGGCTTCATTTTGTACAACGTCAAAACGTATATTTTCTAACGTAAAGCCTACTTTAAAAGGATAACCATAAGAAACAAGTTCATATGACACTTCAATATTTTTATTTCTTTTTTCCATTTTAGCAATGTTTTGCTGTAATGCGGCTTCCAGTTTATTTTGTGTCATTTGCCAAGCAACGTGCCAAGCACCAGCAAGCACAATGCAGAAAACCAATAGAAAAGAAAAACGTTTTGTCATAAAGTACAACCCTTAATTTATAATATCATCGGCATATATTATGCCACATATTTACCTATGTAGGCGAATTTTCATTCAATTTCAAGCTTTGTACGATAAACTTGTGCATTTTTGTTTTTTTTGGTATACATATACGGCAATCTTTTATCTGTTAAGTATTTATACTTACGTACTTTTTACATTTCTGGAGGACTCTCCTTATGAAAACCCCTAAATACCCAACCCTGACCAAAAAAGGGTTTTTAACCAAACGTGGTCACGATTTAAACCCAAAACTTATTTCACTGTTAAATAATGTTATTAGCGAATTACCGCACGGTCTACCTTTAACGGGTGACATACGTGGTGACTACGTACGAGACATTTATATGCAACGATGCGAACAACAACAACCTGACCAACTTCAAACGCCGCTCACATACACTGATAGTGAAATGCGTGCGCTGTTATATGAAACAACCGCACAAGGGCCTTTACGCCTTATAACGCGTCAAAATTCAAAAGATATAAATCAACCTCATGTCTATTTAGAACGTTACCCTGTATTTGAAACACCTGAAATACTTTGTTATATCCATCACTTTCGTATGTCAGATGAACCACACATTCACAACCACCCTTGGCGTATGTCTAATAGTGTTATTTTAGCAGGTAATTACACAGAAATCCGTCCAAGTGACTTAAGTTCTATGACATTACGCAAAACACAGCGCCCTACGGGCAGCATGGGGTCGCTCAGCTTTGATGATTTACACCGTGTTCAATTAGCCAAAAGCAATAACGGCGAACGTTCTGTATGGACCATGTTTATGCATTACCGCCACTGGGAACAAGGCTGGGGCTTTATAGAAGAAAACCCGTTTGAACATCAAGTATGGGATGACCTTGCAAATAACGGTAAAGGTTGTCTTAAAACAGTCGACGCATACCCATTTGTACCCAAAGAAGTTGGCGCAAGCCCTAAAGACTGGTGGCATTTACCAAAAGGTGAAAGTCGCTTCATAGGCAACGCCCAAAAACTACGGGAAAATTTTGGTTTAAGCAAAGAATCATATATGTAGCGTATAACGACAAGTAAAAAACACCCAAAAATGGGTGTTTTTTTTATGCTTTAAGGCCGTAAACAACCATCAAACAACCCATAATAGCCACCATTGCGCCGGCAACAATCCACAAATTAACTTTAGCTTGATCAACAACAATGGCCATAACTGTCATCCATAAAACAGTGAAAACAACAGTACCGACACCGCCAATAGCAGGGCCTGCAATGTCGTAAGCTTTGCCAACAAGGTAGTTAGCTGGACCAAAGAAAAGGGGGAAAGCAATAATAACGCGCAACAAACCATTTTCAGAAAAAGCGTAAAGGCCTGCAAAAAACTGTGGGTAAAGTAGGCTATTTAAAAAGGCGATACCAAGATAAACCATACCCATACCGAAGCCGCTTAAAACCAATGCCTGCATCGTTATCATATTCATATATTTGTACCTTTTATTTAACCCGTCAAATTGCTTTTTTGCTGTGCTGCGTAATTTTTAACAAAAGTTAAAATACGTTCATCGCATTTTATATCCCTTGCATTAATACGTGTTTTTAACGCAATTCTATCAAAATGTCTACATCTAGAAAGAGCGACATATAGTTGACCCGCAGCAAAAGCGCCGTAACCAAGGTCAATAATAGCGCTATCGAGGGTTTTACCCTGTGATTTATGAATAGTGATCGCCCATGCCAAAATAAGCGGGTACTGGCTAAAGCTGCCCACCTCTTCTTCCTTTAATTTATCCTCTTCTTCGTCAAAGCTATAATGGATAGAAGGCCATTTTTCTTTTTTAACTTGGTAACGCCTTGGCACCCCGCCCTTCATAATTTCCACCTCAACATTTTTAAGGCTTAAATTAACAATGCGGCCGATAGTACCGTTTACCCAACGTTTTTCGGGGTCATTTTTAACAAACATCACCTGTGCATTTTCTTTTAAAACCAAACGTTCTGGGCAAGGCAGGCGCCCTTTTGCTTTATCAAAATCACCCTTAACAGCTGCTTTAAAAGTAAAAGGTGTTTCTTCAATGTCTGCAATGCGTTTTTTGTTAATGCCGTCGGCAATTTTATTGGTTGAGCACAAGGTTACACTTTTTTCGTAATCGTCTAAGTCAACGCCATAGCGCTGGTTTAAATAGTCTAAAATACCCGCATGTTTTTGCCCCACACGCACACGGTTAAGTATATTAATAAATTCGTCTTCTTCTTGGCGGAAAATGTTATTAAAGCGCACAAGTTTAAAGTCGTCCATATCGAAGCTATGCGCATCGAAGAAAAAAGGTGAGTTATAAAAACGGCTGAAATATTCTTCTTCTTGCCCTGTAATCACTGGTGGTAATTGAAACAAGTCGCCGATGACACAAATTTGCACGCCGCCAAAAGGTGTTCCCTTTATAGGGCCATTCACACGTAATACTTTTTCGAGGCCGTCTAGAACGTCGGCACGTACCATTGAAACTTCATCGATAATAACAAGTTCAATTTCTTCGTATGTTTTTTTATTGCGGCGACGACCGATAGAAGCCACATCGACAAACCTTGCACCTAAACCAAAAAATGAGTGGATAGTTTGCCCACGTACATTAAGCGCACTCACGCCCGTCGGGGCAACAACAACAACGCTCTTTTTTGTATTTTTACGAAAATGGTCCAGAAACGTTGATTTACCTGTCCCCGCTTTACCGGTAATAAACAAGTTTTGCTGTGTATGCTCTAAGGTTTCAAAGGCGTCTTCAAATTCACTGGTGAGCAATATATTTTCGCTAGAAATCATGGGGACAGACTATAGCCGAGTTTATAGCCGCTGTCTATCAGCCACAAAAAATACACCCTCGGGTGCTTTTTTATTCAGATTATCTCTTGATAATTAATACACCTCATCTATAATCCCCCCACATGAAAAAAACACATACAGTACCAACTATTCAACTCGCCGATAAGGGTTATGATCAGCTTTATAAGCAAGCACCTGCTTCTGCCAAGTATTTATTGCAAGA
The DNA here is from genome assembly GCA_047635695.1 of Alphaproteobacteria bacterium. Lineage (GTDB taxonomy): Bacteria > Pseudomonadota > Alphaproteobacteria > UBA2136 > UBA2136 > UBA2136. Next base: position 5,377 of record JBLILN010000036.1, read on the forward strand.
GTGGGCGACATATTTTGGGGACTGGCAACTTAAACGTGACGATTTTATTTCAAAGCTCATGCTTAAAAACAAAAACTTTGCTTACAAGACCGAACTTGAAGCAATAAAACCTGCCGTTGGCCTTTACAGTTTAAATTTCAATAGATACCTTGGCTGCACAACGGCTATTAAGGACGATATTTTTTACAGAACCCTCGATGTTTCTGCCCCTGCCCTTGGCACCAGTTTGCATAAAACAGAAAAAAACACACCTTATGGCACATATATCAATCTGACATGGCCAGGCTTTGTTGGCGTTGCCACAGCCTACGCCCCTAAGCGTTTTGCCCTTGCTTATAATGAAGCACCACAGCCAGTCGGCTGGCTTTTGAATATTATTAAAATAATTTTTAGTAAGGATATCCCGCCACTTTGGTTAACAAGGCAGGTGCTAGAAAACTGTAAAAACTATGACCAAGCAAAAGAAATGCTCATAAATACGCCCCTCTGCACAAATGCGATTTATACGTTAATGGGCATGACAGGTGAAGGATGTATTATCGAACGCACTGCTAATGAAGCTAAAGTGCGAGAGTTAAGCGAACAAGGCTATGTGAGTGCCGGCAACCACTGGCAAAATGATACATTTAAAGGCCGTGTTGCCACATCTAAAAAATCGTCATACGAGCGCTGTATTTTCATGGAAAAATTCTTACGTCAAAAAGACGCATCAACAGCAAAGCCTTTTGCATGGCTTAAACAGCCCATAGCAGGCGACACCACCCGCTTCGCTTGTGAAATAAAGAAAGAAGGCCATATAAATATCAGAACTTTATAGTAAATAAGCCTTGTTATTACACAAACAGTATACTATATATTAATAAGATACACCTATCCCTCCATGTCGGAGGCTACCTTTTCAGGAGAGCATTATGCCCAACAAACAAAACCTCTTAGACCATGACAGTTTAATACAAAAAATTGAAGCATTGGCAGGCGAAACGTTAAAACATCAATCCATGTTAACATTCTATATTTCTAGAAAAAAGAGCCTTATTTGGTTTGATGTAAAGGATATTAACGAAGCAAAGAAAAAATTATCGTCACTGATGAAAAATGATGAGTTTAAAACATTATTACAAGACTATTCACAAGGGGAATCTACTATTTCAATTGTTAAGATCGACACGCCTAACAATACATACCCAGAAATCCCTGCATGTCATCCTCTTTTTCATATTAAAACACCATGTTAAGACACGACCTGCTTCGCTTGTGAAATAAGCCAAAAAGGTAATGTAAACATCCGAATTTTATAGTAAAAACGCTTATTATTGTGTAGATGGTATACTATATATTAATGAGATACACCTATCCCTCCATGTCGGAGGCTACCTTTTGGAGATTTTAATTATGGCTTCAACACCCCATGAACAAACACTCAGTACAAAACCTTCTTTTTTACTTATTTTATCAGCAATAGTCTATACAGCTCTAGCGACAATAGGATTGTATCACTATTGGCAAACTTATATTGCAGGCATTGTTATTGCTATCGTCACTCTTATCTGCGTATTCTTTATTGCTATCAGTAAAAAAAGCAAAGAAGGAAAAGAAAAGTTGTACTTTTATTTAATTTTAGCCGTCATTATATTAGACTGCCTTGTGTTTGCAGCCACACTGCTACCGCATGTCATATGGACAACAGGTTAAATTATCGATTCAATTAAAAAAGTCCCTTTACGGGTCTTTTTTTTGTTTTAATAATTATGAAACGCCCAATTAAACTTGGAATATCGTATCTACGCGCACCGTAAGAAAGGATGAATTTTGGACATATTTTTTCTTTGCGCAAGGCCGAATGTTTAGTACGCCTGAACGAGGCCCTTGTAAAAATAAAAATAGACGCTCAAGAGCGCCTATTCCCATATGTTCCGAAAATCTATTTTTCGAGGAAACGTATCGTATCCAAAGCGGCCATACAGCCAAGGCCTGCTGCTGTCACCGCTTGGCGGTAAACAGGGTCTGCCACATCACCTGCGGCAAAGACGCCTTCGATGTTTGTGTTCACCGTTCCTTTTTCAACCGTTAAGTAACCATATTCATCCATATCCAGTTGGCCTTTAAATAAACCTGTGTTTGGCTTATGGCCAATGGCAATGAAGACACCATGACATGGTAACTCTTCATAGTCACCTGTAATAGTATTTTGTAATTTAATACCTGTTACGCCGCCCAAAGGGCCTTCTGAACCTAAAATTTCAGCGGTTACACTGTTCCATTTAATATTGATATTTTTGGCGTTTTTCACGCGTTCACGTAAAACAACTTCACCGCGGAATTCTTCGCGGCGGTGCACCATAGTAACTGATTTACAAATAGCGCTTAAGTATAAAGCTTCTTCCATGGCTGTGTTACCACCGCCCACAACAATCACGTCTTGGTTACGGAAAAATGCGCCGTCACAAGTTGCGCAGGCACTTACGCCCTTACCGCTGTATTTTTGTTCGCTATCAAGCCCTAGCCACATTGCTGAGGCACCTGTTGAAGCAATAAGGGCGTCACATGTATATACTTGGCCACTATCACCTTTTAAAACATGAGGCTTCACTTTAAG
>JBLILN010000037.1:0-7125 GCA_047635695.1 Alphaproteobacteria bacterium
TTTACCTGTACATTTCTGTCAGGTATTTCTAACTTAAGGTGACTTTATGAGTTCAAATCAAGCTTGTTTAAATCAGGATTCAAGTACATTACGCAAACTGATTCGTGGTGAATCTGTGGGAGGTCTGACATTAATTTTTGCGGCTTTGTTTGCAATATTTGTCGTTAATATACCAAATATGGAAACGTTTTTATTAAGTGCGGGTGTAACAAACTATGGTAGTTGGCTTTCTTTATCTGAAAGTTTTAATGCCATTTTAGAATATAAATTGACCATTGGCGTTGAACATACAGTAAAACAATGGGTGAATGATGGTGTTATGTACCTTTTCTTCTTTACCATTGGTTTAGAAGTGAAACGTGCACTGTTTGATGAAAAAGGCAGCTTGAATAGCCTACAAAAAGCCGCACTTCCTGCTATTGCAGCAGTTGCTGGTGTTGTGGTGCCTGCTGCTATTTATGTAGCGTTTAATCACGGTGACGTGGCGGCTTTAAAAGGCTGGGCTGTTCCAACAGCCACTGACATTGCATTTGCATTAGGTGTTTTAATGCTTGTAGGCGTGAAGCGTGTACCGCTTTCAGTAAAAGTTTTTCTATTGGCTATTGCCGTTTTAGATGACTTAATTGCTGTGGGTGTTATTGCTATATTCTATTCGCATGAATTGAATATGGACGCACTTATGTATGGTTCTATTTTTATAGGCTTACTGGCTTTTCAAAACTATAAAAAATCAAATAACTTTATGTTTTACCTTCTTTGGGGTGCGGGCCTTTGGGGCTGTACTTTAGCTTCTGGTATTCATCCAACGGTAGCTGGCGTTATTACAGCACTTATGATACCAACAACCGCTAAATTAGGTGGTAGTTATTCATTGTTGAAAACATGGGAACATGAACTTTCACCTATGAATGCTTGGATAGTGATGCCTTTATTTGCCTTGGCAAATGCTGGTGTAAACCTTGCAGGCGTTACCATGGATACTTTATTAAACCCTGTGACAGGTGGTGTGGCCATCGCTTTGGCTTTTGGTAAGCCTGTAGGTATTATTGGGGCAACATTGTTGGCCATAAAATATACGTCCTTAAAACTACCTGATGACATGACAAAACAACACCTTACTGGTATTGGTTTGTTGGCAGCTATTGGTTTTACAATGAGTATTTTTGTAACAGATTTGGCTTTTCATAATAATGCAATATTTGCATTAGATTCAAAAATGGCTGTTTTAATTGCTTCATTTCTCATGGGGACCATTGGTTTTATTTATTGTCGCTTTAACTTCCCTGTATTAAAGGATGGTGCGGTAAAAAATGAAACGATTGACATTGAAAATGATTCAAATGAAAAAAACGTAATGCCTGAAAAGACATGTAACTGCAACTCTGCCTGATATATAGGGGCTTAGCGAAATGAAAAAGACATCCTTTTGGAGGTCTTTTTTTGTTTTGTATAATAAAGTCATTACCGAATTAAGCGTCGCACGTTTATACGAGGCGCTTCACCAATGAACATTGAACGTTGTAGCTTGTTGTTTCTTCTTTTTTTGAACGTCGGTATGAGTTGAACAGGTCGTTGTCACGGTAGGTACATAGGCCACCACTGTCAACAATGTGCGTTTTCGGCACGCCAAGTTCACGGGCTTGGTCTTCGGCGATAGATATCATATCCATCAAGGCAAAGCCTTTTTTACCCGCAGGTTTAAAGTATTTTTCGTCAAAAATTGTTTTATAGTGTTCTTCAACTTCGTAATGAGCTTGGCTAATACAAGGGCCAATGTGAATGAAAACGTCTATCGCGGTGATGTTATATTCATCCATAAGCTTTTTAATGGTTTTAGGCAATATTTCTGCCTGTAAACCACGCCAGCCACAGTGTACAGCAGCAACCGCGTGAGGCGTGCTTACCAAAACAGGGACACAGTCTGCTGTTTTAACAGCCAACCAAAGTTCTGGGTTGTCTGTGTAAATAGCGTCGGCTTCTTCAATACAACCCGCTTCGTTTGTGTAAACGATACGGTCGCTATGCACTTGGCGCATGTGGGCAATAGGCCCTAAAACTTCAGTATAAGCACGAATAAGTTCGTCTGGGTCGTTAATGATCTCACCATCATGAATGGTACCAAAAGCGTGTTCAGCATATTGAAGTGGTTGTTCTAGTTCTAATAGTTTCATAGCCTCGGCTATCCTTTTTTTAACAGCTTTTTATAAGCAGATATATTTTTATATATTTATAAACTAGCTTTATTTTTTTTGAGTATCAAGTGTTGACCAATTTTGCCCTTAAGCAGCGTGGCTTTCTTGTGTCTTTTCAAAATATAAACCCGCAAGGTCGAGGTTTTCGTCGGTGCGGTAAGCAATAACCTTGAAAAGTTCACCCATTTGTTCTGGGTGCATTAAGCGATAAGCGGCACTTTCGATATCAGCCTTTTGTTTGTCGTCGGCTTTTTCAAGTAAGGCAGCCGCACGTAAAGGCAGGCCAATACTACTTAAAAATTGAGCCATTGGTTCAATTTGGCTTGTGCGGTCTTGCCCGAGGACACGGCGCACATTGTCAAAGTTCACATGGGCTGTAATGTCAGATTTACCTGGCTGTTCAAGCAGGGAAATGTTTTTGTGTTTTGAAAGGGCTTGCAAGCTGTCGCCTGTGCCGTGGTCACCATAGTCCACAAAGAGAGCCGCACCGTTGGTGAGCTTGTCCTTGAGTTTACAGAGAAAACTTTCCATCGCTTCTGATGTTTCGACAACATCACCGCTGTACTGAAGTTCTTTTGTTTGGTTGCTGGTGGTAAAGGTGAAGGCGTCGTCTTCTACCGTGACAAGGCGCTCGTTGTATAAACCGTCGGCGCTTTTAACGTACTGACGTACAGGGAAAGCGTCGAGAAGTTCATTGGCAATGGCAATGGTCGGCAATGAAAAGTCAATGTCATCGATAGAATTTGCCCAGAAAATATGGTGTTCACTTAATAGTTCACGTTGCTGAATTTTAAGCATAGGGCTAATTTCAAGCAATGAAATTTTAGATGCATCGTAGCATTCAGGCAAAGCGTGTTTTAGGGTACGCAACATATCTTTCATTAAAGTACCTCGGCCAGGGCCGGCTTCAAGTAGTTGCCATTGTTGCGGGCGTCCCATTTTAATCCATGTATCGGCAACCCATGCACCAATCATTTCACCGTATAGCTGTGAAATTTCAGGGGCTGTGGTGAAATCCCCTTGTGTGCCAAAGGGTGTGCCTGCCATGTAATAACCATGTTCTTCATGGTAGAGGCAGTTGCCCATATAGTCAGCAACGGTGATAGGGCCGTCTTTGTTTATTTTATCTTTAAGAATTATTGGAAGTGTTGTCATAATAAATTTAACCTTTAACTTCTTTTTTGCTTTTAATGATAAGCGTTATACCTATTAAAATCATAGGTATGCTGAGTATTTGCCCCATTGAAATTGTTTCGAATATACCGTCACTGAGTTGAACGTCACGTTCACGGACGAATTCGACCATGCTACGGAATGTACCGTAGCCAATAAGGAAGAGCCCTGTCACTTCGCCACGTTTGCGTCTGGCTTTGAGTGTGAAGTGGAGGATAATAAAAAGGAGTAAGCCTTCAAGGGCTGCCTCGTAAAGCTGTGAGGCGTGTCTTGGTAAGTCACCACCATGGGGGAAAATGATACCGTAGCTGGCGTCAGTCACACGGCCATAAAGTTCACCATTAATAAAGTTGGCAATGCGCCCAAGGAAGAGGCCAATACAAAAAGCAGGGATAAGCCTGTCGCCAAGGTCGAGAAGATTGATGCTGTATTTTTTACAGTATAAGGCACAAGCAACAAGAACGCCGAGTAAACCACCATGGAAGGACATACCGCCTTGCCAAAGTTTAAAGGCTTCACCAATATGGTCCATGTAATATTCAGGGTTATAGAAAAAGACATAACCCACACGCCCGCCTAAAATAACACCTAAAATAACCCAAGTGAATATGCGGTCGGCATCGTCTTTGTTAAGGTTGACGCCTTTGCCATATTTGCTAAAACTATATTCTATATATTTAGCACCCAGTAAAAAGGCGGCCACATAGGCAAGGCCATACCAGTGTACTGCCCAGCCAAATATGCTGAAAGCAACAGGGTCAATAGCAGGGAATGGCATATACAATAATTCCTATAATAATCTATATATTAAAGATATGGGTTTGGTTGCATGAGGTGATTTTGTACATAGTCGCGTACGCCTTCTTCAAGCGACGTAAACTCAAATGCTTCGCCATTTGAATGGTCGCCATAAACTTTTTGAAAGTTGTTCATGTTTGCCTTTGTGTAATATTGGTATTGGTCTTTAATATTAGAGGGCATATCAATATAATTGATTTGAGGTTCTTTATCCATGGCGTTAAAGACAGCGTTAACAAGGTCTTTAAAGGAACGTGCCGTACCTGTGCCTTGGTTGAAAATACCCGACACTTGTTTGTTTTGGATAAACCAGCAAATTGAACGGGCAATGTCTTTAACGTAAACGAAGTCACGCAATTGCTCACCGTCTTTATAGTCAGGGTTGTATGACTTAAAGAGGTTCATTTCATTGGTATCGTTAATTTGTTTGAAGGCGTGGGCAACAACACTTTTTTGTCCACCTTTGTGATACTCGTTAGGGCCGTAAACATTAAAGAATTTTAAACCAACCCATTGGCTTGGCTTATGTTCTTTATTGATAATGGCTTTGTCGACCATGCTTTTACTAAATCCGTAGGCGTTTAATGGTAATAATTTTTTAAGGTGTGCCATGTCAACACTGTCATTAAAGCCTTGCTCGCCTTCACCGTAAGTTGCGGCTGATGAGGCATAGATAAAGGCTGTGTCATTTTCTGCGCACCAGTCAAAAAGGTCGAGGGTAGAGCCAATGTTGCGCTCCACAATCATATCGACATCGCTTTCCGTTGTCGTACTTATAGCGCCCATGTGAATAATGGCTGTAATTTTGTCTGCGTGATCATTGATATAGTCGAGTGTATCTTCAGGGAAGATGATATCAGCAAGTGTATGGCTGTTTAAGTTTTTCCAGCGGTCGTCCGTACCAAGCCAGTCAACGACTGTAATAGATTCACCAGGAAAAGTTTTCTCTAATTCATTAATAACGACTGAGCCAATAAAACCAGCTCCACCAGTAACAATAAACATTAAACAGACTCTCATAATTGATCTTATAAAGAAGGGCAGTCTACTGCGGAAAGTGATAGATGTCAAAAGTTATATGGGTTATGGTATACTATGTACTTAAATGCTTATATGATAAAGGGGTAAGGAATGAACACATTAACGGATAAACGTATTCTTGTAATAGGGTTAGGGCATATGGCCACAGCGCTTGTTAAAGGTTTGTTGAAGGTTGATTCTATATCTAAAAAGCATATATATGCCGTGACACATGGTGAGCGCAGCCAAAATAACGCACAAGAATTAGGTATAAACCCTATAGAGAACACAGATACATTAAAGGTAGATATTGTTCTATTGGCATTAAAGCCGCAAATGATGGCCGATGTTTTGCCAAAATATAAGCATCTTGTTTCAAAGGATACTTTGTTTTTTTCAGTGGCGGCAGGTGTTTCACTGGATAATATTACAGCGTTACTAGGAGCTGAGGCGCAAGTTATACGTGCCATGCCAAATACACCCACAGCAGTAGGGGCTGGTATAACAGCGCTTTATGCGCCCGATTCTATTTCTCAGGCTCATAAAATATCTGCTGAGGCGTTCTTCTCAGCTTCTGGTAGCTATATATGGCTTACAGAAGAAGAACAGATGCATGCGGTGACGGCTTTGTCAGGTTCTGGGCCTGCTTACTTCTTTTATTTTATTGAAGCTTTGGCAGCCGCAGGCACGTCTTTAGGATTAAGTGAAACTGATTCTTATAAGCTGGCTATCGAAACTTGTAAAGGGGCAGGGGCCTATGCATCGGCTTGTTACCCTAGTCAAAGTGTTGCGTCTCTGCGTGAAAATGTAACAAGTCCGGGTGGTACAACTGCCGCAGGGCTGGCGGCATTACAGCAGAACGACCTTAAAGGCATTGCCTCGCAAGTGCTTGAAAAAGCTTATAAAACATCAAAAAAATTGGATATATAATACAAACCTGTCGCCTTTAAACAACTATAGGTAGAGTATTTGTGCTTAAAAAATCAGCATGCATGGATTTGTACGATGAATACAATATATAAAATCACATATATTACAATCACATTCAAACATTCAGCCAATCTTATAATATTACCTTGTTTTTGGATTTACATAGCAACACGAAGTTGTTACAACTATAACTAGAAATTGTTCGTATGTTAATGAACTTTATATATGTACCTTAAAGCATTTTCATACATTTATTGTTGAATGTATGGACAAAAAACAAGAATAAGAGAGGATATATTCAATGAATCAATCAGTAAGTCTACCATCGGTAGACAGTCAACCACGCGTGAGGCGTTCAACCTATATTGCAAATCACCTAAGAAATATGATTTTTACAGGTGCCTTAAAGCCTGGCGATCGCTTGCCAACAGAAGAGCAGTTATGTAAACACTTTGGTGTGTCGCGTACAACGCTACGTGAATCCGTTCAAATGCTGCGTGTTTCTGGCTTGCTTGATGTTACCCCTGGTCGCGGTAGCTTCATTCGTTTGCCTAACCCTTCCGTTCTCATGAAAGATCTTGCCCTACTTGGTCAGTATGGCACGATGAATACGGGTGACGTAGATTCTTTACGTGTGCTTTTACAAGTAGAAATGGTGCGCCTTGCTTGTGACGCTTCAGCAGAAGATAAAAAAATACTTCAAGGTCATATCATTAGCCGCCAAGGAAATGCAGAAGAAATTGAAGAAACGGAACGTTCGTGGCACTTAGCCATTGCAAAAATTGCAGGTAACGACTTAAGTGCGACAATGCTTGAAGCATTGCTGAGCATGCAACGCACAGAACGTTTGACTAACTTTGAAGACGCTGATGAAATTATGCGTACAATGGGTGTGCAAATTCGCTTAAACTCCGCAATTCAAGAAGGCGACAAAAACATGGCAACGCGCGTTGTTGCTAGTTATTTAGGAGGTAGTGCCCCGCAATTCAAAAATTAAGGGCATTATTAAGAT
>JBLILN010000038.1:0-6120 GCA_047635695.1 Alphaproteobacteria bacterium
TTTTTATCGCCATTTTCATCCACATATTTAGCGTCAAGGCGTCCTGGCATGTTAAAATCTAATTGAACGGTCCCACACTGCCAATCACGACCAATACAATCCTTTAATACAAACTCTAGTTTAGGGCCGTAAAACGCCCCTTCACCTGGGTTTAATGTCCATTCCAATCCCGCTTCAGCACAAGCATCTTTAAGGGCTTGCTCTGACTTATCCCAAACATCGTCACTACCAACACGCATTTCAGGGCGATCAGAAAACTTAACACGCATTTCACCAAAACCAAAGTCAGCATAAATCTCTTCGATTAATTTACAAAGCATCAATACTTCACTTGTAATTTGATCATATGTACAGAAAATATGGCCATCATCTTGAGTCATAGAACGTACACGCATAAGGCCATGCAGCGCACCATGTGCTTCGTTACGCTTACAAGTACCAAACTCACTCATACGAATGGGTAAGTCGCGGTAACTTTTAATTCCTTGGTTAAAAATTTGAATATGACAAGGACAGTTCATTGGCTTTAATGCCGATATTTTATCACCATCGTGCACTTCAAATATTTCACCATTCGAAAATTTTTCCCAGTGACCGCTTTTTAAGTAAAGCGAATGATCAACCAATTGTGGTGTATTAACTTCTTCATAAGAATGCTTCGCTAATTTTTCACGGATATATTGTTGCAGAGTTAAAATAACTTGCCAGCCCTTTTGGTGCCAGAAAGCTTGACCCATAGCCTCTTCTTGAAAGTGGAACAAGCCCATTGCAGGGCCAATTTTACGGTGGTCACGCTTTGCGCTTTCTTCAAGCATTTTAAGGTACCCTTTAAGTTCGTCCTTTGAACCCCAAGCTGTACCATAGATACGTGTGAGCATTTCATTGTTACTGTCACCACGCCAGTATGCACCTGCAAGGTGTTGCAACTTAAAGTGACGCCCCACTTTAGCTGTTGTTGGGACGTGAGGCCCGCGACAAAGGTCTAAAAATGCATTTTCTCCTTCACCTTGACGGTATAGAGAAATTGTTTCCTCTGCTGGTAAGTCACCAATAATTTCAGCTTTGTAGTTTTCACCAATGGACTTAAAGAACTTAACGGCTGCGTCTCTATCCCACTCTTCACGTGTGATAGGTAGGTCACGCTTCACTATTTCTTTCATTCGGCCTTCAATTTTTTCAAGGTCTTTTTCAGCAATATTTTCTGCAAAGGCGATATCGTAAAAGAAACCGTGCTCGATAACAGGTCCAATTGTAATTTGTGCCGTTGGGTATAGCTCCTTAATGGCTTGTGCCAAAATATGTGCTGTCGAATGACGTAAGGTGTCTAGACCTTCTGGTGTTTTAGATGTGTAAAATGTAACGGCGGTGTCTTCTGTAATGGTCGTCGTTAAGTCTACTTGGGTTCCGTTTATATCCATAGAAAGGGCAGCCTTCGCTAGGCCTTCACCAATAGATTGTGCAACTTCAAAACCTGTGACAGCATGGTCAAATTCCTTTTTAGAACCATCTGGTAGACTAATAATAGGCATTATATATTCCTTTAATTTTAATTTTACAAAAGACAGCTGTTAATTTAGGCGGAACAAGGGGAATTTGCAAACAATTTCATGGTATTTAGTAAAATAAGCATAAAAAAACAAAGCCCACACTAAAATGGGTGGGCTCTTATCGATATTTAAGGGTTAATTTACACTTCCTAACAATTCAATTTCTTTTTGATAGAAATAAGCGCAGGTTGTGGGAATGATAATTGTCAATGACACGGCTAGAATAACAAGCCTTGCTCTCTTTTTCATAAAAAAGCTCCTAAAAAGGTAAGAAAAATGTATGTATTAGTCTTTATATAATGCGACAGAGGTATAATTTCAAGGAAAATCGTCGTTAATTTGAGGTTATTGACCTACCCAACGAGAAGGTACGGGTGCTGGTGCTGGCGTTAACGTACAGTAACGATAACCAATTTTGTCATTCAAGCCATTTGCACTTAACTGGCGATTGTGCGCGTCTTCATGCAAGCAAAGGTTTTTATCTTGGCGTATCATTTTTTCTTTATTGTTTGGAAAAGCGTCTCTAAAACCTGTCAGCAAGCTCACATCTTCCAAGACGTCATATGCTTTTAAAGCCTTCCATTCCTTTTGCAGGGAGCGTTCAATATCAGGTGTACAAGCCGAAAGGGCTCCAAAGAATAAGAGTGAACTTAAAGATTTTATAGCAAACTGTTTCATACAATGAATTTTGCTATGTCGCACCCAAACAAGCAAATTAAAAACACCCAAAAGGCTTTAAATAGCTATTTTCTCAATAATTTCTTGTGTTGTTATTGCATCAATATCATCTTTACATAAAATATGCACACCCTCAGCCCTAGGTGCACAACGCTGAGGGTCGCTTCCAGACCCAAACAACACAACACCTTTAGCACCACTTGCAGCGGCTATATGGGTTGGCCCTGTATCGTTCCCAACAAAGAAAGCCACCTTAGAAGAAAGACATATAAGCTGACCAATGGTTGTTTGGTTACACAAGTTAATAGCGTTGCAATGACGCGATATGTCATTTAATAAAACCTCTTCGGCGCCAGCACCAACAAGAATTGTTTGATAGCCTTTTTCATTAAATATGTCAGAAAGATCAGCAAAGTATGACCAGCGTTTTTCTGGTCGATGTTTCGAACCGCCAGGCACCAATAACACTGTCTTTTCTAAATCAAGATTATGTTTCTTTGCTAAACTTTCGCATTCTGTTGAAGCGTAAGAAAGGTCAGCTGCGTCCATAACATCAATACCAGCCACTTTTATTTGATCTGCGAGGCGATCGATTGTGTGCATATTTTTACGATTTGGGTGCGTTTGTTTGTGCGAACATCCAGGTGCAATACCGCACCAAGAAGGCATACCTGCCATAAAAAAATACATGTAATTTGTACGGTCATTGGTTTGTAAGTCATAAACCATGTCATACCCTTTAAGCATAGACCTAAGCTTAAATAGATAATTTAAATCAAAAGGCTTTTTACGTTCATCAATAAGAACCTCGTCAACATGAGGGTTGCCATAAGCAAAAGACATCATAGCCCTTGTCGTTAACAGGGTTATTTTTGCGTCTCTATGATGCTTACGAATAGCAGAAAAGGCACCGGTTGCCTGAACGAAATCGCCCAGAGCACCAAGTTTAATGATAAGAATGTTTTTCATAAAATATGAACCTATTGTAGATTATGCGTCGCTAATACCGGCTTCACTAATCGTTTCATAGACGGGACCGATAGAGCTTTCCCATATTTTCATTGTTACAGTGTGTTGGTGGTACTGGCCACTTAAACAAAGAGGCGCTACCATTGAAGCTTTAAATCCAGCATCAAAAAGGTCGAAACCAGCAGCAAGCAAGAAAGCCTCTGTATGTGCCCCTGTTACCAAAACTTCTTCAACGCCGTTTTTCAATAATGTTTTAATAACAATAGCAGGAATACCGTAACCACTATGTTTAAAGCTATAGTTTGTTTGAATACGTGAGGCATCTTCCGCTGGAGCTGTCCAGTCAAGCCATTCGAGATCACGCTTTTCATCAGGAGTGGAAACCAGAACCGTTGCAATTGTCGGTACCTTTGTTGCCAGCTTATTCACGTTTGAAACGATAACTTCTGGTGTATTTAAACCAGCTTGAATATCTAACGCTAAAATAACTTTTTTCATTCTTCTCCCAAAATTTTGATATAGGCCACCCATTCAGAATGACACATACGCTCTACCGTAAAGGTATTTTGCACCCAAGTATAGCCATTCTCACCCATCAACTTAGTTTTACCTTTATCTTTAAGTACCCTGCGTAGTATTTTAGCCATACTTTGTACATCTAATGGCGGCACCAAATAACCCGTTTCGTTATCTTTGACAGTTTCCAGAGATCCACCATGTGCTGTTGCCACCACACATTTACGCATGGCACCCCCTTCAATCGCTACACGACCAAAGGCCTCAGGCTCATTGGAGGCCGACACAATTAAGTTTGATAATGCATAATAAACCGCGACATCTTTTTGGCTGCCTGCAAAGGTTATCCTATTTTCAAGGCCATATTTGAAAACCAATAATTTCAATTCTTGATAGTATGTCTTTTTCTTACTGTACCCACCGACCAACAAGCCATGCCATGTATCATCATCCTTCATTGAAGCTAATGCCTCTATAAATTCAACCTGCCCCTTCCACCTTGTTAGGCGACCTGGCAGGGTTATCACAAATTTATTACCGAGATTAAGCTCAGCTCTTTTCATTTTAATTTCATCTGCTGAAAAACGATCAGGATTAAAATTGTCAGGGTTAATGCCGCGATGTGCGATATCTATCTTGTCGGCCTCAATGCCATAGTTATGGATAATATGGTCTTTAATAAACTGGCTAATAGCAATAACACGTAGACCACGCACCATTGAGCTGTTGTAAAGCTTCTTGGCCCTGTTTTGAATTTTATGCGTGCCGTGGAATGTTGTTACATAAGGTACGCCTGTCAATTTACAAGCCAACACAGCTGCCCATGCAGGCGCACGTGAACGTGCATGAACCAAATCAATATCATTTCTTTTTATAAAAGAAGCCAATTTAAAGCCATTGTAAATAATGTAAAATGGGTTACGTTTATGTAAGGGTAGTTTATAATGCGTTGAACCCGAAGAAACTAGATCACTTTCCATGCGCCCACCAAAACTAGCAACAAAACTGTTATAACCTTGCGCTTGAGTATAGGCCGCCATTTCTACCGTACCACGTTCGACACCACCCTCTTGAAGGGCCGCAGTTACTTGTAATATATTTCGCTGTTTTTTTGAATTTTTCATAGTATGCAAGGTACTTGCTTGCCCTAGTTTTGCCAAGGTTTTTTCGCTTCCTTCGTGTTTAGTGTTTGTAAATATACATAAAAAACTTTTCTTTTACTTGTTTTTAAGGTATTTTCTGCCTAAATAGATGCAAAGGAAGTATGATTGGCAAACGTTAATTCTTACTGGTACCACAAGACAGTCTCTCGTTTGAGAGAATTTTTCACCGCACGCGGGTTTATTGAAGTTCACCCACAATCCCGCCAAAGTTTCCTCGCTATTGCTGATGATATATCAACCATCGCAACTTACAACTACGGCAATGAAAGCTATCTATTACCACAATCTGCCCACATGTGGCTTGAATTTGAGTTATTAAAAAACCCCGAACTTCCTGGCGTTTTCTGCTGTTCAACTAGTTATAGGCAACACAAAAACCCTGTTGCTGGCAGGCATGAAAACATTTTTCCTATCTTTGATTTTGAAACCGCAGGCGGTATCGAGTCTATGGCGCAGCTACAAAAAGACATTTTAACGCATTTCGGCTTCAGCCTTGAGGACCTTAAAAGCGCGGCTTATGACAAAATCACACTAGACTTTGGTGTTAAAAAAATTGATGCCACCACTGAAAGCCGTATTGGTAATGAATTATCTTCCATCATGGTTATTAAAGACAAGCCCAACAGCCTTAACCCCTCATGGAGCCATAAGCGCGTAGGTGAGCATGTTAAAACTTCTGATGTCATTCTTTATGGTATGGAAACCATAGGCGCCTCTGAACGAGGTACCAATGCGGAATATATGCGCGAACGTTTTTACGCCATAGATGGTGGAAATGTTGCCAAAACGTTGTTTGATACGTTTGGACAAGGGCGTGTTGAACGTGAGCTGGGTGAATTTTTATCGCTTGATTTATTCCCACGTAGTACGGGTAGTATTGGTTTAACAAGGATGATCCGTGCATTACGCCTGCTTGATAATGAGCTAAGGTCAGCCGAAGTTGATGTCCCTTTTTATGAAGTAGAAGATACGGCCTTAAGGTCTACAAACCACCCGTCACTGTAAGCAATATAAACATCAGACATATGATAATATGCCCTCAAACTTCATAAATTTCAGCAAAAGAGTGTCTTTCCTACCATAGCCCTCACCTTTATTCTAAAAACAGCCCACCCATATTATGCCTTACACTTCACAAAACAGCATTTATCAAGTTACAATCACTACAAATAAAACATCTTTGGCTTTTTGTATCGCAACTTTTAGCCAATACCTTTTACATAAGGACAAGGATCCTTATACATAAA
>JBLILN010000039.1:0-4799 GCA_047635695.1 Alphaproteobacteria bacterium
GGCCCTATTTTAGGCTGGGATAAAAACTTAAAAGGCCTTTATCATGCCACAGGACATGGTGGTATAGGCTTATGCTTTGCCCCTTACACAGCAAATAAAATTATGGAAGATTTTTCATGAGCGAAATAGTAACCATTGCACATGTTGGCCAAAATGGCGACGGTATTGCCAAATTAAAAAATGGTGAAACCGTTTACGTGCCTTACACTTTAGACGGCGAAAAAGTATCCATCGATATAGGGCAAAAAAAAGGCAATGGCTTTTCAGCCTCTGTTTTACAAATACTTGAACCAAGCACGGAACGCATTGAAGCACCCTGCCCTTATTTTTCAAAATGTGGTGGTTGTGCAGCCCAACACATGGAAGATGACTTTTATAAAACGTGGAAAAAAGACATTGTTAAAACGGCACTTAAACGTCATAATATTGACGATAATTCATTAACAGACCCTATTATTTTACCCCATTCAACAAGAAGACGTTCTAACCTAAAAGCGCAAAAAATTAAAACCAGGCTTCAGTTTGGTTATAGGCAAAAAGGCAGTCACGATATTATTAATATCGACAGTTGTTTGGTTTTGCGTCCTGAGTTGGTTCAGCTATTCACACCACTCAAACGTTTACTTGCTGAGTTTTTAGCAAATAAAGAAACGGCCGAAATTTGGATATCTGTGACAAACAATCAAACAGACCTATATATAGAAATGCCGCAACATAAAGCACTTTCATATGAAGAACGTGAAACACTTGCAAGTTTTGCAAAACGCCATAACATTACAAAGTTCACCCTGAAAGTTGACGGCTTCGAAGACCCTGTTTATGCAGAAGGTCAACCTACAGTATCATTTGATGGTATCCCTGTTAGCGTTGGCGCTAAAAACTTTTTACAGGCCAGCGACAGTGCCGACCATAGACTAACAGAGACACTGCTGAGCTTTTTAAAAGATAAAAACATTAAAAAAGTGGCCGACCTGTTTTGTGGTCGAGGTACTTTTACCTTTGCATTCCCTAATGATATAACGGTGGATGGTTATGAAACCGACAGGCAAGCGCTTGAGGCATTAAATAATGCAGCCAAAACAACGGCTAAAAATATCAAAGGTGTTTATAAAAACTTATTCTTAGACCCATTAATGACGACAGAATTAAATGAATATGATGCCATTGTGCTTGACCCACCAAGAGACGGTGCAAAAGAACAAATTAAAGAAATATCTAAATCGGCCGTTCAACATATTGTTTATATTTCTTGTAGCCCAAATACATTTTCACGTGATGCGCAAAATTTGTTAGAATCTGGCTACCAGTTAAAAATAATCACGCCTATCGACCAATTTTTATGGTCAAACCATATTGAGGTTATTGCTTTATTCGAAAAAAATAAAGTGTAATTTATAACATAAATTAAAAGGTAAATATAAAATGCTTGTACTCTTATCACCGTCAAAAAAGCTTGATGAAAACTCTGTTATTAAAACGGCTAAATTCACCATACCTGAATTTATTATAGATGCAGAAATTTTATCCTCGGGTTTGAAAAAACTAAGCAGTGGCGATATTTCAGACCTTATGCACTTAAGTGTACCTTTAAGTAACCTGAATTTTGAACGCTATCAACAATTTAACGTACCATTTACACCTCAAAATTCACGTCAGGCACTTTTTACTTTTAAAGGCGACGTTTACGATAAAATGGATGTCGAAAATTATAGTGAAGAAGACCTCGACTTTGCACAAAAGCATATTCGCATTCTTTCAGGCCTTTATGGCATGTTACGCCCGCTCGATCTTATGCAACCTTACCGCCTTGAAATGGGCACTAAGTATGAAAATGAACGTGGCCGTAACCTTTATGGTTTTTGGGATTCTCGCATAACAGATACAATAAACAAACAGGACAGAACAGCTATTATTAACTTGGCTTCTATTGAATATTTCAAAGCAGTTAAGGTGAAAAACCTTACGTACCCGCTTATTAATATTGTCTTTAAACAACGCAAAGACGGCAAGCTTAAAACCATTGGCCTTATGGCAAAACGCGCTAGAGGCTTAATGGCTGACTACATCATTAAAAACCGTATTCATAACATAGATGATATCAAAAATTTTGATGTGGAGGGTTATGCTTTCGCACCTGAAATGTCGGCAGAGAACAGCTGGGTTTTCACCATGGATATGCCCGCGCGCAAGTCTTAAATTTTAGCCTGTTTTATTAACCACGGCATTATAGCGAGAAATATTGGCATGGCAAAGCGCCACAGCTAAAGCGTCAGAGGTATCATGCGTTATAAACCCTGCAGTTGGTAATAACATTTTAACCATTATAGCGACTTGTTCTTTAGCGGCTTTACCACTACCTGCAATGGCCTTTTTAATTTCTGTTGGTGTATATTCTGAAACTAAAAGTTCGTGTAATGTTGGCACCAAAAGACATATCCCCCTCGCTTGGCCAAGCTTTAAACTTGTGCGTGGGTTACTGTTAACATAAACCTCTTCCACAGCCACTTCACTTGGGCTGTAGGTGCTAATAATTTCATTAAGGTCGTCATGAATGGTTTTTAATCGCTGTGGATGGGTATTTTTAGCATTGGTTTTAATAACGCCGCCCGCAATAAAGTGCGACTGATTGCCGTTTACTTCAATAACACCCCAACCAGTGGTGCCCAGAGCTGGATCAATGCCTAAAATTTTCATACCCAAAAATAGCATATTTCAACGTATTTAGCCCATAAATTTTCATATTTTAAAACATAGAGGCCTTAAAAAATGACATAGCTCACCCTACATATATTTCACTTATTTATATACCACCCTTACAGGCACCCTTTTTCAAATCGTATTTTAACGATTTATTTTGGCTTCTTGCCTCTTTATTGTAGGACTTCCCTGGCTCCAAGAATTCAACTATTACGAAGATTGATTGTACCGCCGAAGTTTATAATGCTATTGACTCTTTAAGGTTAGCACTAGTAGCAGCTGACAAACTTAAAAAATTTAATTAACCATTTCATCGGACAAAAAAAAAGCCCTCATTGAGGGCTTTTTTTTATTTATGAGGTAAATGACATTTACCTAAACAAAAACAGTATAGCTTTAAGAAGTTAAAGCTTCTGCAATTTCTTCTGAGATATCCATATTTGTAATCACATCTTGAACGTCATCGTCTTCATCAATAGCATCCACAAGGTTTTGAACTTTTTGTGCAACTTCTAAATCAGTAATTTCGATCATGTTTGTTGGGATATAAGTCAGGTCAGGGTCTTCCAATGGTTCACCATACTTAGCAACCATGGCATCACGCACAATACCAAAGTCAGGCACTTCGGTAATAACTTTGTAAATATCACCTTCTGCAGAAAAGTCAGCAGCGCCAGATTCAATTGCCACTTCCATCACGTCATCTTCTTCACCAATGGTGTTAGGGAAAACAATTAAACCGTTATGATTGAACTGCCACATAACAGAACCTTGTTCACCAAGGTTACCACCAGCTTTAGTAACAGCCAAGCGTACGTTGTTGTATGTACGTGTACCATTATCAGTCAGTGTTTTGATAACAATTGCAACGCCACCTTGGCCCATTGCTTCGTAAACTTTTTCAACGTAATCTTCACCTTGAATTTCACCCGTACCACGCTTAATAGCGCGCTCCACAACCTCTTTGGTCATGTTCGCTGCACGTGCTTTATCTAAAGCCAATTTTAAGTTTGGGTTATCAGCTGGGACACCACCACTTTTAGCCGCTGTCATAATATCACGGATAAGTTTTGTGAAAATTTTACCACGCTTTGCGTCTTGTGCGCCTTTGCGGTGTTTAATGTTGGCCCATTTACTGTGTCCTGCCATTTTCTGTCTCCAAAGATTCTAATTAATTTTTTTATAAAGTAATACTATTCGACGCTTTTAGCAAGCATACGTTGAACTGACTCATCCAACTTCATTTTTGCCGCTTCTTCTAATGTGAACCATTTTACATCGTGAGATTCATCGTTCACGACAGGTGCTTCATTGCCATCAGCTACAAAGACATAACGGATATCATAATGAATATGCTCAGGCACGCCTTTATTTTCAGGAATAACATGCACATCGACATCAAAAACCTGACCATCAAAAGCCTTGAGTGATTTTAACCCTGTTTCTTCCTTGGCTTCTTTTTCAGCCACAAGTTTAACCCTAAATTCACCATCGCAATGGCCGCCAGGCTGTAACCATTTATTAAGTTTTTTATGATGCATTAAGCAAACTTTTTTACCGTCAGTGCTGGCAACCCAAGCGCTGCCTGTTACATGACCTTCTAAGTTTTCGCGCTTAAAACAGTTTTTATTGTTTTCGATAAAATCGATCATCAATAATTTACTGCCCTGCTCTTCCAAGCTTTTTGGGCTGTATTTATCGAGCGCTATTAAAATGTCGTTACGTTTTGGCATATTATCTCGCTTCCATTACTGCTTTAAGTTTAGTCAAGTCGGCTAAAATGGCTTCTTTACTTGCTTTTTGTTCAGCGACCACATGTTCAGGCGCACGTTTTACAAAGTTTTCGTTACCAAGCATGCCTTCAATTTTAGCTAATTCTATTTCAAATTTCACAATTTCTTTTTGAACACGTTCTTTTTCAGCTTCAAAATCAACATGGCCTTCGAGTGGCAATATAATTTCAAAACCTTCTGCCACGGCAACCACATCTGTCCTAGAAAGTTCACCTGCGTGAGGCTTAAATTCTGCCGTACGTGTCATGCCTTTAATGAACGTGTTGAGTGCTTCAAAACGTGCGTTATCAGCACTTGATGCACCACGTA